>JAJEGJ010000016.1 GCA_022819905.1 Alphaproteobacteria bacterium
ATCCGCGACGGCACGCTCCAGGGTGGCAACTTTGCCGTGGAATCAGTGGCAGCCTTCGAATGGAATGGGCGGCAACTTTGCCTTGGAATCGGTGGCAACTTTCATGTGGATTGGGTGGCAACTTTCACGTGGAATACGCACACCCATACAGACGCCAAGCCAAAACATCAGAATTGGTGTCAGGACGCTTGTCCGCCATCGAAACCATGGAGGTCGCGACTCGTCCGCTTTGAGCCGATTCGTCCGTTCCAGGTTGGTGAATTAGCTGGCCAGAAGTGGCCTGTCAGTTTCAATTGGAAACTGCGCACTCTAGACAAAGGGGACATTTCTACTTTGCGTTGACCGGCGCCGTTTGGGGGATGTGATACGAGTTGCGTTGTGGTAACGTTTTGGCTTGGTTGAAGTTGGAATCTAATACCCTGATTACCAAAGATATTCTGTTCCGGTTAACCTACTGCCCGTGCGATACTCGGGCTAGAACGGCCGCTGATCTGGACATGGGAGCGCGGCAGGCGGAAGCCCCTAGGAGGTAGATGACGTTGCGGAACGGAATGTGAAACACCCGCTTATCACGGAGAAGCTGTTAAGGCTTGGTACAGGCGGACGGCCTCGCGTACTGGACCTTTTTGCTGGTTGCGGGGGACTCTCTCTGGGATTTCTGACAGCTGGCTTCGAGCTCGCGGCTGCCGTCGAGAACGACTCGACCACTGCAGTAACCTACGGCAGCAACTTCCACCCGGATGACGATCGGCACCGGCTGCATCGCGACATAATGTCGACGACTCCTGGCCGGCTCGTGAGGGCGCTGGGTCTGGGCAGAATGGCAGAAGCGTTCGACGTGGTCATCGGCGGTCCGCCATGTCAGGCGTTCGCGCGTGTCGGCAGGTCGAAACTACGGGAGATCGAGGCGCATCCCGAGGCATTCCGCCACGATCCGCGCGCAGCGCTCTACGGTCCTTACTTGAGGTTCGTGAAGTCTTGCAAACCGATCGCGATCTTGATGGAGAACGTGCCGGATGCGATGAACTTCGGTGGACACAATGTGCCCGAGGAAGTCTGCGAAGTGTTGGATGATCTGGGCTACGCGTGCGCGTACACGCTGTTGAACGCGGCGTTCTACGGCGTCCCGCAGACACGGGAGCGAATGTTCCTGATCGCGTACCACCGCCAGATAGGCGAAAGGGTATCGTTCCCGAAACCGACCCATTGGATCGATCTGCCGCGCGGATACGAGGGCTCGCGGCAGGTCGCTCTGAAACTGCTGTCAAATGGTGATCTATTCTCAGAAGCGCATCACTACGTGACCCCTCCTGAAGCCTCCGACAACTTGGCACCGGCCGTGTCGGCCAAAGAGGCCATTGGCGATCTGCCGAAGATTCCAGCGCGAACACTGATGTGCAAAGGTGTGCTGAGGCGCGGCGCGCGCCGTTTTGACAGCCTGCGGCGCTACGACGGTAGGCGGCCTGTCTCGGACTATGCGAGGACCATGAAAAACTGGCCCGGGTTCGAGGCGAGCGAGGGCGTCTACGATCACGTGATTCGTTACCTCCCTAGGGACTACGCGCTGTTCGCGCGCATGAAGGAAGGCGATCAATATCCGGAAGCACACAGGCTTGCTTTGAAGATGTTCCACGAGAAGCTCGCGGAGATTGCGAACAAGGACGCGCACTTGGAGCCTGGGGCGCGGAAGTACGAAGAGGTAAAGCAAAAAATCGTGCCTCCCTACGATTCGACGAAATTCCCGAACAAGTGGCGGAAGATTGCCAAGGACCAGCCGGTGCGAACGATCATGGCGCACTTGAGCAAGGACGGATACAGCCACATACATTACGACAGCGCGCAGGCGCGGACGATCTCAGTGAGGGAGGCGGCAAGGCTCCAGTCGTTCCCCGACGGGTTCGTCTTTGCGGGAGCTATGAATAAGGCATTCCAGCAGATTGGCAACGCGGTGCCTCCGTTGCTGGCGCAGGCGATCGCAGCTGACATGAGCGCGACCATGCGGTCAGCGGCTGGCGCAGCCGTAGTGGCGCGCGCTAGAACCGCTACCGCAGTAAGAAAGACGCTGGATGCTCCTGCCGGTCGGGCGGCAATCGATACGGGTGTTGAAGCCTGACGAAGGGCCATGGTGACGGCAGACTGGCGATCAAACGACGTACTGACTCCGCCCCAGCGCAGGCTGGTGATGAGTCGGATCAGAGGCAAGAACTGCAAGCCGGAGTTGGTTGTGCGTGGCGGGCTTCACACGCGAGGTCTGCGCTACCGGCTCGAAGTATTCAACCTGTCCGGCAGCCCGGTCATGGTGTTCCTCGGTTCACGGCGACGGTGTTTGTGCACGGGTGCTAGCGGCGCGGTCTCGGATGTTTGCTGTTCAGGTGGCCGAAGGGCGGCGCAGAGTTCTGGCAACTCAAGATCAAGCGGATTGTGGAACGGAACCGCGCCGTGCTGAGGGAAAAAGGGACGGATGGCTGGCGCGTGTTGGATGTCCAGAAACGCGCATTCCGAGGCAAGTACCGGGGAGAACTAGCAGACGTGGTGAGCGAAGGGGAGACAAATGTGCGGGTCGGCCAAGCGTATTTCGTCAAAATCGCTGAGAAGGACGTTGGTGTGGCGCGTGTTGGGCGCGCCGATTCGGCAGTGGGAGTTCCGGGGGATGCGGGTTGATGGCGCAGGTCGAGGTGCGGATTCTCAGGAAGGCAAAGGAAGTCGAGCGGGTAACGCGTCCTGTCCATTTCGTGGACGGTAAGCCCTACGTGAAGTACAAGCGGCGTCTCTGGCCGCTGGCCAACGGCGGCGAGGTTCGGCTGGATGGGGCGGAGGCTCTAGGGGCTGAAGAGGAAGACGGGCACGACCCGGTCTCGGAATTCCAGGTGGTACCGCCCGCCCTTATTGAGTGGGACGAGTCGCAGCGGAGGGTCATCGACGCCCCGGCCGAAGAACGTCTGTTGGTTGGTGCCGGTCCTGGGACTGGGAAGACAGCAGTGGCCTGCGGGCGGGTGTCGCAACTCATTGACCAATATGGCCTGGAACCGAGTCGCGTGTGGCTGATCAGCTTCACCCGGACTGCTGTGCAGGAGATTCGCGACCGGATTGCTGCGTACTTGGAGGACGCATCTGCGGCCTATGCGGTGAAGATTGCGACGCTTGACTCGCACGCCTGGACCATACATTCGGGTTTCGACGAGGGAACCCGTTTACTGGGTTCCTACGAGGAGAACATCGGGCATGTTCTGCAGCTCGTCCGGCAGGATGTGGACGTCGCCGATTACCTCGAAGGCGTCGAGCACCTGATCGTCGACGAAGCGCAGGACATAGTTGGAACTAGGGCGGATTTGGTGGTCGAGCTGGTTCGGAAGATGTCCTCCTCTTGCGGTGTGACGGTGTTTGCAGACGAAGCCCAAGCGATCTACGGATTCGCTGACGCAAAGGAAATCCGTTCCGACCAGATTGCGGACGCTCCTCAACCCCCGTTTCCGTCGAGGATCCGAAGTGGCACCGCAGGTCCGTTCCGGGAGTGCGAACTAACGGAGGTGCATCGAACCAGTTCTTCTCAGTTGCTGACGATCTTTTCCGACACGCGGCGCAAGGTGCTAACCGCGGCCGGCAAGGGAGAGGACAAGCTTGCCGAGATCAGGGATCAGATCATCAGCCTCGCGCACGGAGAGGCTCCGGCCATCGACGGAGCGGCGCTCGCGAAGCTGGAGGACACGTTTGTCCTGTACCGCAGGCGGTCCGACGTGCTTCTGACGTCGTCAATTTTGGCGCAGAACGGCGTGGCGCATCGCGTTCGAATGTCCGGACTTCCCGTGTGTCTCGCGCCATGGATCGGCGCCGCGCTGTCGGGGCACGCCAACGCAGACCTGGACCGCGAGAGATTCATGGAGTTGTGGGATGAGAACGTGCGGGGTACGGCTTTGGCAACGTGCGGGGCGGGCGAGGCGTGGACCCGTCTTGTGCGCATCGGCGGACGCACGGATGCGGTGCTGGACATGCGGCTGCTGCGTCAGCGCCTCGGCCGCAAGCAGCCACCGGCCGAAGTCTGCGATACCGCGGTAGGTGTCGGGGGTCCCATTGTGGGGACGATACACGCATCGAAGGGACGCGAGGCTGACACCGTCCACCTCATGCTGCCGGATACGCAGGGTGCGCACCTTGACCAGGATGAAGAAGCCCGAGTGGTATTCGTCGGCGCGACACGAGGACGCGCGAAGCTGCTTGTCGGCCGTGGGTACCGGCAGCATGCCGGGCGCGTCGATGTTTCAGGCAGGGTGTTCTGTCTCCAGACGCGACGGGACTCGCCGCGCGCCCAGTTCGAGATAGGTCGCGACACCGACATCGATGCGGAAGGGTTGGCGGGTCGGCACCTGTTCGCGAGCACCGAGGCGGTTTGGGAAGGCCAACGCCGGATCCTCGGGATCGCCGATGAGCCTGCGGCACTTGTCGCCGTCTGCGATCGCGACGTCGATTTCCTATACCGGCTGAGTGAGGATGGCTCGGGACGGTGCCTAGCGGTGCTGTCCCGAAGCGTCAATAACGATCTGTTCTTCGTCGCGAATGCGCTTCAGGCCAAACTCGGCGGGGGCCGTCGGCGTCCACCCGATGTGCTCCGCCACCTGCATGTGCGCGGCGTGCGCACGGTTGTCCTGCCCCCGGATGCGCCCGAGGGGGAGCTGCTTCATGAGCCGTGGAGAAGTAGTGGGATCATGATGGCGCCTCTGGTGCTGGGCTACACCACGTCGTTCTTCCCCCTCATCGGCAAGCGCCAGGGGCGGTGAGATGCGGGAGCTGCTGCTCGACCGGCTGGAACAGGATTTAATTGGTCCTCACGCTGATGCCGAAGTGCTGATGTCGCGGCCGTCGGACGTGTATCTCACCGGCATGCTATGGCCGCGTGAGAGCCGTATGGGTGCGGAAGAGGATGAACGTTTCGGTATCGCCGGGGCGGGCCAGAGCGAGACCGACAGCGGAGGCGAGGAGGAGGAAATTTCCCTTACCGGTCTGTTCCGACCGTGTTCGGCCGGGGTGTCTTTCGCAGCGCGCGGGGAAGCCGGCAAGAGACTCGGCATCACGGTTCGCTTCGCTACGTACGAGCCGGTTCGGAGTTCTGAGGTTGAGGGAAGGAATCGAGCGGAAGCCGCAGCGATAGAGGATGGCCTTGGTGGAATTACGCGGACTGAGTGGCGACGCCGGGCGCACAACATCGTTTTGGAAAACGTCGCTCTGGAAGATGGATCGTCGTTCGTCGATCTGGAGCCATATGGCGCCCCCCCGAAGGTCAGGCTGCATGTGCGCACGGCGCCGTGGACGACTGGTCTGCTGGCCACCGTCACGCTTCTGAATGAGGCCGAACCGGACGAGGATGCTGGTCGCGAAGGGACCGAACGACTCACGCTGTTCCAGACGCGGATCGAGATACGGCCCGGAGAAGGGACTGTACTGGTCGCGAGGCCTTCGCGACGAGCGGTGCTCGATGACGATGACCGCTCGGCGGCGCTGCTCTACCGGAATGCACGTGAGTTCGCAAACGGGCATACCTGTTCGGCAGAATGGGAGAGCGTTGCCGATTCGGCGACGGCGGACATGGTGGCGACCGCATGGCTGCCGGCAACGGTTGTGCCCGCAACCCGAGCAACCGGCCACGAGGTGTTTGAATCGCTTCGTCGGGACGGGCCAACCAGCCCGTTGTCGGCCCGATGGCTCGCGACGGCAGATCCACTCGAACTGGCCGAAGGTCTCCAACGATTGCCCGCGGTCTACGCGACTTGGCTGGGCGAAAGGGAAACAGATGCAGCTGACCTTCCCGACGAGTTCGTGCAACAGGCGGAAAAGAACATCGCCGTGTGCCTAGAGGTCTATGCGCGCATGGCGGACGGTGCGCGTCGGATAGCTGGAGACGCGACGATGGCTCGAGCGTTCCGGCTCGCGAATCTCGCGATTGATCTGCAGCACGGCTGGGATTATGAAAAGCAAATGCGGGGGCCATTTGAATGGCGGCCGTTCCAGCTTGGGTTCATCCTGCTGGCAGCGGCGTCGGTGGCGGATCGAAATCACCCCGAACGCGAGATCATGGATCTTCTGTGGTTTCCAACGGGTGGTGGGAAGACGGAGGCATACCTCGCGCTGATCGCTTTTCTCGCGTTCTACCGGCGCCTTGCGGCACCCGATGGCCCGGACGCCGGCGATGGCGTTGCGGCGGTTATCCGCTACACGCTGCGACTGTTGACCACGCAGCAGTTCACTCGTGCTTCCGCGGTGGTGCTTGCTTGCGAAGCGATCCGTCGTGGACGCATCCGCGAGGCTGAGGCGTCCCGAAAAGAGCTTGGGGATACGCCGTTCTCGATCGGCCTCTGGGTTGGCGGGGAGGCGGTTCCCAACCGTGTGACCGACGCCGCGGCGGCGCTTGGCGGAGCACCGGACCAGCCGACTCCCAAACAGCTTGTGCAATGTCCTGCATGTCGGAACCCGCTGTCCTGGGAACACGACGAAGTGGCGGATGCCATCCACACGCGATGCGAGAGTCGTGAGTGCGTGTTGATCCATCCGGAGGCACCCCTGCCGGTATGGACGGTCGACGAGGACGTGTATCGGGCGAGACCGACGTTGATCATCGGGACGGTCGACAAGTTCGCTCAGATCGTGCGGCGTAAGGAGGTGAACGGCCTGTTCGGTCTCGACAATGGCCGACCGCCCGACCTGATCCTCCAGGACGAACTACACCTGATCTCGGGTCCCTTGGGTACGGTTGCGGGTCTTTACGAGGCGGCAATCGACCGGTTGTTCGAGTCGGGTGGAGCGCGCCCGAAGATCATCGGGTCTACGGCGACGATCCGGCGCGCCTCAGAACAGGTTGCATCTCTGTTCGACCGGGCCACTAGGCAGTTCCCGCCGTCCTGCATCGATTCGGACGATTCCGGGTTCGCTGTCGTGGACCATGATGCACCAGGGCGGGTCTACGCCGGTGTCACGACAGCCGGGCGTTCAGCGAAGTTTACGCTTCAGGCGGTGGCAGCCTCCCTTCTGCAGTCGGCTTTCGGCGGCACGACGGACGACAATGCGAGGGACCCCTATTGGACGCTAGTTTCGTATTTCAACTCGCTGCGGGAGCTTGGCGGTGCACTTGTGCTGATGCAGGATGACGTGAACGACAGTCTTTCTCTGCTCGCGGAACGCCGAGACGAGACAGCGCGCCAGCCGGAGTTAATCGAAGAGCTGACCTCCAGACGGACCCAGGCTGACGTCAGGGACATGCTGCACCGCCTTTCCATTCGCGCGGATGGTCGGGGCGCCCTTGATGTTGTGCTGGCCACGAACATGCTGAGCGTCGGAGTTGACATCCCCCGGCTCGGCCTGATGCTAGTCAATGGCCAGCCGAAGGGGATCGCCGAGTACATTCAGGCGACGAGCCGTGTAGGTCGGGGCAATGTCCCGGGGCTGGTGGTCGCCGTGCTCAACAACGCCAAGGCCCGGGACCGATCGCACTATGAGAGCTTCGCGAGCTTTCACGAGGCGCTCTACCGGGATGTGGAACCGACCAGCGTGACACCGTTCGCGTCGAGGGCTCGGGACCGGGCGTTGCATGCCGTTTTGGTGGCGCTGATAAGGCATCTTGTTCCCGGAATGCTGGACAGACCGGAGTTGGACGACGATGCCGTCGATGGAGCAAGACGCCTCATTGCCGATGTGGTGCGGAGGGCGAAGGCAATTGACCCGCAGGAGGTCGCGGTGGCGCGTGAACTGGAGAGGCTCCTCGATACCTGGGAGCTCCGTGCTCCGGGAAGTTACTGGACCCGCCAAGCCCGCAGTTCCCTGCTTCAAGATGCAGAACGAGCAGCAACACTGCGGGCAATGGGCCGAATGCCGGGAGAAGCCTGGCCGACACTGAACAACATGCGCAGCGTCGAGGCTGGTACGCGATTCCGGCTTGCCGAAAGGCTGCGCGAACCGGACTCGGGAGGTTAGCGGGTGGCGAACAATCGACTTGGTGAATTGCGAAGAAGCGCCGTCGTGATGACATTTGGACCGGGTTCGGTCGTCGACTTTCGGGCGGACGACGCCCCAGTGTCCGCCGTCGCGGCAGGATTGGAGGAATGGGACAGGTCATTCCCGCCCGCGGGCCTCGCCAACCCGCAGAGGATCAGTGAACCAAGGTTGCAGAGAAGGCTCTCGGTGGATGGTTTCCGTCTTCCACCAGTTATCGATGAGAACTCGCGGGACAGGGACGGTAATCCCGACCGTCGGACGCTCGTCGCCGCACGGTTTCCAGGGTGGCTGCAGTGCCCGCAGTGCGACCGTCTGGCCCGGGCGGGCCGCTGGTCCCAGGACCCGGGACGGGCGTACCGCTATTGCGCAAGTTGCACACGCCGGGCGCCCGGTGAGCGCAAGGTGTTCGCGGTACCTGTCCGCTTCGTGATGGCCTGTTGTCAATGGCAACTTAAAACTGCTCACTTTTGGCAACTTAAAATTGCACACTTTTCCCGGAGGGTCGCCTCGGGTTCCGCAGTGACCCTCGCTTGAAGGCTGTTCGCGTTGGGGGCCGGACGCAGGGCGCGGAGCGACCGGAGACCGGCCCCCAACGCGTCGCGAAGCGGGCCGGATCACTTCGCCTGCCTCCGGCGGGTGGACTCCTCCGGCCGTTCGGACCGCAGCAGGTCCCGGTGCTCCCGCATCCGGTAGCTGTTGCCGCGGATGTTGACGATGTGGCAGTGGTGGAGGAGCCGGTCGATCAGCGCCGCCGCCATCACGTCGTCGCCGAGCACGCCGCCCCACTCCTCGAAGCCCTTGTTCGAGGTGAGCACCGTGGAGGCGCGCTCGTGGCGGGCGTTGATCAGCTGGAAGAACAGGATCGCGCCGTCCTGGGTGACCGGCAGGTAGCCGATCTCGTCGACCACCAGCAGTGCGGGATGCGTCAGCACCTTGAGGCGGCGCGCCAGGTTGCCCGACGTCTTCGCCTCCATGAGCGACTCGACCAGGTCCGCGAGGGTGCCGTAGTAGACGCGGCGTCCGGACTCGGCGGCGGCGATCGCCAGGCTGATGGCCAAGTGCGTCTTGCCGACGCCCGGGGGGCCGAGCAGGACCACGTTCTCGGCGCGGTCGACGAAGCCGAGCTCATGCAGGCTCTCGACCTGCTCGCGCTTGATGCTCGGCTGGAAGGCGAAGTCGAACTCGGCCAGGGTCTTCACCGCCGGCAGCCGCGAGGAGCGCATGGCGGAGTCCAGGCGGCGGTTGTTGCGCAGCACGATCTGGGCGTCCAGCAGCCTCTCGACCGCCTCGCTGGCGGTGACGGTCCCGCCGTCGGCCTGCGCCAGGATGTCGTCCGCCACCTCAAGCGCGCCGGGCATCTTGAGGTCGGCCAGCATCGCCCGCACCCGGTCGCGCCGGTTCCTGGCCGCGGCCTTCACCGCGCCACCTCCGCGTAGTCGGCCAGCGAGCGCTTCTGCACCGGCACGGCGGGCCGCGCCGGCGCTGCCGGCGCCGCGGACTGCGTGGCGCCGAGGCGTCGGTAGGGCCGCCCCGCGAGCGGGCCGAGCGCACCCCTCTCGTCGCGTTCGAAGCGGTCCACCGGACGTTCGCCCGTGGTGCCGTGCACGCGCACGTTCGCGGTGCCGTCCAGCCAACGCGCCGCCTGCCCGTTGAGGTCCTCGTCGCTGGCGAACGTGCGTCCGTAGAAGAAGTTCTCCCGCAGGTAGCGGATCGGCCGCTCCACCTTCCCCTTCGTCCGGGCCCGGTACGGCCGGCACGAGCGCGGCATGAACCCCCAGTGCGCCGCGAAGCGCAGGAACTCCGGGTTGAGGATCAGCTCCCCGCCGCCGGTGCGGTCGTCCGAGAGCACCACCGCGCGCATCTGGTCGAACAGCATCTCCCGGGGCACCCCGCCGAAGCGCGCGAACGCGCCCTCCAGCCCATCGAACAGAACGCGCATCGTCTGCCGACGGTAGAACCGCAGCCACAGCAGCCTCGAGTGGCCCAGCACCACCAGCAGCGCGTGCCGCCGGCCCCACGGCAGCGTGAACGTGCCGAAGTCCACCTGGCCCTGGCGGCCCGGCGGCGTCCCGAAGCGGACGGTCGGCTCGACCGGCGCGCGCGGCCGCACTTGGCCGACGTAGTCCCTCACGCGGCTGTAGCCCCCCGGGTAGCCCGCCGCGCGCACTTCGTCGAACAGGCGCTGCGCCGAGAGCTGCGGATACTCCTCCAGCCGCGCCTTGATGATCCCCTTGTACGGATCCAGCTTCTGCTTCCTGCGTCGCCGTCGCGCCGCGCCCGCCGCGCCCGCAGCAAGGTCGCGGTCCAACTGCCCCGTGGCGATCCAGTGGTGGATCGTCCGCCGGCTGATGCCGAAGCGCCTCGACAACTCCGCCTTGCTGATCCCCTGATCGAGATAGTGCTTCAACAACATCCTTGTCTCCCATCCATGCATCCGGCGCCGCCCCTTCCTTGTTGGCAAGGCCAACAGGGTGGACCCGTCCGCAACCGTCGCCAACACGAAGTGCGCAATTCCTCGTTGACAGAAATGGGAAATTTAAAGTTGCCGCTAACACCTGTTCCCGGGGACATCTGGACGACTTCCCCTGGCACGCCTGGGTCAGACACCGGGACGAGTGCAGGAAGAAGGAGCGGGCTGACCTATACCTTCGATCGGAGCGGCCTGGACTGGGCGGGTTGATTCTCAGCTGCCCCGAGTGCAAGGCGCGCCGGAGTATGGATGGGGTGTTCAGCGCGCAGACGTGGAACGGCTTTCGATGTCGCGGCCGTAGGCCCTGGCTTGCCGGGCCGAACGAGGAGTGCGACCGTGAACCGCGGGCGCTACAGCGAGGGGCGTCAAACCTGTACTTCCCGGTCGTGGCGTCGGCGCTCAGCATTCCCCCTTGGTCCGATGCACTTCAGGAAGCGCTAGGGGTCTACTGGAATTCGATCGTGCGGGTGGAAGCCGCTGATCGAAAAACCTTTGTCCGCGTTCTGGCGAACGGGGATTTGGCGCCAGTCATCAACGCCCTCGGCTTGGATTTCGAGGAGCTGGTCCGGCAGATCGAGAAGCGGCTGGCACGGTACGATGACGGCGCAGTTTTGGGTATCCGCCAGGAGGAGTACCGTCAGTTCGAGTCGGGAATCGATACAGCGGAAAGAGACTCACGAGAGTTCGAGATCCGAAACGTGCGGGTGCCGGACAGTATTCGCCCGTTCTTCGACCACATCGTGCGCGTCGTACGGCTGCGGGAGGTGCGAGCACTTATGGGCTTTACCCGGATCAATCCGCCGGGCGATGAAGAGAGTCCAGAGGTCGCGGCGATCGCTGCCGGAAACCCGGGTTGGCTTCCGGCGGTGGAGGTCCGTGGGGAAGGGGTGTTCCTGGCATTCAACCAGATGGCGCTCGGTGCGTGGGAAGCCAACGACCGGGTGATGGAACGGGCACGGCGTGTCGACGAGGCATGGCGGATTGAGTGGCGGACGAGGCACGGAGAGCAAGAAATAGCCCGGACAATCACTCCGCGGTATCTACTGGTACATACGTTCGCACATGCGTTAATGCGCCAACTCACGCTGGAGTGCGGGTACTCGACGGCAGCCCTTCGCGAACGGCTGTACGTGAGCGAAGGAGACGGCGGGATGGCTGGCGTGCTGATCTACACGGCGACGTCCGACTCGGACGGGACGCTTGGTGGTTTGCAACGGCAAGGAGAAGGGTACCGGATCGAGCGGGCCGTCGAGGCGTCGGTACGGGCCATGGAATGGTGTTCTTCGGATCCCGTGTGCATTCAAGACGCGATCGGGGGCTCGGACGGACTGTCGCTGGCCGCTTGCCATGCCTGCGTTCTCGCGCCTGAGACCGCCTGTGAGGAATACAACCGGTTCCTCGACAGGGCGATGCTGGCCGGTTTGCCGGAAGCGGTAGAGGTGGGATTCTTTGCGGGGCTCCTGCGGAAGGCGTGACATGGCTGTAATGTGGCCACGATCGCTTCCGCCCGACGTCACCGCCAACATGCTGCGGGATACGGAGTGCGAGGTGTACCGGCGGCTGGAGACAGTGCTGGATGATTCGTTCGTTGTCTTCTACTCGCGTCCCTGGCTTGGACTCACGGAGGATGGGGAGGAGATCGATGGCGAGTGCGACTTCGTTGTCGCGCATGCGGAATTGGGGCTGTTGACGCTTGAAGTGAAGGGCGGGGCGGTCGCATACGACCCACGTAGTGAGCGCTGGACAAGTCGCGATCGTTGGAACGTAACGCACAACATCAAGAATCCGGTTCAACAAGCACGAAGCGCAAAGCACGAGCTCTTAAAGAAGCTCAAAGACTCCTCGCATTGGAGAGCGCGATGGATCCGAGCCCGGCATGGAGTTGTGCTGCCACATTCCTCCGCACCGCGGGGAGACCTGGGGGCGGACATGCCGCAACGCATATTCTGCTTCTCGGAGACGTTTGCGCGCGGACTCGGCGACTGGGTTCGGAGTCGATTGGGGCATGGAGGGGCCAATAAGGGAAGAACGCGCGAGCTAGGCCGGGATGGCCTTCGCGCGCTCGAGAAGGTGCTTGCGAGGCCGTTCCAGCTGCGAGTCTCGCTCGGGGCAACACTTTCGCGGGACGATGCGGAACTGGAATCGGTGACCCAACAGCAGTTCCACATTCTGCGAGCGTTGGAGGCGGTACCACGCGCTGCGATTGCCGGCGCGGCTGGTACGGGAAAGACGGTGCTGGCGATGGAAGAAGCCAGTCGTCTAGCCGAAAAAGGGGTGCGGACGCTGTACGTCTGCTATAACCGGGGCCTTGCATGCGAAGTCCGCAGTCGTATGCGAGATGGTCTGCCTGTCGCAGTGATGACGTTCCATGAGCTCTGCGCGGAGATGGCTGGCCGAGCTGGACTCTCGCGTCCGGCTGGCGTCAGTGAGAGGCAGCTTTTCGAAGAGGTCTGGCTCGAACTTCTCATGGACGCATTCGAGCGCTTGCCTGAGGAAGTGTTTGATGCAATCGTTGTCGATGAAGGTCAGGATTTCCTGCCGTTGTGGTGGACCGCTGTCGAGTCGGGGCTGAGCACGCGCGGACTGCTTCGGATCTTCTACGACAATAACCAGCGGGTGTATGCGAGCGCAGCGAATCTACCTGGGGAGATCAAGTTGGTCCCGATTCGCCTGACCCTCAATCTGCGGAACACCAAGCGAATACATGAGCTTGTCCGGAAACACTATGAGGGTCACGAGATCGAAGCTGTCGGCCCCCATGGAGTGGAGGTGCGTTGGGTCAGTGTGGAATCTCCCGGCAAACTGCAGCGTGAGGTGTCCGATTGCGTTGCGCGTCTGCATTCAATCGAGCGCGTACCAACCGGCGATATCGGGGTGCTCGCGGCAACCGAGGCGATCGTGCAATTGCTCGCGCCGCATGACCGCCTGGGTGAATTCGCAGCGGTGCGATGCGACCAGGAGTCAGGCGGGCGGATTGTCGTGGACACGATAAGGCGGTTTAAGGGTCTGGAACGACAGGTCGTGATCGTGGCGGCGACTGGGGAATCCGTCACGGACAAGGAACTGCCGTATGTAGCGCTGTCCCGGGCGCGTACGCATCTAGTGGTTGCTGGCGAGCCGAGGGTGTTAGACAGGATGCGGGGTGCCGTGAGGGTAGGTTGAGTTCAGCGTGCGCGGTCCGCGGGACAGCTCGCGTACGTAAACAACGGTGGCAGGCGGTGGACGAGGTTAGAGCGCGCCGTAACCGTAGCATGTCGATTGAACGGAGACAGTTGTGGATGTGATGACCATTTCGTTTTCTGACGCCGGTTCAGCCGACCTTAGGGTCGACTCGGTTTATCGGGGAGGGCGGATGGGCAACGCGGGAGACGACCCGTTGCCGCACCTCCTGGAGGTGAGTAATGCCGGTGGATTTAGGTATCGAGGCCAGATCGATTCGTTGGAAATGGTTGTCCTCACGTCGTCAGGAAGCGAGCCGGATTGGCCGGACATGCTCGATAGGGAGACGGGGGTCTATACCTACTTCGGGGACAACAGGCGCCCTGGTCGTGACCTTCACGACACGCCCAGGAAGGGTAACGAGCTTCTCAAACGGGTGTTCGAACTGGCGAGTTCCGGGGTCGAGGAACGCCGAAAGGTACCCCCTGTCTTCCTCTTCGCGAGCACGGGGGAATGGAGGGATGTCGTCTTCCTCGGACTGGCCGTTCCGGGCACCCTTGACGTCCGTGCCTCTGAAGACTTGGTAGCCATCTGGAGAGTTTCTGGGGGAAGGCGCTTTCAGAACTACCGGGCACGCTTCTCGGTTATCGACGCTCCAGTGGTGCCGAGGGTATGGATTGAGGATGTAGTCGCGGGCAATCCTCATACCACTAATGCGCCCGAGGCATGGTCAAGCTGGATCAGGACTGGCCAGCGTCGCATGTTGACTTCTACCAGATCGGTGGAGTTTCGAAAGAGAGAGGAGCAGATTCCCGGCGACTCGGGAGATCAGGCCACGTTGAGAAGAGTGTACGAGTACTTCAAAGAGGATTCCTACGGTTTCGAACGCTGTGCCGCAGAGCTCGCGAAGTTGCTCCTGCCTGACATTGCGGAACTCGATTTGACTCGGCCTTCGCGCGATGGTGGCCGCGATGCGATTGGGAAGCTGCGGATTGGGAGCGGGTCATCAGGGATCGTGGTCGACTTCGCGCTGGAGGCAAAGTGTTACGCCACTTCGAAAGGTGTGGGAGTTAGGGACGTGTCTCGGCTGATTTCCCGATTGCGCCATCGACAATTCGGCATTCTGGTGACAACAAGCTACGTCGGTCTGCAGGCCTACCGGGAGGTCAAAGAGGATCAACATCCAGTAATAGTCGTTTCAGGTGCGGATGTGGTAGAGCTACTGCGGGCCAACGGCTATTCGAGTGCTGAAGCCGTGCGAATGTGGCTGGAGGAAAAATTCGCGCCGTAAGGTGGAAGACCATGGGAGCTGTCTGGAGCGTTCTTGGCGAATGTTGGCCACGGTGAAACCAATTGTGCCGTGGGATGTTGGTCGGTGGCATCCGGTTGGCTTCACGAATCCAACAGTCCAACCGGCCCCAAAGGCCTACCAGCCCCCATCGCCACCACTATCCTCCACCTTGAGCAGCATGTCTGCGAACAGGAAAGGCAACGCTGCCGAGCGTCAGAGTCGATGAGGCACCAAGTTTGATTGCTCTGTCCGTAAGGCGGTTTGCCTAGCCATCCGGCGGTGTGTAGCCTTGCGCGCTTGACCTGTTAGAGAGCGCTACGCTCATGGCCTCGCGTTTCAATCCCAATGACCTAGTTCGGCGCAAGTCTCGACCCGACGCTGTCGGGGTGATTCGGGACGCTGGCTACCTTGAGGAAGCCACTGGCCAATGGATTTACCGTGTCCAGTTCGGCAACGGAGTTAGGGGTATTGCGGAAGAGGAGTTGGAGCGGCTTCCAGAGCACACCGATGCATGGGAGGACATAGCGGACGGAACATTTAGCGGCGCGGATGCATTCCGCACTTTGATGACCTTCGAGAGGCTGCGCCGTCCCCCTTCCCCGATCGCTGCTTCATTCGGCTCTGCCAAAGCGGCTTTCTATCCCTTTCAATTCAAGCCACTGCTCAAGTTCCTTGAGAACCCGAGCAAACGGTTGCTGATCGCTGACGACGTTGGGCTCGGGAAGACCATTGAGGCCGGGTACATCATTCGGGAACTTAAGTCGCGGGTCAGCGTCGAGCGAACTCTACTCGTGGTCCCCTCCCGGCTCCGAACCAAGTGGCAGGCTGAAATGGACCGCCGCTTCGGAGAGCGCTTCGAGATAGTGACCGGGCGCCGCATAGCCGAGTTGCGCAAAGGTCTTGAAAGGGGCGGCGACTTGGAACGCTTCTCCTGGATTGTCTCCATCGAGTCCGCCCGTTCTTCCGACGTCGTGGAGTTTCTGGAGAACGTTCAGCCGCCTTTGGACATTGTCGTTGTCGATGAAGCGCATCGGATGCGCAACCCGGATACGCAGCAGCACCGTCTTGGCCAAGCGCTGTCCCGATGCGCGGAGAACATGATTTTTCTCACGGCCACGCCGGTTCAGACGGGTCTGGACAACCTCTTTCGGCTTCTGAACATCCTTGACGGATCAGAATTCCAGGACGGCGCCCTGTTCGAAGAGCAGTGCGCGGCCAACCGCCCAATCATCCGCGCGGCCACCGCGATTCGTTCGAATCCGCCCGCTGTGGACGCAGCCGTCAGCGCCCTGGAGGAGCTGAAGAAAAGTCCCTACACGCGCCGGTTAACGCAATCCGACTACTTTGCCAGCCTCGTGGAACGGTGTAGACGGGCCGAACCCTTGGACCGCGATGCACTCGTGGCGCTCCAGAGGGACATCAACGAGCTTTCGCTGACGGGCACCATCGTCAGCCGAACGCGGAAGGTGGAGGTCATTCCCGACAGAACGTTGCGCGCACCCAATGTCGTCGCCGTTCGATTCACTGCGACCGAACGCGCCTTCTACGACTCGGTCGCGGAGCTTTGCAGCGTGATTCGTCCTGATCTCTCCGGATGGGGTCGTGCGCTCGCCGCGCTGCAGGCTTTCCGCGCAACCGCAAGCTGTATACCCGCTGCGGCCAGGGGATTCCGGGACAAGCTTGCCCGCGGCGGCTCCATCGTGGAGGGGTTGGCTCGAGACTTCGACGATGGCCTATACGACAGGGACGGTGGCGCACTTCCCCACTCAGAGAGCGTTCGCGAGAAACTCGACGAGGTCACGTCGACCTTGGAGCGACTCACGGAAGAGGACACGAAGTACGAAAGGCTCAAGGACGCCCTGCACGAAATTTGGCGGGAGGACCGCGACGCCGGACGGTCTCCACGCAAGGTGGTCCTGTTCGCGTTCTTTAAGCCGACGCTCGCCTACCTCAATAAACGTCTCGGCAACGACCGAATCCAGTCCCGTCTGATCAACGGCGACGTGCCGATTCCCCAGCGTGAGGCCCGCATTGACGAATTCGCGAGCGATCCGGACATTCGCCTCCTGCTCTCGTCCGAGGTTGGCAGCGAAGGGCTAGACCTGCAGTTCGCCTCCGTCGTAGTGAACTACGACCTGCCTTGGAATCCCATGGTGGTGGAGCAGCGCATCGGGCGCATTGACCGTATCGGTCAAGCAACGCCCAGAATCGTTATCCTGAACCTAGTCGCCTCGGAGACCATAGAGGAGCGCATACTCTATCGGCTCTATGACCGAATCGGCATATTCCGGGAGTCCATCGGCGAGATCGAGCCAATACTGGGCGAGTCCGTTGAAAAGCTCGCAGCGGACGCCATACGCGGCGGCTTGACCGAAGAGGAACAGCGATCACAGGCAGATGACTCGGCGGACGCTTGGAGCGACGAACGCCTGAAGGCCGAAGGTCTCGCTAACGAGACCGATAGTCTCATGGCTGCTGACCAATCCTTCCTCGACGAGATCGAGGGATTGATCGGCCGGCGCAAAGTCCCCTCCAGCGCTGAACTCCACGCCTATGTGGGCGGTTACCTTGCCGCCAACTTCGCTGGCAGCAGATTTCCCCAAACGTTGGTCTCGCACGTCGCGGACATCCGGACGCCATCAGATGTCGGTCGGCTCGTCTTGCAGGCGTTCCCCACTGATCGGGAAGCCGGTCGTTTCGGTCGAATGCTGGAAGCGGGTGCGGTCAGGGCGACCTTCGATCAGGATGCTGCGCTCAAGCATGCCAACGCCGAGCTGATCCACTCCCGCCACCCCTTCGTCCGGATGGTCATGACGGAAGGAGACCGCGACCGAAGCACAATGCCGCGTTCGTTTGCTCTCGCCGTGAAGGCCGCTGATCTTCCCGACTCAGCCAAAGTGCGGTCTGGTGATCTCATGTTCGAGATACATCTTTTCGATACCGGCGGCATAAGACCCCGCATCAGTCTCGTCCCGCTGTTTCTCAGCGAGCAAGAGAGTTTTCTGCCCGACGCTGAATCCGAGGACTTGCTGCTGTCCATGCTCGACCATTCGTCGTCCTTGGACCCCGCCCCCCACCTCGATTCACAGTCGGTGAGCCGAGTGTCGCAGCGCCTTCGTGATCAACTAGGTTCGCGCCGGTCGACAGTCGTTTTGACGGAACGCGAGTTGAACGCCGTGCGTACCAGCCGACTGAAGACCACCCTTGCGGTGGCTTTGGACCACCGTGTCAGCGAGGCCGAGACGCGCCTCGGCTCACTTCAAGACAAAGGGGCCGCACCATTCGCCATCAAGATGGCTCGGGCCAAACTGGACCGTGCTAATCGGGAAAGAACGTCACGGTTGGATAGCTTGGACGAATCGTCTGATCCCGAAGTAGAGACAGAATTGGTCGCTGCGGGTGTCCTGCGCATCTTGGCGTCCTAATCCATCACCTCACAGGAGACGCTTGTGGCTCACCAACCCACCAATCGGCATCAGCGGCCAGCACCGGGTCGCTCAATTCCTCAGTCGGAAGAACGGTCGCGCCAACCCGACGCCTCGCGGTCGCTCAGGCTGGGCGTTGACTACGGCACTAGCAGATCAAAACTTGTGATCACCGACTATGATGCCGTCGACGGCGACCGCAGCTTCCTTGTGCGGCCCGCATCCTCCACCGACAGCGATGACTACCTGATCCCGTCCACGGTCTGTGCCACCGAGGGCTCGCTTCGCTTTGGGTTCTCGGCCGAAGCTCGGGCGGACGAAGGCACTCCCTATCGTTCCCTCAAGATGCTCTGCGCGTATCCCGACAGATTCTATGGCGACCGTGCGCCCCTGCCGACCGGCATGAACGCCCGTGACTTGGCGACTTTGTATGTTGGGCATTTGATCACCCTTGGCCGTCAAGCTGCGAAACAGTATGCGGCGCAGCGGGACTCAACCGCTTTGTTGAGCATCACGCTGGGCGCCCCGATGGCGCAACTGGACGACGAGAAGCTGCACACCATGTTTGTCGGCATTGCCAGAGAGGCCTTTGCGCTTGCTGGCCAGCTCGATCTCCAGGACACCGTATCCATCGCCGACGCACGGGGTGCACTCAAGTCCGTCCGCGCTAAGGTCGGCCAGGAGCCTCCTCCAAGCCCGCGCGATTGGGTGCGTTCGGAGGCTGAGGCGGCGCTTTTCTGGGCACACCGATCTCCCGACATAGCAGGTGGGCGCTACGCATGCATTGACGTCGGAGCCGGAACCACGAGCGCCTCATGGTTCCACATTAGCGCGGTGAAATCCGGCGAGGTCTTGGTGAACGAGCGGCTCAGCTTCTATAGTGCAGCGTGCGCTCCCCCAGCATGCGATGCCGTGGACCGCGTGCTCGCCACACATGTGCAGGATGTCGATACGTTGGCCGGCATCAGGGGGCGCGAAAACGAGTTACTTCAGAGCTTTCCCGATCAAGGCCGTGCGGAACTGGATAAAGTTCTTGCGGAGATCGCCAAGGTGTTTGGCGAAGCTTCTGGCAAGGCGTTCCCTAAGGACAAGAGCATCCTCAGGTGGCGTGGAATCGGTCGAGTCTTCTTTCTCGGCGGCGGCACGAAGTTGGACGTCGTTCAGCACAGACTATTGCAGGAGAAGGCGGACTGGCTCAAGAGCGAGTCGGTCGCGAATCCCGGGCTCCCTTCTGACCTTTTTGAACAAGATGGCAGCGACCTACGTGCTGACCCGGCCTTTCTGCTTGTTGCCTATGGACTGGCACGTCGCCTCGGCGACGTTCCGGACGTGTTCGCGCCCGGGCAGATAGATCCCTATACGCCGAAGTACCGTGTCCGGGATCGGGTTTCGTCCGACGACCTGTATAGCGACTGACTTTGCCTACCCCATTCATGCGGACGGGATGGCGACTGCGGCCCTGCGCCGGTGCGGCCATCCCAGATCCCGACAATGTTCCCGCGCAGTTCTCGGCGTCCACTACCAGTTGGCTGGAGCCTCCGACTCAAGCTGTTCCCGAACCAGATTGCGATCTTCACGACTCCGCTCAGGCTATGATCTGCAGCATGTCGTGATGGATGTCCTTCCAATCCTTGGAGAGGTCGATGCTGCGCGCCTGAATCCGGTGCCCTTCCAGGCGCACCCTCGCCGAAACCGCCTGTCCGACGGTTGGGTACAACAGGATTCCCTCGTGCAAGGCTCCGGGCGCCTCCGTGGCCTCCCGGTTCCTCAGGTAGGCCAGCAACTGGTAGAGGTGTTCCGAATGCAACTTCCCGTCGAAGCCGCCACTCAGAGCCTCGGCGTAATACTTGGCATCCATGATGATCCGGCGGTCTTCCGCTTCGAGGATCGCGTCCGCCTCCATCCGAGGCAGCTTTGACTGCTCGTCCTCGTGGGTGCCCTCCCGCGCCCACAGAATGGTGCGGCCACGGCTGTTCACGCGGTAGCGGTCCTGTTCGCGCCGGTAGAACTCGATCACGAAGTCTTCGTACACCCTCCACATCACCGCGTCCGTCAAGCCGGCGAACCGGTGCTCACCGGACCGATCGTCCACCAACAACAGGTTGTGGACCAGCCGACACACGGACAACAGAAACCGGTAATACCGGCGGTTGCCGTCCAGTTGTACCTGGTCGAACATGCGCCGCGTCACTCGCACGACCGTCACGCCGGAGAGCTTCTCGTACGCCCGTCGGACACCTGCCCGCACATCGCCGTCCAGATCCCGAACACGTAGCAGCGCGGACAGGGTGGACCGCAGGATCCGGTTGTGCGGCACGTCGGGCGTGAGCTCCTCGAAAGCGCACGCAACTCTGCCCCGGCTGCGCAACGCACGCTTCACCGTGCCGCCGACGTCCACCTTCCCTCGGATGCCCGCAAGATCCTCCCGCAGGTCCCGATACCCATGATCAATCCCTTGACGGACTAGCCGGAAGGTGCCCTGGACGAGCACGTGCCCCAGCAGGTCGTGCACTCCGTCCAGTTCGTCCAAAGCGTCCAGCCGTACCAAGTCGCGCTCCTCGACGTGACGCCACGCGTAGCACAACAGGTAGTAGACGTTCGCGATCGGGATCCGGCCGGTGCTCAACGGCGTAGCTTCTCGACGAGCTCGTCGACCTGCTCGGGCTTGTCGAACCAGTACTCGCGAAGCAGGGGAGCGATCTGCGTCTCCACGGTGTTCAGGTACCATTCGTCGTCCGCGGACTCCTCGGGCACGAAGTAGCTGTGGCCGATCTCGAATCCGGGGCCCAGGTCCTTGTCGCCGCGGATTCGCTCGTTGAGTTCCGACATGTTCCTCACGATTCGGTCTACAAGGCCCGTGTCCAGGTCCGCTTCCAGCAAGTGTTCCCGGAACTGCCGAGTGCTGAAGGCGGGCTTGAGGGACTCGAAGGCGAACCGCCTCCGCAGCGCGTAGTCGACGATCGCCAACGAACGGTCCGCCGTGTTCATGAGTCCCAGGACGTGGACGTTGGCCGGGATGGCGAACCGCTCCCCCACCGGGCTGTAGGTCAACGGAATGGCGAAGTCCCGGCCCCGCTTGTCGGCCTCCAGGAGCATCAGCAGCTCCCCGAAGATCCGCGAGAGGTTCCCGCGGTTGATCTCGTCGATGATGAAGACGTAGTGTCGGTCCCCGTCGGCCTCCGCTCGCTTGCAGAAGTCGAGGAAGACGCCCGAACGGAGTTCGAAGCCACCTGTCGCCGTCGGTCGCCAGCCCTGCACGAAGTCCTCGTAAGCGTATGACTGGTGGAACTGCACCATCTCGATCGCGCTCGAGTCCTTGCAGCCCATCAGGCACCACGCGATCCGACGTGCGATGAACGTCTTGCCAACCCCCGGCGGCCCTTGCAGGATCAGGTTCTTGCGCTGCGCGATGGCGGCGACCATGCGGCGGAACTGGACCTCCTCCAGAAACAGATCGTTCACGGCTTCGGCAAGATCGTACGGCTCGTGGTCCGCACCATCGTCATCCGGTCCGCCACCTCCCGTGCCAGCGTCCATCGACTCGAACACGTAGCGCAGCCAAGCCTTGTCCAGGGTGAAGCGGGTCAGCGCCTTGGTCGTGATCGGGTGTCTCAACTCGATCGCCGCATCGCAGGGATGCCAATCGACCGAGCGCGTGTTTCTGTACTCGGCGCGTTCCGGGTCGTGCACGTAGTCGCCGGTGACCTGCCCCCAACCGAGAATCGCGCTTCGTCCCCTCTTGGCCAACACGATGTCGCCGATTGCCACCTCGTGAACGAACTCCCATACCGCAAGCGACTGCATGATGGGATTCTCCCCTGCGCCGTTTGCGATGAGCGCGGCGTGAATGGCATCCCGCGACTTGTACTCGTTCAGGTCGCCGAGACCGTCCCAACCGATCGCCGCGATATCGGCTTCAAGGAACTCCGCCCACAGTCGCGCCCCCTCGCCGGGTGCGATCACCCAAGAGTCGACCGTGCCGAAGCGGTCCGCGTACCACTCGTCGTCGTCCACGTCCCGGCCACCGTCCGAACCACCTTCCTGCACTCCAGGCTGCCAGACGCTCCGCATCGCCTTGTCGTAGAAGCTGACTTCCTCCCCGGGTCGCTCCTCCTCCAACCGTGTTCGCACCTCCAGCAACGCCTTGTCCAGGAGGATCAGATCCGCCTCGCCCGAGTCGGAAAGCCCATCGGACCCGCTCCCGTAAGCCTTGACGATCTGGTACTTGTGCTGTGGCGACATGATAGGTTCGAACTCGTCCGGAAACAGCAAGTACAAGAGGGCATGCCGAATCTGTCGGCGGCGGTCGTCCTGTCCGTCCAGGTATTCCGCGAAGCCCCACGGGTCGTGCAACAGCGACTGTCGTTCGTCTCCGGACCGTCCACACCAGTCCAGCATCATCCTGACGAGGAATCGGTACTCCCGCCACTGGTGACCCGAGTAGCCCCGCCCCGGGTGAACGATTCCCCTGTCCAGCACATCCTCTGCCAAGGCCCAGTGATCTTTGGGCAGCGCGGTATCCGACCACTTCCAGACCGTCCTGATGCGGTCGAGCTTGGTTACGCCTCTGGTCGAATCCACGATCAGGTAGTACACCCACATCATTTCCGCCCACAGCCGCTTGGCCTCGGGCGGCGCAGGCGCAAGCTGGCCCCGGAGCTTCTCCAGGAACGACCGGTCTCTGGTCTCGTCCGGCTGCTCGACGAAGTACGTCTGTAGTTCGCCGAAATGCTTGCTGGTCCAGAGCCTCTCCTCGCCCAAGAGCGAGCCGCCTTCGACTAGACACGTTTGTTTCCACCGCTCGGCGGCATCGAGTACCGCTGCGGCCCTTGCAGTGCGACTCATGCACCCCCCTCAAGTCGCCGGGGAGATTGCGAGATTGATACGGTGAAGTCAATGCGACCCGGTCATTCCCGAACCATTCCCTCGCCTTGAATCGAGGAAGCCCCACAGAAAGCGTTGACACACACTGTATGAAAACCCATTATCAATCACAGCGTTGGTGTTGGACAGATGTCGTCCCTATTCATGGTTGAAGCAGACCAAGGCGCGTTGATCGATTCAGCGCGCTTTACGGTTGACGATGGCCTGTCGGCGGCACGGGCACTGGCGTCGTCAGTCGATGCGGGGGAGCGGTTCGAATTCGCGCGGGCGGTGGTGCATAGCTGCATTCGCGCCTACTGGAGCGAAGTGGGGTCAACGCCTCACTGCAGTTGGCCTCTGCGCGTGCTGCCGGACGGCGTTGGGATCGCTCCGATCCCAGAGCAGGCTGAGACGCTTGCCCAGTGCATCGGCGCAGCAGCGGCGCACTTGGATCCCTTGGAGGCTGGCTATCTGGTCGGCGTGCTCTACACCACCATGATGCCCCGCGCGGCCCGGGCGAAGCTTGGCGCGTACTACACGCCCCCGGCGCTATGCGAACGGCTGCTGGACATGGCGACGGACGCGGGCGTGGATTGGGCCTCGGCGCGGGTGCTCGATCCAGCTTGTGGCGGCGGCGCATTCCTCGCGCCGGTTGCGCGGCGGATGGTGGCGGGTCGCAAAGGGCAGGATGCTCGTGTCGTACTGAAGGACATTGAGCGTCGGCTGGTCGGTTTCGAGGTGGACCCCTTCGCGGCTTGGATGTCCCAAGTGGTCTTGGACGTGGCGTTGAACGATCTGTGCCGGGAAGCGGGAGCGCAGCTTGGGTCCGTCGTGCGCGTGTGCGACAGTCTTGAGCAGGCGCCAGCGGGGGAGGGGTTCGATCTGGTGGTCGGCAACCCGCCCTACGGGCGCGTCACGCTGTCGCCGCCGATGCGCCGGAAGTTCAGGCGCAGCCTGTTCGGCCACGCCAACCTCTACGGCCTGTTCACCGATTTGGCTCTGCGCTTCACCCGGCCGGGCGGCATCATCGCCTATGTGACGCCGACCAGCTTCCTGGCCGGCGAGTACTTCAAGGCGTTGCGCGGCTTGCTCGGCCGCGAAGCCCCGCCCGCCAGCATCGGCTTCGTTGGCAAACGCAAGGGGGTCTTCGCCGACGTGCTGCAGGAAACCCTGTTGGCCACCTATCGGCGCGGTGGCGACCCCGGCTCCGGCACCGTGCACTTCATATCGTCGGGAGAGAATGGATCGATTGAGGTAGGGGCGGCAGGCTCGTTCAGTCTGCCCGAATCCTCGGACCAACCTTGGTTGATGCCGCGCACCGAGGCACAGGGCGCCCTGCTGAGCCGCGTCGGCGCATCGCCCTGTCGCTTGGCCGACTACGGCTACAAGGTGAGTACCGGTCCCTTGGTGTGGAACCGGCACAAGACGAGTTTGCAGGAAGGGCCGGGCGAGGGGCGCTATCCGCTGGTCTGGGCGGAGTCAGTCCGCTCCGATGGCCAGTTCGAGTTTCGCGCCGCGAAGCGAAACCACAAGCCCTATTTCCAGCCAGAGCCCGACGAACGTTGGGTGGTCACGGACTTCCCTTGCGTTCTGCTGCAAAGGACGACAGCCAGGGAGCAATGCAGGCGCCTGATCGCGGCGGAACTCCCGTCGTCCTTCCTCAAGGAGCATGGCGCGGTTGTCGTCGAGAACCACCTGAACATGGTCAAGCCTATCAACGGCGAACCGAAGGTGTCGGCCGCCGCCCTCGCCGCATTGCTGAACAGCGAGGTGGCGGACCAGATCTTCCGCTGCATCAACGGCAGCGTCGCGGTGTCCGCCTATGAGTTGCAAGCGTTGCCACTACCACCGCTGGAGGCCATGAAGGAGATCGAACCACTCGTGCAGCGTGGAGCGGGGCGGGAGGCACTGGAACAGGCGCTGTGCCAGGCATACGGATGTGAGAAGGGATGATGGCGCTGCCCCCGCTTTTGGCGGTTCCCGATGTTCGCGAGAGGCTCGGCGCGATCTTCCCTGAAGGAACTCCTAACCGAAACTACGTTACCCGTGAAATCGCCGCCAAGACGGTTTTCGTGATGCTGTACATCGGTGCCGTGGAGGGCGAAGACCGATGGTTGCGGCCCGATCAGGTCACCCGCATGACGGATGCGCAGGCAGATTTGGCGGACGCTGAAGCCCGCGAACTTTGGCTGTCGGCCTCCATGCGCTTGGCCGGGGGCGACATCGCGGGACGATGGTATGCCGCCAACACCCGCGAGCCCATCAGGGACGAGACGTTACGGGAAGGATTGGTGCGCCTAGGCGCGGTGAAGGAGCGGGAGGGGCTGGCCACGACTTCGCCGCTTCCCCGCTACGCATTAGCCACGGAATTTGCAGGGTTGTTCGATCCGGGCTTGAAGGGAGAGGCCCTTTTGGAGGCGATTGAGCAATGGCGGACGGCGAATCTGTCGAGCGGCGCCTTGGCCCGGGTGGCCATCATGCGCCGTGGCGCCGCTGCTCAAGGCGAGAAGGTCCTGGTGACTTTTCCCGGTGGGGAGGCCCGCCACATGGAGCCGGGGCCGAGTTCGGTGATTTCAAAGTCCGTGGTGGAGGAGTTTGCGCCGCGCTTTTTGGAAGAGCCTGCAGTGATCTGGTTGAGCGAGAGCCGTAATCAGGTCGTGGCCCGCGATGACGATCTCGCCAAGGCAATCGGCCTGACCATCGAACCGGACCGAAACTTGCCAGACCTGATACTGGCCGATCTCGGCCCGGCTGATCCTCTGCTGGTCTTCGTGGAGGTGGTCGCCAGTGCCGGGCCAGTAAGCGAATCGCGGCAAGCGGCGTTGATGACGGTCGCGACGGAGGCTGGGTTCGACGAAGCGCAGGTAGCATTCGTCACCGCCTATGCAGACCGCGATGACGCCGCATTCAAGGGTTCGGTAAGCGAATTGGCTTGGCGCTCATTCGCTTGGTTCATGTCGGAACCGGACCACATCGTCGTGCTGCATCAAGGCGGGGCCGCCGGGCAGATGCGGCTGTGGAACTTGATGCGCTTCTGATCGGAGTTACCGATTCAAACCCGAACCGATAGCTCAACATTCAGTTTGTGGTGACATGAAACACGAGGAGAATTGGCTTCCAGACCTGATGATTCGCCGAGCAGAATCGTTGAGGCGGGTTGCGGAGGAGATCAGTAGAGGCGGAGAGAAGGCGGGACCCGAGGACTCTTTGCTATTTGAAGGAACGATGTTAGCCGAGCCTGTGCTCCTATCCTTGGCGGCTGAGATCGCCTTAAAGGCTTGGCAATGCCGGGAACGCAGCGGGGCGCCTGACCGCGACCATGACCTGGTGGCGCTTTTCGATGGTCTGGGCGACGAGAGTCGAAAGCGACTCGAAGAGAAGATGCCCGAACATGAAAGTCCGCTGCGCGGATTTCCCCCGGTCTATCCGGGCATGCGGAACGCTCTGACCCAATGCAGGAGTGTATTCGTAGAGTGGAGATATGCGCACGAACACCAATCGGTTAACGCCGAAGTCGGAATTCTCAACACAGCACTCAAGGCGATCATTCAAGCATACGATGACTTACTCCAAGCGGAGGCGGCGGGCGAGTAGTTTATGGCGGCTCACCGGCAATGAGCGGCGCGATTGTTGGTGGCCCAGATGAATTCAGGGACGCCGAAGCGTCCCTGGGGTGCTAATTCTCGGCAGCCGTTGTGTCCCGATGGGGCAGCTAGCCGAGGGGTGCTGATATCGCGACTGTGGGGGCTCGTGTCCTCATTGTCAACAAGAGTCACGGCGCTTCGCGCAGTCCGAGGGCTTTCCGCCCTTGATTGGGAGGTCGGAAGGCGTTTGCACAGGCGAATATGCGCGCCAATGCCGTGTTCGCTAATCTGACCCGCGCTGTGCGCGGACGTAGCTCTCAAGCACGCACAGCCGCATCTTGGGCGGCGGCGCGAACGTCGCCAAGCTGGGTGGTTAAAGCAGCGGTGTGCTCTTCCCGGTTGCGGGCCGGAACGATCCGTCCGCTCCCGCCACCGGCACGGGATCGATACGTTTCAGTGTCTGTGAAGCCCTCGAGAATGAAATGTCGATGGGTCTCCGCATCTCCGTTCGCCATCTACTGGGGACCGTCGTGCAGGCGGGACGCAGTCGCTTTGCGCTCTTGCAGCATGGCCCGGATGGTTTTCTCGCGGCACTTGTCCTGGCCTTGGATGAGCGCGTCCTTGAGGACATCATTGGCCGCACGGGTGATCTCGGCGTAGCTGAGGCCTTGGGCCTCCTCGCCAAGTGTGCTCCATCGGACGTGTGCTGAGTGGGGCTTCAAGCGCGTGCGGAGTAGCTTGGCCGCCTGCTCTTCGTCGGGAAGTTCGTAGTGGAGGATGTCATCGAACCGCCGGAAAAGCGCCCGATCTAGGATGTCGGGGTGATTGGTGGCGGCGACGACGAGACTGTGGGAGCGGTCCTGCTCGATCATCAGCAGAAAGCTGTTGAGTACGCGGCGAATTTCGCCGACATCGTTGGTGAGGTTCCGACCGGAGCCAATGGCGTCGAATTCGTCGAAGAAATAGATGCCGCGTGTGCGGTGCGTGGCATCGAACACCTGCCGCAGCTTGGCGGCGGTCTCGCCCATGAACCGGGTGATCAATCCGTCGAGGCGGACCTGCAGCAGGGCTAGGCCCAGTTCGCCCGCGAGCACTGATGCGGTCATGGTCTTGCCGGTACCTGGCGGACCAACGAGAAGCAGCTTACGGCGCGGAGTGAGGCCTTGGTCCAGAATGCGGCCGGCGGCGCGTTGTTCACGGATGACGCGCTGCAATTGGTTTGCCAAAACCGGGTCTACGATCATGTCCGAAATTCGGTTGGAGGGATTGGAAACCTCAAGGATGTTGGCAAGCTCGCCGCGTGGCTGGCTGATGGAGACGAGTGACGCAGCGCCGCGTCGTCGCTTGGCTTCGTCGATGGCGTCTCGCAAATCGGTTGCAAGCTTGCCGTGGCCGATTCGGGCTTCGTGGGCGGCGACCTGCATGGCGACGGAGAAGAAGCGGTCGTCATCGCCGTCGATATAGGACTGGACGAGGGCCTTGAGCTGGCTTCCGCTGGCCATTCAGATTCCCGAAAAGCGCAATCGCAAGGGTACGCCGCCCAGGCGGGGGGCAGAATTGGCAATCGTCGCTGCCAGGTGCGAGTGCAGCAGGCTCTGGCGAGGACTGGGCATGGGACATCACTCAGCGTGTACGTACGAATGGTATCGCATTGAGGCTGGCCGGGAAAACAGACTGACTGTCTTGGGGAAAGCGTGTGGCCAACCGGCATCGGCCCTTGCGGGCAGGCGCTGCCCGGCTAGCGATTCCGGGCCCGTTCGGCGCGGGCCAGAAACTCCGCCTCGGTGCCGCAGTCGATGATCCAATCGCCGACCTCCGCCAGGCGCGCCGGGTCGGTCACCCCGTCGATCCGCGCGGAAAGCCGCTCCGCCGCCCGCCCGCCGAACTTCCGGTCCGCCTGTCGGCAGAGCCGCGCCCGCTCGTCAGCCCGGGCCAGCGCCACGCCTTCGGTTACGCCGCGCTCCACGCCCTGGGCCATGCCCTGCTCCACGCCTTGGGCCATGCCTTGCTCCAGCCAGTGGTCAATCATGGACTGCAACATGAACGACTTCTTCATTTCCTCAAACTCCCCAAGTTCCGCAATTTCCCGCAGCCGGTCCTTCAGGTTCGGGACTTTCGGCGACTCCGGACCCAGGCCCGGCGCCAGCGAGTGCCATATCCATTCCGCGAACGCCAACCGCAGCTCACGGTGCGCCGGCCCGCCCAGAAGCCCCGACAGTCGCCCCAGCACCGCGTCCGGGTTCCGCGCCAAGGCACCTTGGTGGACCTCGATCTGCAGCGTCACGGCATTGCGCACAGGCAAATCCTCAACCTTGGCGCGGGCCATGTCAACCAGCGCGAAGCGGGGCCACTCCGGGCCGCCGTCCGCGGACAGGCCGGCCACGCTGGCAGGCCCCCGCCAAGGGCGCAACCCGTTGTACAGCACCACCGGCCAAACCAACGGCAGCCGCCCGTCCGGGTCCTGCCTGCCTTGGCGAACTAGGTCCCTCAGCATCAGGACAACGTAGTGGGCCACGCGCAGCGGCATCAGCGGGTCGCGCTTGCGCTGGAACTCGACCGGCACGATGAGGCTGCCGCCGCCGCGCCGCCGCACGTGCCAGACCGCGTCACCGAGGCGCCGCTTCAGACCGGGGCCGATCCACTCGGTGGGCAGGCGCTCCAAGGTGTCGAAGTCGAGGTCCTCGAACAACTCGCCCGGCAGGACGATCTCCATGAGGCCCCAGGCCATCAACCGGAAGGCGTAGAGGTTCTTGAAGGCGGCGTCGTGGCGCCGGTTCCGCTTTTTGGTCCGCTTGGCCATGCGGCCATGTTGGCGGGCGGGGTGGCCAAAGTCTGTACGTCATTGCCCCATGCGTTGTGCGAGATTGTCCCGGCGTGTCTTTCGCGATGCGGGCCGGACGGAAATCAGTGGTATTGGTGCGCCCTTGGAGTCATCCCGTTCAATTTCCATCGACAGTGCGTTTGTATAATGCGTTTGATCCGTTGCTTCAGGAACGCGCCAAGTCAGATCACTTTCTTGTTGGCATTGTGAGGCAGTTGAAGTAGGGATTGAATCCATGGACGACAAACTTTTTCAAAAACTGATTGAAAGCGCTTCCCAAGCGGCTGAGATTGTGCACGGCGAGCGCGGCCCGTCGCGAATGTTCGAGGGGACATCGGATGTTGTGCGCGAAATCAGAGCGCAGACTACCCCAAACAAGGAATCACAATGAAATACAACAAGTTAGGCAATTCCGGCTTGGATGTCTCCCGAATCTGCCTCGGCTGCATGGGCTTCGGCGATGAGTCGGGCGGCATGCAGGACTGGAGCATCGACGAGGCCGCCAGCCGCCCGATCATCGAGCGGGCGCTGGAGCTTGGCATCAACTTTTTCGACACCGCCAACGCCTACTCGCTGGGCTCCAGCGAGGAGATCGTCGGGCGGGCCCTGAGGGACATGGCCAACCGCGATGAGGTGGTGATCGCCACCAAGGTGTATTTCCCCATGCACAAAGGGCGCAACGCCCGCGGGCTGTCCCGCAAGTCGATCATGGCGCAGCTTGATGCCTCCTTGGGCCGGCTGGGCACCGACTACATCGACCTCTACCAGATCCACCGCTGGGATGATCGCACGCCCGTCGAGGAGACCCTCGGCGCGCTGCACGATGCGGTGGCCTGCGGCAAGGTGCGCTACATCGGCGCCTCGTCGATGTGGGCATGGCAATTCAGCAAGGCGCTCTACACCAGCGAGATGCGCGGCCTCACCAGGTTCGTCAGCATGCAGAACCAATACAGCCTGCTGCAGCGCGAGGAGGAGCGCGAGATGCTGCCGCTGTGCGCCGACCAAGGCGTCGGGGCCATCCCGTGGAGTCCCTTGGGCCGGGGCTTGCTCACTCGCGATTGGGAATCCGTGACCCGCCGTTCGAAGAGCGACCCGGCGACGGCGGCGCGGTTCAGCGAGGCCAAGGACCGGCCCATCGTCGAGCGGGTGGGCGAGGTGGCGCGGGAGAAGGGCGTCTCCCAGGCCCAAGTGGCCTTGGCTTGGGTGCTGGCCAACCCCGTCGTCGCCGCCCCGATCGTCGGCGTCACCAAGATGAGCCACCTGGAGGAAGCGGTGGCCACGCTTGATGTTGAGCTGACCGTCGAGGAAAAGCAGCGGCTGGAGGAGGTGTACACGCCCCGGGCGAACTTGTTCTAAAGCGGTTCCGTGCCAGTTGGCCGCTGGGACTTGCGGCAGGCATATAATTTCCGCTCCTTACTCAGAGCGAGTTTCATGAAACAAGTGGAGACCGCCTTTCAATTCCCTCGGCTGGCGGGAGCGGGATCATGATCTGGCGGGTTCTATTGGCCGTGGTGGCGGTGCTTGCCATAGGTGGCTACTGGTTCTCGACCCAGTTCCCCCCGGACCCGCCGGCGCCCACCGGATACGCCGTGCGGGATGCAGCCTATGAGTACGTCGCCGGGACGGGGTTTGACAACGGCCCTAACTTCGGCCGCACCACCTGGTCGGGGGCGCACCGGGATGCGCGCAACTCGGACTATGTGCCGGTGCCGTCGCCCAACGCCGTGCGGCGCACCTGGACCGGCATCGAGCGGGGCAACTTCTTCATGCCGCCGGTCATTGGCGCCAATGGCAACGTCTATGCGACCTCCGCGGGCGGGCCGGGGGAAAGCCATCTGCATGCCTTCACGCCGGGTGGCCGGTTGCTTTGGAAGGCCGCGCCGATGCAGTCGATGGACGATCTGGACTCCGCCGCCTACTTTTCCGCCCCGGTGGTGGATGTGGATGACCACCTGTACTTGGCCGATGGCAACCAGCTCTGGTCGTTCACCAACGAGGGTGCTGTGCGCTGGGTGACCGACTTGCCGGCGCTCGGCGTCAACGGCTACGTCTTTTCCGCTTTCTTCACCCATCAAGGCCATGTCGGCCTCATTTCCAGCGACGGCAAGGTGGCGTTATTTGACCGCGCCAGCGGCGAACTGGCGCTGCCGGTCCTCGATCTTCCCGGCGTGGACGGGGTGCCGTCGAGCTCCATGCCGCCGGGACTGCTGGTGGACGACCTGATCGATCCGGCCTTGCTGCAGGACAACTGGGATGCCATCTGGGGCTTCAACATGGAAGTGGCCAACACGCCTTCCGTGAGCCCGGAAACGGGACGCATCTTCATCGTCGCCACCGGCCGGCAGCCGGACCACACCGTGCTCTATGGGTTGGACGTGCAGGAAGAAGGCATTGAGATCGCGTTTGAGACCCAACTCGGGGTGTCCGGCAGCGGCACCAGCCCCACCGTGTCCTTCGATGGCCGTTATGTTTACGTCGTGGATGGCGAAGGGCACCTGACCGGCGTGTCCACCGTGGATGGCAGCATCGCTTGGCAGTCCTCGGAAGTCTCGGTGATGGGGGTGTCGTCCTCCACCATGCCCGATGGCAAGGTGTTCACCTTCCAATTCAACGAGTTGATTTGCTGGGATGGGTCGAACGGCGACGTGCTGTGGCGCCACGATCTCAACTGGATCGCTGAAGAGGAGATCACCGGCTGGCCGACGATCTTTGGGCGGCCGCAGGCGGACATCGTGTCCGGCGTCACGACCACGGTGGATGGCGTCTGGTTCATCATCAAGGCCGGCATTGAGATCGAGATCCCGGAGGATCAGCAAGACATGGTGCAGCCGCCGGTGGCCGGATTGCCGGTCGATACCTTCAAGCAGCCGATCAAGCATTTCCTGGTGCATTACGACTACGACGGCAATTTCGTCAGCAAGGCGCCCTTCGTGGACGATGGCGCGTTGGTGGTGATGGGGCTCGATGGCCGCATGTACGCCACCACCCTGAGCGTGACCACCTCGATTGCACATTACGGCGCCAACCCGAACATGCCGTTCTTCATGCGCAACACGCCCAAGCCCTACGGCAGCTTGGTGGCTTACGATCCGGCGTCGTTCCTCGACTACTTCAAGGAGCTGGTGGCTTGGCATGGGAGGTTGCTGCGGGACGGCCAGCAGGCGCCCGGCCAAGCCGCGTCCCTCGCTGCGCTGCACCTTAGCCTGGAGGAGGCGCTGGCTGCTGGGGAGTTGCCGCAGGGTGAATACGATGAGCTGCGGGCGCTGGTTGCCGAGGCTCAGTCTGAACCGGAAGCTTCCGCCCGCTTGCAGGCGGTGGACGCCTTGGGGGATGCGCTGGGGATCTAGGGCGCGTAGCGGCGGTTCCATGGCACTCCACGATCCCAATCGAGGGCAGGATGCCCTCGAGCCGGGGAGGGCGTTCCGAGGCTAGCCACGGCCCCTCCCCGGAGGAAGGAGCCGCAACCCGGTCAAAGGATCCAGATCCAGAACACAACTGCGGTGGGCACGATCCCGAGGAGCGACAGACCGATGCCGTACTTCACCACCAGCCACCACGTGCGCTCCAGCCGGAAGTCCTCCGACACCTGTTCGTACCGTTCAAACATCACGCACCCCCCATTAGGCCAACCTGGTCCAGGGCGACCAGAACCGCGGCCGTGGCCGCCATCGCGGTGAGAACGAGCCTGAACATGTCCAACACGTTGCCCAATCTCATCCGCGCGGTTTCCGTCCGCAGTTTTTTGGTTTCCGCCTTCATGCGGTCGATCTCCAGCTCCTTTCGATTCTCTTCAGCATCCACTGGCTTTCCTCCATTCGGATTCCCACCAGCGGACCCCTCCCGCTGGGATTGGAACCCCATCGGGAGGAGTGCCGCCCCGTTCGGGGCCACCATGCCAGACAGGCCAGCTTTCAAACGGGTCAATCGTAGCACCGTGCCCCCGACCGTGCGACTGCGGTGTGCTCACCGTGCAGGGCCATCCTAAAGTGGGCAAGGTGCTCGGGGGACGACGGGGTTGGGCCGCTGAGCTGGGACATGGTTTGGCTGCCCGCGACGTTCTGGCGCGGCATTTGGCGGGGATTCGGGCCTTGGCGTTGTTTTTTGCGGTTCG
>JAJEGJ010000043.1 GCA_022819905.1 Alphaproteobacteria bacterium
TCCTGAGGAACAGGCGCGGGAGGCTCAGCTTCGCGCCGATTGCCCGCCCAGGCCGGTTGTCACCCCGACGATCACGCTGAGCGTCGGCGCGGACGTGACCGAGGGGAAGGCGCATACCTGGACCCTGCACGCCTCTGAGCCGACGCACGTGGACCTGGCTATCCGGGTAGATTTCCGGGCGGTGGGCCGGTTGGTGTGCAGCTTCGGGGAGCCACCGTGCAGCGCGTACGACAGGAAAGAAACGGTGGCGATGTTCGGCAAGATCACGAAGAAGTTGCCGAACCATCAGGCGGAAACCTACAGCGGCGGGCATCTGATTACCCTGCCGGCCAGGCAGACCAGCGTGTCGTTTGAGGGCATGGGGTCGTTTGACAACCTCACCGACACCGGGGACGGGACCGTCACCGGCATCGTCGGCGCGGGGCAGGGCTATGTCCTCGGCACGCCGTCCTCGGTATCGGCCAAGGTGCTGGACGATGACGACGAGGTGGCGTCCACGGTCCCGATCAACATGCCCACGGTGACGGTCCGGGAGGGCAAGTGGGCGACGGTGCGTATAACCACCCCCTCGCAGGAGGGCGAGCGCAGGTGCGTGACAGGGCGCGTCACCCTGACGCCCGCCTCGGGAGGCCAGCCGGACAGCTCCGACTATCGGACGTATTTCCTCGACAGGGAGATCACGTTCTGCTCCTCGATCCGCGGGCAGGCGTTCTTCGGCTATGTCCAGGCGTACCGGGACAGCCACAACGACAACGGCGAGCGGCTGATCCTGGGCTTCACGCAGACCGGCGGCGATGGAGAACTTGTCGTGAATGAGGGCTCCGTCACGATAACCAACGACGGACCTCTGCCTGCGGAATGGCTTGCCAGGGTTGGTCATGGCGTTGCCGGTCAGGTCGTGGAGTCCGTGGCCAGTCGCGTGTTCGCCAACAGAAGCCCTGGTGAGGTCGAAGGTTCTCTCGGAGCCATGCCGACGGAGGATAACCCCGTCACCGACGGGGATGCTCTCCTGATGGGCTCCAGCGCGTCCATGACGAGCCACGACGGGGCTCTGGCCATGTGGGCCCGTGCGGACGGGACCTCATTCTCCAGCATGACCGGCGGTGACGGCGACGTAACGACCGGCCATGCAGGCGTGGACTATGTCGATGGTCCTCTGATGTTCGGTCTGGCTCTGGCCCGTTCCGATGCGGAAGGGACCTATCGGGGGGGGGGGTCGAATGACCTCTACCATCTGGAGAGCGACCTGACGGCTGTGTATCCATATACGGCTCTCAAGCTGGGTCCCGGGACTGTCTGGGCTGCGGCCGGCTATGGCGAAGGCGAGAGCTCGCTCTCCCGCGAGGGCGACGATGTTCTCAAGGGCGCGACCGCGGATATCGACTGGCGCATGGCGGCTGCCGGCTTCCGCGTGGGTCTGCGCGAGGCGGAGGACTACTCCCTCGACCTTGTAGGCGACGCCTTGTGGCAGGGTATCGACTCCGGGAAGACCGCTCACCATGAAGCCTCGTCCTCGGAAAGCACCCGGGTTCGCGGCGGCGTGGAAGGCGGTCTGGCTCTGGGTCCGCTCACCCTGTCTCCCAGGGCCCTGCTCAGGTGGGACGGCGGAGATGTGGACGACGACCGGAGCGTGGAGCTCGGCGGCGGGCTCGCATGGGCCGTGACGGATGCGTTCGAGGTCCGGCTGGATGGATCCGAGGCCATGGACTCCGGGTCCGGGTGGACGAGCTGGGGCGCCGGCATGTCCCTGGCGACGGGGGCAGGGACCGTCTCGACGAACTACGCCCGGGACGGCAGCTACACTCTCGGTTGGGGCATGACGTTCGACGGCGGGTCTGTCGGGTTTGAAGCGGAGCCCGGGGCGGACCGCGTGTCCGGGACGATGTCGCTCCGCTTCTAGCGCTGTGTTTCTGAGCGGTTTGAGCGGGTCACCTTCCGGCGGGGTCTCTGATTTGGGCATCACCTCTGCGATGCAAGCAGGAGGTAAGAGTCTGAATGCAGACCTCGATTTCGACTCTGGGGAGCGTCGAGGTGCTGCCGGTGCCTGGCGGTCGTCGCCAGTGGCTGTCTGAGCTCAAGGCCCGGATCGTGGCGGAGACGCTGGAGCTTGGTGCGACGGTGCCCGGTTTGCTGCTGCAATCTTCGTGAGAAACTTTGCGATTGCGCGACTGCGTCGGTTCCGCTAGAAGCGCCGCCGGCCGTCGAAGGCTCGGATGCGCTGGGGGAGCTTGGGGGTAAATCACGATGGGTGCGAACTCATTTCGCGGCTTGTGCCGTGCGTTTGCCTTGATTAAAATTCGGTTATCCGGCCGGGACGCCGGGACGCCGGGACGCCGGGACGCCGGGACGCCGGGACGCCGGGACGCCGGGACGCCGGGACGCCGGGACGCCGGGACGCCGGGACGCCCCACTTGCGCGCCTGCCGGCCATGATCGGTTCTGCATGGCGGCGGCTCCTCCGGCCTTCATCCCCGCCTGACACATCCGCTCCCGCCGGCCGGCGCTCCCGGCGGTTCGGTTCCCCGTCACTCCGGCTCCGGCGCGGCCTGCTGCCCGCGCTGCTCTGCCTGCCGCTGCTGACGGTCTTCGCGGCCCCGGCCGCCGCGCAGACCACCCCTGCAATCACTGTCCACGCGACGATCTCGCCGACCGAGGGCGACGCTGCGGAATTCCAGATACTTGCCACTACGGCGCCGTCGTCGGCACTCACAGTGACCGTGAATGTCGCCCAGACCGGCAATTACGTCGCCGCGAACCATCTGGGCAACAGGGACGTCACGATCCCGGCGGGCGCCTTTACGAAGACCTTCTCCGTCCCGACGATCGGGGACGCAACGGACGAGGCAGAGGGCTTGATCACCGTGACGGTGCAGTCCGGCACCGGCTACACGATAAACAGCCCAACGGCCAGCGCGATTGTCGCGGACGACGATCCGGTCACGGTCTCACTGACCGGCGGCGGCAGGATCAGAGACGGCAACACGGGCGATTCCGTCAACATCGAAATCGCGCTCCCGCGCGATGTCGGCAGCGAACTCATCGACGTGCCGCTGGTCATGACCACACGCACCGGCGCGCAACTGCCCGGGTCGCCGAGCCCGGATTTCAGCTATGCGGTGACGGGAGGAACGGTCGTCGATCATTCCGGCACGGCGACGCCGGTCCTGCGGTTCGGTACCGGCAGCAGGCGCATGACGTTGACGCTGACTCCCACGGCGGGCGAGGACAGCGACAGCGCCGATGAAACGATCACCGTCGGCTTTGGGACGTTCACCCAGAACGTCCAGGGCGCCGGTGGCGGCGGCAAGGCGCATCCCGCGAACAACAGCGCCACGGTCACGATCCGGGAGAACCGGACGATATCATTCACCGGCGTCGCCACATCGGCGTCCGGGCCGCTTGCTCCCGCCTCGACGGACGGGACCTGGGAGGTGAGCGAGAGCGTCGGCTGGGTATGGGTGGAGCTCGCATTAAGCGAGGCCCCGGAGTTCACGACCACCGTTTATGTCCAGGAGAAGAAGTCCGGCACCACGGCCACATCAGGGCAGGACTACAAGCGCAGCGGCACAGGGTTCGGCTGGATCGCGAATTTCGGCGGCGGCAGTCGCAAGGCGCGGTTCCGGGTCCCGATCGTCGAAGACGGGATCGCCGACGACAAGGAGACGCTGACGCTCGAGATCTACAACGTCAGCAGCATTGAAAGCAATTTCAACCTGGGCCACACGATAGACGCGGCCGGGACCTACGAGATCACCATCCGGGACTACACGGCGACCAATTCCAGCGACTATGTCGACGTGTGGCTGTCGAAGGACGAATACGAAGTGACCGAGGGCGAGGCGCTTGAGGCGACCGTCCACCTGGAGTTTCCGCGGGATGCGGACACCACGATCAGCCTGACCGAGACGCGCGGCACGGCCACGGACGGCACCGACTACACCGCCGGTCCGTACTCCGTCACGGTCCCGGCGGGCAGGACGAGCGCGACCTTCACGGTCCAGACCACGCAGGACGAGGAGCAGGAGACTGGCAATGAGACGTTTCGCCTGCGGATCGACGATGCCAGCCTGCCGGCGGGGTTCGTGACGTCGGACGGGACCGGCAGGCCGGAAGAGGCCGTGGTCGAGATCGTCGACGACGAATACACCTTCTGTTTCGGGGCAAACAGCTATTTGGCTCCGGAGGGCGAGGAACGGGTCCTGCCGCTCACGTTCTCGCGGCCGTTGCCGCAGGCAGGCTCGTTCCGGTTCCGCTACTCGAACCTGAACGCCAGCGACAGCGACTACACGCGAGTGTTCGACTTCCCGTACTTTTTCGATCTCCCCGCGGGGACGGAGGAGTACACGCTCAGGCTCCCAGTCGCCGCGGACCTCCTGTACGAGGACAACGAGCTTTTAAAGATCACGTCCATTACGCCGGCCATTCCGTATGGAGTGCCCGAATGCACAACCGACATCATCATCAAGGACCGGAGCCCCGAGGTGGATTTCCAGGTCGCGGCCTACACGGCCCATGAGGGCCGGGAGGCGGAGGTGGGGATCCGGGTGGTCGAACGGGGAACCGACGATCTCATGACGCTCCGCAAGCCGGTCACGCTGCACATCGCCGCCACGGGCACGGGCACGGCCACGGCGGGCACGGACTACGCGGCGGGCCCGTGGACGCTCACCATCCCGGCGGGCGCCTCCAGGGGCGTCCTGCGGATTCCGGTCCATGCGGACGGGGCCAATGACGACGGGGAGACCATCGATCTGGAGATCAAGCGGGCGACCGGGGGTACCGGCGTAGCTCCCGGGCGACAGCTTGGCGACCAGAACGGCAACGTGCTGTCCGCAAACCTCCACGTCCGGGTAAGGGATACCACCGATATGCCCAACGGCGCCGCGACGGTGACGATCCAGGGTGCGTCGGGGGCGCCGTCGGGCACGCGGTTGGTATGGATCGAGGCCGGCCCGCAGGTGTCCGAGGGCAGTGACGCCACCTTCACGCTGAAGGCCGACCCGGCGCCGCTTGCGCCCCTGGATGTCAGCATCCATGTCGGAGATACCGGGACGTCCCAGACACGGCATCTGGCGGAGGAGCACCGGGGCCTGCGGACGGCGACCGTCGACACCACGGGGAGCACCGTCTTCACCGTGCCGACGCAGATCAACACACCGGCCAAAACCAGCACGATCCGGGTGGCGCTGATGGACCCGTCCCTGATTTTCGCCAGCCAGGAGGCCGACTACACGCCGGGCGAGCCGAGCGTGGCCTATGTCGGGGTGGACGCGGCCGTGCCCAAATTCGCAAGGGCGCAGCAGCCGGCGGTCGCGCAGGTGCCGACCGAGCCGGTCTCGAACCTCCGGGTGACGGCCGTCGACGCCACGAGCGCCAGCGCGTCCTGGGACGCCGTTCCCCATGCCACGGCCTACCTGCTGGAGTGGGAAGGTGGCAGCGGGTTCGACTACATCTTCGGGGCCGAGAACGGCATCACCAGCACCTCGACGACGATCTACCACAATGCCCCGTCGGCGATGACGCTGACGGTCCGGGTGATCCCGTGGCATGTGGACGATGACGGCCAGGTGCAGGTCCATGACGCGCTCGCGGCCACGGTGACGCTCGGCGTGGGGCCGGCCGATCCGCTGGCCGCCGCGCGGAACGCCTGCGTGCCGGCGAGCGTCCGCTCGGACGTGGAGCGCTATGCGGGCGAGAGGCATTACGGCGCGGCCCATGTGAAACGCTGGAACAGGGCGCTTGCGGCCTTCGGCGTCGACACCGGCGAGACGGCGATGACCGAGGACGAGGCGCGGGACATGATGGACAAATACACGGCGAAGCGCTGGCGGCCGATCGTCGAGGCCATCGAGTGCATCGAGAGGGCGGAGAAGGCCGCCCAGACGGCGTCCCTCCCCGAGATCGCGATCTCGGGCGGCAGCGGCGTGACGGAGGGGGCGTCGGCGTCCTTCACCGTCACGGCGACGCCCGCGCCGTCTTCGCCGCTCGCGGTGACGCTGACGGTCGGCCAGAGCGGCGACTTCGCCGCGTCGGGCCAGACCGGCACGAGGCAGGTCACCGTGCCCACGGGGGGCAGCGTGACCGTCCAGGTCGCGACGGTGGACGATGCGGTGCTGGAGGCCGACGGCTCGGTGAGCGCGACCGTCGCGGCCGGGACCGGTTACCGGGTGGCGGCGGCGCCGAACGATACGGCCGCGGTCGCGGTCGCCGACGACGACACGCCGGTGGTGAGCGTCGCCGCCGGCAATGGCGTGACGGAGGGTAGCCCGGCGTCGTTCACGGTCACGGCCAGTCCCGCGCCCGCCGCGCCGCTCACGGTGGCGCTGACGGTGGGCCAGAGCGGGGACTATGCCGCCGCCGGCGAGACCGGCGCCAGGGAGGTGACCGTTCCGACCGGGGGCGTTGCAACCTTCGAGGTTGCGACGGCGGACGACAGCGCGGACGAGCCGGACGGCGCGGTGAGCGTGACCGTCGGGGCCGGAACCGGCTATGCGGTGGCGGCCTCGCCGGGCGATGCGGCCTCGGTGACGGTGGCGGACGACGATGCCGCGCCCCCGGTGTCCGAACTCACCATTGGCGATGTGACGGCCAATGAGGGCGACGGGTTGATGTGGTTCACGGTCACGCTGAGCCCGGCCTCGGACCGTGCGGTATCGGTCGATTACCGGACCCGGGAGTCGAACCCGGTGTCGGCGCGCAAGAACAGCGACTTTCTCCAGATCGATTTCGGGGATGTCACGTTCAGTCCGGGCGAGACGAGCAAGCGGTTCTGGGTCTACATGTTCGACGACGGCCATGACGAGGACCCGGAGACCTTCGAGGTCGCGCTGTCGCATCCGACGGGCGGTGCGCGCATCGCCGACGGGGTTGCGGTCGGCACGATCGTGAACTCGGACCCGCTGCCGGGGGCGTTTCTGGCGCGGTTCGGTCGCACGGTGGCGGAGCAGGCTCTGGAGGGCGTAGCCGCGCGCATGGCGGCGCCGCGCACGCCCGGCATGCAGGGCATGGTCGCCGGGCAGGCGTTGTCATTCGACCCGGGCGCTTCCGGGCGACCGGCGGCGGGCGGCGCTGCGGTCCTGCCGCGCTCTGCCGGCTCGCAGACAGCCCCCGGATCATGGTCCGGGACAAGCTTCGGCTCGTCCGGGGATGAGTCGCGGACGATGACGCTGCGCGAGGCGTTGTCGGGGAGCAGCTTCACGCTGACCGGGGATGTGGACGGCGCGGGCGGCACGATGGCCTTCTGGGGCCAGGCGCCCGGCGCGGGCGGGCATGCGTTCGCAACGCAGTTCGCCGG
>JAJEGJ010000110.1 GCA_022819905.1 Alphaproteobacteria bacterium
GACTGCGCCGACCCGAAGCCGACGATGTACCCGCCTTCGCCGGTCGATACCCTCATCACGGCAGATCTCGCCGAACGCGCACCGCAGGCCGTCGGTTATCTCTCTGCCCGTGCGTTCGGCAACGACTTCCTGAATGCGTTGCTCGCCTGGATGAATGAGAACCAGGCCGACGGCGAGACCGCCATGGTGCATTTTCTGACCAACTACGAAGACATGTGGCTCCCGTGGGTGGCTGACGACGCGGCCGTGCGGATCAAGAGCGCACTGGCCGAACTCTGACGGTGCGCGGCGGCCTCCGGCCGCCGCGGCCCGCCTCCGGACTGTCACTACCCGCCCTGCACAACGGCGGTGCGGGTGGCACCGTCCCCGAGCCCAGAGCGCACGCGCGGAAGAACCGAACCCGATGGGGTCGGCATCCCTCGCTTTAGGGATGCAAGTCTGCGACCCTGCGTTCACTATGCCGATGCGGACATGCGCCTCCCGTGCCGAATCCGCCTTCTGGAGGACGACCAGAGCAGCCACACGTACGTGAAGCGACGCTAACAACCCGGGAGATCTGCCCCAATGGCCAAAAACGCATGGTGGATCGAGTTTCCGCAAATGGAGCGCGAAACACTGGTGGCACTTCGCAAGGCGCTCGACGGTGCCTACCGAGACTTCTCGCGGTCGTACGGTGACGTGATCGAGGCCGTGTTCGAGCCCCTTCTGCACTTCCTGGTCTGGTTCGAAAAACTGCTGCTCAACGCCCCGTGGTGGTCCGTCCTGCTCGCGGTCTGCGCCTTCGCCTACCTGGCGAGCCGGTCGTGGAAGATTGTCGCCGGGGCCATCGTCGCCTTTTTGTTCATCGGTTACTTCGGCATGTGGGAGGACACGATGAGCACGATGAGCATGATCGCGGTGAGCACCCTGCTGGCGATCGCGCTCGGGGTGCCGGTGGGCATCCTGATGGCCCGGTCAGACCGCACGCAGACGGTGGTGACGCCGCTGCTCGACGTCATGCAGACCATGCCGGCGTTCGTCTACCTCATTCCGGTCGTCATGCTGCTTGGGATCGGCAAGGTGCCGGGGCTGCTCGCGGTCGTGATCTACGCCATCCCCCCGGTGATCCGACTGACCAATCTCGGCATCCGTCTGGTTGATCGGGAGGTACTGGAAGCGTCCGATGCATTCGGTGCCAGCGGCTGGCAGCGCCTCATCGGGGTCCAGATCCCGCTCGCGTTCCCGACCATCATGGCCGGGGTCAACCAGACGATCATGATGGCCCTGGCGATGGTCGTCATCGCATCGATGATCGGTGTTCAGGGCCTTGGTCAGCCGGTCCTGCGATCCATCACCAATCAGTACTTCACGCTCGGCCTGCTCAATGGGCTGGCCATTGTCGCGCTCGCGATCGTCTTCGACCGCGTGTCCCAAGCTTATGGCAAGCGTCTTCAGCTGCAGTACAAGCAGGCGCACCATGCCTGAGCCCATGATCCGCATCCGGGGCCTCTACAAGATCTTCGGGGCCGCCGGGGAAGCGGTCCTGCCGATGGTGCGCGACGGCATGAGCCGGCAGGAGTTGCTGGACACCCATGGCTGCGTGCTCGGACTGCGGGACATCAACCTGTCGGTGCCGCCGCGCTGCATCCAGGTGGTCATGGGACTGTCAGGATCGGGGAAGTCGACCCTGATCCGGCACATCAACCGGCTGATCGCGCCGACCGCCGGCGAGGTCATCGTGGACGGCACCGATGTGGCCGATATGGACGAGGCGGCGTTGCGGGAGTTTCGCCGGCACCGGGCATCGATGGTCTTTCAGCGCTTTGCGCTCATGCCGCACCGTAGCGTCCGTGACAACGTGGCCTACGGGCTCACGGTCCAGGGACTGCAGAGTATGGAGGTCGAGAAGCGGGCCTCCCGTTGGATCGAGCGGGTCGGTCTCCAAGACTTTGCCGACCGGTATCCCGGGGAACTGTCCGGTGGCATGCAGCAGCGCGTCGGCCTGGGCCGGGCGCTGGCAACCGATCCCGACATCCTGCTGATGGACGAGGCGTTCAGTGCGCTCGATCCGCTGATTCGCTACGACATGCAGAACATGCTGCTCGATCTTCAGACAGAACTGAAGAAGACCATCGTCTTCATTACCCATGACCTCGATGAGGCGCTGCGCATCGGCGACAACGTCGCCATCCTGCGGGATGGCAGCATGGTGCAACAGGGGAGACCCCAGGACATCGTGCTAACACCCGCCGACGACTACGTCGCGGATTTCGTCAAGGACGTCAACCGGGGGAAGCTAGTCCGGGTCGAGAGCATCATGAAACCCGGAACCGCCTGTGCCAGCGCCCCCGCGATCCCGCTCGGGACACGGCTTGAGCGAGCCGCACTCGCCCTATCGGAGGCCGCCGCGGACCTCGGCAAGGTCACAGATCGCGACGGCACGGCTCTCGGGACCGTGTCGCAGCTTGATCTGCTGGACGCGATGGTCCGGCGCCGGCGGCCTTCTCCGTAGGGAACCTGCGCACGATAGGGCTCCGAGGCGCGTCGTTGCTCCGGGCCGGCAGCGCCTGCCCTGCACTCCGGACAGGAAGGGGGACGCGGCAATCAGGGCTGGCCGCTCCCGTCTACCTGACGCATGAGGGCAGCGAGGGCACGATGTTCCATACCCGGTGCAACTGCCGCTTCCAGCGCCGCCGCCGCGCTGGCGCGTTCGTCGACCGTGCGGTTCTGATTCAGCTTGAAGGTGCCGTCGACCCGCTCGACCGTCAGTACGACCGGCACGATCACCCGCATCAGATCCGCCAACATCAAGGGGTCGACCCTGTCCGTCTTCCACGCGGCCTTGGGGGCAAGACGATCCTCGAACGTCTGTACCAGGCGATCGAGGTGAGCACGGAGGGCTTCATCTTCCAGCTGCCGCAAAGTTCCCCTGACGTGAACCGCGACATAGTTCCACGTGGGCAACTTGCCGGGCACCCTGTACCAGTCGGGCGAGATGTAGCTATCGGGCCCTGACACGATCAGCAACGCGGCGACCGGCCCTTCGACGAGGTGCTGCGCCAGCGGGTTGGTCCGCACAAGGTGTGCGGCAACCCCCTCCTGCTCCATCACGAAAGGCACGTGAGCGGCGAGCACCCCTTTTGGACCAGCCGCAGTGAATACCCCGAAGCCGCGTTCGCGGGCGAACTCAAGCAGCCGGGCACGCGGCTCCTGCCGGAAAACGGGATTCGGATGCATGGTGGCCGCTCCGCGCGGACAGGCAGGTCGGGGCACTTGTCAACGGAGGCGGGGGCGCCGCATGGCCCGCCAATGCGCGACCAAGCCGCAACAACCGGAGACCAGGACCGTGTTCGAGTGCGACCGTACTCGCGATCCCTGAGGTACTACAGGGAACGCAAGAACGCCAGCAGTTGCTCTCGTTCGGCCTGGGTCAGCTGCACCACCCGATCGCGTGCCGCCGCTCCCTCCCCGCCATGCCAGAGGATGGCTTCCAGCAATCCGTCCGCCCTGCCATCGTGCAGGAGCCGGAAGGTGCCGCTTACCGTCTCGGTCAGGCCGATGCCCCAGAGGGGCGGGGTCCGCCATTCGCGCCGCAAGGGATCGGTGCCGCTGTCGGCGAGCTCGTCACCCATGTCATGCAGGAGCAGGTCGGTATACGGCCAGATCAGCTGGAAACTGTGTTCAGGTCGGTCCGCGGTTCGCTGCGTTACGAACTTCGGCACATGGCAGTCGGCGCAGCCGCTGTCGAAAAAGATTCGCTTTCCGGCCAGGACATCCGGATTGTCGGGATCCCGTCTGGCCGGCACCGCCAAGTTCCGCGAGTAGAACACGACCTGGTCGAACAGCCGTGCCGGTATCTCGATCCCGTCGTCATTGTGGTCTCCGCCGGGCGCGTTCCGGCATTCGGCTTGCACCTCCGTGCAGGCGCCGGCGGATCCCGGAAACAGCCCATTGCCGATGCCGATGTCCTCGAAGAAGGCTTTCGCTGCCTGCATGCGGACGGTGGGAACAGCAGCCTTCCAGCCAAACCGGCCGAGCACGGGGGGGCCGCCAGCCTCAGCTGGTACCCAGGACGGCCGGCCAGAAATCCCGTCGCCATCAGCGTCGTGAGGGTCTGCATGAGCCACGATATCTGCCTCGGGTATCGCCTCCAGCAATCCGAGCCCGATCATTGGTGGTGCTACCCGTGGAGACAGTCCGGTTCGTGAATCCAGCGGCCCCCAACTCAGGTTCTGTGCGCCGTACTGGGGGCTGCGGAGTTCGAGATCCGGTTGCCCCGCCGCCGGGATCATTCGGTGCGTGATTGAGATCTTGCCTTCCGCCGGAATTCCCGGGACGGCGCGGGTCTGCAACTGTCTGCCGTACGCCGGATCCGCGCCGTCCGGATGGGTCAAGGCCAGGAGCAGCGTGCCGCCTCGGTCGTCCTCGTTGAACGGCGGCCGGCCGCGACCGTCCTTGCGGTGGCACCGCTGACAGGATCGGGCATTAAACAGCGGACCCAGCCCGTCTGACGCGGCCGTGGAAGCCGGCGCCGTTACCCAAAGCTTCCGAAAGATCGCGTCTCCCACACGGAATCGGGTGCGTTGGGACGGGGCAAGATTCTGGGTCGGATGCGAGAACGCGTTTCGAGTCGGCGCATGGAAACTCGTTCCCGCTCCCCCGGCGTGCGCTTCGTATGCCTCCGGTCTGGAGAAGTCCCCGGGCCATGCGGTCAGCTCCGCAGCTAACGTTGCATCTGCGGAGGACCGTGGTGCCCCATCGGAACCGTCGGCCGCGGCCGTTCCATGGACGATCACCAGGCCAAGTAGCAGTGCCCCTGACGCCTTTGCCAGGCGCACGACGGTGTCCAAGCTAGAGCCGGCAATCAACGGTGCGTTCCCGGGAAGCCGGCCCTATCCCTCGATCTCGAACTGGAACTCGCCGACGCCAAGAATCGGCCCGACTTCCGTGAGCTGCTCGCTGAAAGCGATGAGCGCCCGGATGGCCTCGCCGATCAGCTCGCCTCCCTCGGGATCGTCTGGGGCCAACAGCTGGTCATAGGCTTTCCCGCCGGCGGCAGCATCCCGAATCGCATTGACTCGCCTGATCGCCCGGTCGATTCCGTCATGGAGCTTCTGGTCGAGTTCGGGGTCGGCGGCGCGGACCAGTTCCGACAGTGACGGACCCTCGATCATCGATCCATCAACCCTCTGGTATCGAGCCAGATACACGTTTCGCAACCCCACCGCATCCCAGTAGTGGGATTCATGCGTGTTGTCGGAAAAACAATCGTGCTCCTCCTCTGGATCGTGCAACTCGAGGCCAACCTGCATACGGGCTCCCGCAAGCTCACCGGCCGCAAGATTGCCCAGCCCGGTTACGATCACGCGTACAACACCTGGCGCGTCCAACTCCTCCAGGGCAGTGCGGGCGGCCCCGCCCTCACGCCACGCACCCGCCATCCACTCGAGGTCGGCTACCAACAGTTCCGTGGCCGTGCGCAAATAGGCGATTCGTCGATCGCAGTTTCCGCCTGTACAGCGGGCCGGGTCAAAATCCGTTGCCGGGCGATTTCCGGCCCCCGGCCCGGTCCCGTGCAGGTCCTGTCCCCACAGCAAGAACTCAACGGCGTGATAACCGGTCGCGACGTTCGTCTCGATGCCCTCGGCTTCGTGCAGCACGTCTTGCAGCAAGGCAAGGTCGATCGGATCCGCCGTCACGGAAGTGCCATTGATCAGAAGTGTTCGGTTGGCAATGACGTTGATCGCATCCGGGTTTCCGACCACGTAGTCGATCAGACCTTCGTCGAGCGGCCAGGCGTTCACCCGTCCTTCCCAGTCATCGACCACCGTGTTGCCGAACCGGAACACCTCAGTCTGCATGTAGGGAATCCGGCTCTGCCTCCAGGCTTCTCTGGCGGCCGCCAGCGCAGCATCGGAAGGCGTTTCGATGAGGTCTGTCACAGCCTGCTGGAGCAGCACTGCCCGCGACAGCGAATCTTCGTAGCCGGCAAGCGCAATGTCGGCATATGCCCGCCCGACTGCTCCAGAAGTTTCGCCCGCGGTCGCCATGGACGCAGGCCCGCAAAGCAAGCAGGCTGAC
>JAJEGJ010000052.1 GCA_022819905.1 Alphaproteobacteria bacterium
TGTTGCCGGGGTGCGGCTTGTGCAACGCGATGGTCGGGGCAGTGATATGAACAAACCGTCGCCGGGACCCACCCGACTTGCCAGACGCCACCTCAGTGTAACCCAGCCCGCCAAGCAGTCTGACCAGCTCGTCCCATGTCAAGTCGTTCGGCTTCCCCTTGAACCGGGTCACCAGCTTTTCGCGCCGACTCACTCTGCCCTCTGCACTCCCGTCATGTGTCTCGAAATCAGTATAGGCACTGTCGCCTTAAATTGCAACTGTATTCAGTCGCACCTAATGGTCCGAGCGTAAAGGCCTGTCAATCGGCATGGCCGAGTGCACGCCGCTGTGCGCGCCAGGTAGCAGCAAGCCGCGACCTCCCCCCGGTGGTGCCCGCCGACGATGACGGGCCGGTCGCGCAGCTCCGGACGGTCGCGCTTCTCGATGGCGGCGTAGAACGCGTCGCAATCGAGATGGGCGATGGCGAGATCGTGGAGTTCCCGGTGTCGCACGACCCGTAACGAGCCGCAGGCCGGACAGTCCGTGAGGTCGGCGTCCGGGCGGTTGCCGCAGTCACGACACAGCGATTCCACGAAGCGGGAATAGAACAGGCCTCGGTTCATGTGCAGTCAGCCGTCGGCCTTAGCTGTACCTGCAGCTGTACCTGCGTATCGCAGGCGCGACCCGCCTCAGTACCGCCGACCGGGGGTGCATACTCGCCCGCCATCCGCCCCCGGCCCTCGTGCGAGGTTTGACGACACCATGCGGCCCTTTCCCATCGCCCGAGTGCGCCGGGAGTTCCCGGCACTGGCCCAGTCGCCCAACGGCAGGCCCCGCGTGTTCATGGACAACCCGGCCGGCACGCAGCTTCCCCGGCGGGTCATCGACGCCATTTCGAACGCCATGGTGGGAGCGGCCAGCAACTACGGCGGCTTCTTCGAGAATTCCCGCAACGCAGAGGCGATCCACGCCCGCGCTCACGGTGCGATGGCCGACTTCGTGAACGCGCGCTCGCCGGACGAGATCGTGGTCGCCCAGAGCATGACCGCGCTGACCCTGCACGTATCGCGGTCCCTGGGCCGGCGCTGGGCCCCGGGCGACGAGATCATCGTGACCCGCATGGACCACGAGGGCAACGTGTCGCCGTGGCTGCTGCTCGCGGAGGATCTGGACCTGGTCGTCAAGTGGCTGCCGTTCAACCTCGACACCTGGCGGATCGAACCCGAGGACCTGCGGACCCTGCTCGGCCCCAGGACCCGACTGCTGGCGCTGAATGCTGCAAGCAACCTCACCGGGTCGATCAACGACGTAGCGGCCCTGGCTGCGCTGGCGCGCTCGGCCGGTGCGCTGACATATGTCGACGCGGTGCAGCTCGCACCGCACCGACCCATCGACGTCCAGGCGCTCGGCTGCGACTTCCTGGTCTGCTCGTCGTACAAGTACTTCGGCCCCCACCTGGGGGTGCTGTGGGGGCGGCGGCAGCTGCTCGACGAGCTGACGGCCTACAAGGTGCGGTGCGCCTCGGACGAGCCGCCATGGAAGTGGGAGACGGGCACCCCGCAGACCGAGCTGCTCGCGGGGCTGGCCGCCTGCGTCGACTACCACGACTGGCTGGGACGGGAGGTGAGCGACGCGGATTCGCGGCGCACGCGCATCGAGGCGGCCTACCATGCGGCCACCGACCACGAGGCGGGCCTGGCGACGCGCCTGATCGACGGCATCCTGGCCATTCCGGGCACCACCGTCCACGGAATCACCGATCCCGACCAGGTGGCGGGGCGGGTGCCCACAGTGTCAATGACCCACGCGCGCATGTCGCCGCCGCAGGTGGCCCAACGCCTCGCGCGCCAGGGAGTCTGCGTGTGGTCGGGGCACAACTATGCCCTGGAGGCCGTCCGGCACCTCGGAATCGACGAAGCAACAGGGGTGCTCCGCATCGGCCTCGTTCACTACAACACCGGGGAGGAGGTGGACGCGACGCTGGCGGCGCTGGAAAGGGCGCTCACGTGACCGCCGCAGTTTCATCCTGCGAAGCGATCCGCCGCCCCGCCATCGGGGAGGGGGCCGCCGAGACCGCGGACCCCGCCGATCTATTCACCGTCCGCACCGACGGACGCGGCTGCTTCCCCGACCGCAAACGCCGGGGCGTCGCCCATCACAGCCTCGGCCTCGACCGCCGCCGCCAGCATCGGCACCACCGCCCAGAACGGCGAGTTCGGCCCCGAGGCGGCGAACGGGTCCAACGAAGCGAGCAACCCGAACCGCGCCGCGGCCAGGTCCGCGACCGTTTGTAGCCGGATCGGGAACGGGGCCCGCTCCGGGAGGCTTGGCTGCTGCTGGTTGCGGCGGCTGCGCCAGGCCGCCTGGTAGGCCGGGAGACGCCGGAGGACCTGCCAGGCCCGTGCGCCGTCGAACGGGGCACCCGGTGGTCGAGGCGGGACTGGGATGCGGTTGGCTTCCGGTTCGACGAGATCGGGCGCGCGGCAGCTCATGTACGTCTGCGGGACGTAGCGGCGGCCTTCGTGTGGACACGGCCCTGCTGCGGGAGAGGCTACCCGATCGGGTAGGCGCGCTTACATCCCGGCGACGGCCGGCCCGGGGTGCTGCAAAACCGGCGAAAGTTGCAGTGAAATAACGGGCTGAATGCTGGCGTGGCGGTGACCACCACTAGTTGAGCGAAACTCTACGTTCACCATAAGGTGAGAAAATCGATCAACTCATGTGAAAAATCTCACCGGGTGGTGGAGCCGAGGGGGGTCGAACCCCTGACCTCGTGAATGCCATTCACGCGCTCTCCCAACTGAGCTACGGCCCCAATCCTCCAGTTTGTTGGCTGGATTGTGTGCAAACGAATGCAAGCGCGCAACCTGTCAGCGCTATTCATCCTCCAGTGCTTCGTCCTCGATGGTCGGCTTCGGAGAGGGTCCGAGCGTCACGGTATCAGTGTCTTCTTCGAACTCATCTTCCTCTTGCTTGGTCTCATCGGTGGCGTCGTCCACGACGTCATCACTGGCGACGTCGGTCTTTTGCACGGTCGCCGCCGTTCTCTGCTGCATGATTCGGACCTCGTTTCCGCATTTCGGGCACTTGGGCGGTGACTTGTTGAGGTCAAAGAAGAGAATGCCGCAGTCGCTGCAGGCACGTTTCTCTCCAAGATCGAGTTCCGGCACGATACGAGTCCTTCGTGGAAATCGGTGCGGCGGGGACGCCCCTTTGCCACGATCGCCTGTGCGAGTCAAAGCCTGCAGTCGGCGGGCGCGGCGGACGGCCGACCCCGGCATCCCCGGCGGGGCCGGAGAATTCTGACCGGTGGCGGATCTCCGGGACATACGGGCCTTAATCACGCGGCAAACGGTCCTCCCGTTCGTTCACGCGCCAAGCCCCGGAGACTGCTGGCCGGCGGTTCTACACGGACTCGCGGAACCGGGATCGGCGGCCGCCAGGCGTCTGGCTCCGCCGTCCAGGCGCTTTGGCCGCAGTACCTGACCTGCTCCCCGGAAGTGGGATCTCCCATTGCGAAGAAACGTCGTTTCGGCCGCGCGCCCATCAGGCAGGCACACTGCTGTCGTGTCCGGGTCACGGGCACTTCCCCGATTCCCTCCGCCACGCGTCACCGATGACATCGAGCGCGTCGCCGCCGTCTCAAAGGCCGGCCATTACCGACAGCTTCTTGGCCGGACACGCGGCGACAGCGGCAACGCGGATGAACTTGCGGGGGATCGACAGGAACACTTAGACCGCGCACCGGATGCTTCCCCGGCAACACCAAGGAGATTCGCGGGCCTTTGTTTGGTCATGCTATCGTGGCGACGCACGCTATCCGTGCAGTCCAATCACGCGAACCCTTCGCCCCTTGCCACAGCCTGGGGGCCGTCCCTCGCCAAGGAGCATTCCTCATGAACCATCTGGTCCGTGGTGCCGCTGCCGCACTCTTTGCCGCCGTCATGTTTGTTGCCAGCCTGAGCCCGGCACTCGCCGCCGACATTGAAGTCATTCACAGCGAAGAGACGGTGCAGGTTGCACCGGCGGATGCATGGGCCAGCGTCGGCGGCTTCTGCAACCTCGCGGATTTCCTTAGCCTCGTCGTGACCTGCGAGATTATCGCCGGCGACGGCGGCATGGGCTCCGTCCGACGCCTTGAACTGGCCAACGGCGAAGTCGTGGATGAACCGATGGTCGCCTCGGGGCCGATGCATTACACCTACGCGATGACCGCCGGTTTTCTTGCCGGCATCCAGTACCACGGCACCTTCATGGTGACCGCTGGCGCGGAAGCGGGAACGAGCATCGTGAGCTGGACGGGCGTGTTCGATCGTTCAGCCATGCCCGACATGGCCGCAGCAGACGATCTTGCCGCCACGTTGAACGGTATCTATGCAGACGGCGCCAAGGAAATGGCGGCGTTCGTTTCCCAGTAGGCAGTGATTCTGAACGGGGCAGGGCGAGCGCGCCTGCCCCGTTCCAGGTCGCCCAAAGGTCCTCACCCGAGAATCTTGCCCCCTCGGATAAGTCCTGCGCATCGTGCCACCGGTCGGACCTTCGCGCCCTTTCCACGGTAGCTGTCAAGTCGATCCACTTGTGTGGATTGACCTTTCAACCTGCAGCGTGACCGTCACCACTGGAACGTCGGTCCGGTGTCTGGGTGCCCGAACGGGGGCGCTTGGGCCGACAGCGGATCACGCTGATGCCCTCCGGGACGGCGTCAGTCCGTCCGGCGTCGACGTCCTGAAGAAGCTCGCCCAGGGCACGTAATCGGGATTTAGGCGCAGGCGTCTGCGCCGCCTACCCCGGCGGGACGCGGGACCGCTCCTATTCGGAGGGCTCGGCCTGCCGCTCGACCAGCGACCGCAAGAGCATGGGCTCGGCCGTGTCCTCGGCCGCCTTTTGCTGTTCCTCTTCCTCGCGTGCCCGCTCCCGTTCGAGCCAGCGCTTCGACTTGCGTGCTTTCTCGACCGCCTCCACCAATTCGGCCCGGCTGCACAGGTCCAGCAGCACCGGATCACGGGGCGTGATGTTGGGGGAATTCCAGTGTTCCCGGTTCCGGATCTTGTCGATGGTCCCCTTGGTCGTCCCCACCAGCCGGCCGATCTGGAAGTCGCTCAGTTCCGGATGGTGCCGGAGCAGCCAGGCCACCGCATCCGGACGATCCTGACGACGGGCTACCGGCGTGTAGCGCGGGCCCGTGCGGCGGGCCTCGTCATCCACGTTCAGGTTCGGATTGGTTGTCAGGTGGGCTGAGGGGTCCTGCTGACAGCGATCGATCTCCGCCTGCTCCACCTCGCCGCTGACCACCGGATTCCGGGCCGCCACGCCGGCGGCCACATCGCCATCCGCGATTCCCTGCACCTCCAGCACGTGCAATTGGCAGAATCGCGCGATTTGTTCAAAGGTCAGCGTCGTGTGGTCGATCAGCCAGAGGGCCGTCGCCTTGGGCATCAATGGACCGGTCATCTGGAATTCCTGGGCTTAGCGAGAAACGGGCGGCACGACGCATTTAGGGCGTGCGGTTGCCGTCGATTCCTGCCACACTTAGCGAACGGCGGCAATTTGGGGACCTCGTGTGCTTCCGGAGGGGTGACGTGCGACCCGTCCCGGGCATGGAACGAGCTGGTAACAAGCGTGTCCAACAGTCCGGCAATCTGGCTCACCGTCCAGCTCTTTGGCACCCGGGTCGGGGTCGACGAATTCGGCAACCGGTACTACCGGGGGCGCCCGCTGGTTGGTGATCGGGAACGGCGCTGGGTGCTCTACCGGGGGCCCGCCGAAGGGTCCGCGGTACCACCGCTCTGGCAGGCGTGGCTCACGCACACGACCGACCAGCCGCCCAGCGAAGGCACCCCCGCCCCGTACCCCTGGCAGCGGCCCCACCGTCCGAATCTGACCGGAACGGCGGAGGCCCACCGCCCGCCAGGTTCGCTGCTCGGCACCACTCCCCCGTCGCCGCGTCCATATCAGCCGTGGACGCCTGCACTTGACGAGGAGACTCCCCCTGTCCCGAAACGCTCTTGAAACGCTCCTCGGCGCCGTGGTCCTGGTGGCCGCGGCCTTCTTCCTAGTCTATGCCCACGAGCGTACCGCGCTGCAGACAGGCGGTGGCTACGAACTCTCGGCCCGCTTTGCGTCGGTCGGGGGCCTCACCGTGGGCGCGCCCGTGCGCGTCAGCGGCATCACCGTCGGGACGGTCGTCAGCCAGGCCATCGATCCGGACACCTACGAGGCGGTTGTCACCCTGATGCTGGAACCCGAGGTCCAGCTGCCGAGCGATTCCTACGTCTCGGTGGCCAGCGACGGACTGATGGGGGGCGCCCACCTGCGCGTGAGCCCGGGTGCCGAAGACACCATGCTGGCGCCCGGCGACACCATCGAGAACACCGAATCCGCGGTTGATTTCCTGCGCGCCATCTCGAAGCTCTTCGGTAACCAGTGACCCGCGCGGACGCCCCGTGACTGTATCTTCGGAGTTCATTCCCGAACAATGGCTTGCACCGGACCAGACGCCATTGTCCTGCACGGAAAAGATCAAGGTGCTCAACGAGAACATCCGCGAGATCCGGGATCTCGCGCGGGACGCGCTCGAAGACGGGGTGCTGATGGGCGCCGACCCCGAGCAGGTGCGCGCCGTCTTGGCGCGCTCTGTGCAGGACTTGCCGGAGCCGTTTTCGGACTGAATGCCGCCGCGGCCGAAGGACCCGTGGTGGTTCTGCGGATCCTAGAGAAGGGGCCGTCCCGCGCGTATGCCGTCGAGGCGCCGCTCCACACGACGACCCGGGTGGGCCCGCTGGAGATTGTGCCGACCCGCTGCTGGGAACCACCGCCCGAGGACGTGCCCGAGAGTGCCGCGTTTCTCGTGATCACGGAGCGCGACCCGGCCGGCCGCTTCGCCGGTTCGGAGGTCTTCAGGGGCTGGATGTTCGCCTCCAGTCCCGGCCTGTCCGCCCTCGAATACCCGACGCACGACATCTGGGTGCTGGATTGCCGGCTAGGGGGAGCCCCGGGACCTGAACCCGCGACGGGGCCGCCGGCACAACCCGGCGAATCCGGGGTCTCGGACAAGAGCCCGCGCTGACCGCCGCCGGGCGTTTAGACGGAAGGCGCCGTTTCCGCGTGCCTCGGCCTGGCCGGACGCGGCCCGCCGCTGGCCATGGGCAGGCGAACCGAATCGGGATACAGATGGTCCGGCACCTGCCCGGCGCCGCCGATCCGGAAGAAGTCGGCATCACGTGCCACCGCGACCTCCAGATGTCGGCGAAACGCGGCGCGTGACAGACGTTCCTGACCGAACTGGTCCAGATGATCGTTCTCGAACTGTGCGTCGAGCAGCACGAACCCGCCGGCGCGGAGCCGGTCCACGAGGTGGACAAGCGCAACCTTGCTGGCGTCCCGAACGACCGAAAACATGCTTTCGCCGAAGAAGGCGCCGTTGACGGCAAGTCCGTAGAGGCCGCCGACCAGCGCACCGTCCCGCCAGCACTCCACCGAGTGGGCGTGGCCGTCCTCGTACAGTTGCAGAAACACGGTCCGGATCGCTGGATTGATCCACGTCTCCGAGCGGTCCCCGTCCGGATCGCACCGGCCGCAGGCGCCGATCACCGCCGGAAACGCCTGGTCGACCGTGAGCCCGAACGGGCGCTGCCGGAGCGTGCGCGCGAGCCGGCGGGGCACGTGAAAACGCGCCAGCGGCAGCACCCCGCGGACGTCCGGATTGATCCAGTACACCTTCTGGTCGCCGCGGCTCTGCGCCATGGGAAACCAACCCTGCCGATACGCTTCGAGCACCCCCGCAACCGGCAGGATGGCGGCCTCCGTCACGGATTCTCCCGGCCCATGAGCTCCCGTTCCAGCCAGTGGACGTCGTACTCCCCGGCCGCGAAATCCGGGTGCTCGAGGATGCGCTGGTGCAGCGGGATGGTGTTGGCCAGTCCGTCGATCGCGTACTCGCGGAGGGCGCGTCGCAGCCGGCGGAGCGCCTCGTCGCGATCGCGGCCGTGCACGATGAGCTTGGCGATCAGGCTGTCATAGTGCGGCGACACCTCGCTGCCGCCGAACATCGCCGAGTCGACCCGGACCCCGGGCCCGGAGGGCGCATGGTAGACCTCCGCCCGGCCGGGCTGCGGCGTCAGCGTCTCGGGATCCTCGGCGGTGATCCGGCACTCGATGGCGTGACCCGTCACGGCGAACGCGTCGGGCGCGAAGCTCACCGGCTCGCCCGCCGCGACACGCAGCTGCTCGCATACCAGGTCGATTCCGGTCACCATCTCGGTCACCGGATGCTCCACCTGCAGGCGGGTGTTCATTTCAATGAAGTAGAACTCGCCGTCGTCGTAGAGCATTTCCACGGTACCCAGCCCGAGGTACCCGAGCTCCCGCACCGCCGCCACGATCGTGTCGCCGACCCGCCGCCGCGCGTCCGCGTCGATCGCCGGCGACGGCGCTTCCTCTACCATCTTTTGATGGCGTCGCTGGACCGAGCAGTCGCGCTCGCCCAGCTGCATCACGTTGCCGTGCGCGTCGGCGAGGATCTGGAACTCGACGTGCCGGGGTGTCGCCAGGTAACGCTCGGCGTAGACGGTGTCGTCGCCGAACCCCGCCAGCGCCTCGGCCCGCGCCAGCTGCCAGGCCCCTTCCAGATCGCCCTCTGTCTCGACCACCTTCATGCCTCGCCCGCCGCCGCCCGCCGCCGCCTTTACGATCAGGGGGAACCCGATCTCTCCGGCCAGGGCCCGAAGTTCCTCCAGGGAGGACAGCGCGCCCTCGGCGCCCGGGACCACCGGCACACCGAGGGCGCGCATGCGGCGGCGGGCCTCCACCTTGTCCCCCATGACCGAAATGTGTTCGGCCTTCGGGCCGATGAACGTGATGTCGTGGAGGGCGACGATCTGGGCAAAATCGGCGTTCTCGGAAAGAAAGCCGTAGCCAGGATGCAGGGCATCGGCGCCGCTGACGTGGGCCGCCGTGATGATGGCGGGCACGTTCAGATAGCTCGACTGCACATCGGCCGGACCGATGCACACCGATTCGTCTGCCAGCCGGACATGCATGGCGTCCGCGTCGGCGGTCGAATGGATGGCGACGGTCCGGATCTCGAGGTCGTGGCACGCTCGGAGGACGCGGAGCGCTCCCTCGCCGCGATTGGCGATGAGCACCTTCCTGAACATCGGATGCCTACTCGATAATCGCCAGCAGGGCGCCGAACTCGACCGGTGTGGCATTCTCGACAAAGATCTGCGCCACGGTCCCGCCGCGGTGCGCGAGCACCGCATTCATCGTCTTCATGGCTTCGATGATGAAGAGCTGGTCCCCTTCGCCGACCTCGTCACCCACCTTGATGAAGGGCTCGGCCCCTTGCGCGGCCGCCACGTACAGCGTGCCCACCATCGGCGACGTGACCGCCCCCAGGTGGTTCGCGAATTCTTCGGGACGGTCGGGATCCGGCGAGGAGGGCGCGGGCCCGGGCGCTGCAGGCTCGCCCGGTACCGGATCGGGATCGGGCAGGGGGTCCAACGGCGCCGGCGCCGACGGCCGCACGCCTCTGGCCAGCCGGACGGAGCGGCGCCCGAACGTCAGCTCGAGCTCGGCGAGGTCGGTCTCGTTCATCAACTCCGCCAACCGACGGAGAAGCGGTTCGTCTACCGGGAAATTGGGCATGCCAGCCTTGCCGTCCCTCGTTTCACTGCCGGGTGGTCTCGCCAGCCGGAGGGGCATCCAGCATGGGCGCGATGGCCTCGAGCGCGAGAGCGTAGCCGGCCACGCCGACCCCGCACAGAACCCCGTCCGCCCGGGCCGAGACGTAGGAATGGTGGCGGAAGGGTTCGCGCGCGTACACGTTCGACACGTGTACCTCGATCACCGGCCCGTCGAACGCCCGCAATGCGTCCAGCAGCGCCACGGAGGTGTGGGAGTAGCCGGCGGCATTGAGCACGATTCCGCCCGCCGCGTCTGCCGCTTCCTGGACCCAGTCGACCAGCACCCCCTCGTGGTTGGTCTGCCGGAAGTCGATCCGAAGCCCGAGCGGGTCCGCCGTCCTGCGGCACAGCGCCTCCACGTCGGCCAGGGTCTCGCGGCCGTAGATGCCCGGCTCGCGGGTCCCGAGGAGATTCAAGTTCGGGCCGTTCAGCACGAACACGGTAGTAGCCTGTGCCATGAAAGGAATCTACAGTAACGACTCGGCAATGCCTTGAGATTCCGACGAACGGCAACCGCGCGCGGGGTAGCATTCGGTGGAGATTACGGTCAACGGTACGGAGCGTACCGTCGCCCCCGATCTATTGCTTGATGATCTTCTGCGGGACCTTGGGCTGGATTCCAGGAAGATCGCGGTCGAGCGGAACCGCGAGATCGTGCGGCGCGCCGAATTCGCCACTCTGAAGCTCAGGAGCGGCGACTCCATCGAAATTGTCCAACTGGTGGGCGGCGGTGACGACGACCGCTGGGAAGTCGCAGGCCGGCGCTTCCGTTCGCGCCTGATCATCGGCACCGGCAAGTTCGCGACCTACGCCCAGAACCGCGCGGCGCTGGAGGCCTCCGGCGCCGAGATCATCACCGTCGCCGTGCGCCGCGTGAACCTCGACGATCCCAACGCCGAACGGCTGACCGACGTGATCGATCCCAAGGCGTACACCTACCTGCCGAACACGGCCGGCTGCTACACGGCGGAGGATGCCCTGCGCACCCTGCGCCTCGCGCGCGAGGTCGGGGGCTGGACGCTGGTGAAGCTGGAGATGCTGGGCGACCCCGACACGCTGTATCCGGACATGCCCGAAACGCTCCGGGTGACCGAGATCCTGGTCCGCGAGGGGTTCGAGGTGATGGTGTACTGCACCGACGACCCGCTGCTGGCGCGCCGCCTCGAGGATCTGGGAGCTGCCGCCGTGATGCCGCTGGGCGCGCCGATCGGCTCGGGGCTCGGCATCCAGAATCCGCTCAACATCCGCTTCATCGTCGAGCGCCTGCAAATCCCGGTCATCGTCGACGCCGGAGTGGGGACCGCCTCGGACGCGACGCTCGCCATGGAGCTTGGTTGCGACGCCGTCCTGATGAACACGGCGATCGCCGGCGCGGAGGACCCGGTGCGGATGGCCCGGGCGATGCGCGCGGCGGTGAGCGCCGGCCGGGACGCCTACCTCGCTGGCCGCATTCCGCGTAAGTTCGCCGGTGACCCGTCATCGCCCGTCACCGGCCTGATCGGGTAAAACCCTCTACTTCTCACGGCGCCCGACCCGGCGCCTTCTTTCCACCTAGCCCAGGAACCCGCCATGGCCGTCAATCGCCGGATCGTCCTTGCCTCCCGTCCCGTGGGAATGCCCACCGCCGAGAACTTCCGCCTTGAAGAGGAGCCGGTCCCCGAACCCCGGCACGGGGAGGTCCTGGTCCGCGCGCTCTGGCTGTCGCTCGACCCCTACATGCGCGGGCGGATGAGTGCCGGCAAGTCGTACGCCGCGCCCAACCCGGTCGGCGGGGTCATGACGGGAGGCGTCTGCGGACGCGTCGAGAAGAGCCAGGATCCGGCCTTCCAGGAAGGCGACATCGTCCAGGGATTTGCGCTGGGCTGGCAGGACTACGCGATCGCGACGTCGGCCCAGATCCGCAAGGTCGATCCCTCGCTGGCGCCCATCTCGACGTCGGTCGGGATTCTCGGCATGCCGGGGATGACCGCCTACTTCGGCCTGCTCGAGGTTGGGCGTCCGGTTCCCGGGGACACGGTCCTGGTGTCCGCGGCATCCGGCGCCGTCGGGGCGGCCGTCGGGCAGATCGCCAAGATCGGCGGCTGCCGAGTCGTCGGCACGGCCGGTTCCGACGACAAGGTGGACTACATCACCAAGGAACTCGGCTTCGACGCCGGCATCAATTACCGGACCGCGGGTGACCTCAACGCGGCGGTCCGGGAGGCCTGCCCGGACGGCGTGGACGTCTACTTCGACAACGTGGGCGGCCCTGTCACCGACGCGGCCTTTGCGAATCTCGCGCAGTGGGGGCGGGTCGCCATCTGCGGCCAGATCTCCCAGTACAACAACACGGAGGAAGGCATGGGGCCACGGTCGCTGCGGCATGTCCTGATCAATCAGGCCAGCGTGGAAGGATTTCTCGTGTTCCGCTTCACGCAGAAATACCCCATCGCCCTTCGCCGCATGGCGCGCTGGATCAAGGAGGGCAAGCTGCGCTACCGGGAGGACGTCGTCGAGGGGCTCGAACGGGCGCCGGAGGCGTTCATGGGGCTGCTGCAGGGCAAGAACTTCGGCAAGCTGGTCGTAAAGGTAGCCGACGAGTAGGCCCTCCCGCGAGCCGCGCCCGCACTTTTGTCAAAAACTCTTCACGGAATGGACACCGGAACGCATCGCGTCACCTGCTCCAATTGCCGCTAATTGGATGATGGCGGCGGGTAGTTGGACCGTCGCCGCTGTTGGCGGGGTGCGTTCCGGACATGAACGTCGTCGGTTTCCCCCGGCGGGTCCGCACACTGTGGATCTCCGACATCCACCTCGGCACGCGAGGGTGCCGGGCGGATGACTTGCTCGCGTTCCTGCGCACCGTGGAGTGCGCCACCCTCTATCTAGTCGGCGACATCGTCGATTGCTGGCGGCTGAAGAAGTCCTGGTACTGGCCGACCAGCCACCAGGCCGTGGTTCGCGAGTTCCTGCGGCGAGCCGACATCGGCGTCGACGTTATCTTTGTCCCGGGCAACCATGACGAAGCCGCGCGGGAGTTCGATGGCCTCGAGATGGCCGGGATCAAGATCCGCGCCGAGGCGATTCACGTGACGGCCGACAACCGGCGGTTCCTCGTGGTGCACGGGGACGGGTTCGACGGTGTCGTGCGTTATGCGCGGTGGCTTTATCACCTGGGCGACTGGTCGTACCGCGTGATGCTGCAATGCAACCGCGTCTTCAACCACGTCCGATGGGTCTGCGGGCTTCCGTACTGGTCGCTGTCGGGGTTCCTGAAGCACCGGGTCAAGAATGCGGTACAGTTCATCGGGGATTTCGAGAACATGCTGGCCCAGGAGGCCCGGCAACGGGGAGTCGACGGCGTGATCTGCGGCCACATTCACCATGCGGAGATGCGCACCATCGGCGACATCCTCTATTGCAATGACGGTGACTGGACCGAGAGCTGCACCGCGCTCGTCGAGCACTTCGACGGCCAACTGGAAATCCTCCAGGCGGGCACGCTGAGCCGCCTCAAGAGCCGGGCCGCGGAGCTGGCGACGGCCTCCTGACCCGTCATGCGCATCCTGATCGTCTCGGATGCCTGGCACCCGCAGATCAACGGGGTGGTCCGCACGCTCACTGCGCTCGAGCGGGAACTCCGGGCGCTCGGACACACGGTCCGGATCATCGGACCGGACGGTTTCCGGACGGCACCGCTCCCGACCTACCGGGAGATCCGGATTGCGCTCAATCCGTGGCGCGTGCGCGGCGTCATCGAAGCCTTCCGGCCGGAAGCCGTCCACATTGCGACCGAAGGACCCCTCGGTTGGGCGGCATGCCGGTGGTGTCGCCGTTCGTCCACAGCCTTCACCACCTCGTTTCACACTCGCTTTCCCGAATATCTCAAGGCGCGGACCGGCCTGCCGGACTCGCTTGGTTACGCCATCCTGCGCCAGTTTCATCGCCGGGCTGCCACCGTGATGGCCGCGACGCCGAGACTGGTCGCCGAACTCGAACAGCGGCGATTCGGGCGGGTCCGGCACTGGGGGCGCGGCGTCGACACGTCGCTGTTTCACCCCAGGTGTCTGGATCGTGTGCCGGACAGCCCGCTGTGGCTGACGGTCGGTCGGGTTGCCGTCGAGAAGAACCTGGAGGCGTTTCTCGGGCTGAAGCTGCCGGGACGGAAGATGGTGGTGGGCGACGGACCGGCGAGGGAGTCCCTCCGACGCCGCTTTCCCGACGTCGAGTTCCCGGGCACCCGAACCGGAGACGACCTCGCCCGCACCTACGCGCAAGCCGACGTGTTCGTCTTTCCGAGCCGCACGGACACGTTCGGCAACGTGATGCTGGAAGCGCTGGCCTGCGGCGTACCCGTCGCGGCCTATCCGGTGCCGGGACCGCTTGACGTGGTCGGCGACGCCCCCGACGTCGCCGTCCTCGACCACGACCTGGGCAGGGCCGCACGTGCGGCCCTCAAACTGGACCGCGTCACCTGCCGGCGTTTCGCCGAAGGGCGCGGATGGGATGCGAGCGCCCGACAGTTCCTCGCCAACCTCTGTCCTCTCCGCTGATCCGACGTGTCCCGGGCGGGCGGGCCGACGACACGGCTCAGCCGGACTGGGGGCGCCACAACATCCCGACCGGCATCGCGAACATTCTGGCGGATACGCGTTGAATGCGGTCGCCGTCGTGCAGGAGAATGCCGTAGGTAAATTGTTTCCCGGCAACCTTTTCCAGTCGGGCAAGCCCCCGGAAATCTCTGGGCCGCACGGTTGCAGCGGCCTTCACTTTGATGCCGACAATGTCGCCGGTCGGTCGTTCCGCCACGAAATCAACCTCCATCTGATCCTTGTCCCGGAAGTGGTAGAGGGGCGTCGGCGTGTCGGTTAGCGCCGCGACCTTGGCCAGTTCCGCATGCACGAAGCATTCGAGAAGGGGCCCCAAGGTCTGTCGATCCGTCGCCAGCCGGGCCGCGTCCGCTCGCTGCAACGCCGCCAGCAGGCCGGAATCCAGAAACTGCAGCTTGGGGGTCTTGACCAGCCTCTTCAGGTCGTTTCGGTGCCACGCCCGGATCCGTCGAACCAGGAACATCTGCTCGAGCACCGTGATCCAGCGGGCAACGGTCTTGCTGTCGACTCCGAGCTGCATCCCCAGCCGCGACGCATTCGTCAGCTGCCCGGCGGTCGCTGCAACCGATTCGATCAGCCGATTGGTCATCGCCGGCCTCTCAACGCCCGCAATCTCCGCCGCATCGCGTTCTGCCAGGGAGCGGACGTATGCGAGCAACCAGCTGCGACGACGCCCGGGATTGCTCCGGGAAAGCGCCTCCGGGAACCCGCCGGAAATGACGCGCTCCACCAGGTCTTCCGTGGGTCCGATCGCGGCGGCGGCAGGGAAATCTCCTGCAAAAGCCCGGTCGAGAAAATCGATCGCCTGAGTCCCGGCGATCTCCGACTGCGCGAACGGCAGGAGCTGCACGATCTCGACTCGGCCTGCCAGTGAATCCGGGGAAAGCGTTCCCCGGAAGAGATCGGCCGAACCGGTGATCAAGTAACGCCCCGGCTTGGGGTCCTCATCAACCGCCTTCTTGATGGCGAGAATGAGGTCGGGAGCACGCTGGATTTCATCGATTACCGCGTACTCCAAGCCGCGCATAAAGCCGTCGGGGTCGTGGTTGGCAAACCGTCGGTACTGGGCATCATCCAGAGTGATGAAAGAGCGCCGGTCCCGATCAGCGATTCGGCGAGCCAGCGTGGTCTTGCCGGATTGGCGCGGACCGACAATGGCCGTGACGCGCGTGTCTGCCAGCGCCCTGACGACCTTGGGTTCAGCGTGCCGCTGTACAAACCCGTCGCGCAACAGAACGCTCTTCCCTTTTTCCACGAATAGGCCGTCCGGTTCGGAATATCCTTCCGTCCATGTCGGAATATATTGCCGTCCGATTCGGAATGATAGGCCGTCCATTTCGGAATCCTCTTGTCGATGGCCGGTCCTGTCCGAACAGGTCGCCCTGCCTTACGCGGGGGAAATCCGCCACAGGCACCGGTCCCGGCAAGTCGGACCACGCCTCCACGGCGACGGACCGTTCCCACCATGGGCCGGAGCGCCTGCTCAAACGCCGCCAGGCGTGTTGGAACACGGGCGGCATATCCCGTGTGATATGCATCGCGGTCAGCGGCCACCGCGCGTAGGCTAGCTCTCGCCTCTCGAAACCCTCGGGCGGTGCCGGCGCGGCCGGCGGCGGGGGCTCAAGGGGATGTGGCGCGCGGCCGAACGGGGACAACGATGAACATCTGCAGACTGTGGGGCTTGCCCGCCGCATTGCTCGCCTTCGGCTGGATCGTCGAAGCGACCGCCGTACCCGTGCCGGTGCACGGTGCCCGTGACGATGTCCCCCGCACCGCCGTGGTGTCCGCCTTCGCGCCGGAACTGACGATCCTGAAACACGACTTGGTGGGCGCGGCGGTCCACACGGTGAACGGCGTCGAGTTCACCACCGGCCGGCTCGAGGGACGTGATGTCGTCCTGTTTCTGAGCGGCATCAGCATGGTGAACGCGGCGATGACCGCACAGCTCGCGCTCGACCACTTTGCCATCGACCGCATCGTGTTTTCGGGCATCGCGGGGGGCGTGGCCCCCGAGTTGGACATCGGGGACGTGGTGGTCGCCGATCGCTGGGGACAGTACCTGGAAACCGTCTTCGCCCGCGAGACTGAACACGGCTGGAGGAAACCTCCCTTCTTCGAGTACCCGTTCGGGAATTTCGGAATGATGTTTCCGCGATCGGTGACCGTGCAGCGGGCGGGCGCGCCGGCGCCGGAGACGAGGTTCTGGTTCCCGGTGGATCCGACCATGCTCGCCGCGGCCCGCGCTGCCGCCGGCGGCGTCACCCTCGAGCACTGCACGTCGGAAGCCAACTGCCTGCGGAACCCGCCGGAGATCGTCATTGGCGGTAGCGGGGTATCGGGGGGCGCCTTCATCGACAACGCCGCGTTCCGCGACTACACGTCCAAAACGTTCCGGGCCCTCGTCCTGGACATGGAAAGCGCGGCCGTGGCGCACGTCGCCTGGGCGAACGACGTGCCGTTCATCGCCGTCCGCAGCCTGTCCGACCTCGCCGGCGGAAATGCCGCCGGAAACCAGCTCGACATCTTCTTCCGGCTGGCCGCTGACAACGCGACGAGAGTGGTACGGGCGCTGCTTCGGGCGCTCCCCGAGTAGCGCGGGATCATCGGATAGACCCGGTCGTGCCGGCACAGCGCCAAGCCCCGCCGCTGGCCGCTTGCTTGCGGCTGTGCTCATTTCGCCGTGCGGGCGTTCGGCCCGCTAGCCGCACCGGCGGGGCCAGGCCAACGCCGATCGCATTGACCGGTCGGCGCGACACGCTGAACGCCCTGACTGCCGCGGACGACCGCAAATTGCTGCCGGTAGGCCCCCGCTGTCTCCTGTGTCCAGGACTCCTGAAGCGTCTACTGCCTCGCCGCCCAGCTGCCGGTCCCGCTCGAGCGGGCGGTTGGCGTGCCGCAATTATCCTGTTGGCCGGATTCGCAGTCCCGGTGACAGGTATGGCGGAGTGGCGAACCCTGCAGCGGACGATGTTCTGTCGCGACCATGCAGCCTTCACGGGCGCTCTCGCCGAAACCCACGGAGAAACCCTGGCCTGGTGGGGAGTCAGCGGCGACGGCAAGGCCGTCATGGAATTGTACCGCTCCCCCGAGACCGGCTCTTGGACCTTGCTCCGGGTGGAACACGACGGCACTGTCTGTGCGCTGGGTGGGGGCGAGTCGGGCGCGAACGCGTTCAGCAGCGAGAGGGAAGGACGATGAGGCCCCTGGCACCGGAACATCCCTTTTCGGACGGCCTGCAGCGCCGGCCGGTCAATCACCAGCCGCTCACGCCGATCCGGTTCCTGCTGCGCAGCGCCGACGTCTTTCCGCACCGGCACGCGTGGGTGCATGGCCGCCGGTCCGCCACGTACGAGGAACTCCTGGCGCGGTGCCGCCGCGTCGCATCCTGGTTGCAGGAAGCCGGCATCCGGCCGGGCGACACGGTGGCGGCGCTCCTCCCCAACACGCCGGCAATGCTCGAGTGCCACTACTCCGTGCCGATGGCCGGGGCCGTGCTGAACACCATCAACACCCGCCTCGATGCCGCGACCGTCAGGTACATCCTGCGGCACGGCAAGGCGCGGTTGCTCTTTGCCGACACGGAACATCGCGGGCTCGTCGAGGCGGCCATGGAGGGGATCCCGGCGAATGACCGCCCGCGCGTGATCTGGTCGGCGGATACCGAGGGCCCGGCGCCGGAAGCGATCGGCACCGACTACGAAGACATCGCCGGCACCGGCACGCTGAGACACGATGTGCGCATGCCGGAAGACGAATGGGAAGCGATCAGCCTCAACTACACCTCGGGCACGACCGGTCACCCGAAGGGCGTGGTCTATCACCACCGCGGCGCCTACCTGACCGCGATGAACAACCAGCTGGTCTGGGATCTCGGGCACTATCCCGTCTACCTGTGGACGCTGCCGATGTTCCATTGCAACGGCTGGTGTTTTCCTTGGACCATCATTGCCCTGGGCGGCACCCATGTGTGTCTGCGCAGGGTGGAAGGCGATGCCATTCTTGACGCCATTCATGCCCGCGGAGTGACGCATTTCTGCGGCGCCCCCATCGTCCTCACGACCGTGACGGAGGCGGCATCGAAGCTCACCGAGCCGCTGCCGCGGACGGTCCGGGTCATGACGGCGGCGGCACCGCCTCCCGCGACCGTGATCGAGGCCATGCAGGCAAAGGGATTTCACATCACGCACGTGTACGGCCTCACCGAGACGTACGGCCCGGCCGTGGTGTCCGCATGGCAGGAGGAATGGGCATCGCTGCCGGCTGCCGAGCAGGCCCGTCTCAAGTCCCGGCAAGGGGTCCGATATCCGTCGCTCGAGGAACTTCAAGTCGTGGATCCCGAGGCCCTGACCACCGTACCCCGCGACGGCGCCACGATCGGCGAGGTCGTCATGCGAGGAAACATCGTGATGAAGGGTTATCTCCAGAACAGGGAAGCCACCGACACAGCATTCGCGCACGAATGGTTCCACACCGGCGATCTCGCGGTGGCGCACCCGGACGGCTACATCGAACTGAAGGACCGCTCGAAGGACATCATCATCTCGGGCGGCGAGAACATCTCGTCGATCGAAGTCGAAAACGCGTTGTACCGACACCCCGGGGTCGCGGCCGTAGCAGTCGTCGCGCGGCCCGACGCGAAGTGGGGCGAGACGCCGTGCGCGTTCGTGGAACTCCGGGATGACGCCGACGCGGTCACGGAGGCTGATCTCATCGCGTTCTGCAGAAGCCAACTTGCCCACTTCAAGGCCCCGAAGACAGTCGTCTTCGGGGCGCTTCCGAAGACTTCGACCGGCAAGATCCAGAAGTTTGCGCTGCGCGAACGGGCGCGCGCCCTCTGACCGGCAGTCTGGACATCCGGTGACGCGCTATCGCCTCACCGTGGAATATGACGGTTCCCGGTTCCAGGGCTGGCAGCGTCAGGCCACGGGGGCGTCGGTCCAGGCGGCCCTGGAGGCGGCAGTCGCAAGTTACTCGGGCGAGACGCCGACCGTGTACGGGAGCGGTCGTACGGACACCGGAGTCCATGCACTCGGCCAGGTGGCGCACTTCGACCTCACGCGCCCGCGACCTCCCGAATCGGTGCGCATGGGGCTCAACTTTCACCTCGCCCGGGCGGTCGGCGGCACCGTCGTCGTGCTTGACTGCAACGAAGCGGCACCCGACTTCCACGCCCGGTTCTCCACCGTCGAGCGGCGTTACCTGTATCGAATCCTGACCCGCCCGTCGCCGCCGGCATTCGGACGGGACCACGTCTGGTGGATGCCCCAGGCACTCGAAGCGGACGCGATGGCGGCGGCTGCGCGGCCGCTCGTCGGGCTCCACGACTTCACGAGTTACCGGGCGGCGGGCTGCCAGGCGGACACCGCGCTGCGCACGCTCACGGAGCTCGCGGTCGGGCACGCCGGGGCCCACGTCACCGTCCGCGCCCGCGCCCCGTCGTTCCTGTACCGGCAGGTGAGGATCATCGTTGGGACGCTGGTCGAGGTGGGGCTCGGGCGCGCCGACATCGACACGCCCGCGCGCGCGCTGGCCGCCCGGAGCCGGTCGGCCGCCGGGCCTACGGCGCCGGCACGCGGCCTCTATTTCGAGAAGGCCGTGTGCGCCGGCGACCAGTCGCCCTTGCCGCAAGCGTGATCCGTACTTGCCGACTCCCTCCGGAAACGATTGCAGCCCTTTCCTTTTCGCCCGTACGGCGACGTGATAAGGTTCGCTGTTATGCCCGAATGCGCGGCTGCCGATGCCGGCAGCGGGGTGGACGGGCCGCGACCCGAAAGGGCGAATCTAGAGAGGGAGAGACAGGTGAAGAAACTTGTCGCATTGACGGCGGTGCTCGCCGTTACAGGTTGGGCCGCTTCCGCGACCGCGGAATGTGGTGCCGATAGTTGGGGAGAGTGCGCCGGGAAGCCGTGGGTTGACGGCGACGTCATGGACACCCCCTTGGGCTCCAAGTGGTGGCCACACCCGCTTTGGGGTGAGGGTGACGAAGCCGGCTCCACGAACTGGTACACCCAAGCCGATGTCGTGATGCGTGCCCTTGCGCAGATCAAGCAAGGCAACGCGATGAAGATCGGCCACGACTACGTCAGCGGCATGCCGCTGTTCGGAGAGCGGAAATTCTCGCTCCGGATCCCCGGCACGCCGACCGGCGGCGCCTTCGGCGCGAACCAGATCATGTGGAACGACGAGTTCCTTTCCACGGAGATCGGCCAGGTCGGTACCCAGTTTGACGGCCTCGGGCACATCGGCGTGCAGGTCGGCGCGGTCGGCGACAAGACCGAAATGCGCTGGTACAACGGCTTCACCGCACAGCAGATGGGCAACCCGTACGGGCTGAACCACCTCGGCAGCGAAAAGCTCCACCCGATTATCGCGCGCGGCATCCTGCTCGACATCGCGGCCGTCCGCGACACGCCGATGGAAAAGGGTGACGTGGTGACCATGGCTGACGTCAACGCCGCCCTCGCAGCACAGGGCATGGCTGACTACGAGCCCATGCCCGGCGACGCCATCCTCATCCGGACCGGATGGGAGCGTCACTGGGAAAACCCGCCTGCATTCAACGACGGCTGCCCCGGCATCGGCATGGAAGTCGCCCGCTGGATCGCCGAAACCGTCCAGGCTGGCGTGACCGGCTTCGACACGTGGCCGGGCGACGCGGTCCCGAACCCCGACCCCGCGTGCGCCTTCTGCGTTCACACGTACCTGCAGACCAGGCACGGGATCGTGAACCAGGAGAACCTGAAGCTGTCCGTGCTCGCGGATGCGGGCGTCTACCAGTTCGCCTACTTCTACAGCCCGGTGCCCGTCAAGGGCGCGACGGGTTCGATCGGCTCGCCGGTCGCGATCTGGTAATCATCAAGTACGCGTTTCGGCGCGTCTGATCGATAGTTGAGACCATGGCCGGCCGGAGTCGGCCATGGTCTCTCTTTCCATGTCCTGGGGAGACGCGCATGCGCACATTCGCCAACCTCTCGCGAGCGTTTCGCCTGGGAATGCTGCTGGCAATCCTGGGCTCCATTGTCACGATTGCGCCGGCACATGCCTTCACGGTTACCAATTCCGACCCGCAGCTCCGGGCAAAGGTGTCCATCGATTACTGGCTCCGGTGGGTCAAAGCCGGCGAGAGCGTCGTGTTTCGCCCCGAAGCCTTCCCCGTCACGGTCTACGTCCAGTTCCCTGAAGGAACCCTGACCTGCGAGGCGACGAGCGATTCGGACGTGATCGAGCTGACCAAGGACGAGTGCCTCGTGAACGGGGAACCGGCGGGTCAGACCACGATGCGGTTCTGACGGTCAGGAACCGACGGGACAGGAACCCAAGAGGAGGGCGGACGACGGCGCAGGAAATCGCGCCGGTTCGCGACATGTCGCATGCGCACCGCCAGCGTCGAACGATCAACCGGTGAGACCTCGGTACGGGTCACTGCGTCGCTGGACGGCACCGGCAAGCGCAGCATCTCCACCGGCATCGGCTTTCTCGATCACATGCTGGAGCAGCTCGCCAAACACAGCCTGATCGACCTTGAGATCGCGGCCGACGGCGATTTGCACATCGACGGCCATCACACGACGGAAGACACCGGCTACGCGGTTGGCCGGGCGGTGGCCGACGCACTCGGCGACCGCCGCGGAATCCGCAGGTTCGGCCACGCGCTGATTCCCATGGACGAGACGCTGTCCCGGGTGGTCGTCGACCTATCCGGGCGTCCCTACCTGATCTGGAAGGTCGCGTTTACGCAAAACCGGCTGGGCGAAATGGACACCGAGCTGTTTCGGGAATGGTTCCAGGCGTTCACGCAAGCGGCGGGCTGCAACCTGCACGTCGAGAATCTTTACGGGGTGAACAACCACCACGTGATCGAGTCCTGCTTCAAGGGCCTGGCACGCAGCCTGCGCGACGCCATACGGGTGGACCCGGCGGCAGCCGACCAGATCCCGTCCACCAAGGGAATCCTTCGGAACGACGCCCAAGCCGGAGCCGCATGAGCCAGGGGCCGCGACGGCGTTGGTGCCAACCATGATCACTGCCATCATCGATTACGGATCGGGAAACCTGCGCTCGGTCGCGAAAGCATTCGAGTACGTCCTTCGGGTGGACGGGCGCGACGCCGACGTTGCCGTCACGGGAGAGCCGGCTGTCGTCCGGAAGGCGGACCGCATCGTGCTGCCGGGTGTCGGGGCCTTTGCCGATTGCATGCGGGGGCTCCGCCGGATTCCCGGCATGACGGAGGCCCTGCAGCGTCGAGTCATTGACGAGGGCATCCCGTTTCTTGGAATCTGCGTCGGCATGCAAATGATGAGCCGGGAAAGCGAAGAGCACGGGCGGCACCCGGGTCTGGGCTGGATCCCGGCTCGTGTTGCCCGAATGACGCCGGAGCCCGGCTATCGGATCCCCCACATGGGTTGGAACGAGCTCCTCGACGTGACCCCTCACCCGGTGTTCGCCGACCTCGAGCCGCACGCGCACGCGTACTTCGTCCACAGCTACGCGGTGCACCCCGATCAGCCGGAGCACGTCGCCGCCCGGACCTGCCACGGCGGGCCCGTCGTGGCGGCGCTCGCACGCGACAACCTGATTGGCACCCAGTTCCACCCGGAGAAGAGCCAGGCCACGGGATTGCGCATGCTCGCCAACTTCGTCCGGTGGACGCCGTGACCGACACCGCGACCGACATCATCGAGCGGTTCCGTCCAGGAGAACTTTCCGAACTGTGCGACGCGACCCGGAAGGCCCTCGACGACGGCATCGGCTTCGGCTGGGTCTCCATGCCCTCCGACGAGCGGCTGGAAGCCTACTGGAAGGGGGTCCTGGTGGTTCCCCACCGAACCCTGATCGTCGGACGGTACCGCGGGGTCATCTCGGGCTCCGTGCAGGTCGTTCGGCCGGTCACCCGCGACGAGGCCCGAGCGTTCTCGGCGTCGTTCGACACCCACTTCGTTGCGCCCTGGGCCCGGGGGCACGGCCTGGCTGGCGCTCTGCTCGAGCACGCCGAGCAACACGCGGCGGCGGCGGGCTTCAAGCAGATCTGCCTGGATGTGCGCGTGACGCAGGAACGGGCCATTCGGCTGTACGAGGCGAACGGATACGAACGTTGGGGAACCCTGCCCGACTACCACCTCGTTGACGGCAGGATGATCGCGGGGCACTTCTACCGAAAGAAGATCGCGTGAACCTCTATCCTGCGATCGATCTCAAGGACGGCAGGTGCGTGCGCCTGGAACGCGGAGACCCGGGCCGCGCGACCGTGTTCGGCGATGACCCGGCGGATCAGGCCCGGCGGTTCGAGGATGCGGGATGTACGTGGTTGCACGTCGTCGACCTGGACGGTGCATTCACGGGCGGGTCGCCGAACACGGAAGCGATCTCGGCGGTGCTGGAAGAGACCACCATGCGGGTCCAGCTCGGGGGGGGCATTCGTACCGCCGCCGCCGCGGCGGCCTGGCTGGATGCCGGGGTGGAGCGGATCGTGCTCGGGACCATCGCCGTGACCGATCCTGACGTCGCGCGCTCAATCTGCCGGGCCCACCCGGGTCGAGTCGCCGTCGCGGCGGACGCGCGGGCCGGCCAGGTCGCCATCGAGGGCTGGGCCCAGACCACCGACGTCGACGTCGAAACGTTCGCCGCCACCGTGTCCGACTTCGGAGCGGCTGCATTGATCCATACCGACATCTCCCGGGACGGCGTGCTGCAGGGCGTCAACGTCGCCGAGCTGCACCGCGTCGCCAGGGCGAGCCCCATACCGGTCGTGGCATCCGGCGGCGTCACGACCGTGGGCGACCTGGAGCGGATCAAGGCGTTGGGCGACACCAACATCGAGGGCGTGATCGTGGGGCGCGCGTTCTACGAGGGCCGCCTCGACGTGCAGCGGGCCGCCCGGCTACTGGCCGCCTGAAGAGTGTTGAAGATCCGGATCATTCCCTGCCTGGACGTGAAAAACGGCCGAGTCGTCAAGGGGACCAACTTCGTCAACCTCCAGGACGCGGGCGACCCGGTGGAGCAAGCGCAGGTCTACAACACCCAGGGCGCTGACGAACTCTGCTTTCTCGACATCACGGCCTCGCACGAGGATCGCGGCATCCTGCTGGATGTCGTGCGCCGGACAGCGGAACAGTGCTTCGTGCCGATGACGGTGGGGGGCGGCGTCCGGACCCTCGACGACATCCGCCGGCTCCTGTTGGCCGGCGCGGACAAGGTCTCGATCAACACCGCAGCCATCCGGGAACCGGAGCTGGTGGCCAGGGCTGCCGAGAAGTTCGGGTCCCAGTGCATCGTCGTCGCCATCGATGCCAAGCGCAGCGGTGACGGGTTCGAGATCTTCACGCACGGCGGGCGACGCCCGACCGGTATCGACGCTGTACAGTGGGCGCGCCGGGTCACCGGCATGGGCGCCGGTGAAATCCTCCTCACCTCCATGGATCGGGACGGCACCCGGGACGGGTTCGACATCCAGCTCACCCGCGCTGTCAGCGATGCCGTCGATGTGCCCGTGATCGCTTCCGGCGGGGCCGGCAGCGCCGCCCATCTGGCGGAAGCCGTGCAGGCCGGCGGTGCGAGCGCTGTCCTCGCCGCTTCGATCTTCCATTACGGTGACACTGCGATTGCCGATGTCCGGCGCGCACTCGGGGCGGAGGGCATTCCTGTGCGGCCGGAACCGCGATTGGCGGAGGAGCGAGCATGAGTCTGACGGACGCCGTGCGTTTCAACGAGGCCGGGCTCGTCCCGGTCGTCGCTCAGCAGCACGACACGGGTGAGGTGCTGATGCTGGCGTGGATGGATCGAGCCGCCATCGACGCCACGCTGGCCACCGGGCGCGTGACATATTTCTCGCGGAGCCGGCAGGCCGCATGGGTCAAGGGCGAAACTTCCGGACACGTCCAGCGGCTCATGGACCTCAGGGTGGACTGCGACGGTGACACGTTGCTGGCGCTGGTCGACCAAACAGGCCCGGCGTGCCACATGGGACGTCGGTCGTGCTTTTTCCGGGCATTTCGAGACGCCGCGGTGACCGACATTCGTCCCGCGGTGGAAGGCAAGGCCGATGGCTGACCAACCCGCAACACTGGCGTCCGCTCTCGACGACCTGTGGACGGTCATCGGTGCGCGAGCCCGGGCAGCCGACCCCCAGTCCTCGTACACCGCCCGCCTGCTTGCGGGCGACGTGGAGCGGGTGGCGCAAAAGGTCGGCGAGGAAGCTACCGAGACGGTCATCGCCGGCGTCCGCCGGGACCCGAACGCGCTCGTAAACGAGAGCGCGGACCTTCTCTACCATCTGCTGGTGCTTTGGCAGGCCGCCGGGGTGGAACCGGGAGCGGTAGCGGCCGAACTCGCCAAGCGCGCCCAGGGATCGTCCCGTGGCCGGACGGGCCGGCGCGGTCAGGAGGACCGCCCCACATCCGGAGGGGAAGGCTGATGGCCTCGACGGAGCACGCCTACGACGACAGCAATGTCTTCGCGCGCATCGTTCGGGGAGAACTCCCCTGCGACAAGGTCTTCGAGGACGAACACACGCTGGCGTTTCGCGACATCCAGCCGCAGACGCGCGTTCACATCCTCGTCATCCCGAAAGGACATTACGTGTCGATGGCCGACTTTTCGGCTCGCGCGACGGGGCCGGAAATCGAATCCCTGGTCCGGGCGGTCGGCCGGGTCGCGCGCGACGCAGGTGTCGAGGCTGACGGCTACCGGTTTCTCTCGAACCACGGCGAACACGCCTTTCAGGAAGTGCCGCACTTCCATGTGCACGTGTTCGGCGGCGAGCCGCTCGGCCGGATGATCAAGCCGCCAAGGGCATGAGCGCCCTGACCTGATCCGGGGGCTCAACTCCGGCGCGCGTCTTGGCAGCGGCGATGTCGACCGAGGGTCCTGCCACGGCGTCGCGAACCCTGGCGCCATCCTCGCGCTTCAACTCGAGGCGCGGTCAACACCGACGGGCAACCGTTCGCGGCAAAGAGGGTGACCGGCGCCGATCCCCCTGGCCAGGGCTGTTGCCGGTACGGCAGATGATGCCGGGTACACGCGCCCCGGATGCCGCACCGGCAACGGGAATCCCGAAGGCGCCTACCGGGTGCGTTCCAGCCCCTGGACGGACCGGGTGCGGTTCGGCGTGCGCGCCAATGCCTTGCTGAACTGCGCCGCTGCGGCTTCCATCCGGCCCTGCGCCAGCAGGAACTCGCCGTACATCTCGAACGCCGGTTGCATCGGAATCGGCGGACCGGACGGGGCGTTCAGATCGCCCTCGAGATCGGTCGCCTCGACGAGGAACGCTTCGGCGGTGGCGGTGTCGCCTCGCGCCAACGCGATCGCGGCTTCCAGCTGCTTTTCCTCCACCGCGATGATCCTGGCGCGGTAGGCTGTCGAGGTATCGCGCTGGAGGCGTTCGTAGGCGCGCCTGATGTTGGCGAGCGCCGTTTCCGCCGCCGCCAGGTTGCCGGTGTGCGCCGCACTCAGGCCCGCAGCCAACTGCACAGCCGAGTGGTTTCGTGCGGCACTGGGCACGATGTCATGGTCAAACTCCGACCAGCTTTGCCGTTCCAGGGTGTGGCGGGCGAGGATGTTCAACGTGCCGCTTCGGACCCCTGCAGTCGGGAACCGGGCCAACGTCCGAAGCGCCTCGTCGAGCGCCCATTGCGCCCCGTCGTCATTGCCCAGTTGCAGCTGCCCGTAGTGGTACCACTGCAGCGCGTGGTACTCGGATCGGCCGCGCGCGATGCCCTTGCGCTCGATGTGGCCGAGCGCCGCCTCGTAGGAGGCCTCGTTCGAGGCCACGACGCCTTCCCACATCCCGAGCTGGACGAAGATGTGCGACGGCATGTGCAGCGCGTGAGGCGCGTCCGGCGCGATCTCGGCGTAGGCCTTGGCCGCGGGCAGTGCCAGGATGGCGTGCTCCGGATCGTCGAAGGCGTGAATGATGAAATGGGCCGCCCCCGGATGCCGGGGATTGCGCGCGAACACCGCCAGCGCGATAGCCCCGGCCCGCATTTGCCGGGCGAAACCTCGGTCACCGGGGCGAACGGTGCCAAGCAGCGAGACCGCATACAGCGTGGCGATCTCGTCGTCGTCGGGGAACTCCTCGTGGAGGCGTTGCATCGCCTCGGAATAGGCGATGTCCCTGGAGAGCTTGTCGCCGTCACCGTAGAGAAGCTCCACCGCTGCCATGAGCCCCCGCTCGCGCCCGGGCGGCAGGGCTTGCGAGCGCAGCTGCGGTGTCGCCCCGTACCTGGCCAGCGTCGCGCGGGCGGCATCCCTGTCCTGTTCGGCCCAGAGCGGTGCGTTGTAGCTGAGGGCCTCCCCCCAGTAGGCCAGACCAAAACCCGGGTCGACGGATTGCGCCTCGCGAAAGGCTTCGCGCGCGTCCTCGAACTCGAAGCTGTGGAACGCCTTCATCCCGCTGAGGAAGGCGGGCTGCGCCTCGGGTGCGCCGGAGTTCGGAAAATCGATACTGCCGAGGTTCGCGGACAGGTTGTCGGCGGCTGTCGCCACGGGGACGGCCGCGTGCAGCACGCTCGAACCCACCACGAGACCGGCGACCGACAAGAACGTCCGGATGCATTGGGCATTGGCGATGGTCATGGCATGCCTCCCTCGCTAGTGGTTGGGATGCAGTCCTCGTCGACTGTTCCGGCCGACAGTCTAGGCGGCCATGGGAGCCGCTAGGGCGGTCCCGGCGTGCCTTCCCGTCAGCGGGTCGCGGCACCGCAGCTGCCACGAACACCGGCCGGTTCCATGCCGACGGGGGCATGCCCCGTGTTCGGGCTGGCAACGGGCGCGTTCCCCGACCAGAATCCGACAGCGGTGCGAGGGCCCTGATCCGCAGGGCGTGAGCCGTCCGGATACGCGCCGGTCGAGCGCGGCCTCCCGCGCATTCGGCACATCGACCGTGGTCCGGCCGGCAATGTGTGCTGCCGAAACGGCAAAGCTCCGCCCGATGACACCAGCGTTCGTCAATGACGACGACGCGCAGGCCGTCGGCATCTGCCTCAACCCGCGTTCCGCGCTGCCCTTCGGGCCGAAACCGCGTCCCAAAAACAGGCTCCGACGCTGATCCCGTCAAACCGTTCGATGGCCGGAATCCCGGTGGGTGACGTCACGTTGATCTCCGTGATGCGTCCCCCGATCACATCGATCCCGGCCAGCAGCAGGCCCCGGCGCCGCAATTCCGGCCCAATTGCGCTGCAAATTTCGCGGTCCCGGTCACCGAGCACTGCCGGTCGCGCCGAGCCGCCGGCCACCAGGTTGGACCGGATGTCCCCCGGCTTCGGAATCCGGTCGATCGCGCCGACCGGCTCGCCTTCCACCAGAATGATTCGGCGATCGCCCTCCTCGGTCACGCTTGGCACGTACTGCTGCACGATGACGGGCTCGGCGCCGCCCAGGAGACCCAGCACCGGCTCCAGGTTCGGATCCCCTTCCGACAGCAGGAACACCCCGTTCCCGCCGTGACCGTACAAGGGCTTGACGACCGCCTGCCCGAATTCCGCCTGGAACGCGACGACCTCTTCCGGACGGCTGGCTACCAGCGTGGGCGGCATCCATTCGGCGAAACGGAGCACGAGGACCTTCTCAGGTGAATCGCGAATGCCCTGCGGGTCGTTCACCACGAGCGTGCTGGCGGGCAAGAGCTCGAGGAGATGAGTCGTCGTCACGTACCCCATGTCGAACGGCGGGTCCTGACGAATCAGCACGACGTCGAAGTCGGCCAGGTCGACGGCCTCCAACTCGCCTTCATCGACGTGATTGCCCGGTTCGCGGCGAAGCGCCTCCACCCGCCGTCCCGTGGCCCGCAAGCGGCCCGGGCGCCACGTCAGGGTGTCGGGCTGGTACGTAAACAGCTCGTGCCCACGCGCAATCGCCTCCAGCGCCAGCACGAACGTACTGTCCGACGGCAGATGGATGGATCCGATCGGATCCATCTGGATGGCCACACGAATGGGCATGAAGGTTCCGGCCGGATCGATGCGGCGGCGAGTCTACTCGGAGGAATCAGGCAGCCGGCGCGGATCGTCGCGCAAAATGATGTAACTGACGACCTTCTCAACGCCCTTCACGTGGCGAGCCACATCGGTGACCTGTTGGATCTCCGCCTGGTTCTCGGCGATGCCGACGAGGTACACCACCGCGTTGTGCGTGGTCGTCCAGAAATCGATCTGTCCCGAGCCGAGCGCCGCCACCAGACGGGCACGGATCTCGGTGGAGATCCACGTGTCGTTCAGTCGCTTTGTGACCGCATAAGCCGGGCCCAATTGGATCTCGTTCAAAACTTCGACGACCCCTTCGGTCTCCTTCGCGAGTTCCACGGCGGTGGTCCGGAGATCATCGGTTTCGACGGTTCCGGTAAGCAGGATCCGGCCTTCCACGACCAGCACGCTGATACTGAGGAAGAGATCATCGAACTGGGTCTGCAGGTACTTGCTCCGCAGTTCCGATGCGATCGCGATGTCACGCGCGCCGCGCTCAAGCGGGCGCTCCTGGGCTACCGCCATCCCCGTGACACTGCCCCCGCCCAGGACAAGGCCGGCACACCCCGGCAGCAATGTCAGGCACGCCATGCCGAGAGTGAGGTAGAGGATGCGACCATGAAAGGTGAGAAGTGCAGGTTGCATGGGACTTCGGTTCCAACGCCATAGGCGAACGCCACCATAGAAATAGCCTGCTCCGGAGCCTGCGGAAAGCTCCGGACGATTCCTTCGGGCGATATACTCGCAGCGTGCAAGGCAATCGTTCTCCAGACGGGTCGTTTCACGCCATGCGTGCACCTGCGGGCCACGGGGGATGGCCGCGGCTGGTCGACCTGGTCCGCGCACGCCTCCGGCGGCTCCCGACAGCCGGGATTCCCGGCATCGTGCATCGACGCATCGGGCCCGTCGCAGCGTCCATGTTGATTGTCGCCGGCTGCGTGAGCGCGTGCGGGCCTTCATCGGACGGCGGACCCGCGCCGGTCGAACCGGGGGTGAGCTCGGACGTACAGGAAGTCCCGGAACCGGCCGAGGGGGCGCAGGGCGGCGGCGCGCAGGAAGAGCCGACGACGGACGTCAGCGAGTCGGATCCTGCAGCACCGGATGCCATCCAGGTGGCGGGCATTCCACCTGCCGATGAGGATGCGTCGACGACCGCCACGGGAGCGGGAGCGCCGCCACAGGATGTTGCCCCCGGACCCATCGCTCGGGACGCCGTGTTGCGGGTCGGGGTACTGCTCCCGCTGTCCGGTGCCTACGCCGCAACCGGACGCGAGTTGTTCCAGGCGGTGGAAATGGCCCTGTTCGAAGTTGACGCCGATCGTGTCGAGCTCCTCCCCAGGGATACCGCGAGTGACGCCGAGATCGCGCGCGCGGCATTTCTCGAACTGGCTGCCGAAGGAGCCAGCCTCGTTATCGGCCCCCTCTTCGCCTGGACCACAGGGGCGGTGGTCCCGGAAGCCGTGAATCGTGGCATTCCGGTCCTGGGGCTCAGCAACGACATCTCCGTCGCTGAACGGGAAGCGTGGATGCTCGGCGTGCACCCGCGGGGAGAGGTTCACCGAATTCTCGGGCATGCGATCGAGGAACCGGGTCAACGGGTCGGCCTGATCGTTCCCGAATCGGAGTATGGCGCTGCCGTGGCCGAGGCCTACCAGCTGGCGGTACCGCCCCGGAACCGATCCGCTCTCATCCGCTACAACGACGACAGCGAACCGAGCGACGTCGCGCAGCAGTTCGTCGATACGGTCACGGGCTCGGCCAACCGGCCCGGTGATGCGATCCTGATTGCCGCCCGCGGGAACGCGCTCAGGGCCATCGCGGCCGAACTGGCCTACCGGGACGTCGCGCCGGACCAGGTTCGCTACCTGGGCCTCTCGAGCTGGCGCACCTCCGACCTTCAGGGCGAGCCCGCCCTGGAGGGAGGGCGGTTCGCGGATCTGTCCGACGAAGCCTTCCGGCAATTCGCGGAACGATTCCGGCGCATCTACGGGACATCGCCATCGCGCACCGCCGCCCTGGCGTACGACGCATCGGCCGTCGCCGCGAATCTGGCGGGTGTCGAGCCCGGCACCCGGATCGCCAGGCTGCAGACACCGCAGGGATTTCGGGGACTGCTCGGCGCCTTCCGGCTGCTGACCGACGGGGCAGTGGAACGCGGCCTCAACGTGTACGAGGTCAGGCGGGACGGATACTCGCTGCTGGAGCGGGCCCCGGCCCGGTTCGCGCCGGCACCGCAGGGCTGAGCTCAGGCAACGACGTCCTCGATCAGGGCATCCAGGACCCGAATTCCGGCGGGCGTGACCCGGACCCCGGCCCGGTCGGCGAGCATCAGCCCGGCATCCTGGGCCCGACGCAGCGCTTCCGGCCGAAGCGCCTGGTCAAGCGCCAGTGCGGTCCGTTCGGTGAATGCTGCGCGGCTGACCCCTTCGACCATGCGGAGACCCATCATCAGCATCTCGCGACCCGCAGTGGCAGCCGGGATGCGTTCGGTGGTTTCCGTGCCGTGTCCGCACGCTTCGACGGCCCGCAACCAGGCCTCCGGCTTTCGGATCCTGGCGTGTCCGCCCACGCCGGACTCGCCCCGCAACCGCCCGTGCGCACCCGGGCCGACGCCGACGTAGTCGCCGTAGCGCCAGTAGGTGAGGTTGTGCCGGGACTCCGCCCCTGGCCGGGCATGATTCGACACCTCGTAGCGCGGCAGGCAGACCGCGGCCAGGGTGTCGGAGGTAATGTCGAACAACTCCGCGAGCACCCGTTCTTCCGGCAGGCGCAGTCGACCCGCCGCGGCCAGCACGTGAAACGGCGTGCCCCGCTCGATCGTCAGCTGGTAACAGGAAAGATGCTCGCCCGCCAGGGCAATCGCATCGCCCAGTTCCGTTCGCCAGGACGACGCATCGTGGCCGGGGCGGCCGTATATGAGATCAAACGAGAACCGCGGAAAGGTCGCCCCGGCCGTCTCCACGGCACGCCGGGCCTCGGCAGCCGTGTGGCCCCGGCCCAACTGCCGCAGCGCGTCGTCGTCCAGTGACTGCACGCCGATCGAGACACGGTTCACGCCGGCATCGCGGAACGCCTCGAACCGCCGCACCTCGACGGAGTTCGGATTAGCCTCGAGCGTGATCTCGGCAGCGTCCGCCAAGGGCCAGGCGGCCGACGCGGCCGCCAGCACCCCGTGCGTGACCTCCGGGGGCATCAGTGAGGGCGTCCCGCCGCCGAAGAACACGCTCACCAGCGTCCCGGGCCCGCTCAGGCGGCGACTGTGCCGGATCTCGGCCTCGTATGCCCGCAGCCAGCGGTCGCCATCCACCCGGTGGCGCGGGACATGCGCATTGAAGTCGCAATAAGGGCAGCGCGACCGGCAATACGGCCAGTGCACGTAGAGCGCGATGGGCCGCGCTAGGTCCGAAAGCACGCCGCGACCAGCTTCCGAAACGCGTCTGCCCGGTGACTGCGCCCGGACTTTTCGGCCGGATCCATTTCCCCGAAGGTGCGGTCGTCGCCGGCGGGGACGAAGATCGGGTCGTAACCGAAGCCGAGTCCGCCGCGCGGCGGGAAGACCAGCCTTCCCTCGACGATTCCCTCGACCGTACGGGTCACCCCATCCGGCCAGGCGAGGGCGAGGGCGCAGTGGAACGCCGCCCGACGGTCAGGGTTCCCCCGGAGCCGCTCGTCCAGCAGCGCCATGGCCTCGGGAAACCCGCCTGCCTCCTCGGCCCACCGCGCCGAATGGATACCCGGGGCGCCATCCAGCGCCGCCACCGCGAGACCGCTGTCGTCGGCGAGCGCAGGCAGGCCCGCGGCGGTCGCGGCCGCCTCGGCCTTGATGATCGCATTCGCCGCGAACGTCGTGCCCGTTTCATCAGGCAGCACATCGGTGAACTCTCCGAGCTGACGCACGTCCACATCGAACGGAGCGAGCAGATCGGCGATCTCGACCGCCTTGCCGGGATTTCCGGTCGCCACGACGAGGCCCCCGCCTGACCACTGGCGCGGCGCGGCCGGCTTCACGTTCCAAGTGCAGCGCGTTGCGCCGCGAACAGCTCTTCCGCTCCCCCGCGCGCGAACCCCAGCATCGTCTGGAACGCCTCCATGCTGAACGGCGCGCCCTCGGCGGTTCCCTGGACCTCGACGATGCCGCCGTCGGCGGAGAACACGAAGTTCGCATCCGCGTCGGCATGCTGGTCTTCGGCGTAATCGAGATCCAGCACGACCTGGTCCCTCCAGATGCCCGCGCTGACGGCGGCGACCTGGCCGGTCAGCGGCGGCACCCCTTCCTCCAGGCGATCCCCGAGGACAGCGATCGCCTGGCGCAATGCCACCCAGCCCCCGGTCACGGCAGCCGTGCGGGTGCCGCCGTCGGCTTGCACGACATCGCAGTCGATCCGGATCTGCCGTGGCCCGAGGGCGGTGAGGTCGACGACGGCGCGAAGACTCCTGCCGATCAACCGCTGAATTTCCTGCGTCCGGCCGGTCTGCCTGCCCCGCGCCGCCTCGCGGTCGGTGCGCGTCAGCGTGGAACGCGGGAGCATGCCGTACTCGGCGGTCACCCAGCCCCGATTCTGGCCCCGCAGCCAAGGCGGCACCCGCTCCTCCACTGACGCGGTGCACAGGACGTGCGTATCCCCGAATTTCGCCAGGCAGGAACCTTCCGCGTACTTGGCCACACCGGGCTCCAGCACGATCGGACGCAAGGCGTCGGCGGCGCGGCCTGAGGGACGGGAAACCGGGCAAGTGGACAAGGGCACCTCGCAGAACGCGCTCGCGGCCGACCGGATCGCAATCGTACTCGAATCCGGACCGGATTCTGCCGGGTGCGTCATTCTCGGCGGCGAATGCGCGCGGCGAAGAACCCGTCCACGCCTCCGGCGTCGGCCAGGTGGCAAGGCAGCGTCCGCAGGTACCCGTCGTCCGTCACGAAACTGTCCGGAAGGCCTTCGGTCGCGGCATCGACCGCTACCAGCTCGGCAGCCTGGTTGCGGCCGAGGAGACCCTGCACGCGGTTTTCGCCCTCCTCGCGTTCCAGCGAGCACACGGTGTAGACCACCTGTCCGCCCGGACGAACCAGCTGGAGGGCACGGTCGAGCAACCCGTCCTGCAACGGGTTGAGGGCCCGGAAGTCGCCGGCCGTGCGTTGCCAGAGAATGTCGGGCCGGCGGCGGATCGTGCCGGTGGCCGTACACGGGGCGTCGACGAGCACGGCGTCGAAACTACGTCCGCTCTCCCAGCTGGTCGCGTCCGCGACCACCGATTCGGCTGCCAGCCGGGTGCGCGCAAGGTTGGCCGCCAGGCGCCGCATCCTGGCTTCGGAGACGTCCACCGCGGTCACCCGGGCCCCACGCGCGGCCATCTGCAGGGTCTTGCCGCCCGGCGCGGCACACAGATCGGCAACGTCCCGCCCGTCGATGTCCCCCAGCAGGCGGACGGGAAGCTGCGCCGCCGCATCCTGCACCCACCACGCGCCCTCACGGAACCCGGCCAGCGCGGCGACATCGCCGGACGCCTTCACCCGGATGCCGCCGTCCAGCACCACGGTTCCATCGAGCTTTGCCGCCCAGGCTTCCGGGTCCGTCTTCGGGCACAGATCGAGGACGGGTTCCCGCAGGTGCGCGTCGGCGATTCGGGCCGTCGTCGCCGGCCCGTAGGCGCGCAGCCACGACTGCCACAGCCAGTCCGGAGTGTTCAGACGCCCGGCATCCTGGCTCTGGCAGATCGTCGCGCCACGGTTGGCGATGCCGCGCAGGACGGCGTTGACGAGGCCGCGCCAGGACCGGCCAGGCCCGCGGATCAGCAGCTCCATCGAGGTGGAGACCGCCGCGTAGGCCGGAACCCGAAGAAACAGCAGCTGGGCGGCCCCGATCAGGAGCAGCAGCCAAGCGTGCCGGGCGGCCGGCGGCAGCGGACGTTCCAGAAATTCTGCGATGGTGGCGTCGATTTGGCCGCGGCGCCGCAACGCGGTCGTGATCAGCGCGCGGGCGAACGCCCGGTCACGATCGTCGAGGCCGGGCAGCAGGGTCGACGCTGCCAGCGCCTCCTGCAGCGCCACATTCCGGAACAGCACGGACGCCAGGACTGCCGCCGCGGCCTGCCGAGCCCGCAGCAGCTGCTTCGGATCCCCGGATGATCCGGACTTCTGACCGTGGCGGCGCCCGTCCGACCTGCCGGGGGGGGACCCGGGTGTTCGTGCTGGCCGACGGGGGAACTTTGCCGTCGCCTCGTGTCCCGGTCGGCCCGGCGGGCCTTGCCGTGTTCGATCGCCGGGCGCCCGGCGCGGGCGGCCAGCGGCAGTCTGCCGACCACCCTCGTCCCGCCGCCGGTCGCGCTCGGGGCGGCGGCGCTCCCTGTCGACGCCGGTGCGTGCGGTGCGCGCCGGTGGATGGGCGGCCGCTTCCCCGTCGGTCTGCCGGTGCCTGCCGCCCGGATGCCCGGCATCCTGCCGGCGGGCGGGCGGGCGGGCTCCGGGTGCATCGGCTCGCTGCTTGTTCCCCCAGGCGCGCCGGGGCGGCCCGGCGTCGCCGGCGCGGCGTGGAGGGCCGGTCCTTCGCCCGCCCGGGCCGCCGGCGTCGCGCTTGGGCCGGGACCGAGCCGCGTCGGGCTGCTTGCCCGGGGCGTCCCGTGGCGGACCCTTGGCCCGCCGCACCGCCCGATCGGTGTTACTTGACCGGTCCCGACCGGGCGCCCGCTCGGCGTGCCGTCCGCGACCGCGGCGGGAACCGGCCGCAGCGCCCGCGGAGTCGCGAGGTCCGGATCCGCGTTGCGGCTTGCGGTTGCCGTTCCGAGGTTGGTGAGCGGATGTCGGTCGCGCCATCTTGGGCGAACGCTTGGCCTGCGCCTTGCGCCCCGCCTGATCCCCTGAACGGCCGTCGCGGCGCCGGCCGGCAGCTTCTGCGTCCGAAGGGGGACGCGGTACATGCTTTGGCATGGCAGAGCCCTTAACCGCGTCTCACCTTAGGGTAGCATGCGCCGTCGGGTCGATCGGCGGCGGGCTCGCCGACGGCACCTACACCCCCCCGCAGCGGCTGCCGATCGGAGCGCCGGCAACGATGAATCTCGGCCTGGCACGACTGCTCACGCTGGCGTGCACCGCGTACCTGCTCTCGCAGTTCTACCGCTCATCGGTGGGCGTGCTGGCGCCGGACCTGATGAGCCGGCTGTCGCTCACGCCGGAGGAACTTGGCCGCCTGGGAGGGATTTTCTTTCTCGCGTTCGCATGCGCGCAGCTGCCGCTCGGCGTGCTGCTCGACCGGTACGGACCCCGCAAGACAACCTCCCTCGTGCTGGTGGGAGCGGCGCTGGGGGCATTCCTGTTCGCCACCTTCACGGAATTCTCCGGCCTGTTGGCCGGGCGCGCCCTGATGGGAGCAGGCTGCTCGGTCGGACTGATGGGATCGCTGGTCCTGTTCTCCCGGTGGGTGTCGTCGCGCCGGTTCGCGACCATGGCCGGGCTCGTCCTCGGGGTCGGCGGTTTCGGCGGCATCCTCGCCACCACACCGCTTGCAGCCGCCTCCGCCTGGGTGGGCTGGCAGGGCGTCTTCATCGGCATGGGCGCCATCACGCTCGTGGTGGCGATGGTCTTCTGGCTGACCGTCCGTGATACGCCGGACGGCACGCCATTTCAGAAGACTCGAATCGGCGGCCGGGAGGACAACGTGCTGCGGGGGTTTCTGGAGATCCTCACCACGCGCGATCTGTGGTTCATGTTGCCGATTTCGTTCGTCGGGTACGGCGGCCTGCTGGCGATCCTCGGCCTCTGGGGGGCACCCTACCTGAAGGACGTACAGGGCCTGGACGACATCGACCGGGGGAACGTGCTGCTCGCCACCGCCGCCGCCTGGAACGTCGGCTGCATCCTGTTTGGCCGCGCGGACCGGCTGTTCGACACCCGAAAATGGACGGCGGTCGCGGGTTGTTGCGGCCTCGCGCTGGTGATCTCGGTCATTGCCGTGGTCCCCCCGGTACCGCTGTGGATCAATCTCGTGCTGTTCGGGGTGCTGGGGCTGGTCGGCGCATTCAGTGTCCTCCTGCTTGCCCACTACCGCGCCCTGTTCCCGGTCAGGCTGGTGGGCCGGGCGCTCACCTTCACGAATTTCTTCAATTTCGGCGGCGTCTTCGTGCTGCAGTGGACGACCGGCCTCGTGCTGTCCAGCCGGGGCGGCACCGCGTCGGGCGCGCCGCCGGAGGCCTATACCACGGCCTTCCTGATGATCGCCGTCGTCCTGGCGCTGGCGACGTTCGCCTACCTGTTCGCACGCGACTACCGGCCTAGCTCGGAGATTCCCGGATGATCAGCGAACGCCGGGCAATTCGCCTACAGTAGCCCGCGTCATGAACCCGCCCCCCGCCAACGCCCTCGTGACCGGCCAGCGCATTCTGGTCAGTGCCGCGGCTGCCGGCATCGGCCGCGTCATCGCCGAGACGCTGCACCGGCACGGTGCACGGGTGCATGCCTGCGACATCGACGAGGCGGCCTGTGCGGCGTTCCGTGCCGCCAATCCGGACATTTCGATGGCGCGCTGCGATGTCGCCGACGCCGACCAGGCGCTCGAGTGGGTGGAAGACGGCATCGCCCGCCTGGGTGGACTCGACGGACTGGTGAACAACGCGGGCATCGGCGGCCCGACCGGGCGGATCGAGGACCTGGACCCCGCCGACTGGAAACGCACGATCGACGTGGACCTGAACGGGATGTTCTACGTGACCCGGGGAGCCGTGCCCGCGCTGCGTGAGTCCCGCGACGGGTCCGTGGTCAATCTCTCCTCGCTCGCGGGCAAGTTCGGGTTTGCGGGCCGGACCCCGTACGCCGCCGCCAAGTGGGCCGTTGTCGGGTTCACCAAGTCGTTGGCGCGCGAACTGGGCGACGCCGGCGTTCGCGTCAACGCCATCCAGCCGGGCAACGTCGAGGGGCCGCGGATCGATCGGGTGATCGCCGCCAAGGCCGAACTCCGCGGCGAGGCTCCGGAGGCCCTGCGGGAACGGGTCTGCGAGACGATCTCGCTCGGCCGGTTTGTCGCGGCGCAGGACATCGCGGATACGGCGCTGTTCCTGATGTCCCCGCTGGCCCGCAATGTCTCCGGACAGATCATCGCCGTTGACGGCGACACGCAGATGCTGCTCTGAGTCATGCAGGAACGACCCGTGATCGCAGTCATCGGCAGCGGCCTGGTGGGGCGCGGCTGGGCGGTCGTGTTTGCCAGGGCCGGCTGCTCGGTCAGGCTGTGGGACACCCAGCCCGACCAGGCCGACAAGGCCGTGCGCGGAATCGCGGGCGAGCTGGACGGACTGGCGGAACTCGGACTGGCCGGCGAGGACCCGCCGTCCGAAGTGCTCGGTCGGATTGCGGTCGCGTCAACCCTGGAGGCGGCGCTCGACGGGGCGGCCCACGTGCAGGAATGCACGCCCGAGGTCCTGGCGACGAAGCAGGCCGTCTTTGCCCAGCTCGACGCGGCGGCAGATCGAGACACCGTGCTCGCCAGCTCGACGTCAGGCATCCGGGCCTCGCTGTTCTCGGAGTCGCTGACGGGGCGGAGCCGCTGTCTGGTTGCCCATCCCCTGAATCCCCCGCATCTCATCCCGCTGGTCGAACTCGTGCCCGCGCCGTGGACCGATCCTGCCGTCGTCGAGCGGACCCGCGTGCTGATGGAGGGAGTCGGGCAGGCGACGGTCACCCTGAAGAAGGAGGTGCCCGGGTTCGTCGTGAATCGCTTGCAGGGGGCCTTGCTGCACGAGGCGTTTCGGCTGGTCGAGGACGGGGTCGCCGACGTGGCCGACGTGGACGCGGCGGTGGAGTCGGGGTTGGGCCTGCGCTGGTCGTTCATGGGGCCCTTCGAAACCATCGACCTCAATGCGCCTGGCGGGATCGCCGACTACGTCGCCCGCTACGGCCAGCTGTACCTCGACCTCGCGCGCGACGGCGGCCCGCCGCGGCCCTGGGAAGCCGAGCTCGCCCGCAGCTTGGAGACCGACCGGCGCAAACACCTGCCGGCCAGCCGGCTTGACGAGCGCGCACAATGGCGTGATCGGCGACTGGCGTTGCTCGTGGCCCACAAGCTGCGGCACGCGCCGGATCACGACACCTGAACGGAGACCACGAACATGGCCACGTCCGCTCCTCCGCCCCCTGAAGCCGCACCGCCGGGACGCCCCCGGCGCAAGGTCATCGTGACCTGCGCGGTGACCGGCGCCATCCACACGCCGTCGATGTCGCCGCATCTCCCGGTGACGCCGGACGAGATCGCGACGCAGGCCATCGATGCGGCAGCGGCCGGCGCCTCGATCATCCACCTCCACGCGCGCCAGGCAGACGACGGGCGCCCGACGCAGGATCCGGAGGTGTTCCGCCAGTTTCTCCCGAGGATCAAGCAGAGCTGCAACGCCGTCGTGAACATCACGACGGGCGGCGCGCCGCGGATGCCGGTAGCGGAACGCATGCGGCCGGCGGTCGAATTCGCGCCGGAAGTCGCGTCCTTGAACATGGGCTCGATGAATTTCGGCCTGTTTCCGATGCTGAAGCGCTACGACACCTTCGAGCACGCGTGGGAGCGGGATGCCTTGGAATCGAGCCGCAGCAACGTGTTCCAGAACAGCTTCGAGGACATCGAGAACATTCTCCGCGCCTGCAGCGGGAACGGGACGCGCTTCGAGTTTGAGTGCTACGACACGAGCCACCTGTACAACCTGTCGTACTTCCTGGACGAAGGGCTCGTGCAGCCCCCACTGTTCATCCAGACCGTGTTCGGGATCTTCGGCGGCATCGGGACCCACCCTGAAGACATCGCCCACATGAAGCGGACGGCCGACCGGCTGTTCGGTGACGTTTGGCGCTGGTCCGTGCTGGGTGCGGGCGCCCAGCAGATGCGGGTGGCGGCCTTTGCCGCCGCGCAGGGCGGCAACGTCCGGGTCGGACTGGAAGACTCGTTGTGGGACGGCCCGGGCCAGCTGGCCGAGAGCAACGCCGCCCAGGTCACCCGCGTGCGCAAGATCCTGGAGGGCCTGTCGCTTGACACCGCCACGCCGGACGAAGCGCGTGCCATGCTGTCGCTCAAGGGCGGCGACACCGTCCGATTCTGATTCGATCCGCCCCGTGGCCTGAGGAGACCCGCCCATGAAATGCCGCGCCGCCGTTCTGCACAACATGGGGGAGCCGCGTCCGTACGCGGAGACCAAACCGGTCAAGATCGAGGAAATCGAACTTCATGACCCGGGCCCCGGCGAGGTCCTGGTCCGGATGGCCTCGGCAGGACTGTGCCACTCCGATCTGTCGATCGTGAACGGGTCCAGGCCGCGCGAAATGCCGATAGTGCTCGGCCACGAGGGATCGGGAATCATCGAGGCGGTCGGGCCGGGCGTCGACGAGCTCCGCGTGGGCGATCACGTGGTGTACGTGTTCGTCCCGAGCTGCGGGCATTGCGTGCCGTGCGCCGAGGGGCGCCCGGCGCTATGCGAACCGGGGGCCAAGGCGGCGGCGGCCGGGACCCTGCTGTCGGGGGAACGGCGGATCAAGCTCAACGGGGAACCCGTCAACCACCAGGTCGGCGTATCGTGCTTCGCGGAGTACGCGGTGTCCAGCACCCGTTCACTGGTCCGCGTCAACCCCGACATTCCTCTTGACCAGGCTGCGCTGTTCGGATGCGCCGTGATTACCGGCATGGGCGCGGTCGTCAACACCGCGAAGGTGCGCCCCGGCGCCGTGGTGGCCGTGATCGGCCTCGGCGGGACCGGCCTCGCGGCCGTCCTCGGCGCCCGCGCCGCGGGCGCCAGCCGGGTCATCGGCCTTGACCTGCTCGACAGCAAGCTCGAATCGGGCCGCCAGATCGGTGTCGACGACGCCGTGAACGCCGGCGACCCCGACGTCATCGAGACCGTGCGCGAGATGACGGCGGGCGGCGTCGAGTACGCCTTCGAGTGCGTGGGCTCGGCCAGGGCGATGGAACTCGCCTACGCGATCACCCGGCGCGGCGGCACCACGACCACCAGCGGCCTGCCGCCCCCGGACGCGAAGATCGCCGTGCCGCACGTGCAACTCGTCGCCGAGGAGCGGACCGTCAAGGGAAGCTACCTCGGATCCTGCATTCCGCGGCGCGACATTCCTGCCTACATCGAGCTCTTTCGGGCGGGCCGACTGCCGATCGACCGGCTGGTCAGCGACCACCTTCCGCTCGACAAGGTCAACGAGGGCTTCGATCGCCTTGACGACGGCGATACGATTCGGCAAATGATCGCGTTCTGATCAGGACACCGGAGCCGTCATGCGGAGTTCCCACAACACCGAACGGGCAGCCCGGGTGGATCTGGCCGCCGCGTATCGGCTGGCCGACCATTACGGGCTGTCGGAGGGCATTTGCAACCACCTGACCCTGGCCGTGCCCGACGAGGAAGACCGCTACCTGCTGATCCCGTTCGGCATGCACTGGTCCGAGGTCACGGCCAGTTCGCTACTGGTCGTCGACGGGGACGGGAACGTCGTCGACGGGGACGGCATCGCCGAGCCCACCGCGTTTCTGATTCATGGGGCCGTGCACCGCGCGCGGCCGGACGCCGCCTGCGTGATGCACACGCACATGCGCGCGGCGCTCGCGCTCTGCATGATCGATGACGGCGGGTTGCACATGGCCGACCAGAATGCCTGCCGGTTCTTCGGCCGCACCGCGACCATGACCGACTTTGACGGGGTGGTGCTGGACGAGGTCAAGGCCGCCCCGATCGTCGACGCGATCGGCGACTGCAACGTGCTCTTCATGGCAAACCACGGCGTCCTCGTGACCGGCCGGACGGTCGCGCGCGCCTGGGAGGACCTGTACTTCCTGGAGCGGGCATGCGCCGCGCAAGTCGCGGCGATGTCGACCGGGAGGCCGCTCAAGCGGGTGCCGGATTCGGATGCTGCCGCGATCGCCGCGGACGTGGCCCGCGAGGCCGAATCGGGCCTCTGCACGGCGGACACGTTCTTCAGCGCGTCGAAACGACTGCTGGATCGTTGCAACCCGGGATATGACGCCTGACCGACCGCACCCTGCGGACATCCGTCGCCGTCAGTAGATCTCATCCTCGAAGCCGCGCACCGTGGCCCCGGCCGATTCCGGACCGGTGCCGCGCGCGAACGCCTCGAAGATCACCCGTTGCGATTCCGGCGCCGGCCGCCGGCCGGTCTCCGCGTCGATCCGCACCATGTCGACGCCGTCCGGAATCCGGAACGGCGATGCCGATCCTTCGGCCAGCGCCCGTTCCATGAAGGCCCCGAAGATGGGCGCGGCCACGCGGCCGCCGCTTTCTCCGCGACCCAGGTTCCTCGGCTGGTCGTAACCGACGAATACGCAGACGACGAGGTTCGGCGAGAACCCCACGAACCACGCGTCGAGGAAGTCGTTCGTGGTCCCGGTCTTGCCCGCGAGCGGCATGCCAAGGTTCGCCAGGCGGCGCGCGGTCCCGACCTCGACCACTCCCTTCAGCATCCACGTCACCTGAAACGTGTTGACCGGGTCAGCCACGGGGATGCCGAGCGGCGGCAATTCCGGCGGCAATTCCGATTCGAATCCGCACGCCGGACAGCGCCGCAGGTCGCGGCGATGGATCGTGCGCCCGTGCCGGTCCTGCACGCGTTCGACGAACGCCGGCTCGATCCGTCGGCCGCCGTTCAGCAGCGTTGCGTACGCTGACGCAAGCGCCAGCGGCGTGGTTTCGGTCGTGCCCAGCGCCGTGGCGAGAAACGGCTGCGGCAACCCCAGCCCGAAGCGTTCGGCGACCTCGGCCACACGTTCCACCCCCAGGGTGTTGGCCAGCCGTATGGTCATGACATTCCGGGATCGCTCCAGTCCGTCCCGGAGCGTTCGCGGGCCGTAGAACTGACCGGCCGCATAATTCTGGGGGCGCCATTCCTCCAGGTGCGGTCCCTGGTCTATCACCAGCGGTGCGTCGAGCACGAGGCTTCCCGGCGTCAGACCGTCTTCCAGGGCCGCCAGATAGACGAAGGGCTTGAAGGCCGAACCGGGTTGACGCTTGGCCTGCGTGGCCCGATTGAACCCGAACTCCCCCTCACCGTAGCCGCCGACGAGCGCGAGCACCCGCCCGTTCCGGGGATCGAGCGCCACGAGCGCACCTTCGACCTCGGGGAGCTGCCGCAGCTCCGGCTGCCGCTCCCCGGCACCGCCCAGCATCTCCACCAGCAGCACGTGACCCGGCTCCAGAAGTTCGGCCGGATTCCCGTCTTCGCCGCCTTCCAGCGCCCAGGCCATGTCGGCCCGGGTCATGTCCATGACGGCACCGCCCGCCAGCCCGACACGGGCAGTCTGGCCGTCGACTTCCAGCACCACGGCGGGCTCCAGGTGGGGCGGGATCGATACCGGCCGGGCCCCCGGATCGGACAGTTGCCCGGCCCAGTCCGTTTCTTCCGGGTCCTCGATGGTCCACACCGGCCCCCGGTAGCCGTGCCGGCGGTCGTACGCCTCCAGCCCGTCCCGAAGCACGTCGGTCGCAATCTGCTGCAGCGTGGGCTCGAGCGTGGTCGTCACCGTCAGACCGCCCTGATAGAGCACTTCCTCGCCCATCGAGTCGGCGATCCATCGTCGCACTTCCTCGGCAAAATGCGGGGCTGCGACCAGTGCGTCCCGGCCCTCCCGCGCCACCGAGGTGAGCGGTTCCGCCCGGGCGGACGATGCGGCCTCGGCGGTAACGAAACCCTCCTCGGTCATCCGCCGCAGCACGTAGGCGCGCCGCTCGAGCGCCGCTTCGCGCCGCAGTTCCGGATGGTAGTTGTTGGGGCCTTTCGGCAGCGCCGCCAGGTACGCCATTTCGGCCAGGGACAGCTCGTCCAGGGACTTGTCGAAGTAGTTGCGCGCCGCGGCGGCCACCCCGTACGAGCGGAGCCCGAGGTAGATCTCGTTGAGATAGAGCTCCAGGATGCGTTCCTTGCTGAGCACGCGTTCCATGCGGAGCGCGAGCAGCGCTTCCTTCACCTTCCGTTCAATCGAGACCGTTCGCGTCAGCAGGAACGTCTTTGCCACCTGCTGGGTGATCGTCGAGGCACCGATCAGGCGGTGGCCGTCTGCGATGCGGCGGGCGTTCTGGACGACGGCTCGCGCAATGCCGACGTAGTCCAGCCCTGAATGCGTCCAGAAGTTCCTGTCCTCCGCCGCGATGAAGGCATTCGCCACCTGCTCCGGGATCGAACGGATCGGCACGAACTGCCGGTCCTGCTCCGCGTAGCGGCCGAGTGGCTGACCGTCGGCAGCGTAGGTGCGCGACGTTTCCGCCGGCTCGTAATCCATGAGCTGTCGGTACTCGGGCAGGTCCTGCCCGAATTGGCTGAGCACGACGATCACCGCGACGATGCCGACGGCCACCCCCAGCAGGCCGGCCAATCCGAAGCCCACCGCAAGCCTGCGCGTCCACCTTCGCCAGCGGCTCGGCGGGGCCTGGTACTCGGGCTTTAGTCCGGAGGTGCGCCGGAACAGCGCTGCGTCGTTGGGATCAACCGAAAGTGGCACGCGCAGCCCCCAGCCCGTCGAACACTCCCTCCACCTCGGCCCCGCGCTCAACCCACTGAATGGCGGTCACGCTGCCCAACAAGACAAACTCGCCCGCCCGCAGCGTGCCGGCACAGGCCGTGGCGTGGGAAGCGAGCCAGGCCAGGGCGTTGAGCGGATGCCCCAGGATGTCGCTTCCACGTCCCTCAGAGCACGTCTCCCCGTTGATGCGCACTTCTCCTGCGAGAGCAGCCAGGTCGAGCTCCGCGGTCAGCCTTCTCGCCGTGCCCAGCACCGCGGCAGCATCAAAGAAATCGTCGGCGATCAGGGTCGGTGTATCCAACTCGGCCCGGTCCACGTAGCGATCGTCCACGATCTCGATCGCCGGCATGATCTCGTCAACCACATCAACCATGTCTTCGCCTCGGAAGGGCCCGTCAGCGGCATGAAGCGTGGTGCCAAGCCGCACGGCAATCTCGACCTCAACGCCAGGCCGGATGAAATCGGCGTGGCGGAATCGACCGGTCCCATGATGGACGTTGGCGGCCATGACCCCGCCGCCCGCGGGATGACCGATCCCCAGGTAGCGCTGCATCTGGGCGTTGGTGCATCCGATCTTCCAACCCGCCCGCTGGCCGAATCCCACAGCCGTGAGTTCCTGATGCAGCGCATGCTGGACGGCATAGGCCGTCGTCTCGTCGCGCGGCCGGAGGCGCTCGGGGAGGGCGGCGAGGGGGTGACGCTCCAGGCGGTGGCGCGCGATCCACGCGGCGGCCTCACGAACCGGGTCAGCGGCGGGGGCGGAAGTCGTCATGGCCTAGTCATGGTGCGGATTGCCGCTGAGGTCAATCCTTGGCGGCATCGGCGGCGGCCGGCTTCTGACGGATGGTCGCCAACATGAGCACCAGGAGCGCAAACAGCGCCCCGAACAACGGCACGTCTCCCATCCTTGCGTGCAGCGGCGGCTTCTCGGGCACCGGCAGGGGGTGGTCGATCACCCCACGCTGACCCAGTGGCAGCCGGGCAAGAACGCGGCCGCGCGCGTCGATCACGGCGGATATGCCGGTGTTCGCGGCCCGGACGACCGGCAGGCCCTCCTCGACGGCTCGGAGGCGGGCCTGGGCAAAGTGCTGATAGGGCCCCGAGGTGCGCCCGAACCATGCATCGTTGGTCACGTTCAGCAGCCAGGCCGGCCGCTCCGGCCCTCCCGTCGACGTGGGGAAGATGATCTCGTAGCAGATCGCGGGCGCCACCGGCGGGAAACCAGGAATGGATACGCGGGCGCGCGCATCCGCAGCCTGCATTCCGCGTCCCGTCATCGGTAGGAGAACGTCGGGCAGCCATGCTGCAAGCGGGAGAAACTCTCCGAATGGCACGAGGTGCACCTTGTCATAATACGCTTCCACCTGGCCGTCCGGAGCCAGGAAGAACAGGCTGTTGAACACACTGCCATCGGCCGGACGGATCCTGAAGCCGCCGGTCGCGAGCCGGACGTCACCGGGGATCGCCTGCTGGACATCGCGAACATTCCGCCGAATATCCTCCCGCCCCGTCGGATCGAATGGCACGACGGCCTCCGGCCAGATCACCAGCTTCGGGGGCGGGTCCGCCGGCGGTGTCCGCGAGGTGACGACGTACTGCCGCAGGTTGTCGTCGAACCGGTCCGCGTCGAGCCGGGCAGCCTGCGGAACGTTGCCCTGGACGATCCGAACCACAGGACCCTCGCCCAGATCGAGGGTCCGGACATTGTCGCGCAGGAAGCCGAGAAAGAGCACGGCCGCCAACGGGGCGGGCAGCAGCAGCCCCAACCGTAACCGGCGGCTGGCCAAGGCGGCCGGCGCCAGCGCTGCGAACACGGTCACGGCCCCGAGACCGTGCGTGCCAATCCACGCCGCCGGCTGCAGGGTTTCGACGGAAAAGGCCCAGACCTGGCCCGTGAGATTCCACGGGAACCCGGTCAACAGCCAGCTTCGAAGTCCTTCGGCGAGGACCCACGCCGCGCCGAGGGCGACCAGTCGACGGGGCAGCGAGTCGAACGTCCGGGCCACCAATGCCGCCGATGCCGGAAACACCGCGAGCCCGGCCGACAGTCCCGCGACGCCGATGCCGCCGGCGATCCAACCGAACTGCCCCGTGTAGACGAACGAGGCGCCGATCCAGTAGAGCCCTGCCGCGAACTGACCGAGGCCGAAGGCCCAGCCAGTCCAGAAGGCCCGGCGAAGCCCGCCGGTGCTGATCAGCCAGGCCAGGATCGGAAACGACACCAATAGCACCGGTACGGCGTGAATCGGCGCGAACGCCGCCGCCGAAGCCGCGCCCGCCAGCATCGCCGCAGCCGCGCGGAGCACGTAGCTCTCCGAAATTCGACGCGTGATCGAGCGGCCGCTCCAGGGCATCTCAGGACTCTTGAGGACGGGGCGCGAGACGCACGGAGAGGATCATGGGGCAGCGGTCAATCACGGACCATGCTGCACCGCCACACGGTACCATGGTTGTCGGCGCGACCGAATGTCCGACCAAGGGGCGCGAGGCTCAGGATCCCGGATTGGCGCGGCGCCCGGAAGACGACGGCGCGTAGCAATTCTGGGCCGGGCCGACGCGAGCCCAGCATGCGCGGCGTCGGCCATCTCCCCGTGGTGCATGCATCCAAGCGTGCGCGGCCCACCGATGGCCCTCCCTGGGTTTGTTGCGTCAGCACCGCTTCGTTGGCACACTCGCGATCTCCGACTTCCAGCGCTGGTCGCCAAGTACTGCCGAGGCGAAACAGGTTCGTGCCAACGCGGTACTGTCCTGCACGCGTCGGAGAACACGCGGGGCCCCTTCGTCTAGCGGTCCAGGACGCCGCCCTCTCACGGCGGAAACAGGGGTTCGATTCCCCTAGGGGTCACCAGGCCACCTCGCGCCCGCCGGGCGACGTTGTCAACCACCAGATACATCGTCGCAACTGGCACCTTCATGCTTCTGTGCCCGTTTGTACGGTCGACGGTTTCTCTGCCGCGCCCTCCCAGCTCAGTTGCACATCAGAGCAAGTCGTTTCCGGAACCGTTTCCTTGCGATACGCGGACACAGGCGAAGACCCGGGACGAACATTTCAGGTCTGATGCCGTTCTGGGCCGTTCGTCCGGCGCGATTCGTCAACTCGCCGGGGCCGCACAACTTCGCTTTCCAGCCACGTCACGCCGATGCAAGTAAGAGGAAGATCGGTTCCCGGACCGGCAGCAGGCTGACCAAGCCCCAATGGTCCTCGAAGCGGCGTTGGTGAATCCGGGCCGGCGCAACGCTGATTCCCGCCGGACGAGTCGTTCCGGCGGCCGGACCGGGAAGCCCGGCGGCGATTCAGAACCCTCGTGTCTTGAAATAGTGATCCACGTAATCCGCGATGGCGGTCATCAATTGGCGTCGGTACTTGGGGCTGGCAAGGAGCTTTGCATCCTTCGCGTTGGAGACAAATCCCATTTCGATCAGCACCGACGGAATATGGAAGCCGCGCAGCACGGCGAAGTTTGCCTGCCGGTGCGGCCGGCGGAGGAGCCCAATGCCGCGCTCTCCAAGTGATGCGACCAGCGACTCGGCAAACTGCGCCGAGAGATTGCGGGCCCCGGTGCGGGTCAGATCCATCATCGCGCTTTGGACCTGCCGGTCGTACGATTGCAGGTTGGCCACGTCCAGCACCGCATCGACTGCATCCGCATCCCTGGCCAGCGTTTCGGCCAGTCGGTCCGACGCCTTGTCGGACAGCGTGTACGCACTGAGGCCACGGGTCCCGGGTCGCTTGACCGCATCGGCGTGCAACGACACAAACAGGTCGCCCTTCGCCAGGACAGAGATCTCGACCCGTTTACGGAGCGGGATGTACACGTCGGTTTCACGGGTCAGGACGACCCTGTATTTCCGCTTCCGGAGGATCTCCCGCAAGCTCTTGGCGGCCGCAAGCGTCAGGTCCTTTTCTCGCAGGGACCCCCGCAGCGCACCCGGGTCCTTGCCGCCGTGTCCTGCGTCGATGATGACGGTGAACGGCGTGTTACGCGCACGGGGTTCCGCCAGCCCCCCCTTCAGATCAAGAACAATCCGGTCAGGCCGACCACCGTCCGGCGGGAGCGTGAAGTGCCGGTGCAAGTGAAAGGCGCCTGCAGTATCGAATACCAGGCGTGTGACCTGAGCCTCACGGCGGCCGACTCGAATGCGCTGCACGGCACCGGCGGCCGAAACCCGGCCCAGCTCCCCGAGGCCGGCCGACACGTCGATCACGAGGCGATCCGGCTCCTGGAGCACGAAGGTCTCGTATGGAGCGGGCGCCGACAACTCGACGACCACCCGCGTGACGGCCTCAGCGTCCGTGCGCCCGCCCTCCGGCGCCCCGATCCGAACGTTGTCCACCGTTGCGCCCGCCGCCGCGCCCGCGTGCGCCAGCCCGATGAGGAACCCGAACCCGAGAGTGGCCGCACACGCCCGCAACCGCACCCGACCGGCATACTGCAGCACCCTCGACTCCCGGCCGGCGGTCAGAACACTATCACGCAGGATCATATGAGAACATGTGTTGTTGCATGGCTAGTATGTTCCAACACTAGGGCCCCGTCTCCATATCAAGCTTGCGAAAATCCGCGAAACCTGCGATACTCCAAGTGAATAGCAGACAGTGCCAAGAGCGCGCGACCGCGTGTCGCCCGGCGCTGCTCCGAAAGAATTTACCTAAGGGCGGCCCACGCAACGCCGGTCGCCGGCCTTCAATGTCCTAGCTCGTGCCAAGTCATATCGCAAACACGGCGCGCTGCCCTGCCGGACCGAACGTGAGCGGCTGGGGCACCACGGACATCGGCAAATCGCTCAACAAGTACCGGCCAGGTCTGACTGGACCGGGTTCACGACATTTCGCGGCTGCTGCCCCCGCTCGCAATGCAGGGGCTTACGCGCCGACCTGGAGTTTTCATGCCAAAACGAATGCTAATCGACGCGGCGCGCCCCGAAGAGACGCGTGTCGTCGTTGCTGATGGGGCCCAACTAGAGGATTACGATGTAGCACTCGCCTCACGCCCGCAGATCAGGGGCAACATCTACCTTGCCAAGGTGGTTCGCGTTGAGGCGTCGCTGCAAGCGGCCTTTGTCGACTATGGACACGAGAAGCACGGTTTTCTGAGCTTCACGGAAATCCACCCCGATTATTTCCAGATTCCCGTCGCCGATCGCGAGGCCATCGTCGCCCGCGACAGCGAACTCGCGCGCCAGGAAGCTGAAGCTGAAGAATTGGATGACGACGGCCCGGAGGACATCGACGCCGCCGACACCGGAGAGGAACTGTCCGCGGATTCCGGCGAGGAAGACGAAGATCAAGTTGCCGAAGGCGACAACCGCAGCGAGCGGCCGCGGCGGCGCTTGAGCCGGCGACGGTCGGAAAAGCAGCGCCGGGCCGAGCTGTACCGGAACTACCGGATCCAGGAGGTCATTCGCAACGGACAGCTGATCCTGGTCCAGGCCACCAAGGAACAGCGCGGCAGCAAGGGCGCCGTGTTCTCCAGCTACATCTCGCTGCCCGGCCGGTACACGGTGCTCATGCCCAACACCGCCCACGGCGGCGGGGTCAGCCGAAAGATCGGGGGCCCCGACGACCGCAAGCGTCTTCGTAAGGTCGTGAAGGACCTGGAGGTGGCGGAGGGCATGTCGGTGATTCTCCGCACCGTCGCCAAGGGCCGCACCCGCGCGGAGATCCGCCGTGACTTCGATTACGTCGTCTCGCTCTGGTCCGACATCCGGGAAAAAACCCTCAACTCCGTCGGCGCATCTCTGGTTCACCACGAAAACGACCTGGTCAAGCGGGCGGTACGCGACATGTATCAGTCCGACGTGTCCGAGGTCATGGTTGCTGGCGAGGAAGCGTACAGACGGGCCAAGGACATCACCAAGGTTCTTTCGCCGTCGAAAGCACGTCACGTCAAGCTGTACCGCGGCGACCTCCCGTTCTACCACTCCTACGGTATTGAGCGTCCGCTGGCCAGCGTCCATCGGCCGGAGGTCCGGTTGCCATCCGGGGGCTCAATGGTCATCGCCCAGACGGAGGCACTCGTTACCGTCGACATCAACTCGGGACGCGCGATCCGCGAACGGCACATCGAAGAGACGGCGCTCAAGACCAATCTCGAGGCGGTGGACGAGCTGGCGCGGCAGTTCCGGCTCCGGGATCTCGCCGGGCTCATCGTCATCGACTTCATCGGCATGGAGCGACGGCGCAACAACGAGCAGGTCGAGCAGCGCCTGAAGGAAGTCCTGAAGCATGATCGCGCCCGCACCCATGTCGGTCGCATGTCGGAGTTCGGCCTGATCGAAATGTCGCGCCAGCGGCTCCGGGCCAGCATCCACGACACCCAGCACGAGCCCTGCGCCAACTGCCACGGCCACGGCTGGATCTACCGGCCCGAGGCGCACGCACTGATGGTGATTCGCGCGCTGGAATGCGAGGTCGCAAATCATCGAGGCTGCCGGTTCCGCGTGTCGGTCCCCCCTGCCTGCGCACAATACCTGTCCGAAACCATGTGGCGGTCGGTGCACCAACTCGAGACGCAGTTCGAGGTCCGGATCGAAATCCAGGCAACGGCCGAACCGCTGGCCGACAATTACCTGCTGGAGGTCGTCCGCGCTGACGGTACCAGCATGTCGCTCAATCCGACGCAGGCGAACGAGCTGGACTCCGGAACCATCAAGCAGGGGGAGCGGAGCCGCCGCGGTGGGCGAAGTCGGGCATCAGCCCGGGATGAGGACGGTGCGGACGAGCGCCCGGCACGGTCCAGACGGGCCCGTTCGGCTCGTGCAGACGACAGCAGCCAGGACGGAGAAGAAGAGCGGCGTCTTCGGAGTCGCAACGGCAGGGCGTCAGCCCGACGCGGCGCCGACGACGACAAACGCAGCGCCCGCAATGGACGCCGGCGACCGGCCGACCGCGCTGATTTCGACGATGACACCGAGGAGGGTTTCTCCGAACGCCGGCGCGAGATGCCCGTTGCTCGCGACGAATACGATGAGGACGGCGACGAAGAGCGCCGTCCCAGGGCGCGACGCGCCCGAGCGGGTTCTCCCAACGGGTACGACGACGCGGAAGGGCGACGTCGGTCCCGAGGCCGCCGCGGCCGCGCCGTCGAACGTGACCCGGTCGACGACGTAGCCGATGACGATCGAACCCGTCGTGAACGCTGGTCCCGACCGGACGATGATGACGACTACGACGTCGAAGAGGAACGCCGCGGTTCCGATCGAGGGACTCGATACGCGGATCGTGACGCGGACGACGATGACGACCTGGTCAGGGAGACCCCGTCCCGTCGGCGGAGGTCCCGCACGCAAGTGCGCCAGGACGGTGATCACGATGCGGCCGACGCGCCCCGCGCGCGAGGCAGACGCTCACGGACGCCGACCGACAGCGAGTACGACGATGAGTTCCCCGAAGAACCGCGCACTCGCCGGCGGCGCGCTCAAGCCACACCACGCAGTGAACCCGAAGATCTGTTCGAAGAAGGCTCCCGCACCGGCCGGAAACGGGAGAGGCCGCGATCAGCAGACGATCGCTCGGACCTGGATGCGGATGAACCGAGGGGACGGAGGCGCCGGGCGCGGTCGGCCGGGCGCGACGAGCCGCGCAGTGAGAAGACCGAAGAGCGACGGCCGAGACGCTCGTCATCCCGGCCGGACACTGTCGAGGACGGCCACGATGCTGCAGAGGACTTTGTTGAGTCGATGCCGGTCGACGGCAGGCCAGCGGACTCCGGTGACCGATCCGAGGAACCGGACGTCTTTGCCGATGCCGCCGACGGAGATGGCTACGCGGTCGGGGACGCGGATTCTCCGTTCGAGGAGCAGCCGGAAACGCCGCTCTCCGGTCGGAGCGACCGATCGAGCCGACGCACGCGACGAGGATCGCGCGGGGGCAGCCGGCGTCGGAGCTCGCGCGTCAAGCGACGAGAGACCCAGGCGCCTGAAGGGCGCGACGACCTGGACGCCGACATGAGCGATGACTCGGTCAGCGCTGCGAATTCGTCCGACTTCGGAACGGTGTCGCCGGACCTGGACCCGTTCGGGGCTGCCACCGACAGCTCGGAACGGGATCCTTCAGCCCAGGTGTCCACCTTCGCCACGGCCCCGGCTCATCCTTTCGGAGGCGCCGACGAGCCGATTGTTGCGGACGAGCTGTCGGAACCCTCGCCGACGTCCGATGATCCCTTCGGAGCGCCGGCCCAGCTCCGTGTTGACCCTGGTCCGGTGGCCGGCGACGCGGCGGCCGGGCCGGAAGACCCGTTCGCCGGCCGGGAACCGTCATCACGATCGGACCTGACGGCGCTGGCCGACAGCGAGCTGAACGGCAGCTCGGACGTGCGATCGGAGGCCGAGGGGAGGCCGCAAGCCGGGCGATGGTGGACGACGTTTCGGGGGCGCTCCTGATTATCCGCCCCCGGTTCGGCGGGCAGTCCAGCTGCTGAGCCTCTCCATGGCCGACTGGATGGTTTCGGGGGCGCCTGAGTAGCTCAAGCGGACAAACCGGTGCCCCCGGTCGCGGTCGAAATCGACTCCGGGGGCAACCGCGATGCCTTGGTTACGCAACAGTTGGCGCGCGAACTCGAACGAGTCATCCGTAAAGTCGGAAACGTCCACGTACAGGTAGAACGCACCGTCAGCTGCAGCGACCCTGTCAAAGCCGGATCGCGACAGTCCGTCGAGCAGACTGTCCCGGTTGGCCCGATATCGCTCGACATGCGAGTCGAGTTCCGCATAGCAATTGAACACTTCACAGGCCCCCACTTGAGCTACCGTGGGCGCACACAGGAAAAAGTTCATGGCGAGCCGCTCGGCGGCAGCGATGAGTTCCGCAGGCCCCACCACCCAGCCAAGGCGCCACCCCGTCATTGCGAAATACTTCGAGAAACTGTTCACAACGACGGATTGGTCATCAATACCCAGCACCGTCGGGCATGCACGTTCGTACGTAATGCCGTGGTAGATCTCGTCTGCGACGAGTCGAATGTTCCGTTCCCGACAGAATGCGACCAGCCTTCGTAGTTCCGTCTCGGGCATCACCGATCCGGTCGGATTGGCGGGGCTGGCCAAGACGACGCCTTGCAGGCCGTCGGCCACGGGCCGAAGGAGATCGACGACGGGTTGGTAGGCACTTTCATGAAGCCCGGGGATCGACACCACATCGATTCCCAGTGCCGTCAGAATGCTCCGGTAGGCCGGGTAGCCGGGAGAGGCAAGGGCCACCCGGTCACCGGGATTGAAGAGCGCGAGGAACACGAGAATGAATGCACCCGAGGCGCCGGTCGTGACAATGACGCGTCCCGTCTCGACTTCCACGCCGTAGAAGTCACGGTAGTGCGAGGCGATGGCGCGACGTAATTCCGGCAGCCCGAGCGCCTCCGTGTACCCGGTGCGGCCGGCCTCGATTGCCGCCGTGGCTGCGTCGCGCACCTTGGCCGGGGCACGGGCATCCGGCTCCCCCACTTCAAGGTGCAGAACGTCCTGACCGAGGGCGGCCAAGCGATTCGCCTCGGCGAGCACTCCCATGGCATGAAACTGCGGTACTTGTGACCTGGCTGACAATTTCCCGAGCACCATCGGACTCCCGCTACCTCGACTGACATCTCTCGCTCGGGTGGCGTCGTTGGATCGGTGTCGTGCACCCGCTCTCGTTCACCCTGCATCGTTCGGCGACGCGTATCAAGCGCGTAACCGGCGCTGCAGTACAAACGGCCTCGGTTGGCGCGAGACCGGTGCCTCCAGGACCGGCGCCGGCTTCCCGAACGTGGCAGCCCGCACACGGGACAAGTCCGCCAGCGCATCGTCGAAGGTTACCCGTGTATACTCCCTCGCCTTTGACCGCCGGATCGGCTCGCACCGGATCGAACTCAGGACGACATCACATGTCACGACGCTGTGAACTTACTGGTAAGGGCGTGCTCACCGGCAATAACGTCAGCCACGCCCACAACAAGACACGCCGCCGATTTCTCCCGAATTTGCAGCGCGTGTCGCTGCACAGTGACCTGCTTAACCAGACCGTCCGGTTTCGTGTAGCTGCCTCGACCCTCCGGACCGTGGACCGGAAGGGCGGTCTCGACCTGTTCCTCTTGGATGCCGATCCGCAGCGTTTGTCGTCGCGGGCCCGGGCGCTTCGCACGCGCCTCGAGAAACGACAGGCAAGCGCCTAGACGCTCCTAGATCGCCAGCGGCCCAGGTCGACCGGGCCGCATCTCTTCGGAAAACAGTTCGGCGAGTTGCCCGGTGATCGCGCCGCCCAGTTGCGCGACGTCAAATATCGTGATTGCCCGCCGATAGTAGCGGGTCACATCATGCCCGATTCCGACTGCCACCAGTTCCACCGGTGACGTCCGCTGGATGAGGTCGATCACTTCGCGGAGGTGCCGGTCGAGATAGTGGCCATGGTTGGCGGACAGGGTGCTGTCATCCACCGGGGCTCCGTCCGAAATTACCGTGAGGATTCGCCGCTGTTCGGTGCGCGCAAGCAACCGCTGATGCGCCCACAGCAATGCTTCGCCGTCGATATTCTCCTTCAGCAGTCCTTCCCGAAGCATCAGACCGAGGTTCCGCCGCGCCCGGCGCCAGGGCGTATCAGCGGCCTTGTAGACGATGTGCCGAAGGTCGTTGAGCCGGCCCGGCCCCGCCGGGCGGCCCGCCTCCAGCCAGGCGGCTCTCGCTTGCCCGCCTTTCCAGGCCCGGGTGGTAAACCCGAGGATTTCCACCTTGACGCCGCATCGCTCGAGCGTGCGCGCGAGGATGTCCGCACTGATCGCGGCGACCGTGATCGGCCGGCCCCGCATCGAGCCCGAATTGTCCAGCAGCAGCGTCACGACGGTGTCGCGAAAACGTGTTTCCGCCTCGCGTTTGAACGACAGCGGTGTGGCGGGGTCGACCACCGCGCGAGCCAGCCTGGCGCAGTCGAGGAGGCCCTCCTCCAGGTCGAACTCCCACCAGCGCACCTGCTGGGCCAGCAGCAGACGCTGCAACCGGTGGGCAAGCCGCGCGATGAGGCTTTCGAACTGCACGAGGTGCCGGTCCAGGGCTTCCCGCAACCTCATCAGCTCATCCGGGGCACACAATTCTTCCGCCGGAATGACCTCGTCGTGTTTCCGCGTGAAAATGGCGTACGGGACCTGATCGGAACCGTCGGCAGACAGATTATGCCAGGCGGGTGGCGCACTGCTTTCCTCCTCCTCGTCGCCCTCGCCGTCCAGCCCGGACGTGCTGTCGCCGCCCTCTTCCTCCGGAAGGTCGTCGTCCAGGGCGCCGGTCCCGGGCATTCCGTCCGTCTCGCCGTCGTCCTCGTCTTCCGCATCCATGTTGCCTTGCGACTGCTCGTCGTCCGTCGCGCTCTCCTCGTCTTCGCCCTGTTCGTCTTCCTGACGGGTCAGGGTGTGCAGGTCGAGATCGTCCAACAGCTGCCGAAGGTGGTTCGCGAAAGCCGCCTGGTCATCGATCACGTCAGCCAGCGTGTCGAGTGACCTGCCGCTAGCAAAGCGGAACGTGCCTTCCCACCGCTGCACGAGGGCGGCGGCGTCCGCAGGAACCGGACGGCCCGTGAGCCGCTCCCGCACCATGAGCCGCAGCGCACTGGCGAGCGCGTCGTTCCCGTCTTCTGCTGCCGCGATGGCGGCGGACCGACGCGCCTCGTCGGCCAGGGCCGCGTCGAGATTGTCAGCCACGCCCCGCATGGCATTGGCGCCCAGCGCCTCGTACCGCGCCCGCTCGGCGGCGTCGAGCAGTGCCTGGCCAAGCGGATTCGGGGACCCGAGTTCCTGGTGGAGGGCTGCGTCATGGTGCCGCAGCTTGAGGGCGGCCGTGTCGGCGATCCCACGTATCGACGCGGCATCGACGGCGTCGCGGGTCGGGACGGGAATGGAGACCGCAGGCGCCTCCGCGGACACGTTGCCGAACCTCACCTCCACATCCGCCTGACCGGCAAGCGCCCGGACCGCCCCGGCGGTCGCCCGCTTGAAGTCGTCCAGTCGACCACGGGCCCCGGCTGCCGTCATCCCTTCGGCATCCCGCTGACCCAGCTTTCCGGCAGGTCGCGCCCGAAGCAGCGCTGGAAATATTCCGCCACCACCGAGCGTTCGACCTCGTCGCACTTGTTCAGGAATGTCAGGCGGAAGGCAAGCGCGTTGGCTTCCTCCCGGTCGCCGCCGCCGGCCTCGAAGATGAGCGCGTTCTCTGCCCACGTGATCACGGTCCGCGGTGACATGACCGTCGAGATATCACCGGCCGCCAGCCCCCGGCGGGTCAGATTGGCGACGGCAACCATCGCCTTCACGGTCTCCGAGTGCCCGGGTTCCGCGAAGGCCGGCACCTTGGCGTGGACGATCTCCACTTCTGCGTCCTCCGCCAGATAGTTCAGGGTTGCCACCACGTTCCAGCGGTCCATCTGTCCCTGATTGATCTGCTGGGTTCCGTGGTAGAGGCCGCTTGCGTCACCCAGGCCGATGGTGTTGGCCGTCGCAAACAGACGGAACCCGGGATGCGGGCGCAGGACGCGGTTCTGGTCGAGGAGCGTGAGTCGGCCGTCGACTTCCAGCACCCGCTGGATCACGAACATGACGTCGGGTCGACCGGCGTCGTACTCATCGAACACCAGCGCCGTCGGAGACTGCAGCGCCCACGGCAGCATGCCTTCCCGGAACTCGGTGATCTGGTGGCCGTCACGGACCACGATGGCGTCCCGGCCGACGAGATCGATCCTGCTGATGTGGCTGTCGAGGTTGATCCGGACGCAGCGCCAGTTCAGGCGGGCGGCCACTTGCTCGATATGGGTCGACTTGCCCGTGCCGTGATAGCCCTGGATCAGCACCCGGCGGTTATCGCGAAAACCCGCAAGGATGGCGAGCGTCGTCTCGGGATCGAACCGGTACGAGTCGTCGATCTCCGGAACATGCTCATCCGGCTGCGAGTACGCGGGGACCTCGAGGTCGGTATCGATTCCGAAGACGTCTCGAACCGAGACGACGGAATCGGGTACAGGGGTTCGAACGGCTTCGGGGCCAGCTGGAATATTCGACATGTGTGCGTGTTCGACTTTGAGGAAAGCGCGGCCCGCTCAGGCCTTGCCGTGGTAACGGGTAAGAACGGCATACGCCGCGTTAATTCCGACCAGCCGGTCCGACGCCCTTGTGTCGCCGCCGTTGGCGTCCGGATGGTGCGACTTCACGAGCGACTTATAGCGCGTCTTGATGGTCTCCAGCGACGCTTCCTCGCCGAGACCGAGCACGCGGAGAGCGCGCGTCACGTGCGCGTCAGGCCGCGCGCGGCGGGGGGCGCGTTGACCCTCCCGTGGCTGGCTGCTCTCGCGAAACAGGCCGAACCAGTCCGTCAGCCGCGGCTCGGACCTCCGCACATGCTCTCTGAGCGGCCAGGTCGGACGCTGCCAGCCGATGTCGTCACGAACCTCCCGGCCGATCTCCACCTCATCACAGCCTTCGAAATAGTTCCAACGTCGGTTGTACTCCCGGACATGGGCCAGACAAAACCAGCGCCAATTGCGAAGCGCCTGACGCGACCGCGGCGCCGGGTACTGTCCCAGGTCGGTGCATTCGGGGTGTTCGCACACGCGCGGAGGCACGCGGGCATCGTCGCCCAGGCATTCGGGCGCTCCGCGAGGAGGGTTGCGGCGAGAGCGACGAGTAGTCATGGCCGCATCATGGTGGCACAAGTCGATTCAGGCAAAGGGTTGCCGTCGGAGCGGTCCGTGCCGGCACCGGCGCGCTTGCGGTGATCAGATCCATGCGTCAGGGTGTCGGCTCGGCCATCACCTGAAGAGGAGCGCGCAGGGTGAACCGAGCGGAACGAATGCTGGCAGCGTTGCAGGCCCGTCTTGGCTCGGCAAGTATCGAGATCGAAGACGAATCCCGCTTGCATGCCGGACACGCCGGCGCCCCGCAGGGCGGGGAAAGCCACTACCGGGTAAAGATCGAGAGTACCGCGTTTCGTGGCCTGAGCCGGATCGAGCGGCACCAGCTGGTGCACGAGATCCTGAAAGAGGAGCTGGCTAGAGGCGTACATGCGCTGGCTCTCGAGCTGTCAGTGCCCGCACCTGATCCCGGCGCCGCGAAGTACCCTTAGGACCGGCTGTCCGCCGCGCCGCTCTCGGTCGCTGTGGGGCGGTAGTGCGCGGGGTAGAGGTCGCGGACCACCGGACTGCTTTCCGCGTAGGCGTGGCAAGTGTTCAGGAGCATGGGCCGGTCGCCCGCCTGCAGATCTTCCACCGGCTGTCCCCTGTCGCGGATCCGCGCCGGGTAAATCGTCTGGAAGGCGGCCGTGGCAAGCGGAAACAGCATCTCCACCAGATGGGTGCAGCCCGCAGTGCCGCCCAGCCGCTCGCGCACCGCCCGCCGCCAGCCCCGAGCGATCGGGATCCCTTTCAGGCGCTGCAGGTTGGGAATGACCGCCGGGCACATCGGGTACGGCGATTTCTCCACTGCGACGTGCACCTCCTTGACGATGAAGTCGTCGTCGACGGTCAATCTGATCCACATGTCGTGAATCGGGTCGCCGGCCGGGACATCTCCGCGCCAGCGGGTCGTGAATCCGTAGTCCTTGGTGTCACAAAGGTGCCCCTCGATGTCCCAAAGACCGTCCTCGCGCCGGTAGCCGCGGCAAATCAGCTGGCGGCAGTGCAGGGAGGTGCGCGCTTCGGGGTCAGGCAAGGGCATTGCGGCGTTCTCCGATGACGAAACAAGTTCTTGGGTGGCCCGCCTGGCGGCGGGTCAGGGTAGCAACAAGTACGTGAGCATGATGGGCACCAGTACCAGCGACGCAATGGTGGTGATGACCACGACGCTGGCGACCTCCTCGGGGCTCCGCCGGTAATGCTGGGCGAAGAGGGCTGCGAAGACCGGTGTCGGCAGGACCCCCTGGATCAGCACGACCCCCCGGGCAACACCCTCGAGGCCAAGGCCCTCGGTGATCGCGAACGCCAGCCCTAAGCCAATGGCATATTTCATGGCGACGGCGCGCACGACGCGACCGAACCAAACGACCTGGAAGTTGGCGATCGTCGCTCCCAACGTGAACAGCATCAGCGGGATCGCAATCCCGCCGAGGAGCGACGTCGTGGCAAACACCCATTCGGGCACCGCGGCATCGGTCAGCAGCACGGCCAGCCCGGCCGCCACGGCGTACGGAAACGGGGTGCGCAACAGTGCGATGGGATTGGCGTTCCCGGACCAGATCAGGACGCCGAGCGTGAAGTGCAGCGTTGCGGTGACGGTGAAGAAGACGATCCCGAGCTCGAGACCCGCGGCGGCAAACGCGAAGAGACAGATGGAAATCCCGAGATTGCCGCTGTTGGGAAACATCATCGGCGCCAGAAATGTCCGCCGCGACAGGCCCGCGAGCGGCAACGCGACCAGACCGATGATCATCGCCCCCAGGATCATGAAGATGGCTGCCAGCGCCACATCGATCGCCAGCGCGGCCGGCGATCCGAGTGTCGCCAGCGTCGTGAAGATCAGGCACGGTGCCCCGACCCGGCTGACGAGATCCGTGACCTGCCGCGTATCGAAATGGAACCCGCCCTTGACCCACAGGTACCCGAGCCCCGAAATCGCGAATACCGGTGCGAGGATGGGTAGGAGCGCCAGGACGATGGTGCCCAGGGAAGCGATCACAGCAAATCCAGTCCAGTAGCCGCCGCCGGTCGGAATCCCGGAACTCCGGGAAACAGGCAGAAGAGACCCGGTGATGACCCCCAGCCGTCGAGCCCGATCCATGCACCCTAGCGCCGGACGTCAGCAGTACTGCCGCGCTGGCATGCAGGCAAGGGACACAGCAACCCCGGACACGTCGGCCAGACCTCGCCCGTTCGCCGACCAGGGCGACCGGGGGCGACCGGGGGCGACCGACGGAACACGTAGCGGCCATGGCCACGGGGGGGCGGTGACCACCCGACGCGCTCCCGTTCCGACTCAACCGTCAAGTTCGGAAACGCGTGCCGACGCGAGGACGGGCCGTCGCCAGGGGATTCCCGCTGGGGAAAGGCGCCGCCGGTGTAGAGCGAAGCCGGTGTCGCGGCTGACCGAGGCGGCTGCCCTTATTGCGCCTGCTCGTTCGGGCGGAGGCGCAGTCGAACGAGACGCGCTCCGTCCTTCCGCAGGACCTGCACCGCAAATCCGGGCACCTGCACCTCGGCTCCCTCTTCCGGAAGTTCCTCGGCTTCATCGATCACGAGACCGGCGATCGTCGGTGCTCCGTCCGTGGGAAGCTGCCAGTCGTAGCGCCGGTTGAGGTCGCGCACCGACGTGTCGCCCGGCACGATCACACTCTGGTCCGTCTCCGGCTGCGGGAGCGTCCGTACCGGATCGAATTCATCCGGAATGTCGCCCACGATGTCCTCGAGTATGTCTTTCAGGGTTACCAGGCCTTCCAACGCCCCGTACTCGTCGACCACCAGGGCCATGGGGGTTTGCCGGGCACGAAACGAATCCAGCTGGTGAGCGAGCGTGGCGACGTCCGGCACGTACCACGGTTCATCCAGCACTTCGCGGATCTCGATGGATTTGGCTCCTCCCATCTCCTGAATCCGCATGAAGAGTTTGCGTGCGTGCAGGATGCCGATGATGTTCTCCCGTTCGTCCTCCCAGACCGGGTAACGGGTGTACGGGTTCCTGAGGACCTCGGACGCGAGGACGTCTGTCGGCTGCGAAGCGTCCAGCGTCAGCATCCGGACCCGCGGCACCATCACGCTTCGCACCGTCACGTGGTCGAGATCGAGCACGCTCCGCAGCATGTTGCGGTCGCGACGACGAACCCCCGCCGTTGCAGCAAGTTCGATCGCGCCGCGGAGTTCCTCCCGTGCCGTCCGGCCGGCCGACGCGGCGCGGCCCAGCCGACCGCCGAGCCGGAACACCGCCCCGACCACCATCGTCAACGGCGTCAGCAGCGTTACGAGCGGCGCCACCGGAATCGCCACCCATGGGGCGATACGGTCAGCGTGGCGGATCGCGATGGTCTTCGGGAGGATTTCCGCGAACACCAAGACCAGCAACGTCATCACGACGGTCGCGTACAGCACGCCGGCTCCGCCAAACCGCTCGATCAGGGCCCGGGTGGCCAGGGCAGACGCCAGAATATTGACCAGGTTGTTGCCGAGCAGGATGGCGCTGATCATCTGCTCGCGGCGGTCGAGCAGGCGCTGCACCCTGAGCGCCCGTCGGTCACCGCGCGCGGCGTGGAGGTGTATCCAGGGACGCGATGCCGCCGTCAGGGCGGTTTCGGACCCGGAAAAGAACGCGGAAAGCAGCAGCAGGCCGCCGATGGCGGCAAGGTCTATCGGAAGCGGGTTCAAGCGTTGGTCCTGAAGGTGGAAGCGGCGGTGCCGGTCAATTCTCTGACTCCGCGTGCAGAAAGGCGGCAATGTCGTCACGGCTGCAGTCCGGCGCCACAAAGGCGTCGCCGATCGCCCTGGCCAGGACCAGCGGCATCTTGTCATCGCTTCGGATCTTCTTGTCCGACTGCATCTGCCGGACCGCCGTGTCGGCCGACCAGGGTCGGCCGAGTGCCTGCCGCGGCGACGTCGGCAATCCCACCGCTGCCAGGTGTCGCGCAATCCGGTCCGCCGTGCCCGCGGCGGCGTGTCCGCGCCGCTCCGAATACCGGAAGGCAAGGACGCAGCCTACCGCCACCGCCTCGCCGTGGCGCAGCGTTCCATCCATTCCGGCTTCAGCCTCGAGCGCGTGCCCGAACGTGTGGCCCAGGTTGAGCAGGGCACGTCCGCCGTGCTCGCGCTCGTCGTCCGCGACCACCTGCGCCTTGATCCGGCAGCAGCGCTCGACCGCGGTCGTGCGCAGGTCTTCGTCGCCGGCCAGCAGCGCCTCGCCGTGGCGTTCCAGCCAGCCGAACAGCTCGGCGTCGCCGAGCAGGCCGTACTTCACCACTTCCCCGTAGCCCGCGCGAAGCTCGCGGCCGGGCAGCGTCCGGAGGGTCGCGATATCGGCGAGGACGAGGCGGGGCTGATGGAACACCCCCAGCAGGTTCTTCCCCGCCCGGGTGTTGATCGCCGTCTTGCCGCCCACCGAACTGTCCACCTGGGCCAGCAGCGTGGTCGGAGCCTGCACCAACGCCACCCCGCGCAACACGGTTCCCGCCGCGAACCCGGCCAGGTCGCCGACGCACCCGCCGCCCACCGCGTAGACGCTGCAGTCGCGCCGGATTTCAGCCGCCAGCATTCGCTCGACCAGATGTTCGAACGAGGCATACGTCTTTGCCGGCTCACCGGATGGGACATCGAGAACGGCACGTACCGGCACGTCGGCGTCCCGGAGGGAGTCGACCACCACCGAGGCGTGGTGTTCGGCTACCTCGGGCTCGGTCACGATCAGGGCGGGTCCGAGGTCCAGTTCGCGGTGGAGCCGCCCGGCCGCGCCCAGCACGCCCGGTCCCACCGCAACCTCGTAGGCCCGATCACCCAGCGGGACGGAGACCTGAAGGTGCGGCGTGCTCATGCGGTGACCGCGGCGATGGCCGCGAGTGTCCGGCGGACCGTCACGGCATGCGCAACGTCTTCCGAAACGACCACGACATCCGCCTTTGCGTAGACCGGGTATCGCTTTTCCATCAGTGTCGTCAGCGCATTGCGGGTGCTGTCGCCGGCCAGCAAAGGCCGGGTGGCCGGCCGGCGGAGCCGCCCGACCAGGACGTCGAGTTCGGCGCGCAGCCAGACCGACAGCCCGGCCTGCCTGATTCGGGCCCGGTTCGCCGGGCGCAGGAACGCGCCGCCGCCGGTGGCAATGACCGCCGGAGCGCCGCCAAGCAGACGTTTGAGGACCGCTTCCTCCATTTGCCGAAAGGCGGCCTCGCCATCACGCGCGAAGATGTCCGAGATCGTCTGCCCGGCCTCCGCCTCCACCACCGTGTCACTGTCGGCGAACGGCCGACCGAGTGTGTCGGCCAGTCGCCGACCAATGGCGGATTTTCCGGCCCCCATCAACCCCACGAGCACCAAGTGTCGACGACCGAGCACCTGCGATGCGGCACGGGCATCCGAATCATCGCCCAACGCGTGTGCGCTCCCAGTCTCCACCGGTGACGCTCCCCATAACGATCCGGCAGGCCTGCGTGCGTCCGCCCTGCTGTGTCGCAACAGACGGGCAGTTTACCACGCCGCAACGCGCTGCCGTCCCGGTATCAATTCGCCCGTCAAGTTCCGTACGCGGGAGCGGGAGTCAACGCCGGTCGTTCGTCGCCGGCGGATTGCCTCTGGCCCGCACCAACTGTTCTATATTGTTGCCTCAAATTCAGGCTAGGACCAATTCGAGCGATGTTTGCCGGTCAAGAACAGACTCGTTTGGAGGCGCGGCGCAGAACGCAGATTCTGACTGTGCTGTTCCTTCTGGCAATCGGCACGGTTCTGGGTACCGGAGTGTATGTGCTCCTCTCCGTCGACATCACTCCTGAACCTGCATTGGTGGAAGAGCAAATTCCTAATGATCGCTTCTTTTGAGCGTACTTCGCGCTTGCTGATTCGTTCCGCCGCCTGTACCGCCTGCCTCGCGCTCCTGCTGCCGGTCGTTGCGGCGGCGCAGGCGACGGACCCTGAATCCACGTTGCCTGCCGAGAGCCCGACGGAAGTTCCTGCAGACCAGCCACCTGACGCGGCCGGCGAGTCGCCGATCCAGCTCGTGCCCGACGCGCCTCCGGACGCGGCTCTCATCGAGGACGAGCCGGGTGGCGGCGATGTCGAGGTGCCGCCCGCGTTCCAGGTTCCTCAGCTGAACGAAGGCGTCATGGTCTCGGACCTGCCCACCGCCCGACCCGGTTGGTTCGGCGTGCTGACCGGCAGTGAAGGCGGCCTCGGGTGGACGATGTGGGAGGGCACCGACGCGGTACTCGCAGCGCGCCTGCTGGCCGCGGTTCCGGATGCGATCGATTCGCCCGCCATGCGCAGCCTCACTCGCCGCCTGCTCCTGAGCCGCGCCGCAGCGCCGGAGCGGCCGCCGCAGCGCGAAATCGTCCAGCTGGGTCCCGACGGGCAGCCGATCGACACCGACACGGGAGAAGTGCCGCACTTCCTGGAGGAACGGATCCGTCTCCTGGTACGGCTGGCGGACGGGGAGGGCCTGGCCCTGCTGGCCCAGGCCGTGTCGTCGGACACGGTGGGTCCAGCCCTGGATGAGCGGGTGCTCGAAGGGCGGATCCTGGCTGGCGACGCCGAGCAAGCCTGCGCGGAAGTACGGCAGCGGCTGGCAAACCAGCCGTCCACCCGGCTCCGGCTGGCGCTCGCCGTCTGCCAGATCCAAGGGGGTGCACTGGACGCCGCGCAACTCACGCTTCAACTGCTGGAGGAAGTGCTCCCCTCCGACACCATCCTGTCGGCGCTGGCCTACGCGGTACTGGACGACAGCCCGCTGCCGGATGGGGTGGAGGTCTCCGACGACGACTACCTGGCACTCGCGCTGCTCGCGAGCGGCGGTGAAGCCCTGGTCAGGTTCCAGAATGCCGCAGGTCTGCCGGTGCTGCGGGCGATCGCCGAGACCGCTTCCGGCGACAGCGTGCGCCGGATCTATGCCGCCGAGCAGGCGGCGCGCGTCGGCGCGCTTCGAGATGGCGCCCTGGCGGAAACGTACGCCGCCGTCGAGTTCACGCCGGAGCAGCTCCGTAGCGCCGGAACCCAGGCCGACGCCCTGCATCCCGTGCTCGCCCGCGCCCTCCTGTTCCAGGCGGCGCTGAATGCCACGACCACGATTGACCGGGCCCGGTTCCTCCGGCTGCTCTGGGACCGGGCCGACCCGGATCCAGGCTTCACGGTGATGGCTCAGGTGACCGGGGCGGTCACCGCCACCGTGAAGCCCCGGCAGGATCTCGCCTGGTTCTCGGTGGCCGCCGCCCGGGCGCTCCTTGCCGGCGACCGCCACGCAGAAGCCGAGGAGTGGGTCCGGATGCTGGCGAGTTCCGCGGACCTCGACTTCATGACGTCGGGCCAGCTCTACTCCCTGTTCCCGGCCCTGGCCCTGGCGGGCAGGCCGATACCCGAGCCGTTCGAGGTGTTCCCGCGCGAGGACGTCCGGGCCACGCTCCCGGTAACCGGATCGCCGGATGACCATGCCAACCAGCTGAGCCGGCTGCTGGTCGTGCTGGAAGCCATGGATGTGCCGGTCCCGCGAGGGTCCTGGGTGACGCTGCTCGGCGACGCCTCGGTGCGAACCACCGCCACGATCCCGAGTGCACCAGCCCGGTACCAGCTGCGGGATGCGGTGGCGAACTCGCGGACGGCGGAGACCGTGCTGTTCGTATTGTCGATCCTCGGCTCCGGCGGTCCGGCCGCCGCCGACCCGCTGACCCTGAACGCCGCCATCCGGAGCCTGCGAGCGATCGGCCTCACCGACGATGCGCGGGCGATCGCGCTGGAGGCCGTCATCTGACCGCCCTCTCGCGGGCACCGGACCGGGTTGCGCTCTTTGTCGACATGCTGGCGGCGGAGCGGCAAGCCTCACCCCATACGCAGGATGCCTACGCGCGCGACCTCCGTCGGCTGGAGCGTGCGCTGGAGGCGCGTGCGACCACTCTCGAAGCCGCGACCGCGGCCGATCTCCGGCATTACCTGGGCCTGCTCGCCGCCCGCGGCTTCGCCCGCCGCACGCAGGCACGCCACCTGTCTTCCATCCGCGAGTTCTACCGCTTCCTGCTGACCGAGGGTCTCCGCGACGACAACCCGGCCGAAACGCTGCGGTTTCCCAAGCGGGCGCGCACGTTGCCCAAGGTGCTGGACGAGGCCGAGGTGGAGCGGCTGTTCGAGACGGCGGCGGCCGACTCGAGTCCGCGCGGACTCCGCCTCCAGGCGGCCCTTGAACTCCTCTACGGCACCGGCCTCCGCGTATCGGAGTTGGTCGGAATTCCGCTCGCCGCGCTGGCGCCTGACCTCTCGGCCCTCACCGTTGTCGGGAAAGGCAACAAGGAACGGCGATTGCCGCTTGGAGAGCCGGCCCGGGACGCGATTCGGGCGTGGCTGGAGGTCCGGGACGCCGGAAGGTCTTCCGCAGCGCCCGCCCGCTGGCTGTTTCCCTCCGGTCGCGGCCACCTCACCCGCCAACGCCTGGCCCAGTCGCTGAAGGAGCTCGCGGCCCGCGCCGGCATCGCCCCCTCCCGCATCTCGCCGCACGTGCTCCGGCATGCATTCGCGAGCCACATGCTTGCCCGGGGCGCCGATCTTCGTACCCTGCAGAAATTGCTGGGCCATGAAGACATCTCGACCGTGCAGATCTACACGCACGTCGTCGACGAGTCCGTTCGCCGTGCGCTGGCCGCTCACCCGCTGGCGCGGCAGCACGCAGCTCCGCACCGTGCCGACGGGACGACGGATGCGCGGACAAAAGGACCCCTATGAGCTTTCGGATCGTCGAGCAGGCCACCGCCCGTTTGAACCGCAGCGAATTGTCCGTTCCCGGCAGCCGGCCCGAATTGTTCGAGAAAGCGGCGAGGTCGGCCGCGGACATCGTGGTGCTCGACCTCGAGGACGCCGTCGCCCCGGACGACAAGGACCAGGCCCGCAGGCACGTCGTCTCCGCCCTCAACGATGTCGACTGGGGTGACCGCGCCGTCTCGGTGCGGGTCAACGGACTCGATACCGGTTACATGTATCGTGACGTCATCGACCTGCTCGAGCAGACCGGGGATCGGCTGGATCTGGTCATGATCCCGAAGGTCGGCAATGCTTCCGATGTCTACGCCGTGGACGTGCTGGTGTCGCAGGTCGAGCAAGCGAAGGGCCGGACCAAGCCCGTCGGTTTCGAACTGATCATTGAAACGGCGCAGGGCATGGCCAACGTGGACGAGATTGCCGCGGCGTCACCGCGAAACGAGTCGCTGCACTTCGGCGTCGCCGACTACGCAGCCTCGACCCGCGCCCGCACGACCAGCATCGGGGGGCCGCACCCGGATTACGGCGTCCTCACCGATTTGCTGGAGGGCGAGGAACGCGCCTACCATTGGGGTGACATGTGGCACTACGCGATATCTCGGCTGGTGGTGGCAGCCAGGGCAGCTGGACTTCGCCCGATCGACGGGCCATTTGGCGATTTCTCGGATCCGCACGGCTATCGCGCGCAGGGGAACCGGTCAGGCGTGCTCGGCTGCGAAGGAAAGTGGGCCATCCATCCTTCCCAGGTACCGCTGGCCAACGAATTGTTTAGCCCGTCTGAGCAGGACGTCGCCCAGGGACGGCGAATTCTCGAGGCAATGCACAAGGCACAACGCGAAGGGGCAGGGGCGGTGGCACTCGACGGCCGAATGATCGACATCGCGTCGATCAAGCAGGCCGAGAACCTGGTCAGAAAGGCGGACCAGATCCGCGGATCGGCGGGCTGACGGCAACTCCGATGCAGCACTTCCTCGACTTTGAAGGGCCGATCGCCGAACTCGAAGGCAAGATTCGCGAGCTTCGCCATCTGAGCGGCGAAAGCGACCTCAACATCGTGGAGGAAGTGGGGCGCCTGCAATCCAAGGCGCAGCTCCTCCTCCAGCAGACCTATGCCAAGCTCACGCCCTGGCAACTGACACAGGTCGCCCGGCACCCGGACCGACCGCACATGCTCGACTACGTCGAGGCGTTGATCGAAGAGTTTCAGCCGTTGGCCGGCGACCGCTGCTTCGGCGAGGACCCCGCGATGGTCGGTGGTCTCGGACGTTTCCGATCGCGTTCCGTCGTGGTGCTCGGGCACGAGAAGGGACGAGAGACCGCCGAGCGGGTGCGCCGCAACTTCGGCATGGCCAGACCGGAAGGCTATCGCAAGGCCGTGCGCCTGATGCGGCTCGCCGACCGTTTCCAGCTGCCCATCATCAGCTTCGTCGACACTGCCGGCGCGTATCCTGGAGTCGGAGCCGAGCAACGCGGTCAGGCAGAAGCGATCGCGCAGGCGATCCGGACCTGCCTGTCCGTCGGGGTGCCCATCATCAGCGTCATCGTGGGCGAGGGCGGCTCCGGCGGCGCGGTGGCCATTGCGTCCGCCGACCGGGTCCTGATGCTCGAAAACAGCGTGTACTCGGTGATCTCTCCGGAAGGATGCGCGTCGATCCTCTGGCGCACCAACGACGAGGCCGACGCCGCTGCCGAGGCGCTCCGCCTGACCGCGGCCGACATGAAATCATTCGGCGTGGTCGATACCGTCATCCCCGAGCCTGTGGGCGGAGCCCACCGGAAGCCGGAAGCCGTCCTCAAGTCGGTGGGACAGCACCTGGAAACGGCCGTGACAGCGCTGGAGGGCAAGGACCCGCGCGCGCTGGTTGCTGCGCGCCGCAAGAAGTACATCGACTTCCGCCGCATCTAGCTGCGTTTGTCCCGGCCTGGGGGCCGTCCCATGCCGGTTGTCCTGCTAATCGTCGCGATCGACATGATGGGGTTCGGGATCATCATCCCGATGCTCCCGTTCTACGCGGAAAGCCACGGCGCCAACCCCCAAGAGATTGCCCTGCTGATGACGACGTTCTCAGCGGCACAGCTGGTGACCTCGCCGCTCTGGGGCGGGCTGTCCGATCGATGGGGCCGAAAACCAGTACTGCTCACGACGCTTGCCTGCGGGATCGGCGCCTATCTCCTGCTGCTGCATGCCCAGTCCCTTACCGACCTGGTCATCGCGCGCGCCGCCGCGGGCGCGATGGCCGGCAATCTGGCGGTCGCCCAGGCGTACATCGCCGATGTGACGGCCCCTGAGGACCGCACGCGAGGCATGGGGCTGTTTGGCGCCGCCCTGTCGGTCGGCTTCGTGGCCGGGCCCGCCATCGGCGGCCTGCTGGCGGGAATGGATCCCGCGACGGCGGATTTCTCGGCGCCGTTGCTCGCAGCGATCGGCGTTTCCGGCGTGGCGGTGGTGTCGGGCGCGGTCTTCATGCGCGAACCGCAGCGCCGGCAAACGCCTGAAGCGGGCCGCAACCCCGTTCGCAGGCTCCTGCCCGCCTTTGCCGGCGGGTTCTGCGGCGGCCTCGTGTTCCTCTATTTCGGCGTGACCCTCGTGTTTGCGGGCATGGAGTCGACATTCGCCCTGTGGTCGGGACGGGTGCTCCACTGGGGGCCACTCCAGAACGGCTACCTGTTTGCCGGTGCCAGCGTGCTCGGCGTCCTGGTCCAGGGTGTGCTGGTGGGACGGGTGGCCAGCCGGATCGGGAACCCGGCAACCACCGGAACCGGGATCGTGCTGTTGGCGTTCGGCATGGCCGGCATCGCGGCCAGCTCCGACCTGACGGCCCTGGTCCCGTCCATTGTCGCGCTGGTGTTCGGCCTGGGATTCGCCAATCCGGCGCTGGCTGCGCTGATCGCCGGAACCATCCGGAACAACAGCGCCGGCGCGGCGTTCGGCCTTGCGCAATCGGCGGCGGCGTTCGCCCGGATCGTCGGCCCGGCAGTAGCAGGCGCCGGTTTTCATCATGTCGGCCCGAGCTGGCCCTACATGGCGGGGGCCGTGTTTGCGGTGGTGATGGCGGCCGGAGCGTTGTGGCTGTTCAGCAGGTACGCGCCGGGAGACTGACGTGCGAGGGCTTCCGGCAATCATCAGCGCCTGCGCCAATGCAGACCTCAGGGATTTCGTCCCGTTGCGCATCGATGGAACGCTGGCCGGCCGCATTCACCACCGCCGCGCGCCGTACCTGCTCGAGCGCCTTCCCTGGTTGCAGCGAGGTGCCGACGTGCTGCTGTGGAACGGTGACGACCCCGCCATGCGCACGCGGAAGCTGGCCGAAGCGCTGCCCGCGCTGGCTGAGGCCGGGCTGGCACGCGCGGCCACCGGAGAACTGTTCGACGTGGTGCGACCGTTCGGCGGAAACCCGCTGGCACAGTGTGACCGCGCCCTGCTCCCTACGTTCGGATTCCCCGGCTATGGGGTCCACGTGATCGGTTACGTCGCCGACGCGGACGGACCCTTGATCTGGATCCCCAGGCGCTCCCGCGACCGGGAAATCGCGCCCGGTCAGCTCGACAACACCATCGCCGGCGGCATCGCATCCGGAATGACGGTAATCGAAACGCTCAGGAAGGAAGCGCAGGAAGAGGCGGGCCTGGCATCTCCTCTGGTGGACGCCGCGCGCCCCACCGGAGCACTCGCATATTGTCACCAGGAGGGCGAATTCCTCCGGGATGACACGCTGTTCCTGTACGACCTGCCGATGCATCGAGGCATCCGGCCGCGCAATCTCGACGGCGAAGTAGAGGATTTTTCGCTGATGCCATGGCGGCAGGTCCTCAAGCTGCTCCGGAACGGCGCTTCCTTCAAGTTCAACTGCGGACCGGTGCTGATCGACTTCCTGTTGCGGCACGGCCTGATGGACCCGGACCGGGAGCCCGGCTATTCGAGCCTCGCTCGGGCGCTCCGGGGTTCCAAGCACTGATGCAATCCGCCGCCCGTCCCGAACCAGCTGACGAACGCGCCGCCGGCGTGGCGGTAGACAGGTCGTTACGTGGCGACGTCTGCTTCTGACAAACCGACCTGAACGATGCGCGGGCGATCGATTCCGGCGACACCGACATACATCATGCGTCTGCCGTCCAGCTCCCGGGGTCGCACGCCCTGTTCGACGTGGTCCGCCTGTCGGGTCAGCAGCATCGCGAACGGCGCCGCCTGACCTGGCACCGCAGGATCGGCAGGAAACGTGAAGGCGGTGCCCGGCGTGCTGCTGTACTGGGTCTTCCCGGTTTCGTCCGTGACCCAAATTTCCGCCAGTACCGTCCCCGCCACGACGCGAGACAAGGCGGCGTCGATATCGTCGGCGCTGGTGCCGGCGCGCACGGCGGCATCCACGTAGTGCGCCACCAACTGGGCTGCCGCCCGCATGTGACGGGCGGCAGCACGTTCCGGTTCGGTCAGCTTCGCATCAGCCACGTTCCATTCCTCCCGGGCACCCTGGTGTGGCGCCGCCCGCCACCGGTCCGGCCCAACGAGGCACATACATACCCGCCGACGCGCTCACGTGTGAACCGGTTCCCCGGTCACCTTGTGCGGCTGATCCACCCCGCATCGAATGACGGGGAGTTCCAGCTGGGTCGGCCGGGTGGCGCGGGTTCGGCCGCCCGCGACCCGCGCCGCAGGTACGCCCGGCCGCCATGCAACCCTTCTCCCCGCTACCGCAGGTCTCCGATCCTGAGACCGCCCACGGCCTCCAGCAGGCGATAGCTCTCCACGATCCGGTCCCGCTCCGCCGTCAGGGCCTCGATCTCCTGCTCAACCAGAATGCGCTGGGCATCCAGCACTTCCCGTAGCGAGCGTTTGCCGACCTCCGCCTCGTGCCGGATATGCTCAAGTGCGGTTTCCGATGCCGTCACCGCGGTCATGATCGCCGCGCTGCGCTCCCGTGCGGTCTGCAGGTTGTACCAGGCGCTCTCCGTCTCCTGGACAGCCTCCAGCCGCGCCGCCATCCATTCTTCCCGCCGTTGCAGGTAGATCCGCTTGGCTTGGTTCAGACGGCCCTTGACCGCGCCGGCCTGGTAGATCGGGATCCGCAGCAGGATGCCGGCGCTGATATCCGCCCTGCGTTCCCGGGCCGCCGAATCCGGACCCGTCAGGGGAGCACCCGGCAGGAAGAAGCGCTGGCCCTGATCGTGCTTGTTCGTCACCGACATGGACCCCACGAGATCCACCGTCGGGCCGGCCTCGCCGTGGATGGCACGCATCGCATGCTCCGCCGCATGCAGGGCGTGTTGCGCCACCCGCACGGCCGGTCCCAGGTGCTCGGCTGCCCGGCGGGCGTCGTTGAGCGTCGGCGGCAGCACCATCGGATCCGGCTCGGCGGCGGGCTCGAGCCGACCCGGCGGCGCGCCAACCAGCTTCTCCAGCAGGGATCGCTCAATCGCAAGTTGAGCGCGGGCGGACAGAATTGCGGTAGCGGCAACCGCCCGCTCGGCTTCGGCCTGGGCGACGTCGCTCCGCGTGCGCTCACCCACCTCAAACAGGACGCGGGCCTCCCGGGCGCGCTCCTCGAATGCGGCCAACGCCTCCTCCCGCAACGCGACCGTATGCTCGGCCAGGAGGGCATCCAGATACGTGACGGCTACGCGCAGCAGTACGTTCTGCTGGACGTCCTGTGCCGCCGCAATGCCCTGGCGCGCGGTGCGGCGCGCTTGGCGCAGCTTCTCGGTATCGCTGCCGCCACGGTACAAGCTGTGGTTGTACACGAGCCCGAGCGTGAACCGCCCCGTGGTCGAGTACCCCGCATTGTCACCTTCCTGGACCGCAGTCGTATCCAGCCAGTTGTAGGCGGCGTCGGCGCGGGCAAACCCATGGACCGTGGGAAACCACGCGGCGCGGGCCACCGAGACCGCGGCGTAGTCAGCATTGGCTGCTTCGCGGGCCGCCCGCACGGTGGGATTTGCCGACGCGGCCAGAACGAACGCTTCTTCCAGGGAAAGACCGCGCGCCGATGGAATGGTTGCAGCGATTGCGGCCAGTACGGTCAGGATCGCCTTACGCGCCTGCTGATCTCCTCTCGCCCACAGCCACTTCAGGATCAGAAACCGCGTCCGGCGCACACTGTTGCCTCTCATCCGCCGGCTGCAAACCGCCCGAGGCATGGTAGCCGACACGGGAAGTGAACTGTTGACCGTGACCTGCCGCGATGACCGCTGGCTGCCACGCGCCCACCGTCACTTGTGAACTCGACGAACCAGCAGGGTCAGGCCTTCCGCCCCGACCACCTCGATTTCCGTGCCGACCTGGAGTGTCTCACCCGTCTCGGTGCGGACCTGCCAGACGCTGTCGTCGAACGCCACCCGGCCCCGGCCACCGCTAAGCGCGTCCGTGAGCACCGCACGCTGGCCCAGATACTGGGCGGTGCGAACGTTGAGGTCGGGACGGTCGCTGGCCGGGGGCCGCCGCCGCCCGATCAAGTACTCCCATGCGAAGGCCGCGGCGCCCGAAGTCAGGGCCAGGATCAGGACCTGGTAGCGCCAGTCGAGGTCGGGCACGAACGCGACGATGATGCCCACCACGAAGCTTCCCGCGGCGGGCCACACCAGCACCATCGAAGTGAGGAACGCTTCCACCACCAGCAGCGCGAGACCGAACGCCCACCAGTGCCAGAACTCGATGGCCCATAGCCACCCGATCAGGACATCCACCGTGTTCCGTCCCTAGTCGCCCGCCTTCGGCACCGATGCCCGCGCCGGCGCCGCGGTTTCCGTCGAGTCGTCGGCAGCAGCGGCCACGGGCACTGCCTCGGCCGGCATCGACGGCTTGCCTCCGTCCCTGCCGAACACCGACTTTGCGATCTCGGCAATCCCGCCAAGGCTGCCGATCAGGCTGGAAGCCTCGACCGGGAACAGCACGACCCGCTGGTTGGGTGCAGCGGCAAGGTCACCGATCGCGTTCACGTACTTCTGGGCTACGAAGTAGTTGATCGCATTCATGTCACCGGCCGCGATGGCGGCGGATACGGATGCGGTGGCGTGGGCCTCGGCCTGCGCTTCGCGCTCACGCGCCTCCGCGTCGCGGAACGCCGCCTCTCGTCGGCCCTCAGCCTCCAGGATGGCCGCCTGCTTGAGCCCTTCCGCACGCAGGATGGCCGATTGCTTGTCCCCTTCCGCCTGCAGCACCTCCGCGCGCTTGTCGCGCTCGGCCTTCATCTGTCGCCCCATTGCCTCCACCAGGTCCGCTGGCGGCCGGAGATCCTTGATCTCCACACGCGTCACCTTGACTCCCCAGGGGTTGGTGGCCGTGTCGATGACCTGCAGGAGGCGGGCATTGATGTCGTCCCGCTTGGACAGGATGTCGTCGAGCGACATCGCGCCGAGGACGCTTCGGATATTGGTCAACGCGAGGTTGATCATGGCGCCCTTCAGGTTCTGCACCTCGTAGGCGGCGCGGGGAGAGTCCACAACCTGGAAGAAGGCAACGCCATCGGCGGTGATCGTGGCGTTGTCCTGTGAAATCACGTCCTGCGAGGGAATGTCGAGCACGGTTTCTCGCATCGACAGTCGCTGCCCGATGCGGTCGATGATCGGCACGATCAGGCGCAATCCCGGCGGCAGGGTGCGCACGTAACGGCCGAAGCGTTCGACCGTCCACTGCTCGGCCTGCGGCACCTGCTTGACGCCCGACAGCACGATGACGGCCATCACGGCCACCACGGCGATGACGAAAATAAGGAACGGACTCAAACTGTATGCCTCCATGCCAATGGGCTCCCGTTGATCGAATGCAGCGCCAACAGCTGAATGTCGCACAATTCGTGCGACTTGAGCAAAATACACGCGAATACAAGCAAATACCCATGATCATCGGATTGCCGCCGCGCGCGGTCCGACCGAGCAACGATGGAGCAGTCAGCCGGAGGCAGGCGCTCCGACACTCCCTTACCTGCTGGCGCTGTCCCGGCGCAGGATCCCGCGTTCGATGCCGGGCCCCACGGAGTGCCGTACCCGCTCGGCGGATCGACGCCGAGGCGGTGCGGCGGAGAGGTGTCGCAGCGCGGCCCCGTGACCAGGCCCCCCGAATGATGCGGTTCCTGGCCGGAACCGATGCTTGAGGTGCGAGTGGGCGCCCGGCACCTCCATATCGTCCATCGAAATGCCGTAACGCACTGTTTCAACGCCGTTGTCGCGGCGGCAGGACGGTTGGCTGCGCAGCTGGTCCCATTCATGCCTGTCCTTGCATGAACTGAACCTGACCCAGCGCGCCTTGACGCCGGGAAGCGGGGAGCCGCGGCGCAGCAACCGAGCGCCGTGTCGCAACCCCTGCTCGCTGCGGACTACGGCAAGGGAATCGGAACGAGGTCGAACAGCGCCTCGTTCCACTGCAGGTGCACCCAGATCCCGACCGCGTAACCCACCGCGATCACGGGCGTCCACCGGAGGTGCGAGAAGAACGTGTAGATCCCGCGGGCCTGTCCCATCAGGGCAACGCCCGCGGCCGAGCCGATCGAAATCATGCTGCCGCCGACGCCTGCGGCGTAGGTCACCAGCAGCCACTGTCCCTCATCCATGGCCGGGAAGGCCGTCAGCACCGCGAACATCACCGGAATGTTGTCGACAATCGCGGAGAGGACCCCGACCAGCGAGTTGGCCCAAGTGTTGCCCAGCCCGCCGTAGACCACTTCGGTGGACAGGGCGAGATAGCCGAAATTGGCCAGCCCGCCCACGCACATGAGGACCCCGTAAAAGAAGAACAGCGTGTCCCATTCGCCGCGGCCGACCGTCTTGAAAATGTCGAAGGCGTCCTCGCCGTCGCGCGCCTGACGGACATCGTGACGCCGCAGCAGCAGGCTGAACCAGCAGAGCACGCCGAAGCCCGCCAGCATTCCGAAGGCTGGCGGAACGTGGAACAACTGGTGGGACGACACCGTGAAGCAGATCGTCCCCAGGAACAGGGCGACGATCACCAGGGCGCCGTGGCGGAGTCGCACCGTGTCCGACTCGACCGTGGGATGCCCGTCCGGAACCGCGAAATGCATGACCGCCGCCGGGATCACGAAACTGACCGCTGACGGCACGAAGATCGCGAAGAAATCCCAGAAGGACAGCACACCCTTCTGCCAGACCATCAGCGTGGTGATGTCGCCGAACGGGCTGAACGCGCCGCCCGCGTTGGCCGCCACCACGATGTTTGCAGCCGCGATGGCGACAAACCGGGGCTGTCCCTTCCCCACGGCCATCACCACTGCGCACATCACGAGTGCAGTGGTCAGGTTGTCCGCGATCGGTGACAGGAAGAAGGCGATGATGCCGGTGATCCAGAACACCTTCCGAAGGCCAAACCCCCGGGAAACGAGCCAGGCGCGCAGCCACTCGAAGACGTTCCGCTCCGTCATCGCATTGATGTACGTGATCGCGACCAGAAGGAAGAAGAACAGCTCGGCGAATTCCATGAACATGTGTCGGAAGGCGTCCTGCAGCGCGTGCTGCTCGGCACCCGTCTCCCGGGCGGCGATCGCCAGCAGGACCCAGATCGCGGCGCCGCCGATCAGCACGGGCTTGGATTTCCGGATGTGGGTGAATTCCTCCGTCATGACCACCAGGTAGGCGATGACGAAAATCACCAACGCAAACAACCCGATTGGGGCTGTCGTGAGACCAAGATTCATTCCGCCGGACGCCTCGGCGGCGAGAGCCGGGGTCGGGGCGAGCAGCAACAAGGCGGCGATGAAGCGCATAGAACTCACTCGGAAGGGAACTGCCGGTAGCGACAGGGACCCGTATAGCCGAGCACTCCGTCCGCCGCCACTGCCTGCTGCTTGCACTATGCTTGCCTCCCCGACCTGTGATTGGGAGGCCGGTATGGCAGTTGAGCTACGCTCTCTCGACCATGTGACCGTTTGCACCCGTGACCTTGACGCTTCGCTTGCGTTCTATCGCGGTGTGCTCGGACTGGAGCTCGCGGACTGGCGGCCCCCGTTCAAGTTCGACGGGGCCTGGCTGGCGCTTGCCGGACACGCTGTCGTGCATCTGGTGACCGGTCGGCCCGCGGAGAACCCCACCGGGGCAGTCGACCATTTCGCGATTGCCGGCGCGGGCTCGCCGGAAACCGCGAAGGCCGAACTGACTGCAAAGAACGTCGCATTCGACGAGCGCGTGACCCCCGACGGACGGTTTCGTCAGCTGTTCATCGTGGACCCCGACGGCGTGAAGATCGAAATCGTGTTCGATCAGACGCGCCTGGCCGCCGGAACCGCTACCGCCTGAACGCCAGTCACCGCTCGGCCCCGCTCACGCGGATGCGGGTGCCGTTCCCCGCCAGGCGTTTTCGAGCATGATCCGCAGTGGTTGAGCGGCGAGCGGCCGCGGATTCTCGCACGGGGCGGCGAGGATCATGGCGACCGCCTGTTCGATTCCCGTTTCGGGAAAGCCCAGGTCCCGCAGGGCCACGGGAGCGCCCACTCGCTGCATCAGGTCGAACATGCTCTTCGCCGGATGCGTGTCGGCGGTACCGAGCGCCCGGCTGATGCGGGCCATCGCGTCCGGGGCGGCGTCCGCGTTGTACGCGATGGCGTGGGGCAGGAGGGCCGTGTGCGTATCAGCGTGCGGCAACCCCCAGCTCCCGCCGACCACGTGGGCCGCCTTGTGATGGAGCGCAATTCCGGCAGAGACGATCGGTTGTCCGCATAGCCAGGCCGCGCGAAGGCCGAGGCCCCATCCGTCCAGGCTGCGCGGATCGGCCGCCAGGCGCTCGAGTGCCCGCGCCATCATGCCCAGCCCCTCTTCGGCCAGCAGCGAGGCAAAGGGATTGGCGCCGGGACTGTAGAACGCCTCAACGGCATGCGCGATCGCATTGAAGCCGCTTGGAATGGCAACCTCCAGCGGCAGGCCGCGCACGAGTTCCGGATCGTAGATGATGGTCGCCGGCAGCATCCGCTCCGACTGATGCAGCCGCTTCACGCCGTCTTCCAGCATGCCTTCCAGGTTGGTCGACTCGGAGCCGGAGAACGTTGTCGGGACGGCGATGATCGGGATGTCCGCCGTGTGGGCGATCATCTTCGCGAGCCCGATGGCGGACCCGCCCCCGTAGGCCACCAACCCGTCCGCCGCGGCTTGCCGGGCAGCTTCTCGGGCGACCGCGACGACCTCGACGGGAACGTGCGGGCGGGCCTCGGCGCAGACGGTGCCGATCTGTCCGCGGAAACGCCCGGCCAGCTCTTCCGCCGCCGCACGTCGGCCGGGCGTGCAGCAGACCATGGCCCGGGAGACTCCGAGCCGGCTGATCTCTTCCCCCAGGTCGCTGAGCGCGCCGGGGCCATACACCACCCGGCCGGGAAGACCGATGTGGACGAACCTTTCCACTGCGCGCGGCTCCCGCAACCGGTCCAGGGCTCAGCTGAGGACGGCGGTCTGCTTGCGTTCGATCAGATCGAAGTCGATCTCAGCGCCGATCCCGGGCCGGTTCGGCGCATGGACGAGGCCTTCGGAGTCCGGGCTCAGGTCCTCGACGAGGCCGTACTTCTGGGCGTCCGCCGGCAGCAGCACCTCGAAGAACTCCGTGTTGGGAATGGCGGCGATCACGTGCAGGTTGGCCCAGTTGTTGTGCGAGTTGCCGCCGTGGTGAACCTCGTAGTTCATCCCGAACGCCTCGGCCAGATGCGCGGTCTTCAGGATGCCGGTAATGCCGCCCTTGACCGCCACGTCGCCGCGCAGGTAGTCGGTCGCTCGCATCATGATCCACGGGACGTAGGCCGTGAACCCGCCGGGCGAGTACTCGGTCGCCATGAGGGGAATGTTCAGCTTTTCCCGAAGCTTGACGCAATTGTAGATGTCGTCGTCGGCAAGCGGATCCTCGTACCAGTAGAACCCGAGTTCCTCGATGGCGCGCCCGACGCGGATCGCGTGCTGGAACGAGTAGCTCCAGGTCGAATCCAGCATGACCCGGTAACCGTCCCCGACGGCCTGCCGCACGGCGCGGCACACCTCGATGTCCTCCGCCCAGCGTGTGGGCGGGTGAATCTTGTAGGCCGCCCACCCGGCCTCCTTGATCCGTACCGCTTCCTCGGCGTACGCCTCCTTCGATGGCAGCAGCGCCGACGACGCGTACGCCGGCACGCTGTGCCGATACGTGCCGATCAACTGGTGCACGGGCAGCCCGGCCGCCTTCCCGGCGAGGTCCCACAGCGCGATGTCCGCGGCACCGATGGCGCGCCAGGCCACGGCGCGGTTCCGGTGGCAGAGGTCGTCGTACAGCCGTTCACGGTCGAGCGGATTTCGCTCCATCAAGAGCGGCTTCAGGTGGCGGATGAAGTCGGGGCCGTCGGCGTGCGCGCCGTCGAGCGCCGACCCCAGGAACGCATGCCCCTCGAGCCCTTCGTCGGTGTGGATCGTCACCAACCCCATCTCGCTGGTGCCGCCGAATATCCCGGTGTGGCGGTTGTACGACGTGGCGGGAATGCCGTCCCACTGAAACAGCGTGACGGTGACGTCGGTGATCTTCATGGATCCTCCAGCCGGAACGGCCGTTCAGTGGGCGGTCGGGCGCAGTTCGGCCCAGGTGGCGCGCATCCATTCCACACAGGCGATGGCCTGCTCGAACAGCGAGTACTGACATCCCTCGCCGTAGTCCAGGTTGGGAATGAACTCGGTCGAAATCTGGCCAAGCGTCGCCGCGTCGTCGGCCGCGTGGTGCCGCAGCAGGGCCCGGATGACTTCCTTCCAGGGCTCCAGGGCAGCTTCCCGCCATTCGGCGTGATATTCGCCCGGTGCCGGCTGCTTGAACGGGTACTGGATGCCCCGGCCGGGGTTCCCGTCCTCATCGACCGCGGCGAGATTCTTCGGATTGTTGGGAACCGCGGCACGGGCATGGCAGTGACGCACCCAGCCGAAATCGATCCAGCGCTGGCAGACGTTCCCCGGCACGTACGGATCCAGCACGATTTCACCGGCGGCCACCGCCTCACGGATGCCGCCGACATCCTGTTCCTCGGGGTTGTCGATCTTGAAGATCACGTGGCTGTGGTCGAGCGTCATGTTGAACGGCACGCCCCGCGACTCGACCGATCGCCCCACGGACTCCACGCGACGGAAGTCCTCCGACCACATGTTGACGTGAACCTCGAAACAGGGCGTGACGCCAGTCCGGTCTCCTGCCTCGGCAGCCCGCAAGCAGGCGCTGACCACTTCGTCGTCCGTCACCTCGTGCCCGTCGGCATGATTCGCCAGGAACTGCACGTTGTGCACCAGCGAGCCCAGTTCCCGACCGACCTCCAGATTGTGGACGAGCAGATCCTCATCGCGGCCCAACGTGTAGAACCAACCGCCGGCCCGCACCGGAATCCCGTACCGGTCTCTCGCCGCCAGGAACTCCCTCACCTCGCCCGGCGCCGGGGTCTTGTCAACGTAGTCGAACACGCCGGCGTCCCGGACCATCCGGAACCGGGTATCGATCTCCGGCATCGGATCGGCATGCGTGTGTTTGATTCCGTTGGTCTGGATGCCAAACAGCAGGTCCGTTGCCATGGCCTGACCCTCCCCGTTCGCCACCTGAATGTCCGTCGTGGGGCGGCAGGTGCCGGGTAGCGGGTCCAAGCATACTGGCACCGCGGCCATGGCGTGGCTGAGCCTCCAGTCACAGTACCCAAGGAACAAAGCATCCCAAGCGGGCCGATGAACGACTATGGTTCGGGACGGCGGCGGACCGTTGACGCGCTCCTCCGTGCCACCCCCTCGCGGGTTTCAGACCGGCGTCCGTGACTGCACCGGGAGTCATGTCCATGCGGGAACTTCGTTTCGTCTACGCAGTTCTGCTCGCAGCCTCGGCCCTGAGCACGTTGCCTGGCGGTGTTCGCGCCGACGATTCCACGCCGACGAAGCTCCAGGGATACGCCGAGGGCGAGGCCTATCCCGTGCCCTTAGAGGCCTTTACCCCGGGGCTGGGCGCGGACTGGCTGTCAGTTGAGCTGGTGCAGGAACTCTTCACGGACGCCGATACCGTCGAGCCGTTGGAAAGTGAGCCGCCCGTGGCTCCCGTATTGGCCGGCGGCGTCCTGCAGGGGTACGTGTTTGTAACCCGGGACATCACGGAATCACTCGGGTTTTCGTCGCTCGAGTTCCTGATCGCCGTCGGCCTGCGGCTCGACGGGACACTCGCCGGGGCCCGGGTGGTCGCACACCGCGAACCGATCATCGACCTCATCATGCTGCAGGACCTGGTGCCCCGGTTCGCGCGCCAGTACGTCGACGTCGACATTCGGGCGCCGCTACGGGTCCAGCTGACCCAGTCCAGTGAGCCCGGCTCCATCGACGGTATCTCTTCGGCGACGATCAGCGCCGTACTGTTCAACGAGGCGATCCTCCGAGCCGCCCGGATTGTTGCCCGGGCCAAGGGCATCCGCCTGCACGATCAGCCGGTTCTCGACATCGTGACGTTCAACCCCATGCGTTTCGACGCGTTGGTTGACCAGGACACGATCGGGCGGCTCCGGATTTCGAAGGACGCGGCCGCAGCGGCTGGTGTCGCGGAGCCCGATCTGTCCGCCAGCGGCATGGGTGCGGCCGATCTCTACGTCTATGCCAACGAACGCGCGAGCCGCGCCGCCACCCCGCCGTTCCCGGAGGACCTGCTGCTGGACATCTACGCGGGCCCGGCCTTGACGCCGACGGTTGGCCGGAACCTGCTCGGGAACACGTGGCACGACCTTTTCGTCAGCGGGCGCAACCCGAACGATCTCATGCTTTGCATCATGACGATCGGTCCGTACTCCGTCGATGGCGAACGGCATCTGTCGAGCGGTCCGTTTCGCCGCCTGCGCCTGCTGCAGGAAGGCCAGACCTTCGAGCTCAGCAAGGACCGCTATCGCTATCTCGGGTTCCTCCACGGAACGGACAAGCCGGACTTCGGCGAGATCGGGCTCTACTGGATCCCGGCCGAGACCGGTATCGACCCGGTCAAACCCTGGACGCTGGAAGTGCTGGTGGAGGATCAGGCGGGAACCAACGGGGCCTGGTTCGGGCTGAATTACATGCTGGACGACCAGTTTGTGCTTCTGCCGACCAATACCGAAGTGCTCGCGGCTGATCACGACGCGCCGGTCTGGGTAGCCGCATGGGACGCCCAGCGCGTCAACATCGCCATTCTCGTGACGTCTCTGGTGATCCTGAGTGGCATCCTGGCAGTGCATGGCCGGTTGTCCCGGAGGCCAGTCCTGCTGCAGTGGGTCCGGCTCGGGTTCCTCGGCTTCGTGCTGGTCTGGATGGGCTGGTACGCAGGTGCCCAGGTCACCATTCTGAACATCCTGACATGGCTGCAGTCGGCGGTTTCCCAGACCGGGCTCGCCGTCCTGCTGTCGGATCCCCTGATCGTGCTTCTCGCGGTGTTCGTCCTGGTCACGTTCTTCCTGTTTGGCCGCGGAATCTACTGCGGCTGGCTCTGTCCTTTCGGCGCGCTCCAGGAACTGCTCGGCAAGGCGGCACAGGCGCTGCGAATCCGGCAGTTCGTGCCGAGCTATCGGGCGCATCAGTGGCTTTGGCCGGTGAAATACGTGGTCCTGGCCGTCCTGGTCGCACTGTCATTCCACGACATGGACCTGGCGGGCATCGCCTCGGAAGTCGAACCCTTCAAGACCGCCATTTCACTGCGGTTTGACCGGGCATGGCCGTTCGTCCTCTATGCCGGCGGGCTGCTGGTGGCAGGAGTGTTCATCGAGCGTTTCTTCTGCCGGTTTCTTTGCCCACTCGGCGCGGCACTGGCCATCGGCGGCAAGTTGCGAATCCGCAATCCCCTGAAGCGCCGCGACGAGTGTGGCTCCCCGTGCCAGCTGTGCGCGCGACGGTGCCCGATCAACGCGATCGCACCCAACGGCTCGATCCGCATGGACGAGTGCTTCTACTGCCTTGACTGCCAGGTGATCTACCACGACGAGCACGTGTGCCCGCCACTGGTCCGGGCACGGCGTCGACAGGTCGCGCCGGACATGACGGTCGGCGCCACGCCAGCGGTGGCAGCCGTCAAGGACTGAAGCCGGCCGCACCCTTGCCGGCGGCGTGCTGGATTTCGCGCTCGTGTTGGCGGGCCAGCTCCGGCTCTAGTCGAGGCCTCCGGCAGCCCCCTAAGACTGCGCCCGACGCCCCGCCACCGAGACGGCGAGCCGGACCCACGCCGCCGCCCGAAGACGCCGGCCGGGCGCTTCGCTTCCGGGATTTCCGAGCTTGCGCACGCCGGCGCATCTGACCTACCTTCCCACACCAGCGTCCGGACGGCCCAGGTTGCGGCGGAATCGGTGCCGGCGCTGGCGGGAGGACGCCGTGGCAGGACTTTCAGATGGGCAGGTGGAAGCCTACCGGCGCGACGGCCACGTCACCGCCGACTGGCGCTTGCCCGCCGAGACCATCGAAGCGATGCGCAGGGCGCTCGACAGGCTTGTCGACGCCAACGGCCACATGACCAGCGACAACATGTTTTGCCCGCACCTCCGGAAGGCGGGCACGCAGGGACTCGAAGGCGACGACGCCTGGCTGGAATTCGCCCGCATTCCCGAGGTGCTCGACATGGTGGAGCAGCTGATCGGGCCCGACTTTCTGCTCTGGGGCTCCACGGTGTTCGGGAAACCCGCGAGCGTGGGCAAGGAAACGCCCTGGCACCAAGACGGGGAGTACTGGCCCATTCGCCCGCTTGCCAGCTGTTCGGCCTGGATCGCAATCGACGACGCCTCGCCGGAAAACGGCTGCCTGCGCGTGCTTCCGGGCACCCATCGCGGCCGCCAGATCCTCCAGCATCACCGGCGCAAGGGCGAGGACATCACCCTGAACGAGGAGTTGTGCGATCCGTCGGTCGACTACACGACCGCGCGCGACATTGTCCTCGAGGCCGGCCAGATCTCCTTTCACGATGTCTTCCTGGCGCACGGCAGCGCGCCGAACCGGTCGGGCCGGCGGCGGGCCGGATTCGTCTGCCGCTACATGCCGACGACGTCGGTGTGGGACCGTGAACTCGGCAAGATCCTGGAAGAGCGATCGGGCGCCGTCCAGTTCGCGAAGCGGGACCTGTACCAGGTGCGCGGTCGCGACGTCTCCGGGCAGAACACGGTCGCGACCGATCGCTGATACGGACTAGAGGTAGCCGAGATCCCGCCAGAGCTTGTACCGCTCCCGGAACGTCGTTAGCGACTCCCAGACGCGCGCGAAGTCCGCATTCGCCGCGGCCTCCGCTGCCACGACTTCCTCCCAGGCGGAGCGGAACGTCGCCAGCATGTCTTCCGGCCACGTGTGGATCGTCACGCCCTTGCGCTGCAGTTCCTCGAGCGCTGCAATCTGGATGGTTTCGCCTTCCGCGATCGAGTGCCGGAAATTGTCCCCGCAGACCGTTTCGATCTGCGTCTGCCGGAGCGGTGAAATGCTGTTCCAGCGATCCATGTTGATCATCAGCTCGAAGTTCGTGGACTGCTGATGCCAGCCGGGGAAGTAGTAGTGCTTGGCCACCTGGTAGAAACCGAGGTTCAAGTCGATCGCCGGCATTGAGAATTCGGTCGCGTCGATGGTTCCCAATTCAAGGGCCGGAAAGATGTCGCCGCCCGCCAGCAGCTGCGTGGAGGCGCCGACCCGGTCCATCACCTTCGCGCCCAGGCCGAAGAACCGCATCTTCAGGCCCTGCAGGTCGCCCACGCTTTCGATCGGCTGCCGGAACCAGCCGGACGCCTCCGGCGGGATCACGCCGCACAGGATGCCGCGGATGTTGTGCCGGGCGTAGATCTCCTCGAACATCTCCTTGCCGCCGCCGAAGTAGAACCAGGCCATGTACTCGTTGGCCGGCGGCCCGAACGGAACCGCCGCAAAGAGCTGTAACGCAGGCACCTTCCCGGCCCAGTAACCCGGCGTCGACCAGCCGGCGTCGAGCCCGCCGCTGGACACCGCGTCGAAGATCTCAAGTGCCGGCACCAGGGCGCCGGGATCGAAGAACTTGATCTGCACGGCACCGTCCGAGACGGCTTCGACCTGGTCCTGAACCCGAATACCGAGTGATCCCAGCTGCGTGAGCGATCCGGCGAACGTGCTCGCCATCTTCCAGCGCACGGTGTCCTCGACGACCGGTGCCGGCGCGGCTTCCTCCGTCTGGGAAACCGGTTCACCGTCGCGGCCCGCGAAGTACATGATCAATACGCCGACGGCGATCCCCGCCAAGCCAAATAGGACTGCATTCCGCATGTGCGGACCTCCTGAAACAACTCGCTGGGAAACGCCGTACCGAAGTCAAAGGCGGACCGCACCATTCCAATTTGTTGTCGGAATTGCAACGGCCGCCGGCCAGCCAGCGGCAATGACGCAGCTGCCGACCCGGGGGCGCATGCCGATAGCGGACGGCGGCTCGGCCTGACGGCGGCGGCGTGCATCAACAGGCGCCGGTGGCGCCAGGGCCGGAGAGGCGGGCCGGGCCCGAACTACGTGTTGTCGACGTCCAGCGCGTAGCCGGTGGCCCACACCGTCCGAATCAGGTCCGGGCCGCCGCCTTCGTTGAGGGCCTTTCGCAGCCGCCGGACGTGCACGTCGACGGTGCGCTCCTCGACATAGATGTTCTCGCCCCACACCGAGTCGAGCAATTGCTGGCGCGTGAACACGCGCTCCGGAGCCTCGATCAGCTTGCGCAGCAAGCGGAATTCGGTCGGCCCCAGGTGAACCCGCCGGCCGGCCCGACTGACTCGATGGGTCACCGGGCTCAATTCGAGATCGTGGTAGAAGTACGATTCCTCGTGCTCGTCGGAGGCATGGCGGCTGCGCCGCAGGAGTGCGCGCACCCGCGCCAGCAGCTCCGCCGTCGAAAACGGCTTCACCATGTAGTCGTCCGCGCCGCCGGAGAACCCCTGCAGCATGTCCTTCTCCGTCTTGCGGGCGGTGAGGATCAGGATCGGGAGCTTGCTGGTTGACGGCTCGCGCCGAACCGCGCGGCAGATGTCCACGCCCGACACGGTGGGCAGCATCCAGTCGATCACCGCGAGGTCAGGCAGGTTCCTGCGAAGCATGTCGAGCGCCTGGGCGCCGTCGTCCGCTTCGTCGACTTCCAGGCCGCCGGCCACCAGGTTGTAACGGATCAGGTCACGAATCTCGTCGTCGTCCTCGACGACCAGAACGCGGTGGGTCATGTCGGATCGTCAGGTGACGGCGCGCCCTCCATGAGGAAACCCCGCCCCCGGGGACGGTCCTCCGACGCCCGGGTCCCGGTCGTCACGTAGTCCACGAGCTCGGCAATGTTGGTCGCGTGGTCCGCGATGCGTTCGAGATTCTTGGCCACGAACAGCAGGTGGACGCCCGGCGTGATGCGGTGCGGGTCCTCCAGCATGTGGGTCAGGAGTTCCCGGCACAGGGCGACGTACATGTCGTCGAGCTCCCGGTCGCGATGCCGGATCGACTTCGCCTGGTCGACGTTACGGTCGCGGTAGGCATCGAGCGCATCCTTGAGCATCGTGTGCGAGGCGTCTCCCAGTTTCGGTAGCGCATAGAGCCCGGGCACCTCCCTCGTCTCGCAGAGGACGATGGATCGTCGCGCCATGCTGGCTGCGAGGTCCCCGGCACGTTCCAGATAGCCCGCGATCTGGATCGCCGAGATCGTCATGCGGAGATCCTGTGCGACCGGCTGGCGGAGCGCAAACAGCCGTTCGACCTGGTCCTGGATGTCTTGCTCGTAGCGGTCGATCTCTGAATCCTGCTCGATGATCCGCGGGGCCGACTCGCTGTCGCGCTGAGCGACCGCCGTGACGGCGCGCGCAATCTGGGCCTCCACCAAGCCGCCCATCTCGAGCAGGCTGCGCTCGATCTTGTCGAGATCCTCGGTGAAGGCTTTGACCGTATGTTCGGCAGGCATGCGTGGCTCCTGAGGCTATCCGAAGCGACCCGTGATGTAGTCCTGGGTCGACGGTTCGGAAGGATTGGTGAAGATTTTTTGCGTCTCGTCGAACTCGATCAACCGGCCCAAATTCAGGAAGGCGGTCCTTTGCGAAACGCGGGCTGCCTGTTGCATGTTGTGGGTCACGATGATGATCGTGTACTCGGACTTGAGTTCGTCGATCAGCTCCTCGATCGTCGCGGTGGCGATCGGATCAAGCGCCGAACACGGCTCATCCATCAGCAGCACGTCAGGACGTATGGCGATCGCCCGGGCGATGCAAAGGCGCTGCTGCTGACCGCCCGACAGGCTGGTCCCGGGCTGGTCGATCCGGTCCTTGACCTCGTCCCAGATCCCGGCCCGCCGCAGGCTCGTCTCGACGAGTTCGTCGAGCTCGCTCCGGGTCGGCGCCACGCCATGGAGCCGCGGCCCGTAGGCGACATTGTCGTAGACCGACTTGGGGAAGGGATTCGGTTTCTGGAACACCATGCCGATCCGCGTCCGCAACTGGACGACATCGACGTCGGAGCCGGCGATATCACCACCATCAAGCAGCATGCTTCCCGTGATCCGGCAGTTTTCGATCAGGTCATTCATGCGGTTAAAACAGCGGAGCAAGGTGGACTTTCCGCATCCGGAAGGGCCGATGAACGCGGTGACCTCGCGCGGCATGATGTCCAGATCGACGTCAAAGACCGCTTGCTTCTCGCCGTAGAAGACGGACACCTCCCGGGCCACCAGTTTGGGCTGCGGGCTTGAAGCCGTACCAGCGTTCACCATTGCTTTTCGAACTTCCGACGGAGATAGACCGCGAGCCCGTTCATGACCAGCAGGAACCCGAGGAGCACGATAATCGCGGCCGCGGTCTTCTCGGCGAAGCCGCGCTCCGGACTGTCGGCCCACAGGTAGACCTGGGCCGGCAGCACCGTGGACGGGTCGGTGAATCCACCCGGGACCTCCACGACGAAGGCCACCATACCCATCATCAGGAGCGGCGCCGTCTCACCAAGCGCCTGGGCCATGCCGATGATGGCGCCCGTCAGCGTGCCCGGGGCCGCCACCGGCAGCACGTGGTGGAAGATGGCCTGGACCCGGCTCGCGCCCAGCCCGATCGCCGCTTCGGCAAACGACGGCGGTACCGCCCGGATGGCCGCCCGCGAGGAAATGATGATGGTGGGCAGCGTCATCAGGCTCAACACCAGACCACCGGAGATCGGCGCCGATCGCGGCAGTCCGAACACATTCAGAAATACCGCGAGGCCGAGCAGCCCGAAAACAATCGAGGGCACGGCCGCCAGATTGTTGATGTTGATCTCGATCAGCCGGGTAATCCGATTCCGCGGCGCGAACGCCTCGAGATACACGGCCGTCATCACACCGATCGGGAACGACACCACCAGAGTCACGACCAGTGCCAGAGCGGAACCCACAATGGCACCGAGAATCCCCGCTTCCTCCGGATTGCGGCTGTCACCGCGGGAGAAGAAGCTTCGGTTGAAGCGCAACGCAATGCGCCCGTCCTGTTCAAGCGCGGCGATGCGGGCAAGAGAGGCGTCCGAGATCGGGCGCTCCTCTTCCGGCAGTGAGGCGTCGATGCGTCCCTTGTGGAACTGGTCGACCGGGTCCGATGCCAGCACCCATACGTCCCGCACGGTACCGGCGATGGCAGGGTCCGCCTCGACGGTCTCCCGCAGGACGAACACCGTGCCCGCGCTCACCAGTCCCGCCAGTGCGCGGCGCTCCGCCCGCGAACTGCCGGCCTCGGGAAACAGTTCCGCCAGACTGGTGCGCAGGATCTTCCGGTAGCTCCCGGCCTCGACCAGTTCCTGCTCGAAGTTGATCGTCAGCCGGACCTCGGTCTGCACGAAGCCCATGTAACCGCGGCTGACGATGCTCGCGAGAAACACGACCAGGAACCCCACCGCGGCGGAGATGGCGAGGATTCCGTACAGCTGGAACCGGCGTTCGGCCCGCTTGCGCCGCAACAGCAGCCGATTGGCTGCCGCCTGGGAGCTGATCGTCGTGGGAACGGAGCTACTCATACCGTTCGCTGTATTTCTGGACGACCCGAAGCGCGACCACATTGAGGGCCAGGGTCACGAAAAACAGCGTGAGCCCCAGTGCGAATGCCGCCATGGTCTTCTCGGAATCAAACTCGTGGTCACCGACCAGCAGGGTGGCGATCTGCACGGTGACCGTCGTCACGGCCTCGAAGGGATTCGCCGTCAGGTTGGCCGCCAGTCCCGCCGCCATTACCACGATCATGGTCTCGCCGATGGCACGCGAGATCGCCAGCATGAAGCCGCCAACGATTCCCGGGGTGGCGGCCGGCAGGATCACGCGCTTGATCGTTTCCGACGCCGTGGCGCCAAGGCCGTACGAACCCTCGCGAAGCGACATCGGCACCGCGGTCATGATGTCGTCGGAGAGCGACGACACGAACGGGATGATCATGATCCCCATGATCAGTCCTGCCGCCAGCGCGCTTTCCGAGGAGATGGTGAGCCCCAGGTCCACACCCAGGTTGCGCATGCTCGGCGCCAGGACGAGAGCTGCAAAGAACCCGTACACGACGGTTGGGATCCCGGCGAGGATTTCGAGCAGCGGCTTGATCACGGCGCGAACCCGCGGGTGGGCGTACTCCGCGAGATAGATGGCCGACATCAGGCCGATCGGGCCGGCCACCAGCATCGCGATGACCGTGATCAGCAGGGTACCGGCGAACACCGGCACGGCCCCGAAGGCACCGGATGCGGCGACCTGGTCATCACGCAGGGCGATCTGCGGAGACCATTCAAGACCGAAGAAGAACTCGAACGGCGAGACCAGCTGGAAGAACCGGAAGGTTTCGACCACCAGGGACAGCACGATCCCGACGGTCGTCAGGATCGCGATGATCGACGCAATGAACAGCGCGACGAGCAGCGCGGTCTCGACCCGGTCGCGGGCCGTCAGCTCCGGGCGAATTCGCCGCCAGCCCCAGAAGAAACCGAGAACGGAAACTGCCGTTACCAAGGCGAAGCGCGCCGCTGCGCTGAGATTCTCAAGGTTCAGCAGCAGTTCCACCGACGCCATTGGAACATCGTCGGTCATCACGCCCGCGGCGGCATTCTCGATCGAAACGTAGAGCAGCGTCGCCGCCGCACCCGACAGTTCCGGAAAGTCGGAGAGGACGATATTGCGGATGACCTGGTCGTCGATGATGGTCCATACCGCATAGACGAGGGCGGCCGGCACCACCGTCCAGAGCGTCCCGTACCAACCGTAGTGCCCCGGAAGTCCCGGCAACGCCCGTTGCGGCGCCGCGCTGATTCGCGCGCGCGAGGCGTAGAACGCGCCGACGCCGAACAGGGCGATGATCAGGAGAGGGAGGTACGACAGCAACATGGGAAACGATAGGCGCGTCGCGAAAGCCTGGGCCGCCCCTGTCCAGGTTGCGATCAGAGGCTCTCAAGCGGAGCTAGATTAGCGGCATCGTCGCCAAACTTCGTCCGCTCGTCGGTCGGGAGAGGAATCAGGCCGCGGTCGGTCAAGTAGCCCTCGTCGCCCCAGGCGTCATCGCTGGTGAAGGCGGAAATGTACTCGCGGATTCCGGGGATCACGTCAACGTGCGCTTTCTTCACGTAGAAGTAGAGCGGCCGGGACACCGGGTAGGCCCGCGTCGCGATGTTCTCGAACTCGGGGGGAACCCCGTCGATCGATGCGCCCTTCACGGCGTCACGGTTCTGGTCGAGGAACGAAAAGCCGAAGACGCCTAAGGCGTTGGGGTTCTCGGCCAGCTTCTGCACGATCAGGTTGTCGTTCTCGCCCGCCTCGATGTAGGCCCCGTCTTCTCGGATACCCCGGCAAATCGCCTTGTAGCGGTTCTTGTCTTCCTGCTTGATGGCCTGCAGCGCCGGGAACGTCTTGCATCCGCCCTCGACCGCGAGTTCGTTGAAGGCGTCGCGCGTGCCGGAGGTCGGTGGCGGGCCCAGCACCTCGATGGCAACGTTGGGAAGGGCAGGGTCGACGTCCGCCCACGTCCGGTTCGGATTGTCGACCAGCTTGCCGCCTTCCTGATTGCCTTCCGGTACCTGCTTCGCCAGGGCAAGGAACAGGTGGCGCAACGTGATGTGCATCTCCGGGGCGGTCTTGGCGTTGGCGATTACGATGCCGTCGTAGCCGATCTTGATCTCGACGACGTCCTGGACCCCGTTCGCGCGGCATTTCTCAAGCTCGCTGCCCTTCATGCGGCGAGAGGCGTTGGTGATGTCGGGATGGTCGGTTCCGAGGCCGGCGCAAAAGAGCTTCATGCCGCCCCCGGATCCGGTGGATTCGATCTTGGGGGTCTTGAAGTCCGATCCCCGGCCGAAGTTCTCCGCGACCACGGTCGCGAAGGGGTAGACGGTCGAGGATCCGACGATGTTGATCTGGTCGCGTGCCTGAGCGGCACCCGCTGCGACGGCTACGGCGCCGGCGACGAAGACTGCGGCGACGAGACGAGTGTGCATGGTGCGGAATGCTCCTGGAGCGGATGCGGGGCCAGCACCGGCCCCGTTTCCGCCATTGGTACGGGATGCCGTCATCACCAATTGTGTAGGGAATACGAAGATTATGTGACAGTCGGTTCGAGCGGCGGCGGCAGGCCCTCGAATGTCACGCTGATCGCGCAGCCGACGCCCGGTTCGCTCTGCACATCAAGGGCGGCCCCGTGTCGGCGGGCAACGTGCTTCACGATTGCGAGCCCCAGCCCGTGGCCGGGGATGCGCCGGTTGCGGGCCTGGGCGGATCGGTAGAACCGCTCGAACACGCGTTCCGTTTCGCCCGGCGGAATGCCTTCGCCGTCATCGGTCACCGTGATCCGGGCCGGCTTCGGACCCACCTCGACGCGAACGCTCCCGCTCTCCCTGCCATGCTTGATCGCGTTGCTGAGCAGGTTGGTCAGCAGCTGGCGAAGTTGGTCGACATCGCCGGTGACTTCGACCGGGTCGGGCGGCACCTCCACCTTGACCTGCATCGACCGGACTGCGGCCTGCCACGTCAGGTCCTCCGTCACCTCGCGGGCCAGCGGAACCAGATCCACTCGGCCGTCGGGCGGCAATGCCTCGCTCATCTCGACGGCCGACAGATGGATCATGTCGTCGACCAGCGTCACCATCCGGCTCGCCTGCTTGCCGAGCCGATCCAGGTAGAGCGTCTGCACCTCGGGGTCGTCGCGCCCGGGCCCCTGCAACGTTTCCACCATGCCGAGGATTGCCGTCAGCGGCGTCCGGAACTCGTGGCTGGCGTTGGCGAGGAACGTCGTCCGGGCCGTCTCGCGGGGTGTGGAATCGGCGAGCTCGAGGCAAATCATGACCCGGCGCGGTACTTCCCCGACATCCGCCTCGAACGGATGCACCGACACCTGGTACAGGCTGCCGTCCTGAGCCGGAAGGCGGCACTGGACCGTCTGCACCGTACGTTCACGCCCGGCCGCGTCGAACGCCTGCAGGCAGATTGGCACCCGGGTGAGCTCGGGGAGCGCGTGGCCGGGCGGGGCCTTTTGGAACAGTTTCGCTGCGGCGGCATTGGCGAAGGTCACCCTGCCGTCGGGATTCAGCGTCAGCACCGCCATCGGCAGCGCTAGCAGGAGTCCGTCTAGGAACCGGTCACGGTCGGCGGCACCGGACCGGATGCGGCCCACTTCGGATTCCAGCTGACCGAGGTGCCGGGAAAGCTCGCGAAAACTTCCGCCGAAGACTTCCGCCTGCGCTCCTGAATCTCCGTCGCGCACGGCCCGGACCCACCGGACCAGCCGGCGGGAATCGCGAACCTCCAGGAGGGCAACACCGACACCGAGCACGAGCGTGGCGCCCCAAACTGCGAAAGCGACCTGCCAGTCCAGCTGCGCCGTGGCGACCGCCCCCAGCAGCACCACGCCCGGCGGCGAGGCGGTACGCAGTATTGCTCGGAATACCTCGGCCATCGGCACGGAGCTGCGGCTCCCGAACTAGTCTCCGTCCACAACCCCGTGCGCCGCCAGGATGGCGGCCGTGACGATCTCCGACACGCGTGCACCCATCCGCGTGATCTGCGCCGAATGCGTCAGGCCCGTCAACATCGGACCGAGGATCTGGCACCCGCCTGTCTCGCACAACAGGTGGACGGCAATGCTGGCGGCGTGCAACCCCGGCATGACCAGCACGTTGGCCGGCCCGTCCAATCGGCAGATCGGGTAATGCTCCTGCAGGTCGGTGCGCAACGCGATATCCGGCGCCATCTCGCCGTCGTAGGCGAAATCGGCCTCGCGCTCGTCCAGGATCTCGACCGCCCGTCGCACCCGCTCGGTTTCCGGACTCATGGGCTGACCGAAGTTTGCGAACGACAGCAATGCGACCTTCGGTTCATGGCCGAAGCGGCGCGCCGTCGACGCCGCGCCAATCGCGATCTCGGCAAGCTGGGTCGGCGTCGGCGTCTCATGGATCGTGCTGTCGGCGATGAACAGCGTCCGCCCCCCGGTCACCGCGATCGAGAGACCGAAGATCTCGCCGTTGGCTGGCGGATCGATGACCCGGCGGATGTCGGCCAGCGCCGAATACTGATTGCGGGTGGTGCCGGTAACCAGCGCATCTGCGTCGCCGAGCGCGACCGCACAGGCGGAGAACACGTTGCGGTTGCGGTTGACGAGCCGCTGGCAGTCGCGCCTCAGGTAGCCCTTGCGGGCGAGGCGCCCGTACAGGAAGTCCGTATAGGCGTCGGTACGCTTGCTGACGGCGGCATTGAGGATTTCCAGGCCGACGGCCGACCGGATGCCCAACCGGTCCATGCTCGCCAGCACGCGCTCTTCGTTGCCCACGAGCACCGGGGTGCCGTAGCCCTCGTCCCGCCAGCGCGCGGCCGCGCGGATCATCCGGCTCTCGTCCCCCTCGGCAAACACCATGCGCCGCGGCGTGGCGCGCACCCGGTCACCCAGTACCTGCATGAATGACGCCGTCCTGTCGAGCCGCGTGGCCAGGGTGCGCTGGTACTCGACTGCATCGCGAATTGGGCGGTTGGCAACGCCGGAGGCGATGGCCGCCTGGGCCACCGCCGGCGGAATCTGCGTGATCAGCCTCGGATCGAATGGCTTGGGAATGATGTGTTCCCGACCGTAGCGCAGGGTCCGGCCGGCATAGGCCGCCGCCACCTCGTCGGGGACGTCCTCGCGCGCAAGCGCCGCAAGGGCCTCGGTCGCGGCAATCTTCATCTCCATGTTGATCGTCGAGGCCCGCACGTCGAGCGCGCCCCGGAAGATGTACGGGAATCCCAGAACGTTATTGACCTGGTTCGGGTAATCGGAACGGCCGGTCGCGACGATCGCATCTTTCCGCACCTCGGCGAGGTCCTCCGGCCGAATCTCCGGGTCCGGATTGGCCATCGCAAAGACGACCGGTTTCGCGGCCATCGACCGCATCATGTCCGCGGTGAACGCTCCCTTGGCCGACAACCCGAACGCCACGTCCGCCCCCTTCAGGGCATCCGCAAGCGTGCGGTCGCTGGTGCGGACGGCATGGGCGGACTTCCACTGATTGACCCCGTCCCGACCCTGGTAGATGACACCGGAGCGGTCGCAGAGCACTGTGCTGCCCGGCTGGCACCCCATGGCCTGGAGCAATTCGGCGCACGCGATCCCCGCCGCCCCGGCGCCGTTGATGACGATGCGCGTATTCTCGAGGGTCCGACCGGTCAAATCGAGCGCGTTCAGCAGCCCGGCAACCGCGATGATCGCCGTGCCGTGCTGGTCATCGTGAAAGACGGGAATATCGAGTGCAGCTGACAGCTGCTGCTCGATGATGAAGCACTCCGGCGCCTTGACGTCCTCGAGGTTGATCCCGCCCCAGCTGCGGGCAACCGTCCGAATGGTCTGGACAAACTCGTCCACGTCTTCGGTGTCCACCTCGATATCGATCGCGTCGATGTCCGCGAAGCGCTTGAACAGGACGGCCTTGCCCTCCATGACGGGCTTCGAGGCCAGGGCGCCGAGGTTGCCGAGACCGAGCACCGCGCTGCCGTTGGAGATCACGGCCACGGTGTTGCCCTTCGACGTCAGGTCAAAGGCCGCACTGGGATCACGTTCGATTTCCAGGCAGGGAATGGCGACGCCGGGCGAATACGCGAGCGAGAGATCCCGGGCCGTCACCAGCGGCTTGGTGGGAGCGATTTCCAACTTGCCCGGCTTGCCGCGACGATGAAACTCGAGCGCCTCCTCGGTGGTGTAGCTGTGAAGCGGCGTCTGGTCGGTCATGTGCGATTCCGGGTGCATCGGGCCAAGCTGGCCGCACCCGTGCCCTGTCCTGTCCTGGGAGAATCCTGGGTGCCCGGGTACAACGCGCGGAAAAAGGTCGCACATCCGCCTTCAGAGCAGGCAGGCAACCGAATCCGGCCCAAGCGCCTCATTGCACCTTGCATCGTAGCGAAATCTGCACTCCCCTGCCGACCGGTGCGCGTTCGGCTACTGTGCCCTTCCTGCGCGTCGCGTGTCGCCGGGCGGCGCCGCCCGTCACGAACGTGAGCGTCGCGATCCGGGGCACGGCGGTTTCGGGGCGCGGCAACGTGCCTTGAAAGTTGCGGCCCCGGCTTCCATCCTGCGAACCGCTGGCCCCGTCTCCCGGGCGAGCCGTACCATGCAGCAACGCCGATGACAGGGAACCTCTCATGGCTAATTCACCTTCCAACGACCGGAGCTTGGTTTGGGTCACAATCGGCACGATCGTGTTCGCCGCAGCGGCCATCTACGTGCTGGTACAGGTCCTCAACTACTGATCCCGGAACGTGCCGGACACCTCCCGGCCCACCATCGGAACTTCGCCCATGTCCATTGACTTAAGTTTCATCAAGCCGTCGCTGCCCCGGAGCGGTGCGGTTGTCGTCGCCGTCGGCAAAGGCGGCAAGCTTTCCACCAGCGGTCGAGACCTTGACCGGCGCCTCAAGGGGGCGCTGCTGAAAGGGGCCAAGGCCCACCGCTTCCAGGCGAGCTTCGGCAAGACCATGCTGTTTCCGGCGCCGGCCGGAATCGCGGCGGACAGCGTCATGCTGGTCGGACTGGACGATGTTGCGAAAGTCGATGCGGAAGCCGTGGCCCGGATCGGTGCCGCGATTGCGCAGGCGCTTGACCGGCACCGGGTGGCGCGGGCGACGGTGTTCGCGGACCTGCCGGCCGGGGTGACGGTGGACGCGCCCGAGGCCGCCGCCCAGATCGCCTACGGCATCCGCCTGCAGAGCTACCGCTTCGACCGGTACCACACCCGGCTCAAGGACGAGCAGAAACCCGTCACCAGTGCCGTCGCCGTGACGGCTGACCCGGTCGGCGCGGCGGAAAAACGTTTTGCGGCACTCGACCGGATCGCCGACGGGGTCTTCTTCACGCGCGACCTGGTCTCCGAACCGGCCAACATCCTGACCCCCGTGCAACTCGCCGCGGCTGCCCGCAGCCTGCGCCCGCTCGGGGTCGAGGTGGACGTGCTGGCGCCGGCTCGGTTGAAAGCGCTGGGCATGGGCGCCTTGCTCGGGGTGGCCCAGGGCAGCGCCAACGAACCGAGGGTGGTGACTCTCCGCTGGCGCGGGCGCCGGACCACACGACCCGATCTCGCACTGGTCGGCAAGGGCGTGACGTTTGACACAGGCGGGATCTCGATCAAGCCGTCGGCGTCGATGGAAGACATGAAGTGGGACATGGGGGGCGCCGGCGTGGTGCTCGGCACCATGAAGGCGATCGCGGGCCGGAAAGCGAAAGCGCATGTCGTGGGCGTGGTCGGACTGGTGGAGAACATGCCGTCCGGCACGGCGCAGCGCCCCGGCGATGTCGTCACCACCATGAACGGCCAGACGATCGAGGTGATCAATACGGACGCGGAGGGCCGGCTCGTGCTCGCCGACGCCCTTTGGTATGCGCAGCAGAAGTTCAAGCCGAAGGCGGTGATCGACCTCGCGACGCTGACCGGCGCCATCCTCGTGGCGCTGGGTCAGGAGCGGGCCGGGTTGTTCTGCAACGATGACCAGCTGGCCGACCGCCTTGGCGCTGCCGGCGACGCGGTGAACGAGAAGATCTGGCGATTCCCGCTCGACAGCGAATATGACCGGCACATCGAGTCGCGCATCGCCGACATGAAGAACGTGGGCTCCGGCCGCTTTGCCGGCAGCATCGCCGGCGCCAAGCTCCTGGAGCGCTTCATCGACGGCATCCCGTGGGCCCATCTGGACATCGCCGGTGTCACCTGGCGGACCCGTGGACGGCCCCTGGTTCCACCCGGAGGGACCGCCTTCGGCGTGCGCCTGCTGGATCGCTACGTCGCGGACAACCTTGAATGAGTGCACCGCAGATCCACCTCTACGGCTGCACGCAGCCCGTTGGAACGGTAGTCCCGAAGCTGCTGCACGCGGCCTTGCGGCAGGACATGCGGGCCGTGGTCCGCTCCCCGGATGCGGAGCGGATCGAAGCGCTCAATGCCAGCCTTTGGGAGGGAGGAACCGCGTTCCTGCCGCACGGTGCGGACGGCGACGATCATCCCGAGGAGCTACCTGTCTTCCTCACCACGACCACGGCCGTGCCCAACCATGCGCAATTGCTGGTGCTGCTGGACGGTGCGGACGATTCGGATACCGACGCGTTCCAGCGGGTCTGCATGCTCTACGACGCGACCGACCCGGACGCCACGCGGTCCGCCGAGGCGTTCGGACGGGCCCGCGCGGATTCCAGCGACCTGCAGTGGTCGGTCCAGACCGACGAGGGCCGGTGGGAACGCGCAGCGGCGGCTGAGGCTGCCCCTCCGGCCGCGGCCGCGACGGAAGTGCCCGAGACTGCCGAGTCCGACACCGACACCGATGATGCCGCGGCCAGCAAGCCCGGCGACGGCGGGCCGCCACGCCGCGACACGGCGACCGTCGAACGCACCTTGTCGATCATCAAGCCCGACGCCACGCAGGCCAACGTCACCGGCAGCATCGTTGCCCGGCTGGAGGAGGCGGGTCTGCGGATCGTCGCACAGCGCCGCCTCCAGCTCACGCGGACCGCCGCCGAGGGCTTCTATGCCGAGCACCAGGAGCGCCCATTCTTCCAGTCGCTTTGCGACTTCATGACCTCCGGACCGGTGGTGGTCCAGGTCCTGGAAGGCGAGGACGCGATCGTGCGCAACCGCCAGGTGATGGGTGCCACGAATCCGGGCGACGCCGACCCCGGGACGCTTCGGAAGGACTTTGGATCCTCGATCGAGCAGAACGCGATCCACGGGTCGGATTCGCCTGCGTCGGCCGCACGCGAGATCGCCTACTTCTTCTCCGCGCTCGACATCGTTGGCTGAACCGGCCCACCCGGCCCGAACCCTCCAGGATCGCTGAGCCGACCGGCCGCGATGGCGGCCACCACCTCCGGATAGAGCCCGTGCTCGGCGGACAGGACGCGGGCTGCCAGAGTCGCCGGATCGTCGCCTGGCCGAACCGGTACCGCCGCCTGGGCAATGACGGGACCGGCATCCACCTCCGAGCGGACCCAGTGCACCGTGCACCCGTGACGTCGAACGCCGTCACGCAGCACGCGCGCGTGCGTGTCCAGCCCGGGATATGCCGGCAACAGCGATGGATGGATGTTGATCAGGCGGCCGCGCCATCGATCGACAAAGCCCGATCCGAGAATCCGCATGAAGCCCGCCAGGCAAATCAGCTCCACGCCCGCGCGTTCAAGGGCCATGGAAAGCCGGGTGTCAAATGCCGCGCGCCGCTCCCCGGCAGCGGGCTCGATGACCACCGCAGCAACACCTGCCGTCGCGGCGCGCTCGAGCGCGGCCGCGCCGGGCTGATCCGACACCACGAGAGCAACCCGAAACCCCGTGCCGGCCGCGATAGCGGCCCGGTCGAGCAGCGCCTGCAGGTTGGAGCCGCGCCCGGAGACGAGCACGGCCACGTTCAGTACTGCCACGCGGACTCCGGGCGCTCGATCACCACTGCCGGTCCGTCGCCCGCACTCACCGTTCCCACCGGCCAGGCACGCACCCCGTCCCCTTCGAGGTCTTGCAGGATCCGCTCGGCCGCGGCTGATGGCGCGACGAGTAGCATCCCGGCGCCGCAATTGAACGTGCCGAACAGGGTGTCGGCGTTCAACCCGCCGGCAACGCGGAGCCAGTCGAACAGTGGTGGCAGGCGCAGGGCGGCGCCGTCGAGCGTGACCTGCGTGCCGGTCGGGAGTACGCGCGCCAGATTGGCGGCGATGCCGCCGCCGGTGATATGCGCCAACGCCTTGACAGTGCCGGCGGCCAGCACCGGCAGAAGTTCGCGCACGTAGATCCGGGTCGGATCCAGGAGCGCCTCACCCAGGGACCGGTCCGGCGCGAAGGGCGCCGGGCCAGCCAGGTCGAGTCGTTCCCCAGCGACGATCGCCCGCACCAACGAGAAGCCGTTGGCATGCAGTCCGTCGCTCTCCAGCGCCAGCACGATATCCCCCGGCCCGAGATCATCGCGAGGGAGCACGCGGTCCCGTTCAACCGCCCCCACCGCGAATCCGGCAAGGTCATAGGTCCGGCCCGAGTAGAGGCCAGGCAGTTCGGCCGTTTCGCCACCCGCCAGCGCACACCCTGCCTGCCGGCAGCCCTCAACCACCCCCTGCAGCACCTGGAACGCGTGCTCGGGGTCGAGGCGGCCGGTCGCGAAGTAGTCGAGAAAGAAGAGCGGCTGCGCGCCCTGCACCAGGAGATCATTGACGGACATCGCAACGAGGTCGATCCCGATTCCGTTGTGCCTGCCCACCGATTCCGCGAGCAGCAGCTTGGTCCCAACCCCGTCGGTCGCGGCCACGAGCAACGGGTCCCGGAATCCCTCGCGCTGGAGATCGTAAACCGCACCGAAGCCGCCGAGGTCGCCGGTCGTCCCGGCCCGGGCGGTCGTGCGGACCAGCGGCGCCAGCCGGGCCACCAGCCGCTCAGCGGCGCTGGTGTCGACGCCCGCCCCTGAGTAGGTGTACTGCTTGGAACCGGTCATCGACGCACGCGGTCACTCCGTGGAGATCCCCAAAGGGCTAGGCTGGCGTCAGCCGTCGGCGCGGCCACCGGCGAATCACCATGCATTTATATTTGATGCCATGCAAAATTTGACGCGTAGTCGAGCGCTTCCGACGCTTGTCGGCGCCTGGCTGTTTTGGATGGCGGGAAGTCTCTGCAGTCCCGTTGCAGCCGAGGGTACCGCCGACATCTACACGGTCGGGGGCATCGCGGTCGACGAGACCGGAACCGACGGCAGTACGGCACGAGCCGCCGCGCTCCGCTCCGGTGAGCGTGTGGCGTTCGACCGACTGCTGCAATGGCTGCTCCTGAAGGAAGATGTGACCCGGATCCCTGACGATGTCCGCGCTAACCCGTCCCGGTTCGTCACCGGCTATTCGGTCCAGGACGAGCGGATCGCGGCCAATCGCTACCGCGCAACGATTGAAGTGCAGTTCGATCGCGACGGGGTGCGCAATCTGATGGGCGAGCTGGGTCTCGTCTTCGAGGAACACCGTCCCCCCACCCACCTGCTGATCCCGCTCCTCGGCCAAGGCAGCCAGTTGACCCTATGGGACAACAACCCGTGGCTCGACATCTGGGCAAACCGACCGAGTGCAGGTGACTTCATCCCGCTGCTGGTCCCGCACGGCGAGCTCGGCGATGTCTCCGCGCTCTCCGTTGCCGAAGCTGCCGGCGGACAGGCGGACCGGATCGCGGGACTCGCTCGACGCTACGGTGTAACCCACGCCCTGCTGGTCCGGGCCGACCAGGCTGCCGAAGGGAGGCAGGTGACCGTGTCCGTAGTCCTCACCGATCGGGGGCAGCCGATCGGGGACCCACTGCGGTTTCAGTTGCGCCGTGCCGTCGATGAATCGGGTGCAGACTTTCTTGGGCGCACGGCCATGACCACCGCCCGGGCGGCAGCGGATCTCTGGATCCAGTCGGTTCGTGACCGGCGCGCCGCCGACGGGGTCCTTGCCGCGCGCGCGGAGTTCGGAGATTTTCGCGAGTGGCGTCGTCTGCTCACCGAACTCCGGCGTTCCAGCCGGCTTGCCCACGTCACGATCCGGCGCCTGACCACGCAGGACTCGGACCTCTTGCTCCAGTACAGCGGCACCATCGACGCCGTGCACGAATCTCTGACGGCCCTCGGACTGGACGTCGAAACCGCCGGTGACCCGTGGCTGCTGCGGTTCGCGGCCCCGGAGGACCTCGCGCCAGCCCCGGAACCCGTTCCCGATGTGCCGGACGAGCCGGAGCCACCGGCGGCGCCCGTCGTCGATTGAACCCCATGTCCCTGATGTCCGGCCCTCGTGGCGTGATCGCGATCTGGCTGGCGTTCTTCGTGGCGGTCTCCGCAACCCTGTGGCTGTTCTCCTCCATTCTTCTGCCGTTCATCCTCGGCGCTGCCATCGCCTATCTGCTCGATCCTGTCGTCGACCGGTGCGAGGACCTGGGGCTGGGGCGCAGCCTCGCCACCACGCTGGTCCTGATCGTCGCCACCCTGGCGGCGTTCGCCGTCACCGGGCTGCTCCTCCCCGTGGTGGTCGACCAGGCGCAATCGTTCGCCGACACGGCGCCCGACCGGATCAGACGGATCCTGGCGTGGCTGGACCAGATCCGACAGTTGCTGACGGAACGCTTCGGCTGGGAGCTTGGCAGCAGCGCCCAGGACCTGCTGCCGGTCCTCAGTGGTGAGATCGGCGTCTGGGCGCTCACGACGTTGCAAAACCTGTTTCGATCCGGCGCGGCCATCATCAACGTCACCGGGCTGCTGCTGGTAACCCCGTTGGTGGCCTGGTACCTGCTCCGGGATTGGGACGAACTGGTGGCGCGCATCGACGCGCTGCTGCCACGCCGCAATTTGGCGGCCGCGCGCGCCCGCTTCGCCGAAATCGACCAGGTCCTGGCCGGGTTCGTCCGCGGACAATCGACGAGCTGCGCCCTCCTTGCGGGTTTCTATGCCCTTGCGCTCGGCTTGATCGGCATCCCGAACGGCGTGCTCATCGGCCTGTTCGCGGGCCTCATTTCGTTCGTGCCCTACGTCGGGACGATCCTCGGCCTGCTGCTTTCGGTGGGCCTGGCCGCCCTGGAGTTCGGCGCCGCATGGCAGACCGTAGTCGCCGGCATCGTCTTTGCCGCCGGTCAGCTGGTTGACGACTACGTGCTGCGCCCCCGGCTTGTCGGCGAACGCCTGGGCCTGCACCCCGTCGGCACCATCTTTGCCCTCTTCGCGGGCGGTGCCCTCCTGGGTTTCGTCGGAATTCTCGTCGCCGTGCCGGCCGCAGCCGTCATCGCGGTTCTGCTTCGGTCCGCGCTGGCGTGGTACCGCGAGAGCGGGTTCTACCGGGAGACATGACGCCAGAGTTCCAATACACGTTTGCCTTCGACGTGCGCGAGGCGCAGGACCGTGACGATCTGGTCGTCGGCCCGGCGAATGCGGCCGCCGTCGCCTGGGTGGACCGGTGGCCCGACTGGCGTCCGCCCGGCCTCGTTCTGATTGGCCCGCCGGCCGCCGGGAAATCGCATCTCGGTGCCGTGTGGTGCCGCCGCTCGGGCGCGGCCCGTCACCCGGCGGCGCGGTTGAACCCGGCACTCGAGGCCGCGCGGGGGGGCGCCCGGGCGCTTCTGATCGAGGATGTCGATGACGCCGCCGACGAGGACAACCTGTTTCGCCTTGTCAACGCGATGATCGAAGCGCGCGGCCATCTGCTCGTGACCTGCCAGCGCCCCCCGGCGCAACTGGGCTTGCGCGTGCCGGACCTCCTGTCACGGCTTCGCGCCATGCAATCGGTCTTCCTGGGTCAACCGGACGACGAGCTGCTCGGCCGCGTGATCAAGAAACAGTTCGGTGACCGCGGGGTACTCGTCGACAACGAAGTGATACTCTTCCTTCTGCGGCGCATGCAGCGGTCCTTCGTTGCGGCCCGGCGGCTGGTCGCAGAACTCGATGCTGCCGCCCTTGCGCGTCGTCGCAAACTCACGATCCCGTTCGTGCGGGCATGGTTCGCCGACACCGTGAACCGCCACGCCTGACACGACCGTAAGACTGCTGGGAGACACGCATGGATCTTCAAATTGCCGGGCGCACAGCGATCGTGTGCGCCTCCAGCCGCGGATTGGGGCGTGGCTGTGCACTGGCCCTCGCCGAAGAAGGCGTGCACGTCGTCCTGAACGGCCGCGACCCGGAGACACTTGAACGGACGGCAGCCGACGTGGCCAAGGTCGCAACACAGGGCGCCACGGTCAAAATGGTCGCCGCCGACGTGACCACTCCCGAGGGCCAGACCGCCCTGCTCGAGACCTGCCCCGACCCTGACATCCTGGTGAACAACGCCGGTGGACCGCCGCCCGGCGACTTCCGTGACTGGACGCGCAAGGATTGGACCGCTGCTTGCGCCGCCAACATGTTCACGCCGATCGAGCTGATCAAGGCCACCGTCGACGGTATGACGGCGCGGCGCTTCGGACGGATCGTCAACATCACCTCGAGCGCCGTCAAGGCGCCGATTGACATTCTCGGGCTGTCGAACGGTGCGCGCAGCGGGCTGACCGGTTTCGTCGCCGGCATCGCCCGCAAGACCGTTGCCTACAACGTGACCATCAACAATCTGCTGCCGGGCCCGTTCGACACCGACCGGCTGCGCGGGACGATCGAGTTCGAGGCCAAGAAGCGGCAGACCGACGTCGACGTGGTCGCCGCCGAACGCGCCGGGAGCAATCCGTCCGGCCGCTTCGGGACTCCCGAAGAGTTCGGCGCCGCCTGTGCGTTCCTGTGCAGCGCCCATGCCGGTTACATCACCGGGCAGAATCTCCTGCTGGACGGCGGCGGCTACCCGGGTACGTTCTGACCGCCCGGGGTTGTCCGGATTAGGGGTGCCCATGCAGGCTGAGACTGCTGTAGCTGTGCAACCCGTCGTCGTGTCACGGACACGGCGACCGCAGACGGAGCAGAGCCCGCTGCCGGCAATCGGGCTCGGCCCGGACCGGTTCGTGAACCGGGAACTGTCCTGGATCGCGTTTAACCGGCGTGTCCTCAGCGAAGCCAGCAAGCCTCATCACCCGTTGCTGGAGCGCGTGAACTTCCTCTCGATCTCGGGCACGAACCTCGACGAGTTCTACATGGTCCGGGTGGCGGCGCTGATGGGCCAGATTTCCGCCGGCGTGAACCGGCGGTCGCCGGATGGACGGTCGCCGGCCGAAACCCTGGTTGAGGTCAATGCCGCCGCCGCCCAGCTCATGGCCGAACAGCAGGCTTGCTGGCGACAGCTGCGCGCCGAACTGGCGGCGGCCGACGTGCACGTGATCGACCCCGACGAGCTCACGGCGAGCGAGCATGACTGGCTGTCCGACCACTTCGGGAGCGAGATCTTCCCGATGCTGACGCCGCTCGCGATCGATCCCGCCCATCCGTTCCCGTTCATTGCCAATCTCGGGTTCGCGCTGGTGATGAGCCTGCGGCCGCGCATGGCCGGCGCCCGCAACCTGCACGCGCTCATCCCGATTCCCGCCGTGCTCCCGCGCTTCATCCGGCTGCCCGGTTCGCCATTGCGGTTCGTGATGCTGGAGGACGTGATCCGGACCTTTGTGGACCGGATCTACAACAATTGCGAACTGCTGGGCTACGGCACGTTCCGGATCATCCGTGACAGCGAGATCGAACTGCACGAGGAGGCAGAAGACCTCGTTCGGTCATTCCAGACGCTGCTGCGAAAGCGGCGTCGCGGCAACGTCGTGCGGCTCAAGATCAATGCGCAGATGCCGCCGGATCTCCGGGAAACGGTGCTCCAGGAATTGCGCGTCGATCCGGCCAACGTCGTTGAAGCCGACGGCATCATCGGGGTCGCCGCGCTCGCCGAGATTGTGGAGTGCGGCCGGGATGACCTGCGTTTCGAGTCCTTCGAGCCGCGGTTTCCCGAGCGGATCCGGAGCACGGGCGATGACTGCTTTGCCGCCATTCGCAAGAAGGACCTGATCGTCCACCACCCGTACGAGAGTTTCGACGTGGTCGTCCAGTTCCTGCGTCAGGCGGCACGCGACCCGGAGGTGTTGGCGATCAAGCAGACGCTCTACCGAACGCCGCGCGAGGACTCCCCGGTGGTCGACGCCCTGATCGAGGCCGCCGAGGCCGGGAAGTCGGTGACGGCCCTGGTCGAACTCAAGGCCCGGTTCAACGAGGAGGCGAACATCAAGCTGTCGCGCGACATGGAGCGCGCCGGGGTTCATGTGGTGTACGGCTTCATGGGACTGAAGACCCATGCGAAGGCCTCGCTCGTGATCCGGCAGGAACCGAACGGCCCCATCAGCTACGTCCACTTCGGAACCGGGAACTACCATCCCGCGACCGCGAAGATCTACACCGATTTGTCGCTCTTCACCTGCGATCCGGTCATCGGACGCGATGCCGGCGCACTGTTCAACCTGCTGACCGGCTACGCCGAGCCCGAAACCTGGCAGGCGATCAAGGTGGCACCGGCTCACCTCCGAAGAACGCTGCTCGGTCTGATCGAACAGGAAGTCACGCATGCTCGCGCTGGCCGCCCCGCATCGATCTGGATCAAGGCCAACGCCTTGGTGGATCCGGAGGTGATCGATGCGCTGTACGGCGCCGGGCAAGCCGGCGTCGCCATCGAACTCGTGGTTCGCGGCGTGTGCTGCCTGCGCCCCGGGGTCCCCGGCCTGTCTGACAACATTCGCGCCAAGAGCATCGTCGGTCGCTTCCTTGAGCACGCCCGGATCTACTGTTTCGGCAACGGTCGGAAACTGCCGTCGCGCCGCGCCAAGGTCTTCATCTCCTCGGCCGACCTGATGCCACGCAACCTCGATCGCCGCTGCGAGACCATGGTGCCGATCCTGAATCCCACCGTGCACCAGCAGGTCCTCGACCAGATCATGGTGGCCAACCTGAACGATCGCACGCAGAGTTGGGAAATGCAGGGCGACGGGACCTACCGACCGATGCAGGGCGACGCCAAGTCGGAGTCGGCGCACCAGTACTTCATGGACAATCCCTCGCTCTCCGGACGCGGCAAGGCACTGCGCACTGGCGCACCGCGCTCCGTGCCGCTCGGCAAGTCCGCCACCTAGGCCAGGTCGCACTCGCAATGACCGACCGGCGGACGCTCGGGTCCGGAGACGGGCTCGACCGCCCGGTGGCCGTGGCCGACCTGGGCTCCAACTCGTTTCGCCTGGTGGTCTATCGCCCGCCCGCCCGCGCTCCGGTGGTTCTCTACAACGAACGCGTGATCGTGGGACTTGCCCGGACCCTGGACAGCACCGGAAAACTGCAGCGCCGCGGACGCGGCGTCGCGCTGGCGACCGTCCTGCGGTTCCACCGCCTGGCCGAAGCTATGGACGCCCGGCACATCCGCACGGTGGCGACCGCGGCCATCCGGGACGCGGCCGACAGCGGGCCGCTCATCGAATCGATCCGCGAGCGCACCGGTATCGATGTCGAGGTGATGGACGCCCGCGAGGAGGCTCGGCTGGCCGCCAGCGGGCTGATGGCCGGAATTCCCGGTGCCAACGGGATTCTCGGGGACATGGGAGGCGGCAGCATCGAGTTCGCGCGCGTCTGCAAGGGGAACGTGCTGGCGGACGGATCGCTGCCCGCGGGAATGCTCCGCCTCATGGACATGAGTCGCCGCGTCGCTGCCGACGCCGGACGCTTGCTGGCGCGCGAACTGAAGCCGCTCGACTGGCTCAAGGAGGGGCGCGGGCGGCCCTTCTTCGCGATAGGCGGATCCTGGCGGGCGCTGGCGCGCGCGCTGCAAAGCCGCACCAGGCATCCGCTCCCGATCATTCACGGGTACCGGCTGGACCGACGTGAGCTGGTCGACCATCTAACCGAACTCATCCATCTGCCTGCCCGGAAGCTTCCGCATTCCATCCCGAGCCACCGCCGGGCGGGATTGCCGTTCGCCGCCGCGGCCATGCTGGCGGTGATGAAGGCAGTCCGGCCGTCACGGGTTGTCTTCTCCGGGTTCGGCCTGCGGGAAGGGATTCTCCTCGAAATGCTCGAGGAGCCGGCGGACCAGCCGATTTCGCCGCTGCTGGAGGCCACCGCGTCGCTGGAACCCGCGAACCGGCCCTTCGTCGGCGACCCCGACGCCATCGCCAACTGGATTCAGCCCATCCTCGGGGACGCGGGTTTCGTCAACAAGAACGGGGAGTTTCTGGCTGCCTGCGCCCGCCTCGTCGATCTTGCCTGGAATGAACACCCGGAACACCGGGCCCGGTATGCCTTCGATCGCGTGGCACTGCGCCCGCTCTTGCCGGTCAGCCAAACGATTCGCATCCGCATGGCGTTGGCGCTGCACGCCCGCTATACGGGCGCAGCGGCCACTGGACGGATGCGGTCGATTGCCCAGCTGATTCCGGACTCGCACGCGCGCTGGTCACGGATCGTGGGCCTGGCCATGCGCCTCGCCATGACGATCGGCGGGGGAGCAACCCACACGCTGGAGGCGTGCCGACTCGAGCTGCGCGGCGGCGTCCTGACCCTCACCCTGCCGCATTGCCTCGACGCCCTGGTCGTGCGAGCTCGTCTCAAGACCCTCGCCCAGGCGCTCGGGCGAAAGCATCACATCATCTACGCCTGAAGTCAGCCTTGCTCGTCGAGCGGGATCTCCCGCAACTTGCCGCCATCTACGCCCAGTGCGATCCGCCCTTCGCAGAGCGCCGCAGCCCGCTCCCCGAACACCCGGTTTCGCCAGCCCCGAAAGGCCGCCATGTCCCGGTCACCGGCTGCAATGCGGTCAAGCTCCTCCGTGCTCGCCAGCAGCTTCGGCGCGATGCCGTGCTCGGCCGCCACCTGGCGAATGAGCGCGCGCAGCAGTACGGCCGCTGCAGGCGACTTGTGTCTTGACTTTGGACGGCCTTCGGCCTTCGGAAGCGTTGCCGCCCGACCTTCCCGCACGGCTTCCAGGAGCCTGCTGCCGGTCCGGCCCCGCGCGACCGTCTCGGAAACGCCCCTGACCTCCGCGAGTTCGCCCGCGCTGGAAGGGCCGGTTCGTGCGATCTGCACCAGGGCCTCGTCCGACAGGATCCAACGCCGCGGGCGATCCGCCTTCTTGGCCATCTCTTCCCGTGCCGCCGCCAGGAACTGAGCGACCAGCTGCTGTCGGGGCGGCAACGGCGGCAGCTTGGCGCGCCGCCACGCCTCCTCCGCCCGCAGCCGGTACGAGTCCGGGTCCGTCAGCGTCTCCATCTCCTCGTCAAGCCATTCCCAGCGGTCCGCCTCGTCAAGCCGGTCGGCAAGCTTTCGGTAGATGGCTGGCAAGTGGGTCACGTCCGCGAGCGCATACGCCAGTTGCGCCGGCGACAGGGGCCGGCGCGACCAGTCCGTGTAGCGGTCAGCCTTGCTGATCGTCACGCCCGCGATGGCCTGCGCAAGGTTTGCGTAGCTGGCCGCTTCCCCGTAGCCGCACGCCATCGCCGCCACCTGCGTATCGAACAGGGGGGTGGGTACGCGGCCAGTCGCCAGGAAGAAGATGCCGACGTCCTGGCGGCAGGCGTGGAACACCTTGATCGGCGGCGCCTCGTTCAGCAGGCGATACAGTGGCTCCAGGTCCAACTCGGCCAGGGTGTCGACCGCGTGCCCCTCGCCGTCCGAGCCAGCGAGCTGTACCAGGCACAGTTTCGGCCAGAACGTCTGACCGCTCAGGAACTCGGTGTCGACGCAGATGAACGGCTCATCGGCGAGATGTTCGCAAAGCCGTTCGAGTTCGGCCGTCTCGCTGATCAGCAGGTCTCGGGCAGAAGGGTGCCGCCGACCGCTCCGCGAGTTCAAGGCGAGCGCACCACTACCAGTGCCTGATCCGATGCAGCGGTCAATGGGCCCTGAGCCGTACGCGCGAAACGAGGGAGATCTGCCCGGCCGCAGCTTTCTCGGCGCCCACCGGCGTGCGTCATGACGGCACCATCCACCTTCTCGAGTCCTTCTGTGCCCGGGCGCCGGCTTCCCGACGAACGAGGTGCGCCGGGGGCCGAACCGGCTTCACGACGGTTCGGTGTTCAGTCCCCGGGTCGGGCCATGGCACCACTCCCGGCAGGGGCCGCGGCAGATGCAATCGAGCGTCGGTCGGGAGCTGATCGCAGGCATCGGTCCCAGGTGCGACGGGGGCGGCCGCCCTGCCGCCCTTCAACCGCAACGAAGCCGGAAGCCGCGTGCGTGCGAATTCCACCGCCCTCCGAAGCAGGAGCCCGTCTCCCTCCTCCGGCGCGACCAACACCCGGCGCCGTTCGGAGCGGTCACTGATATGGACAACCCGCACGACTCAACATAGGCCGTTGCCAAGCACCGTTGCAAGCTTGGACTCCCGTCCGGGCATGTATGCCGGGTCCGGGTCCAGATCATCATCGGGAGCACCGAACCGGTCGGCTGCGGCCGTTCCCGAGGCCCGGGCAACCGGGTCTCCGGTGCCGCCGCGCTATCCATCCGGCCGATCCCATGCCACGCCGTCGAATTGGCGAACGAAGTCAGCGCCGTAGGCCGAGGAAGGCGTCTGGTAACCGAGCCTGACGTCGCCCTGCAGGACCCGCGCGGCGACGGCGACCACTGCCGCCGCGGTGAACCCGTACGGATCGGCCACGCGCAGGCGCGCCGTTGCGCGTGCGCCGTCGGCGCCCTCGATCTCGGCCACGAAGATGGCGTGGCTGCTCCGTCGTTCCCGTTCGCCGGGACCGGCCGGCCCTTGCCGGATCACCGTGTCCAGCAGGCGCCGAGGCAACCGCATGGTCAACAACCCCCCGAGCCGCCGCGCCGTCCAGGTCAGCAGTTCGACCGGCCGGGAAGCCTGACTGTAGGTTTCGATATTGGCGATTCCGGTTGACCGATAGGCTGTTGCGACATCGCCCAGCACGCTGACCAGGGCAGCGTTCGGCCCCTCCCCGAAGTCGAAGTCGTGACGAAGGCTGCCGGCCTCTACCCGCACGATCGCCCCGTCGCGTCGAATGCGAAAATCGTTGAGGCCGTCAAGGACCGTGCGCAACGTGCCCTGGGAGAAACCGCTGCGGGCTGCGAGGCCAAGCCGGAGACAGCGAGCTCCGGGATTCCGCGCTGCCAGGTCGGCGATCAGGCAATCGCTCGGCAATACGTCACAGCCTGCGCCCGGCAGGACCATGATCTTCGCCTGCCTGGCCGTGGCATCACGGGCCGCCAGTGCTTCGAAGACCGCCAGTTCCCCCGTAATGTCCAGGTAGTGCGTTCCTGTCTTGCAGCACGCGTCGACCACCGGTTCGGCCGTGCGCGAGAACGGCCCCGCACAGTTCACCAGCACGGTGATGTCCTTCAGGGCAGAGGTCAGCCCATCCGCATCACCCACTGCCACGGTTCGCTGGTCGAGCGCCGACCACCGGGTCAACGTAGCGAGTTTCTTCGCGCTGCGTCCCGCCAGCACGGGACGCAGCCCGCCCGCGACGGCCTCAGCCACCACCAACTGGCCGGTGTAGCCCGTAGCGCCGTAGATCATCAATCGCGGCTGCGACATGGATCAGCCCCTCTAGGGCGCGGCCGGGAACGCGCCGTCAGGCCGGGTGCCCCCGTTCATTGCACGGTCTGCACTGGGCCGCCACTCGCCCGCCCGTTCTGCATGGTTCGTCAGCTCGGCCGGTTCCGGTCATCCGGGCCCGTCAGGAGACTCCCCGGGTCAGAACCGGCCTGCCCCGGGGCCGGGGATCGAACATTCGGCTGCGGTCTGCCTGCCCGGCCAGGACCGCCGGCAGCTCTCGCGTTCCATCGGCCATCCGATCAGTCCGCACCGCCACGGCCGGAAAAGCGTACCGGTTCGATGCCGGCGCTCTCGCAGAGAGCATCCAGCAGGGCAGAAAAATCCTTGCCGCCCCAGCCGCGCGCCCGGGCAAGGCTGAGGCATTCGCGCGCCGCGGCCGCAACCGGCATTGGCACGCGATTGGCATTCGCCGCCTGCGTCACGAGAGACAGGTCCTTGTGGGCCAGATCAATCTGAAACCCCGGTGTGATATCGCCCTTGAGGACCTTGGTGGCGTAGTTGATCCGCAATTGACCGTTTGTCGCGGTCGTGCCGTGGAGGACCTCGAGGGTGCGTTCCAGCTCCAGCCCGAAGCGGCGCGTGAGCGCGAGCGCCTCCGCGTTGATCTGGCAAAGCGTGATGGCGAGGTAGTTGTTGACCAGCTTGGTGCGGATACCGGTGCCGACCGGGCCGCAGTGGTGAATGGACGTCCCCATGGCTTCAAGCATCGGTCGGATGGCGTTGAACCCGGCTTCCTCGGCACCGACCATGAAGAGGCTCTCGCCGGCATCCGCGTGACTGGCGAGTCGCCCGATCGGGGCATCGATGCAGTGCATCTCCGAACTGGCAAGGGCTGCGGCACAGCGATCGGTGACCTCGGGATCAATGGTGCTCATTTCCACGACGGTGGTGCCGGGCGCAGCGTGTGCGATCAGCCCGTCGGCTCCCAGGATCACGCCCTCCACTTCGACGTGCGAAGGCAGACAGGTGAAGATGGTGCGTGCCTCTTTCGCGACGCCTGCGACGGAGTCCGCAACCGAAGCGCCAAGCTCCGCGAGCGCATCGCACGGCGCCCGGGCGATATCAAAGACGACAAGCCCAAAACCCTTGCGCTGCAGGTTGGAGGCCATCGGGCGGCCCATCCGCCCCAGCCCGATGAAACCGATCCGGTCCATGCATGTTTCTCCTGGGCAACACCCCGGGCGGCGCAGCGTAGACGATGGGGCCCCCTGGCGCTCCGAGGGTCAAACTGCATCACCGTGGGACCGGGCGTGTTGCGTCGGCAGGCCGATGGGCGCGACTGCCCCGGTATCGTGGCGACAACCAGATCGTGGGCGTCAAGCCGGGTAACCCGGGGCTTGCGGACACCAAATCGCGGAACACAACGTGGAGCGAAAACTCCGTAAGATTGCGCGGGCGCGACCGAGCGCGACGGACTGTCCGGAAACCCGCAATGTCAGCTATTTTGCAGCCGCATATTCTCGCCATCGTCAGTGGCACGATCCTCGCCGCCGGGCTCATCTTGATCTTTTGCGGAAGAATGACGCTGCAACGGCTGCAGATTCCCGATCGTGAAGACGATACGGCCGGGTTCGAGAAGGCGGACCGCATCCTCGAGCGAGGGATGTTCCTGTTGCGGGCCGGTGACGTGATCGGCGTGGTGGGCGGCATTTGCGTGATTCTCACCATGCTCGTCTACGCCGGCATCATCCCGGGTTTCTGACCCCCACCGCAGCGGCGCCGCCAGTCGCGCAGATTGCCGGTGCGCTCGGTCGAAGTCTTGTCGGCTGGATTCGTCGGCGCGATCAGACGTCCTCGACCATTGCCGATATCTGTGCATGGCGGGGCGCGAACCATGACGTAGGATGGGCTCAGAGGACGTGCGCGGCTGGCATGCCCGCGGACGGACGCCGGAAATTCCAATCTGAACGGACTGAATTGCCATGAAGCTCACTGGTTTCGAGATTCTCCACGCGGACGGCGGCTGGCGCGTACTGTCGTTCCTGAAGGCCACCACCGACGAAGGAATCACTGGCTGGGCGGAGTTCAACGAGAGTTACGGAAGCGCCGGCCTCAGCGCCGTGATCATGGCGCTCGGACAACACCTGGTCGGCAAGGACCCACGCCCGGTCGAGCGGCACAGCGCGATCCTGTACGCGCGCACTCGCCAGGCTCCCGGAGGTGTCAACCAGCAGGCGATTGCCGCAATCGAGAACGCCCTGCTCGACATCAAGGCGCGCGCGTTGGGCGTCCGCGTTTGTGAGCTGTTCGGTGGTCCGGTGCGCGAGGAGCTGCGTCTTTACTGGTCCCATTGCGGCACGTATCTGCTGGGGCACGCGGACTTGATCGGCCAACCTCCCCTGACCAGTCTCGCCGACGTGGAAACCTTGGGCGCGCGCGTCCGCGGCGAGGGCTTCACCGCGCTCAAGACCAACATATTCCTGTTCGATGGTGAGCGGCCGCAGCTCTACATGCCCGGCTTCGGGGTGGGAGAAAGCAGCCCCCAGCTCTCTCCCGACCTCTCCGTCGAGCGCGCGCTCCGCGCCCAGGTCGAGGCCTTTCGCGCGGGCGCCGGACCGGATGTTGAAATCCTCGTGGACCTGAACTTCAACTACCGGCCGGAGGGCTACCGGCGCATCGTCCGGGCCCTTGACGATCTGGGCCTGATGTGGGCTGAAATCGACCTCTTCGACGCGACGGCACTGGCTGGTATCCGCGAAGCCGTGAGCACGCCGATCGCCTCGTGCGAGTCGCTCTACCGCCGGCGTGAATTCAAGCCGTTCTTCGAACGTCGCGCCGTCGATGTCTGCATCATCGACGTGGTCTGGAACGGCCTCGCCGAAAGCCTCAAGATCGCGACCATGGCGGATGCGTACGAAATCAACGTCGCGCCGCACAACTTCTACGGACATCTCTCGACGCTACACAGCGCGCACTTCTCAGCCACCGTCCCGAACTTCCGGGTGATGGAAATCGACATCGACGAGGTTCCGTGGAAGGATGACCTGGTAACGACCGTGCCCGTCATCCGGGACGGCAAGCTGGTCCTGCCCAAGGAGCCTGGCTGGGGCACGGAAGTGAACGAAGAGGCCGTTCGCGCCCATCCGCCGCGGCCGAGCACGGACCGGCATTGGACGAACTAGGGGCGACCCTCGTTCCCGGTCTGCATTCGCCGCCGGTGGCGGCAGTGCCCGACAGCCCTATCATCGGCGCGCCCTAGCAGCGGACGGCCCACGGGGAACCTCGCCATGCATCCGTACCGGACCCACAACTGCGGCGAACTCCGCGCCGAGCACGTCGGCACGACTGTGCGCCTGTCGGGATGGGTGCACTCGAAACGTGATCACGGCGGGCTGCTGTTCGTGGATCTTCGCGACCACTACGGTTTGACCCAGATCGTGGTGGCCGCCGACGCCGAATTCTTCGCCGCCATTGAAGCCGTACGCGTCGAAAGCGTGGTGACCGTCACCGGTCCGGTCGTCGCCCGTTCGGAGGACACGGTGAACCCGACGCTGGCGACGGGGGCCGTGGAAGTCCGGATCGAGACGTTCCACGTTGAATCGCCTGCCGCGACGCTGCCGCTTCAGGTGGCGGGGGGGCAGGATGCCGGCGAATCGGTCCGTCTCGCGTACCGCTTCCTGGACCTCCGCCGCGAGAAGATGCAGCGGAACCTGCGCCTGCGAGCCGACGTCATCGCGATGATCCGCCGGCGCATGACGGAGCAGGGCTTCCTCGAGATCCAGACACCGATCCTCACCGCCTCTTCACCGGAAGGCGCCCGAGACTTTCTGGTCCCGAGCCGCTTGCACCCGGGGCAGTTCTACGCCCTGCCGCAGGCCCCACAGCAGTTCAAGCAGCTTCTGATGACCTCCGGTTTCGACCGCTACTTTCAGATTGCCCCCTGCTTCCGGGACGAAGATGCCCGGGCCGACCGAAGTCCGGGAGAGTTCTATCAGCTCGATGTCGAGCTGGCGTTCGCGACGCAGGATGACGTGTTCGAGGCCGTGGAACCGCTTCTGCGCGACGTGTTCGCCGAATATGGGAGCCGGCCCGTTGCTGGCGGCAGCTTCCCGAGGATCGCGTGGCGTGACGCGATGCTGCGCTACGGAACCGACAAGCCCGACCTTCGCAATCCGCTGGAAATTGCCGACGTTACCGCTGCGTTCGAGATCGAGGGGGTCACCTTCCGCGCGTTCCGCAGCCAGATCGAAAAGGGAGCGGTCGTGCGCGGCCTTCCCGCCCCGAACGCAGCCCAGCGTCCGAGGAGCTTTTTCGACGGGCTCAATCGCTGGGCCAGAGAGCAGGGCGCGGCCGGGCTTGGCTACGTGATCTTCGACGATGAAGGCGGCAAGGGCCCGATTGCCAAGTTTCTGGTGCCCGAAGCCGAAGCTGCAATTCGCGACGCGACCGGGGTCGGTCCGGGAGACGCTGTCTTCTTCGTGTGCGACCAGCCCGCCCGGGCGGCAGCCTTTGCGGGCGTCGCCCGGACCAAGCTCGGCGAGGAGCTCGATCTGATCGATGACAGCGCCTTTCGTTTCTGCTGGACCGTAGATTTTCCGATGTACGAGCGTGACGCGGACACAGGCAAGATCGAGTTCAGCCACAATCCGTTCTCGATGCCCCAAGGGGGCCTCGAAGCGCTGGAAACTGCGGCCGATCCGGAAGACATCCTGGCTTGGCAGTACGACATCGTCTGTAACGGCGTCGAGCTCTCCTCCGGGGCCATCCGAAACCACCGGCCGGACATCATGATCAAGGCGTTCGCCATCGCCGGATACAGCCTGGACGAGCTTGAAAGGCGTTTCCCCGCCCTGCTTCAGGCATTCCGCTACGGCGCTCCGCCGCATGGCGGCATCGCTCCCGGCATTGACAGGATCGTGATGCTGCTCGCCGATGAGCCGAACATCCGCGAAGTCATCCCGTTTCCATTGAACCAGCAGGCGGAAGACCTGCTGATGGGCGCGCCGGGGCCGATCTCCGCCCAGCAGCTCCGGGAAGTCCATCTCCGCGCTGTCACACCGCCGGCGTGACGGCGGCCACGTTGTCTGTTCAGCAGGCCGCTACCATATACTTCGAAACGTAATCGCTTGCGGTCGCGATCCGAGTCGCGCGCTTGCGCAGCCCTGTCAAATTTCCTGGGAGCGTGCCCATGGCCTTAGGCCACTACACCAACAATTCCTTCGTTCGCCAGCAGGCGTCGCAGCTGTCTGCCGTCGATGCGGGCCTGCGGTCTTACATGCTGCGGATCTACGGCTACATGACGGCGGGTCTCGGCATCACCGGCGTCGTCGCGCTGGCAATCTCGTCGCTGGCCGTCAGCGACGGGCAGCTGACATCGGTTGGCCTCGCGCTCTACACGCCGCCGCTAGCGTGGATCGTGATGTTTGCGCCTCTCGGTGTGGTCCTGTTGATGAGCTTCCGCGTGCACCGGCTGCAGGCTGCCACGGTGCAGATGCTGTTCTGGGTCCTCGCGGCCTGCTACGGCGTCTCGCTCTCCTCGATTTTCCTCGTCTACACCGGCGAGAGCATCGTTCGCGTGTTCTTCATCGCGGCATCCATGTTCCTCGCGATGTCGGTTTGGGGATACACGACCAAACGGTCGCTCTCCGGTCTCGGGTCGTTCCTCTTCATGGGGATGATCGGCATCTTCATCGCGATGCTGGTGAACCTGTTCCTCGCGTCCAGCGGGCTCCAGTTCATGATCTCGGTGCTTGGCGTTCTGATCTTCGCGGGACTGACTGCCTACGACACGCAGAAGCTCAAGGAAATGTACGTCGCCGGACAGTCAGGTGAGTTGGCGGTTAAGCAAGCGGTCATGGGTGCGCTGAGCCTCTACCTGGACTTCCTGATGATCTTCGTGTTCCTGCTGCAGCTTCTCGGAAACCGGGAATAGCCGGGGCGAAGCAAGACACACGCTAGCGGGCGCGCTCGGCCAGTCGGCGCTTCCGACAGGAAGCGCCGACTGGCCGGGGCTTGCCGAACATCCTTTCCGCCTATCGTTGACAAGTTCGCTCCGAGGAGAACTGGCATGTCCGGTTCGTATGAGGCGCTCTACCAGGCCTGGGTGGCCGACATGGAAGCGTTCTGGGGCGAGCGGGTCCCGATGCTCGACTGGAGCCGGGCCCCGAGTCGCATGCTGGATGCCGACAAGCCGCCGTTCTACCGCTGGTTCCCGGACGGCGAACTGAACACTTGTCACAATTGCCTGGACCGGCACGTCGAGGCAGGCCACGCTGACCGCCCAGCACTGATCTACGACAGTCCCGTAACCGGAACCCAGCAAACCTTCACGTTTGCCGAGCTGCTCGACTGCGCGGCCCGCGCAGCCGGCGCGTTCCGTGACCTCGGTGTTGACCGAGGAGATCGCGTCTTGATCTACATGCCGATGATCCCGGAAGCGGTGATCGCAATGCTGGCCTGTGCCCGCATCGGCGCCATTCACTCGGTGGTATTCGGTGGGTTCGCGGCGCCCGAGCTTGCTTCCCGGATCGACGACGCAACCCCCAAGCTCGTGGTCGCGGGAAGTTGCGGAATCGAGCCAAATCGCGTCGTGGCCTACAAGCCGATGCTGGACCAGGCGTTGGAGCTCGCTGACCACGCTCCGGCCCACTGCCTGATCAAACAGCGGGAAGCTTCGCCAGCCAGCATGATCGATGGCCGCGATCTGGATTGGGACCGGGCGCTCGCGGCTGCCGACCGCGCGGAGTGCGTGACGGTTTCTGCCGTCGACCCGCTGTACATCCTCTATACGTCAGGCACGACCGGCGACCCCAAGGGCATCGTCCGGGACCAGGGCGGGCACGCTGTCGCGTTGGCCAACAGCATGGCGATGACCTACGGACTCCGGCCCGGCGAAGTGTTCTGGGCCGCTTCCGACGTCGGGTGGGTGGTAGGGCACTCCTACATCGTCTATGCGCCGCTCCTCCACGGCTGCGCGACCATTCTCTATGAAGGCAAGCCCGTCGGTACCCCTGACGCGGGCGCCTTCTGGCGCGTGATCTCCCAGCACAATGTCTCGGTGTTGTTTACGGCCCCAACGGCGTTCCGGGCGATCCGACGGGCGGACCCCGAAGCAAAGCTCCTGCAGGCGTACGACCTCGACAGTTTTCGCGCCCTTTTTCTGGCCGGGGAACGGGCCGATCCCGATACCGTCCGCTGGGCCGAAAAGGTCTTGGGGGTTCCGGTATTCGATCACTGGTGGCAAACGGAAACCGGCTGGTCGATCACGGGCTATTTTGCGGGAACCCAGGGTTTTTCGGTGCGACCGGGCTCCGCCGGCAAGCCGGCGCCGGGGTACGCCCTGGAAGTGCTGGACGACGACGGCCAGGCGGTTCCGGCCGGTGAAATCGGGGCCCTCGCCGCAAGATTGCCGATGCCGCCCGGCTTCAGCCCGACCCTATGGGGCAATCAGGAACGATTTCGCAAGGTCTATCTGGACGCGTTTCCCGGCTACTACAGCACCGCCGACGCCGGAATGATCGATGAGGACGGTTACGTGTGGGTCATGGCGCGGACCGACGACATCATCAATTGCGCCGGACACCGGTTGTCCACGGGCGCCATGGAAGAAGTACTGACCCAGCATGCGGACGTCGCTGAATGCGCCGTCGTGGGCGTGCACGATCGCCTCAAGGGGCAGGTTCCGATCGGCTTGCTGGTCCTCAATGCCGGCGTGACCCGGGAGTCGGAGGCGATCGCTGCGGAGACCGTGCAAATGGTACGGGATGCGATCGGCGCTGTTGCGTCTTTTCGGACGGCCGCTGTCGTGCAGCAGCTTCCCAAGACGCGCTCGGGCAAGATTCTGAGAAACGTCATTGCGGCCATCGCGGACGGGCGAACTCCGAAGGTCCCGCCGACGATCGAGGATCCGTCCGTCCTTGACGGCATCAAGTCCGCATTGGGAGCCGTTGGCTTTCCTCACGAATAGCTGGCCATGCGAGGACCCGCCAATCTTCGTTCCTACGGTCTGCTGGTACGCGAAGCTCAAGTCTTGATCGCCCGGGAAATGGTCGGCCCGGTGCTGGCGCGGAAATTCCCGGGCGGCGGCGTTGAGGACGGCGAAACGCCGGAATCGGCCCTGGTGCGGGAGTTCCGGGAAGAAACCGGTCTCGAGGCGCACGTGCTTCAACTGCTCCACGCGCCAGGGACACTCATGTCGCCTTGGACAAATGCGCCGTATACGCCGCTGTACTACGCCGTTGCGGCGGATGGCGAGCCTGCCCCGCAACCGCCCGAATTTCTTCCCCTCCGGTTTGTCGAGGCACGAGTACTGTTTGGCGCGGAGGACGTGGCCGAACCGGAGCAGGTAGCTCTCCGGCGCGCCCTGGACCTAGCGGCCTGACGCGAAAGGTGCCGCCGCTTCCCAGGTGCGGCCGGAAGCCGTCTCTCCGACCGAATGGTGTCAGCACCCACGCATGCGAGCACCCGTACCTGATCTCGAATCCTGCCTCCGAAGTCGCTGACCCGGTCAGAACGACGCGCAAACGCTGCTGATCGTCCGCAGCACGGCCTCTTGGGCAAACGCTTCCTTGTACGCCTGCACAATCTCGTCGGTACGCTGCAATCCCGAGCCTTCGGCCCCGGTAAGGATCACGACAAGCTTGGACATTTCCCGGACCATCACGCCTGTCTTGTCGCGCCACCGCCCGGCAGCATCGACGACAGTCAAGCCATCGCCAAACCGGGACGTAATCTCATCCGACAGGAAGGTGCTCCAGGCCGCATCGCTCACGACCTCGACGTTCCCCAGGTTACGGCCGAAATACAGGCGATACTCCGTGAATTGCTCCATCCCCTCCGGACATGCGTCGACGCCGCCATCCGCGCGCGCATGAGGCGAGATACCTACTGTCGCGATCAACACGATTGCTGCCAGCCAGCGGCATTGGTCTAATCGTCGCGCCATCTTTTCTTCTATCACGCAGTATCGGACTTCATCGTCGTCAGATGACGTCGCCGGCCGGAAGATAGAACACTTGTCAATCCTGTTCAATTAGTATGGCAAATGAATAAAGGAAAGTTTACACTCAATTTACATATTGTACCAGTTCTAGCGATATCAGCATTGTGACAATAGATATAACTTTGTTGACATTAAGTACGAATTTCCCTATGGTTGACTCGTCTTGGACAGCTTCTGTCAAGCGGTTTGGAAGCGTTTGATGCAGAAGTTCGTCAACCGCAGGCAATCTTCGCGCGATATGGAGAACTTACGATGATCGCAACGACACGACGGGTGTTGTCTTGTGCAGTGTTGGCCGCCTTCGCGTTGCCGGGAATCATGGGCACGGCCCATGGGGCCACGCTTGACGACGTCCGCGCTGCCGATGAGTTGAAATGCGGAATCAACACCGGCCTAGCCGGTTTCGCGAACACCGATGACGCCGGAAACTGGGTAGGATTCGATGTCGACTACTGCAAGGCGCTGGCTGCCGCCGTGCTGGGAGATGCCAGCAAGATCCAGTACGTCAGCCTCACGGGGAAGAACCGCTTCCCGGCGTTGCAGGCAGGCGAGATCGAAGTGCTGGCACGGAACACCACTTGGACGTTTTCGCGTGACGTAGACCTGGGGTTGACGTTCGTCGGGGTCAACTACTACGACGGTCAGGGCTTCCTCGGGCCGAAGAGCCTAGGTGTTTCCAGCGCGACGGAACTCGATGGTGCATCGGTTTGCATTCAAACCGGCACGACGACCGAACTGAACCTGGCGGATTTCTTCCGAACGCACAATATGGCGTACGAGCCCGTTCCCATCGAGACCAATTCTGAAGCCCGTGCCGCGTACGAGGCCGACCGGTGCGACGTCTACACCTCTGACGCGTCAGGGCTAGCCGCCACGAAGGCGACGTTCGACAATCCGGACGATCACATGGTGCTTCCCGAAATCATCTCGAAAGAGCCGCTCGGACCAGTGGTGCGCCAAGGCGACGACCAATGGGCAGATATCACTCGCTGGGTGCTCAACGCTCTCATCTCGGCAGAGGAATTGGGCGTTACTCAGGCGAACGTCGAGGCACTGGCACAGAAAGACGGCGGGTCTGACAATCCGGAAGTCCAGCGCCTTCTCGGTAGCGAAGGCAGCATGGGCGCCATGTTGGGTCTTGATGCCGACTGGGCGGCCAGAGCCATCATGGCCGTTGGCAACTACAGCGAGATTTTCGAACGCCACCTCGGACCCGACACTCGGCTCGGTTTGGAGCGTGGCTTGAACGCCTTGTACTCCGCGGGCGGGATCCTGTACTCTCCTCCGTTCCGTTGACGATACGATCAACGGCATAACATTGTCGTGGCTGCCGAGGGTCCAGGCGACTCTCGGCAGCCAACGTGATGTGAGCCGGATCGAAACAGGTAATGGCCGCCCCGTCCAGCACCCGAATTGAACAGCTTGGCTATCTTTGGACCGATGAGCGGCTTCGGGGGATCGCCTTTCAGGTCCTCGCGGTTGCTGGCCTCGCGCTCTTCTTCGCGTTCATTATCTGGAACACCGCTGCCAATCTGAAACACGCCGGTCTTGCGTCCGGATACGGCTTTCTCCTAGACCCCGCGTCGTTCGACATCAACCAGCGGCTCATCGACTACACGTCGACGTCAAGCTACGGGCGGGCATTTCTCGTAGGCGGGCTCAACACGGTTCTCGTCGCTGCGCTCGGAATCGCGGCGGCGACATTTATCGGTTTTGTCGTCGGCCTGATGAGGCTTTCGACCAATTTCCTGGTAAGCCGGATCGCGACGGTCTACGTCGAGCTGACCCGCAACGTTCCGCTGCTTCTGCAGATCATCTTCTGGTGGGTTGTCATCCTGGCCCTGCCAAGGGTCCGCGACAGCATTTCTGTCGCAGATGTCGTGTTTCTCAACAATCGGGGCATCCGGCTGCCGCAACCGATATTCGAGGACGCGTTTCAGTTGATCCTCGCACTCTTCGTAGCCGGATGTATCGGCACGTTTGTCCTCGCTCGATGGGCTCGAAAACGGCATGAGCTGACGGGAAGGACATTTCCGGTTGGCTGGAGCGCGATCGGCCTGATCTTCGGGCTCCCGGCCTTGTCGACCCTGTTCGTGGGACTGCCGGTCGATCTGGACATCCCCCTTCTGGGACGATTCAACTTCGAGGGCGGGTTCAATGTCACCCCGGAATTGATCGCACTGTGGCTGGCGCTGTCCCTCTACACCGGAGCATTCATCTCTGAAGTCGTCCGCTCTGGCATACTTGCGGTCGACAAGGGACAAATTGAAGCGGCGCGAGCCGTGGGACTTCCGCCCGGCCTGAGAACTCGCAAGATCATTCTCCCGCAGGCCCTGCGCGTCATCATTCCGCCGCTCACGAACCAGTACCTGAATCTGACCAAGAATTCCTCGCTGGCGGTGGTAATCGGCTATCAGGACATCGTGTCCATTGGAGAAACCGTCCTGAATCAAAGCGGCCAAGCCCTTGAAGTCATTTCGATTTACATGGCGTTCTATCTGACCCTCAGTCTCTTAACCTCGGTCTTGATGAATTGGTACAACAAGCGCACCGCCCTGGTGCGCGAGCGGTGAACGACCGGATGTTTTTCCGAGACCAAAGCGAAATGCTTCCTGAGCGCCCGGCGCCGATCACGGAGGTCGGCGTCATCGGTTGGCTCCGCATCAATCTGTTCTCGAGTTATGGCAACGCGGCATTGACGCTGGTTTCGCTGGCACTGCTCGTGCTGATCATTCCGCCATTCGTCTCCTGGGGATTGATCGACGCGCAGTTCTCCGGTGACAGCGGGGCCGCATGCTCCGGAATCGGCGCATGCTGGGCCTGGCTTGATCAGCGTCTCGGACAGTTCTTCTACGGGTTCTACCCAGCTGACGCGCACTGGCGGGTCAATGTCACCGCATTGCTCCTCGTTCCGGCGCTGCTGTATGTGCTGGTCGACAACTTACCGGGGGCCAAGTTCGGGCGCTGGTTCTCGTATGTCTACCCGCTGCTTGCGGCCTATCTCCTCGTCGGCGGTTTTGGCCTCGAGGTGATTTCGACGGACAAATTCGGCGGCTTCATGCTCAACATGGTCGTCGGGCTTACCGGCATCGTGCTGTCTCTTCCCGTCGGAATTCTGCTGGCACTGGGACGCCAGTCGCGCCTGCCGGTCATCCGGCTTCTCTCGATCACTTTCATCGAGGCCGTTCGGGGCGTCCCGTTGATCACGCTCCTCTTCGTCGCCATCGTGCTCTTGCAGCTGTTCCTCCCACCGGAAGTATCGCTCGATCAGCTGCTGCGGGTGATCATCATGGTGACGCTGTTTGCCTCGGCCTACATGGCGGAAGTCGTGCGCGGCGGCCTGCAGGCCATTCCAAAAGGGCAGATCGAGGGAGCACAGGCCGTGGGGCTGGGGTACTGGCAGACGATGCGGCTCATCGTTCTTCCGCAGGCGCTACGGATCTCGATTCCGGGGATCGTCAACACGTTTATCGGCTTATTCAAAGACACCACGCTGGTTATCATCATCGGCCTGTTTGATCTCCTGGGCCATGCCCGCTTGCTGCAGACCAATCCGGACTGGATCGGTGACGTCGACCATGAGGCCTACTTGTTCTCGGCCGCGGTGTTCTTCGTCATTTGCTTCCTCATGTCTCGTTATTCGGTCTCACTGGAAAAGCAGCTGAGCCAGGACCGTCACTAGGAGCGCCGCGCCATGTCGACCGCAACCCCCGAGTCCGCCAATGCGCCGGCCGCCCCGCTTATCCAGATCTCGAACCTCAACAAGTGGTTTGGAGCGTTCCACGTTCTTCGCGACATCAACCTGTCAATCGCATCCCAGGAACGCGTCGTCATCTGCGGTCCGTCGGGATCCGGAAAATCGACGCTGATTCGATGCATCAACCGGCTGGAAGACCATCAAGAAGGTTCCATTCTCGTCGATGGCACACCACTGACGCGGAACCTCAAGAACATCGATCTGGTTCGGCGCGATATCGGGATGGTATTCCAACAGTTCAACCTCTTCCCGCACCTGACCGTTCTCGAGAACTGCACGCTGGGTCCGATTTGGGTTCGGCACATGCCGCGTCAGGAGGCTGAAGAGACCGCCGAGAGACTTCTTGACCGCGTGCAAATCCTCGACCAATCCACCAAGTACCCCGGTCAGCTGTCGGGAGGCCAGCAGCAACGAGCAGCCATTGCCAGGGCTCTGTGCATGGAACCGCGCGTGATGCTGTTTGACGAACCGACGTCAGCGCTGGATCCCGAAATGATCAAGGAAGTCCTCGATGTCATGACGGACCTGGCCGAAAGCGGCATGACGATGATCATCGTGTCGCACGAAATGGGGTTCGCTGCACAGGTCGCCGATCGCATGATCTTCATGGATGACGGGCAGATCGTGGAGGAAAACACCCCGGACGCCTTCTTCAACAATCCGCAGTCCGACCGGACGAAATTGTTCCTCAGCCAGATCCTCAGACACTAAAGGCGCCGCACCTGGCGCCGGCCCTGTCGCTGGCGTGCTCCTGAGTTCCTGTCCGACGCTGCCCTAGGGGTACATCCGGCAACATCGCGAACGCCGGCCGGATGATTCCGCACGAACGCACGCCCGGCCGTCGCGACCCGCGCACAACCAGGCAGCGAGTACGACGCCGCCCGGGAGCGTTCCTGCACGGGCTTGAGCGCGCCGGTGGTGACGGCACTCAGGTGCGGAGCCGCCCACGCGTTACGTCCGACGCCTAGCGTATGCCGCGAGGGTTGCTCGGCAATACCCTCCGCTGAGCCCACGGCCCGCGCCACAGATCGCCCCGCTGAATCATGTCGTCGGACAGGCTGAACATGTCGTGCGCAGCGAATTCGGCCGCCGCCAGGTCTTCCAGGACCACGACCGTCGAGCGCTGCTGCACGTCAACCAGCTTCCAGCCGGCGAGGCCAAAGGGTTCCTGCAGGAACACGAGTTCAATCCAGCCAGGAATCTGGACGCCGTCATCATCCAGCGCGGCAATCCGGACGACAAGAAACTCATTGCGTTCAGCCACCTGCAGGATCTGCAGGTTGTCGTCCGCGGTCGGACGCCGGCCCTCGAACAACACCCGCAACGGCAATTGGTCCAACAAGAAGTGTGCCGTCTGGCCCGCATCGGGGTTGTGGTAGACCAGATACGTTCCGTTGGCCACGAGAACGGTGTTGTCGGGAGGTTCGTACTCAATGCGGGCCCGCCCTGGCGGAGACACCGCGATCCAGCCCTTTCGGAGCGTTCCGTCCGGATCCTGCTGGATAAACCGAGCGGTCAGTGGTGGAAGCGTCTCGAGGAACGACCAGACCCGATCCAGGCGCGGGTCGGCCTGCGCGGCGTCGACATGGCCGCCGCCGAACAGCCAGCACAGCAGCAGTGCGCCGAGGACCGGCCTCACGTTTGCATCCCGGTCAACCGATCACCTCGCGCTTACCGGTGTGGTCGGCCGGGCTCACGATCCCGTCGCTTTCGAGTTGATCGATCATGCGGGCGGCACGGTTGTACCCGATCTGGAGATGGCGTTGCAGGAAACTGGTCGAGGCTTTGCCCTTGTGCCGCAACAGGGCGACCGCGTCATCGTAGAGCGCATCGCGTCCGGCTTCCTCGGAGGAGTCCAGGGGTTGGGCATCGCCGACTTCTTCGGTTACTTTGAGGTTGTATTCCGTCGATATTCCCTGGTTCCTGAGGAAATCGGCTACCCGTTCAACCTCTTCGTCACTGACGAACGGCCCATGCACCCGCTGCATTTTCCCGCCGGCCTGCAGATAGAGCATGTCGCCCTTCCCGAGCAGTTGTTCGGCTCCCTGGTCTCCGAGCACGGTTCGGCTGTCGGTGGCGGACGACACCTGAAAGCTGATCCGGTACGGAAGGTTTGCCTTGATCGTGCCGGTCACGACGTCCACTGACGGCCGCTGGGTTGCGACGATCAGGTGGATCCCGGCGGCGCGTGCCTTCTGCGCCAGCGCCTGAATGGCAAGTTCGAAGTCCTTGCCGGCGCTGAGCATCAGGTCAGCCATTTCGTCCACGACAATGACGAGATATGGGAATGGCTCGGGCTCAATAGTCTGAGTCTCGTAGACCGGTTTGCCGGTCTCGGCATCGAATCCGGTCTGTACCTCGCGCGACAGCTTTCGGCCGCGCACGACTGCTTCCTCGACCTTGCGGTTATAGGCTTCGACGTTGCGGACCTGCAGCAGCGACATGGTCTGATAGCGCGAGTTCATTTCACGCACCGCCCAGCGCAGCGCGGCAACCGATTTCTTCGGGTCGGTCACCACCGGGTGCAGAAGATGCGGAATCCCCTCGTACACGGTGAACTCAAGCATCTTCGGGTCGATCATGATCAGTCGCAGCTGATCCGGGGGAAGCCGGTAGAGCAGAGACAAGACCATTCCGTTCACGCCGACTGATTTCCCCGATCCCGTCGTGCCGGCAATCAGCAGGTGTGGCATTCCCGCCAGGTCGGCGGTGACGGGCTCGCCATTGATGTCCTTGCCCAACGCAATGATCAGGCTGCCGCGCTGTTTTTCGAACAATTCCGAACCGAGAATCTCACGAAGGTAAACGGTCTCTCGCTTGGCGTTCGGGAGTTCGATGCCGATGGCGTTGCGATCGGTCACCACCGACACCCGTGCCGCCTGCGCCGACATCGACCGGGCAATATCCGGCGCCAGCGAAATCACCCGCCGTGACCGTATCCCTGGCTCCGGCTCAAAATCGTAGCGGGTAACGACGGGCCCAGACAGAATCCGCTCGATGACGCCAGCGATCCCGAATTCCGCAAGCACCGTCTCCAGCATCCGCGCGTTTGCCTCTTGGCCCTCGGCGCTGCCACGAACAGGTCTCGGCGGTTTGCGCAGCAAGCCAAGCGGTGGGAGCCGGTAGCCCTCCTCGTCCATCCCCAGCGTGGCCTGCCGTTCATCATCCTCACGCTGGCCGATGCGCGTCGGGCTGGCAGTCTGAACCCGCCGGCGTTTTTTCTTGGGTGATCGCTCCTTGGGGACCTCCATCGTGGGCCCCAGGGTCGGAGCAACCCGTTGGGCCGGGGCGCTTGCCTCGTCACTGGAAATACCGGCGGTCAGTTTTCGGGCAGCTGCGTAAACCGCACGGAACCCCTTGATCAATCTCGCCCAATCCGACGCCTGCAGGGCAGAAGCGTATAGCCATGCGATCGTGGCCAGCGCCATGCAGACCGTGACCATGATTGCCTGAAACCATGACGTATCGGCCAGTTCGATCCCGACCTGCGCCTTGAATGCTCCCACAACTTCCGCGGCGCCCAACACCGCGGAACTCGACCCTTCACCGGGTTGAAACCACGCAGCTGTCAGGGTCGCGAGTACCAGGGCAAGCGCCAGCGCCAGCAGCCGCCAACCAAACCGGCCGAGCGATTGGGAACGAACCATCCGCCAGCCCCAGGCCAGCACTGCCAAAGTCGCCACCAATGCGGCGGGCATGCCGATCCACGTTCGGAGCTCGGCGCTTACCAGTGCACCCGGCATGCCGAACCAGTTGACGGGTGCCCGGTCCACGTGGACCAGCCTTGACGGGTCGCTTGGGTCCGACGAGAGCAGCGTGAGCAGCGGGATTCCGCCGCCCGCCATCAGGCAGATTCCCAGCAACCGCCGCATCAACCCCCATACGGGGTCGGTCCACTGACGGCGCCACTTGTTTCGACCTGCCTTGTTCGCCGCAGTATCCGTCAACTCGACCTACAATCGAACGCGGCTCGCCGAATGAGCATCCGGCGAAAACTCTGACGAGCCGTAGTCCCAGTGTGCTGGAAACCCGTTCATTTCCCTCGTCGCAAGGTGCGCCTACGGAACGCTTCCGTCAAGTGTGACCGTCGCCCGGCGGTCGGCGCGGACTCATTGATTTCCGCTCACCCGAGCGCCTCGGACAAGCGTTCCAGGCCTTGCCGTACGACACCGGCAGGCGGCACCAACGCCACGCGAATGTGGCGGTCGGCTTCCCCGGCTTCACTGGAGAGGAAGCCTCCCGGCATCACCTTCACGCCGGCCGAACCCCAGAGAGTCCGAGCGGCCTTCTCTCCGTTCCCGACATCAAGCCAAAGAAAGAACCCGCCCTCCGGTTGATAGAACTCGAATCGGCCCGCCAAGATGGCTTCAGCCGCCTGGAATTTCTGTCGGTAGAGGGCTCGGTTGTCTTCGACGTGGGAATCGTCGTTCCAAAGCTCGGTGGCGGCCGCCTGCACCGGGAGAGGCTGCTGGCCGCCGCCATAGGTACGCATCCGCAGAAAGGCCTCGAGGAAGGCCGCATCCCCGGCGACAAATCCGGAGCGCAGTCCAGGGACGTTGGAGCGCTTGGACAGCGAGTGAAAACTGACCACGTTCGCAAGGTCACCCCCTAGCTCCCGGGCCGCTTCCATCACGCCGAACGGCGGCGTATCGCAGTAGATTTCGGCATAACACTCGTCCATGACCAGGAGCGCCCCGGCCGACCGCACTAGCCCGATCAATCGCCTCAGATACTCGCCGTCAGCCACCGCACCCTGCGGATTGGCCGGTGAACAGAGATAAAAGAGCGCCGTGCGCTCCCACACGCCCGGCGGTATCGCGTCAAGATCCGGCAGAAACCCGCTAGCCCGGTTGCAAGGCAGGAACACGGGATCCGCCCCGGCGACTACCGCGGCGCCCCGGTACACCTGATAGAACGGATCCGGCATCAGGATCAGTGGCGTTTCGCCGCCCTTGTGTTCCGGCATAGCAGCCAGGGCCACCGCGAACAGTCCCTCGCGCGTACCTCCCACCGGCAACACGTGTCGTTCAGGGTCGATCATGCCCGCGGGCAGCCGATAGCGCCGTGTCAGCCAGTTGGCGCAGGCTGTGCGAAGCGCGTCGGTCCCGCGGGTCGGAGGGTAGCGGCCCCACTCGCCCGCGTACCGTTGCAACGTCTCGACAAGCACAGGCGGCGGCGAGTGCTGAGGCTCGCCGATCGACATCACGATGCGGCGGTCGGCTGCAGGCGCCAATCCCTCCAGCAATCGATCCAGCCGCCTGAACGGATAGTCGACGAGCCGGGACAGGCGGGGGTTGACGGGTACAGACATCAGCAGGGCCGCGTGCAGGTCACTTCGTCAAGGTACTGCCTTCTCGCCGGACCGACGCCGGCCGGGCAGGACCCGGCCGGCGTCGGGACGCTGTCGCAGCCCCTGTTTCGGATAACCGGTTCCAGCCGGCTCAGCCGACTACGTGGCGCGGCCCGGCACGAACTCTGGGTACGACACGAGCCCGATTTCCACCGCATCGGAACCCTGCATCTCATCCTCGTCATCGAGACGAATTCCCATGGCGAGCTTCACCACGTACCAGGCCAGCATGCTCACGAGGAACGCGAATAGCCCGACAGCGATGATCCCGGTCAGCTGGGCGCCGAAACTGGCGTCGGGATTGGTGATGCAAACCGCGATCGTGCCCCAGATCCCGCAGAAGAGATGCACGGGAATGGCGCCGACGACATCATCCAGTTTGAGCCGGTCCAGGAACGGAACGCCAACGGCGACGATGACTCCACCGACACCGCCGATGAGAATCGCTTGAATGAATGTGGGCGTCAGAGGCTCGGCCGTGATGCTCACCAAGCCGCCCAGCGCACCATTCAGAATCAGTGTGACGTCAAGACGGCGATAGAACCCGTAGTACACCGCGGTCGCTGCCAGCGCTCCGCCGCAACCGGCCAGGTAGGTGTTCGCGTAGACGCGCGACATCGCGCTGGCGTCCTCAACCGACGCCAAGGCCAGCTGCGAGCCCCCGTTGAATCCGAGCCAGCCGAGCCAGAGCACGAAGGTGCCGAGCGCCACCAACGGCACGGCCGAAGCTTGCATCGGGTTCACTGTGCCGTCCGCCGAATACTTGCCACGCCGCGCGCCCAGCAGGATCACGCCTGACAGCGCGCACCAGCCGCCAACGGAGTGCACGATGGTGGAGCCGGCGAAATCTGAGAAGCCCAATTCGCTCAACCAGCCGCCGCCCCATGACCACGCACCCTGAATCGGGTAGATCAGCGCAACGATCACGAACGCTACCCACAGGAACCCGGACACTTTGACGCGCTCCGCCACCGCTCCGGACACGATCGATGCCACGGTGCCCACAAACACCATCTGGAAGAACCAGTCGGAAGCGACCGAATAGGAGGCTTCCGCCGTCTCCGACGCAGGATCCGCAACTTCGAACAGGCTCAAAGAGCCGATGTACCCGCCGTCGACACCATCGTACATCAGGTTGTAACCCAGCAGCGCATAGGTAACGGCGGCAAGCGAGTAGAGCCCGACCTTCTTCATGCAGATGGCGCCGGCTGACTTGGTGCGCACCATGCCGACTTCCAGCATGCAGAAGCCGATGGCCATTGCGCACACCAGCGCCCCGTTCACCAGAAACGACATCGTGTTGAATATGAATGCCATCTCGTCCGGTGACGGTGCGGCGAGGGCCGTGGTCGGCCCGAGCAGAACGGCAGCAGCCGCCGTTCCGGACACACGAAATGTTTTCACGCGATACTCCGATGGAAAGAGTTTTTGACAAACTGGAAAATCGGGCCAGAGCACAACTATCGTCGACACGTCACGACGGTTGGCGGAACCAGCGCCCAGAGGTGCCTACTCTAGTTGGGAAATCCCGTCCCGGTCTATCCGACCCGGCACTGGAGAGCGGTCTTTCCCTGATCGGGGACAGGACGCCGAGCCGGGACGCCCGTCGCATCGCGCACCCGTCCTCGACATCGGGCACGATCATCCTGGGGCGCGATGCTGCACGCGAGGATCACGGCGCCGTTCACGCGCCAAGTTGCGGTACCTGTGCCGCCGGCGCGCGGGGCAGCGTCCGCTAGGTCTTGCCGGTCTCGACGTCTGCCAAGAATCCTTCAAGCACCATGTTGAACAGCGCCGGATCTTCCAGATTGAGTACGTGACCGGTATCCGGCATCACGAACAGCCGCGCCTTGCTGATGCACCGCTTCAGGAACAAACCCGGGACCAGGCATCGCTGGTCGTCGTCCCCGGAAACGACCAGCGTCGGAAGCTGAATGGCCCGAATTCGAGCCTCGAGGTCCCACAGGCCGGGACGCTCCGCCTGAACGCCCCGCTGTGTCAGCGCGGACCCGGCGTCCGAGTGCTCGGCAAGTCGTGCAACGAAGGCCCGCCAACCGCGCGGGTCCTTCCGCATGAAGTTCTCCCGACCGGGCCCCGAGCCGTATTCCTCGGCGAATCCGGCCGCTCCCTGCTTCTCAAAGCTGCTTGCCACTTCCAGCGACAGGGCCCGGAACTCGTCGCGTGTATCAGGCTCGGCACCATAACCGCAGCCACAGACCGTGAGCGACAGGGCGCGGTCGGGATAGGCCAAACCAAAATGAAGCGTGGCGAACCCGCCCATTGACAGCCCGACGATATGTGCGCGCTCGATTTCCAGGTGGTCCAGGACGGCAAGCACGTCATCACGGGCCAGTTCCTGTGAATAGCTTCCAGGGTCCGGCGGAATGTCGGAATTCGGGTAGCCGCGTGCCGAATAGACAATGCAACGCCGCCGTCGACCGAAATGCCCCAATTGCGGTTCCCACGCACGGTAGTCGCCTGCGAACTCGTGAATGAACAGGATCGGCACTCCGGTACCGGTCTCTTCGTAGTACAGCTTGACCCCGTCGCGCGCGGTTGCATGGCCCACGGTCAATGTTCCCCCATCTGCGCGGTTCGTCGGCGCCCGGAAGCGACCCTGCGCCTGATCCGACGTCGGAACCGGTCTACCACATCGCCGAATGCCGCTCCACCACGTGGCCGAAGGCCGGCCGCCATCCTCCAGCCGGCGAGCCACCGGGAGCCAGCCGTCCATCGCGCGGTTTCCTGGTTGGGATGACCGTGACTCGACAGCCCCATGCCGACCGGCTTCCCGCCGGCACGAGTGCAGATTGCAGCTCAATCGCTCGGTCCCGCCGGGGTGTCCCATCGGCCGGGCGGCCGGTTTCCCGGAAGTGCGGTCCAGCCGGGACCGCCCGCGCATCAGGACCGGTGCGGACGAAGACCTTCGACAAGTGCCCCTGGACAAGAGTCGGCATGGTCACGAGACGAGCATCGACGACGGGGGAGTTGCGAGGCCAGCGGCAGCGACGGCCGCCTTGCGCGAGGGTCAGACGATTCGTGACGACCGGGCCGGCGGGCAAAGCGGCTTCTCGGGGTCAGGGTTGCGCCATCCAGCCCTTCCTGCGGTTCAACCGGCGCAGGCCGCGCAGCGTGTACCGGCTGCCCTTGGCGCGACAGCAGGGCGAACACAGGAGTACCCGGTTCGACAGGTGGTTCGATCCGCCGTCCGAACGCGGGGTATCGTGACCTACTTCCAGGTAGCGCGGGTCATCGAACTTCCTGTCGCATCCCTGGCACTTGATCCCTTGCCGGGACAGCAGCGATGCCCGCATCTCGGCACGACTCGATTCCGGGCCGGCGGGTCCGCTGCCATACCGCCTCGACGGCTGTGGGAGAGCGGCCGGCCGGCCGTCATCGGTGCGCTCCGGCGGATCGGCCGTAAACGTCACGTCCTCGGTGAACAGACGGCGCTGGCCCGCGGTCCCTTCGGCCAGAAGACCCTCGCGGCCCAGCCGTTGGAGGACCACGGCCTTGGCATTACCCCAGATATCAATGCCGACCCATTGTCGCTTGAGCCGCTCGGCGGCCACCAGCGTGGTCGCGCATCCGGCGAAGGGGTCGAGAACCATGTCCCCTTCATCGCTGCTGGCGAGGACCATGCGTTCATAGAGGGCGATCGGTTTCTGCGTGGGATAGCCGAGGCGCTCGCCGTGCGTCGTGGAAAGCATCGATATGTCCCACCAGTCCCGGGCGGAAACGATGGAATACGTGCCCCGGCCATCGCGGAAGTACTTTACGGCGCCACCTTGCCCGCCACCGGTTCGGCCGTACGACTTGACCTTGAGAACGTTGAAACGACAGAGTTTTTCCGCTTTGGCGTAGAACAGGATGATGTCGTGCTTCCTGGCAAATTGCCGTTTGCTCGCTCCCCCCGACTTGTAGCACCACACGACCTCGTTCTTGAAGTTCCGGCGCCCGAACACCGCGTCCATGAGCTGCTTGAGGTAGTGGCTCGCGGTCGGATCGCAGTGGAGGTAGACGCTCCCGGTCGGTTTCAGGATCCGCCGCATGGCCAAGAGCCGCACGGCCATGAAGCACAGGAAAGCTCCCATGCCGTCGCTGTACGTTTCCCTCGCGGCGGCAATGACGGGCATGAGACCCGGATGGTTATCGGTGATCTGGTCTACCCAGTTCCGACGCACGTCCCGTTCCCATGACCATCTGTCCTGAAACGTCGCACCCGCCGCCAGGCTGTCAGGCGTGGCGCGAAAATCGCGTCCCTTGTTGAACGGCGGGTCGGTCGCGATGAGGTCAACGGACTCGCTGTTCATCGCCTCCAGGAACCCCAGATTGTCACCGAGGAAAAACGTACGATTCTTCCAGTTGGGCTCAGCCATTACCGCGTTCCATCAGATCGCAGGGCGCGGCCCGTTCGCACGAAGCAGTTGGTTGCGCAAACCATCGCCAACCGGACGCGGGCTGCCGAGGGCGTTGACCAGGTCCTCGACTGGCCCGGATCCCGTGCGATGTCCGTGACCCCGTGCAGCCCGCGACAAAGCGCGACGCCCTCCGCGACTGCGGTTCTTGGCTACCTCCCGTCTCCCGGCGCCGATCTGGCTTCATGTGCGACGGGCACCTGAACCGCGCCGCTCGCGACTTCTTCCGAGGATCCGCACATGGGCCCACCGTCTTTCGGCATCCGGACCGTCGCACCGAAAGCGCCGGATGAGATGTCCTCATCCGGCGCCTTGCCTTCACGTCGGTTGGTCGGTCCCAAGGCCCGTCCCGGCCACCGGGATCACCCGGAGCGGCCGGCGACGAACTCGGGGTACGACGCCACTCCGACTTCGGTTAGGTCAGAACCGTGCATTTCATCCTCCTCATCGAGGCGGATGCCCATGACGAGCTTGACCCCGTACCACACCAGCAGGCTCGCCAGGAAAGCGAACGCGCCGATGGCGACGATGCCGATCAGCTGGGATACGAGGCTTGCCTCGGGGTTGGTCAGGCAAACGGCGATGGTTCCCCACACTCCGGCAAACAGGTGGACGGGAACCGCCCCGACCACGTCATCAAGCTTGATTCGGTCGAGGAACGGCACACCGAGCGCCACGATCACGCCGCCGATGGCGCCGATCAAGATCGACTGTACGAATGACGGTGCCAACGGCTCCGCCGTGATGCTGACCAGGCCGCCGAGTACTCCGTTGAGAATCAGCGTGATGTCGAGCTTCCGGAACACGGCAAAGTACGTCGCCGCTGCCGCGAGCGCTCCCCCGCATCCGGCGAGGTAAGTGTTCGCGTAGATCCGCGACATTGCGCTGGCGTCCTCAACGGACCCCAAGGCCAGCTGCGAGCCGCCGTTGAAGCCCAGCCATCCGATCCACAGCACGAAGGTGCCAAGCGCGACCAGCGGAATGGCCGATGCCTGCATCGGATTGACCTTGCCGTCGGCCGCGAACTTCCCCCGCCGTGCGCCGAGCAGGATGATCCCGGCCAGCGCGCACCAGCCGCCAACGGAGTGCACGATGGTGGAGCCGGCGAAATCGGAGAAACCCAATTCGCTCAGCCAGCCGCCGCCCCATGACCACGCACCCTGAATCGGGTAGATGACGGCCACCAGCACGGCGATCACCAGAACAAACGGAATCACGCGAACCCGCTCGGCGACAGACCCGGACACGATCGAAGCGGTCGTCGCCACGAACACGACCTGGAAGAACCAGTCCGACGCCGCTGCATAACCGCCGTCGGAAGCTTCGGAAGCCGGGTCTGGCGTATCGAAGAGTCCTAGGGACCCGATGAAGCCGCCGTCGACTCCGTTGTACATGAGGTTGTAGCCGACGATCGCGTACGTGACGCCGGCGATCGAAAACAGCCCGATGTTCTTGACGCAAATCGCGCTCGTTGACTTCGACCGCACCATGCCGGCTTCGAGCATGCAAAAGCCGATGGCCATCGCGAACACCAGGGCTCCGTTCGCGAGGAACGACAGGGTGTTGAAAATGAATGCCGCATCTTCTGGCGAGGGCGCCGCCAAGGCCGCAGCAGGTCCAAACAGGACGGCCGCGACGGCCACCCCGGAAACGAGGAATATTTTCATGCGATTCTCCGACACATCCCTGGAACTCCGCTCACGCGACGAAGAAGGGCGCCAATCGACTGGCCGCCTCCGTTCCGATTCCGGCTTGGATGACCAAAACTCCGTGACAATGCCCAGCGTCCAGCAAAGCCTTTACGGCGGCCGAGCCGCAGAAGTGCCCGGTTCAGTTGACCGCGGGTTCGCGGCAGAGGGCACGCGTGAGCGGGTGCGGGCCCCCGCAATAGTCACAAACAAGAATCATGCCAATTTGCCGGAAGGCACCGGCGAGCGTCGCCGACCCTGCGAATGACTACTTTATGGACTGATCGTATTCAGTATTGATGAATAAGTATGCATCTATATCGCTGAGCTGCTCGCAGAAGCGCCAAAGCGTGGCGCCGTCGGCGTACGTGCGTCAACGCCCGAGCGGTACTGGTGACCCGCCCAGGACCTATGTCCGTGGGCGTGGGCCAAACACGGCGGTTCCGACCCGGACATGGGTCGCGCCCATTTGAATGGCGGCCTCGTAATCGGCGCTCATTCCCATACTCAGTTCTGCCAGGCCGATGCGGTCCCGCAACGCCCGTAACAGCCCGAAGTACGGAACCGGATCCGCATCTCTGGGGGGGATTCCCATGACGCCAGAAACCCGCAGCCCCAGGTCCGCCTGACACCAGGTGATGAAGCGATCGGCTTCGGCCGGCGGGCAGCCGCCCTTCTGGGCCTCCTCACCAACATTGACCTGGACCAGCAGCCGCACGGCACGGTCGCGAACCGCACTGCAGTTCGACAAGGCGCGAGCCAGGGATTCGCGATCCACGCATTCGATGACGTGTGCCAGCCCGGCTGCAGCCATGACCTTGTTCGACTGCAGGCGTCCGACGAAACGCAGTTCGGCAGCTGGGTAGCGCTCCAGAAGCGGCGGCCACTTGGCCTGCATTTCCTGGACGCGGTTTTCGGCGAAGGCGCGATGGCCGGCTGCCAGCAGTGTCTCGACGGTTTCGACGGCCACGCCCTTCGAGACGGCAACCAGGGAGACGCCCTCGGGGTCTCGCCCGGCTTCCCGCTCTGCCGCGCGGATGGTGGCCAGCACCGATTGCCAGCGCGAGACAAGCCCAGAGGTAGCGGCAGGCCGAACACGCATGACCTAGATTGCGAGCGCCATGACGACCGATTCTAGCAAACCTCCCCGCCTGCCTCGGTTGTGGTTTCTCAGCGCCGAGGAGCGCGGCATCGACTCCCGTGAGATCGTACCCACGCTGCCCCGCGGCACCGGCGTGATCTATCGGGACTACCGCAATCCCGAGCGACGTCTCCGCGCCCGCGAGCTTGACCGACTATGCCGACGACAGGGATTGGTGCTGCTCGCCGGGATGTCGGAACCCCGTTCGTCGTCATCGGTGACCGCAGGCGTGCACGTCCCGAGCTGGGCCCGGCGCCCGCCGCGCGCCAGAGGTTTGGTCACGCTGTCGGTGCATCGGGCCAGCGACCTGCGCCGGGCCAGGGCCAGCGGCGCCCACTTGTTCGTCGTCGCGCCGGTGTTCCGCACCGAAGCGCATCCGGAGGCTGTTCCCCTCGGCCCGCTGCGCCTGGGGCTGCTTGCTCGCCGTCTCCCGGGTCCGGTCGCCGCGCTGGGTGGCATCACACCGGTATCGGCACGTCGTCTGACGGGTCTGCGGATCTACGCACTTTGCGGGAGCGGTCTGTTCGCGCACGCAGGCGCTCACAGAGAATTGGCCGGGCTCCGTGTATGGTGTGGGCCGCCCTCCACCCGACCTCAGGTCCGGCCCGCGAATCCGCGCGACGCACGACGGTTCCGAACGTATGTCCGCTTACAATCCCGCTGAACTTGAAGCCAAGTGGCAAGAGGCTTGGGAAGCGGCGGAGGTCTACCGCACGCCGCCGCCGTCGGACGCACCGGACCGGTACGTCCTGGAGATGCTCCCGTATCCGTCGGGTCGCATCCACATGGGTCATGTCCGCGTCTACACACTGGGGGACGTGCTCGCCCGGTACTCGCGGGCCCGCGGGTACAGCGTGCTGCATCCAATGGGCTGGGACGGCTTCGGGCTCCCGGCCGAGAACGCCGCCATGGAGCACGGCATCCATCCGGCCAAGTGGACATGGTCCAACATCGACACGATGCGCGCCCAGCTCCGCTCGATGGGCCTCAGCTACGACTGGGACTGCGAGGTGGCGACCTGCAGCCCGGCGTACATGCGCGAACAGCAGCGGCTCTTTCTCAAGATGCTGGATGCCGGCCTGATCTATCGGGCCGAGGCGTGGGCCAACTGGGACCCCGTCGAACACACGGTCCTTGCCAACGAACAGGTGATTGACGGGCGGGGCTGGCGCTCGGGAGCGCTGGTCGAACGGCGTCTGCTGCCGCAATGGTTCTTCCGCATTACCCGCTACGCAGGCGAACTTCTTGATGCACTCGATGATCTGCCGCGGTGGCCAGAGCGCGTAAAGACCATGCAGCGCAACTGGATCGGGCGGTCGGAGGGGGCCCGGCTGCGCTTTCAGATCCTGGAAGGCAACGAAGAAATCGAGGTCTTCACGACGCGGCCGGACACGATCTTTGGGGCCACGTTCATCGCGCTGTCCCCGGATCACCCGCTCAGCAGAACCTGCGCCGACGCGAATCCGACCGTGGCCGCGTTCATCCAGGAATGCACGCGCGATCCCGGCCGGCGGAACCGGGAGGCGGCGGGCCCGGCCGGAAAGACCGGCGTCGACACGGGACTCCGCGTACAGCACCCCTTCCTTGAGCGCTCCCTCCGTGTCTTCGTCGCCGATTACGTCCTGATGGAATACGGCACCGGCGCCATCTTCGCGGTGCCCGCACACGACCAGCGCGACCTCGATTTCGCCCGCGCCCACGAACTCGATGTGGTTCCCGTCGTGGACCCGCCGCCCGGCATCGAGCGCCCCGGGCCAGACGAGGCGTACATCGGCGACGGCACCCTCAAGAATTCCGATTTCCTGAACGGACTCGACGTTGCCGCGGCGAAACGGGCGGCCATCGACCGACTTGGAGAGCACGGAGAACGCAGCATTCAGTACCGAATCCACGATTGGTGCGCGTCGCGCCAGCGCTACTGGGGCTGCCCGGTGCCGGTCGTCTTCTGCCGGGACTGCGGCGTCGTGCCGGTGCCTGACTCCGATCTTCCGGTCACGCTGCCCGATGACGTCAAGTTCGACCGGCCGGGCAACCCGCTGGAGCGGCACGCGGCATGGAAGACGGTCGACTGCCCGGCCTGCGGCTCCGTCGCCGAGCGCGAGACCCAGACCCTCGACACCTTCGTCGATTCCGCCTGGTACTACTACCGGTACATTTCCGCCCAGGCCGATCAGCCCCTCGACCGCGAGGCGGTTGCCCGATGGTGCCCGACGTTCCAGTACGTGGGCGGCATCGAACACGCCATTCTCCACCTCCTGTACGCACGCTTCTTCACGCGCGCGCTTCGCGATATCGGCGAACTGCCCTTCGACGAGCCGTTCGACGGCCTCTACTGCCAGGGCATGGTCTGCCACCGAACCTATCGGGAACCCGAGGACGGAACCTGGCTTTACCCGGAAGAGGTCGAGGCGAGCGGCAACGGCGGCTTCCGGCGCCGTTCCGACGGGGCGCCGGTCGTCGCCGGGCGAGTCGAAAAGATGTCGAAGTCGCGCCGGAACGTCGTCGATCCTGTCGACATCATCGCCACCTACGGGGCCGACGTCGCGCGCCTCTTCATGCTTTCGGACAGCCCGCCCGAGCGCGATCTCGAATGGACAACTTCCGGCGTGGAGGGCGCGGCCCGCTACCTGCAGCGAATCTGGCGGGCGTTCGACGAACTTGAGCCCGGACCGGTCGGAGCTGCCCAGCCGACCCGGTTTGCCCCGGCCGCCCACGCGCTGAGGCAGACCACCCACCGTACGATCCGCGCGGTGGAAGAAGACATCGAGGCATTCCGCCACAACCGGGCCGTCGCCCACCTGCGTACCTTGTCCAACGCATTCCTTCGTTTCGATGCGGCCGCCGCCGGAACCGGTGGCGCGTGGGCGCTGCGGGAGGCGCTCGAGACCTTCGTGCGACTGTCTGCCCCCCTGATCCCGCACCTCGCGGAAGAGCTTTGGCAGCGCCTGGGGCGCGACGGCTTCATCTGCCAGGATGCCTGGCCGGAAGCCGATCCCAATCTGCTTGCCGAGGAGCGGGCGACCATCGCGGTACAAGTGAACGGTAAACTTCGGGGCACGATCGAACTTGCCCTCGGGGCCGGCGAGGCGGACACTCGGGAGGCGGCACTCCAGTTGCCGAACGTGATCCGTGCGATCGAGGGTGCGGAGGTGCGCAAAGTGATCGTTGTTCCGGACAGGGTTGTCAACGTCGTTGCCCGGTAGGATCTTCAGGCGCTTGGCGGCGGCCGCCGTGCTCGCCGCGGCAACCTCAGGGTGTGGCTTCGAACCTCTTCACGGGGCCTCTGTCAACGCCGCGCTCAGCGCGGTCGACGTCTCTCCCATCCAAGGCGGGCCCGGCGAACTGGTGTACCGGGCGCTGGTCGAACGGTTGCATCCCGCGGGGAGATCGTCGGCCCCTACCTACCGGCTGGAGGTGACGCTGCGGTCCACGAGTTCACCACTGGTCATCGACCAGTCGACGTTCGTCCGCCGCTACGACGTTCATCTGCAGGCGCAATACCAATTGATCGAGATTTCCACGGGCCGCGAGGTCGGCGGCGCGGAACGGGATGCCCACGCGAATCACGGCGTGATCCCCAATGAGATCTACGGCACGCTCATCGGTTCGCACGCAGCTCTGGAGCGCGCCGCAAACGTCCTTGCAAACGTCATTGCGACTGACGCCGCACTGTTGATTCGTGCGGATCAGCGCGGATGAAGCTGCAAGCCCATCAAGTCGAGGGGTTTTGCACCAACCCCTCGCCCGAACCACGAGCGATCCTATTGTACGGGCCTGATCAGGGTCTCGTTGCCGAACGGTTTGAGCAGATCTCGCGGGCCTTGGCGTCCGACCTGGATGATCCGTTCCAGGTGGTCTCCCTCGATGGGGTCGAGGTCGCATCCGATATGGCCCGCTTCCTGGATGAAGCCGCACAAATATCACTCGACGGGACGCGGCGCGTCATCCGGATTCGCCGCGCCGACGATTCCGTGACCGCCGCCCTGGAGTCTTTTCTCGATTCCGAGGGAGACGACGCGGTGGTCCTGGTTCAGGGCGGCGACCTCGGACCCAGGTCCGGCCTCCGCCGGTTCGTTGAACGCGCGAAAGCCGCGGCAGCGGCGCCCTGCTACGCGGACGACAGCCGGACGATCGAGCGGTTGCTGCGCGACGTTCAGGAATTGCACCGCCTCAAGATCGACCCGGATGCCTACGCCTACCTGGTTGTCCGCCTCGGGCGTGACCGTGGCGTCACCAGGAACGAGCTTGAGAAACTCGTGCTGTTTGCGGGAGATGGCGGGACCCTCGACTATGAAGCCGCCGTCGCGTTGTCCGGCGACAATGCGTTGTTGGGGGCGGACGCGCTCGCCGATGCGGTCGGGCTGGGCCGGGCCGGCGACGCATTTCGGGCCCTTCGGCGACTGCACGAGGAAGGACTGGGTGAAATCGCGGTGATCCGGCGTCTGCTCCGTCACTTTCAGAGCCTGCACATCGTCACGTCGGCAGCGGATCCACTTCAGGCCGTCAAGAGCCTTCAGCCTCCCGTCCATTTCAAGCGCAAAGCGGCCGTCGAAACGCAAGCCAGACAATGGTCGACGCAACGCGTCGAGCACGTGTTGCGTCTCCTCGGGCGCGCCGAGGAGACGTGCAAGCGGACCGGAACGCCGGGCCGGGAAGTCGTGCGGGAAACCGTGCTCCGGATCGCCCGCATCGCTGGCCCCTGACCGCGGTCTCCAGCGCCTATTCGCGCCGCAGACGCCTGAGGATTTCTTCCAGCTGCGTGCTGCGCTGATAGCGGATCCTGACTTCGCCGCGGTTACCTCTGGCCCGAACCGCCACTTCCATTCCGAGCGTTTCCTGGAGTTCCCGCTCGAGTTCCTCCAGATTCGGATCCCGCTGGGGCGGCGTGCGGCCACGACGTTCACGACGCACGAGCTGCTCCGCGGCACGGGAATTGAGACCGCGCCGCACGATCACGCGGGCCAGTTTCAGCGCGTCCGGTGACCCGATGAGCGGACGGGCTGAGCCCGCACTCAGCTCGCCGCTGCGGACCATTTGCTGGACCGGCTCCGGAAGCGACAACAGCCGAACGGAATTGGCTACGTAGCTCCGGCTTCGACTTACCGTTTCGGCCGCCTGCGCCTGCGTAAAGCCGAATTCGTCCATGAGACGGGACAGCCCGCCAGCCTCCTCAATCGCGTTGAGGTCAGCCCGCTCCATGTTCTCGATCAGCGCCAGGCCCACGGCCTCCTGATCGCTTGCAGCCCGAATCCGTACCGGGACACGGTGCAGGCCGGCCTTCTGAGCGGCCCGCCATCTCCGTTCGCCGGCCAGGATCTGATAGCGGCCGGACTGCGCGGGATCGGGGCGGGCCAGGATCGGCTGCAGCATGCCCGAACGCCGGATCGAACTCGCCAACGTGTTGAGGTCATCCGGATCGAAGTCGGAACGCGGCTGAAACGGGTTCGAGACCAGGTCGGTGATGGGCAGTGTGGCGTCCGGGGCCGTCCCCGGCTCGGTACCGCGGGTTTCGGGCGCCGTGCGGGTGTCTACGGTCGCCGCCCGCTCCGCCACCAGCGACTCGAGCCCGCGAGAGAGGCCTCGGCGCATCCGCGTCCTGCCGGTTTTCTGGGTCACGGCCGCATCCGGTACGCCTCGTGGGTCAGCAGCTCTCGGGCGAGCGATACGTAGGCCTGCGACGCAGGCGAGTTCCGATCGTACAGGAGTACGGGCTCGCCGGCCGAAGGCGCTTCGGCGACCCGCACGCTACGGGGGATTTCGGTTTTGAACACCTTGGATCGAAGGTGCTCGCGCACATCGCGCTCCACGTCGCGTGCGAGATTCGTGCGGCCATCGATCATGGTCAAGAGCACGCCATCCAGCGCAAGGTTCCGATTGGGTCCCGCCCGCACCAATTCGATCGTCTCCAGCACCTGTGCGAGGCCCTCCATCGGCAAGAACTCGCACTGCAGCGGAATGATGACACCGTCGGCCACCGCCAGCGCTCCGAGTGTCAGCCAGCCGAAAGACGGCGGACAGTCGAAGAAAATGTCGGTATGCGTGGTGCGAAAGGCGGCCACCGCGGATCCGAGGTGCCCTGCATCGATCTGCGGACGGACCTCGTCGACCCGGGCCAGAGCGGAAGTGGCCGGCACAAGTTGGAGGTCGTCGACCAGCGTGGAACGGATCGCGTCGGCCGGTCCCGTTCGACCCTCCAGGAGTTCCGTGACGCCGGGGTTCCGGTCTCCCAGCGCTACCCCGAGGCTGGTCGACGCGTTCCCCTGTGGATCCATGTCCACCAGCAACACCCTTCGCCCCGCGGCGGCAAAAGCCGTGGCGAGATTGACGGCCGTCGTGGTCTTGCCAACGCCTCCTTTCTGGTTGGCGATCGCGACCACCCGCCCGTGGCCGGGAGCCGGTCCCGACGGACGGGTCACAGGGTTGGGCGGATTCGGATTAGCAGGTGAAATGCCCCGTCACCCCCATGACGTGTCGGTGCCGGTTCGCAACCCAGTACTACCCCGCGGAGTGCTGGCGAGCGGACGATCTCCGGCAGGGCTTCTCTGAGCGCTCCGGTGGGGCCGGCCTCCCCGAGCTTCCGCCCGGTCACCACGCGGACGCAGCGGTGCCCTCCTGCCTGGGCGTCCAGCACGAATTCACGCACCGCCACCCACGCCTCTGACACGCGAAAGCCGTGCAGGTCGAGCGTTCGGGTCGGCGCGATCCGGCCCCGCCGAAGTTTCTGCCGCGTCGATCGATCGATCCCGTTGTGCGGCCGCTTCGAAACCGCGGCTCGCTTGATCACCGTCGGGCGTGCCGGGGGCGTGCCGGGGGCGGCAGGGACGAGGAGACTGCCGCGCGCTGCCTGCGAGTGCGGTCGCTTCAGGCTGGCCTCGAATTCCGCAATCTCCTCCGGAGTCGCGATCGAGGACGTGCGGCGCTTGAAGCGCGTCATTTCCTGGTCACCAGCACGTGAAGCGAGCGCGGACCATGCGCCCCGAGCTCGATGCGCTGCTCGATGTCGCCGGTTCGGGACGGCCCCGTAATCAGGCAGACGGTGCGTGGCATCGCCGAGACCGACGCGGCCGAAAACGCGGCCTCGAGGTCGGCGCACACCGCGTCTTCTGCCACCACGGCGATCGCGTGATCGGGCAGGAAATGGTTGGTGGTCGGGTTATCGCCGGCAGAAACGTGGACGAGACTGCCTGTTTCGGCAACCCCAAGGTTTGCTGGGACGACCGCCGCCGCGTCGTCGAGATCGGCGATTCCGAAAGCGGTTTCCAACAGCGGCTCGGCATCCCAGCCGAGTTTCGCCAGCGCCGGGGACACCCTGACCCGTGCTGCCAGGTTGCGCTGCGTCAGATATTGCGCAACTGCCTGTGGAACCGCGTCTTCGGGAATTCGCTCAACGGTCGCTCCGGCCGCCTCCAGCCGCCGGCAGAACACGCCCACGTCGCCGGCGCGCGCCGACGCGGCCGCCGATGGGTGCGGGGATTCCTGCGATCCCTCCCCCAGACGATCCCGAAGACGGCCCAGAATCCGTTCGCGTGCCGCACTCATGACCGGCGGTTCCAGCTGTTGAGAAACGTTCTACCGGCAGGCGCAGGAAAGTCGCGCGATCGGGTCCACCCGTTCGCCAGGACCAGGTTCCGATAACGGCGGGACCGGCCGGCCAGCCGCGACAGTATCCACATTGCCGCCCCCGTCCCCAGCCGATACAGCCGGGGGTGTGCGGCGAGCCAGCCCCAGAGTGCGAGCGCCAACCGCGCCCTGACCGTGTTCAGGCGCGCTTCGTGTTCCTTCGCCCGCCAGTACCGGAAGATCTTCGGCAGCGGGATCCGCATCGGGCACACCTCTTCGCAGCGCCCGCACAGACTGGAGGCATTGGGAAGATGACGGGCGGCTTCGACGCCGAGCAAGGCAGGGGTCAACGCCGCACCGATCGGGCCGGGATACACCCAGCCATACGCGTGCCCGCCCACGGCGCCGTACACGGGACAATGGTTCATGCAGGCCCCGCAACGGATGCAGCGCAGCACCTCCTCGGCCGGCGTGCCCAGAAGGCTTGACCGGCCGTTGTCCAGCAGGACCACATGGTATTCCGAAGGCCCGTCGATATCGGTCGACCGCCGGGGCCCGGTCGAGATCGTCGTGTAGGCGGACATGTCCTGACCGGTGGCGGACCGGGCCAGGACCCTCAGAATGGCCGCCCCGTCGGCCAGCGTCGGCACCACTTTCTCGATGGTGGCCAGAACGATGTGCAAACGCGGGAGCGTCTGGGTGAGGTCGCCGTTGCCTTCGTTCGTAACGATGACCGAACTCCCCGTCTCGGCGACCAGGAAATTCGCGCCGGTGAGGCCGGCATCCGCCTCCAGGAACCGCCGTCGAAGCACGGCGCGTGCCTCGGCGACCAGGTCGGCGGGCGTGTGACGAGGGAACGGCTCGGCCTTGTGTTGGTCGTGGTGCTGCCGGAAGAGTTCCACGACTTGCGGCATCGTCTTGTGGATGGCCGGGGCAATTATGTGGCTCGGCACCTCCTCGGCGAGCTGGATGATGTATTCGCCGAGATCGGTTTCGACCACCTCTATGTCATGTTTCTCCAGGAAGCCGTTGAGGCCGATTTCCTCGGCCACCATGGTCTTGCCCTTGCTCAGCACCCGCACGCCGCGGGAGGTCAGCAGCTCCAGCACGATCTGGCGAGCGTCGGCAGGGGTTTCCGCCCAGTGGACCACCCCGCCCTGTTCCTGGCAGCGCGCCTCGAAGTTCTCTAGATGCTGGTGCAGCCGACGGAGGGTGCGCGTCTTTGCATCCACGGCCGCATCGCGCGCATCCTCGAACTCGGAGAACCGCTCCACCGCATCGGTGCGGCGGGCCTGGAAGCCTTCCCCGAGCAGCCGTAGCGCTGCCTGCAGATTTTCGTCTCCGAGAGCCCGGACGCTCGCTTCGGGAAACTGCACGATCTCGCGTCCGTCGAACATGGTCAAACCGGGACGACGGGGTCCGTGTTCTCCGCGCCGGCCAGCACTTCGGCCACGTGCAGGCAAACGATCGGCCGCCCCTCACGCGCCAGTCTCCCGGCGATGTTCAGGAGGCAGCCGAGATCTCCGGCAAGCACGGTCTCCGCACCGGTCCCGGCGATCGAAGCCGTCTTGTCGGAGACCATCTTCGTGGAGATGTCTGGGTACTTGACGCAGAACGTGCCGCCAAACCCGCAGCACGCGTCGCGATCCGGAAGTTCCACGAGTTCCAGCCCGTCCACCCGTGCCAACAGGGCACGAGGCTGGTCACGCACCGCCATCTCGCGCAGCGACGAGCAGGAGTCGTGGTAGGTCACGCGCTGCGGGAACGTGGCTGAAATGTCTGTCCAGCCGGCCACATCCACCAGAAAGCTGGTCAGTTCGTGGGTTCGACCGGCAAGCTTCTCGGCGCGCGCTGCCTCGTCCGGGTCCGACGCGAACAGCCGGCCCAAGTGTAGCCGCAGCATGCCGGCGCAACTCCCTGACGGCGTGACGACGTACTCGAACGGCTCGAAGGCATCCAGGATCCCGCGGGCAACGCGGCGCGCTGTGCGCAAGTCCCCTGAGTTGTACGCGGGCTGGCCACAACAGGTCTGACGATCCGGGACTTCCACCCGGAACCCCGCCCGTTCCAGCAGTTTCACCGACGCCCAAGCCACCGACGGCCTGAACAAGTCGGCGAGGCAGGTCACGAACAGGCCGACGCGCCCGCGGTGGGACTCGCTGCTGGGGACAGACACGACCAGGATCGGCCGATCAGGCAACCCGACGGGCGTCGGTCAGACGGTAAGAGCAGTGTCCGGCCGACACCCCCCCGTCGCCGACCAGTTCGAACGTCCCGTCAGGCATGATCGGCCCCCACGCGCCGTCGATCGCTTCCCGCGCTTCCGCCTCGACCATGGTCCCCGGCCCGCCGGGCACGGAGAGGGGGCACGCTGGCGCCATCAGGCTGAGGAGAGTTCTACGGTCGGAACTGGCGAGCGGGATCTTGGAACCGTCAGCGGGCGCCTCCACCGTCGTGGGGTCCGCGTGCTCGTGCCCGTCATCCTGCGCGGCGACTGACGCCGCCCCCCACATGACCGGCACCGCGCATCCGGAAACCAGGAATAATCGAGGTCGCTGCATGCCTGGCCTCCGTACTACCGCCTCAACCACCAGACCATGCCCGTGGAATGTCGGTTCGGGCCGCCCGGCCGGCAGCGCCCCGAAGACGCCGAGCCCAAGTACTGTCAGGACCAGCGGGGCCTCGCCGTCACCCCAGGCAAAGGACACCAGGAGTTGCTTGTGCTCCCCACAACCACAGGTCCGCGTCCCGGGCCACGCGGTGGGCTGCGGCCAAGCCGAGACCTGCACCAGCGACAGTCAATATAAGGCTCTCGGCCATCATCTGCCAGAACAGCCGCGACTGGCTAGCCCCCCGGCACCCGCATGACGGCAAGGTCCTCCCGCCGCTCCCCGAGTACCTGAACGCGCGCGGCAAACAGGCCCAGGACTGCTCCAACCATCAGGATGGCCGTGAACGTGCGCACTGCATCAGCGCCGAACGCGACAAGCGGACACAGGCGTCGGATTCGGAGCGCCGGGCACGCCGTCCGAGTCACCATCGACTGATTGATCTCACGCGGTAACGAGACGGCCGCCAGCGGCGGGACACGATCAGTAGGAAGTGCCGGGATTTCGCGGGCAGAAGCCTGTTGCCGGCAGGTCTCGTGGTCGGCGGCGGCGTCCCTCCCGCGACTCACGTTCTCGTGATCCGCATCGGGCGCCGGGGCGGCGTGCCCGGCATGGTGATCATGCCCGGCCGCGGCGCCCCGACCCAGGCCTTGCCCGGGGGCCATGCCGTGCACCCTTGTCCCGGTGCCGGGATCGACCCAGGCGGCTGGAGAGTTTCAGACCGTCAGGGCGCGTCGGAGCGGCTCATCGTGCGCCGGGCTCACGGCCCATCGAGCCGCCGTTTCAAGTTTCGAAGATCATCCCAGGCATCTGCTTTCCGAGCCGGCTGACGTAGCAGGAATGCCGGGTGAAACGTCGGGAGCACCGGGACAGGCGGAATGCCCTCGATCGGAATCTCCTGCCACTGCCCACGCAACTTGCTGATCCCCAGCCGGGTCCCGAGCAGGACACGGGCGGCCGCCGCCCCGAGCAGAAGGATTGCCTGCGGGCGGACCAGGGCGACGTGAGTCCGCACGAACGGCAGGCAGGTGGCCATTTCCTCGTCGGTGGGGGTCCGATTGTTGGGTGGGCGCCAGAACACAACGTTCGTGATGTACGCGCTGGTCCGGTCGCGGCCGATTGCGGCCAGCATCTGGTCAAGGAGTTTGCCGGCGGATCCGACGAACGGGAGACCGATTCGGTCTTCTTCGCGACCGGGGGCCTCGCCGATCAGCATCAACCCCGCTTCCGGATTGCCGTCGGCAAACACGGTGCGGGTTGCGTCCGTCCGCAGCGCGCAGCCCTGAAAGCTCTCTACCTCGGCGCGAAGTTCCTCGAGGGTCGTGGCCGGAACCCGCTGGCCCGCGACTGCTGCGGCAGGTTCGCCCGGAACCTGCTCTTGTGGGGGGGAATTCGCCGCCAGACGGTTCAACGGTTCCGGTGCCAGCGCTTCGTCCGCACCCATGTCGACATACCAGCGAAGCAGTGCGGTCGCGGCTGTACGATCACCGGCCGACATCCGGACCCGCTGACTAGAGCGAAGCGAAGGGGACCGGTCGGCCCTTGGAATCGCGGACCAGGGTGCCTGACTCGTCCTGAGCGGCCACGTAACGGCCATGCCCGACCCACTTACCAACGTAGAGCACCGGCTTTACCGGCTTCCCGTCATACGTCTTCTCGCGACGGTTGCGATTGGCTTCAGCCCGGATCGCGGGATTGTTCTTGGTGAGCGGCATCGTTTGCTCTCTCCGTAGCCGTGCCTATCGAATGTATCCGCGGCGCCTCGCAACGCCAGTCAAGAAGCCACAAACTAGCACACGAAGGCGTAGGTACGAGTCCGCGGAAGGAACCGCCAGCGTGACGCTGCGCCGACGCCCGATCACCGCCACCTGGCGGCACCCGCGCAGCTCGGGCCGGCTCAGCGGGCCTGCCTGTCTCCGCCGGCGCCAACGAATCAGCAGCTTGGCTGCCCCGGCTCCGGTCGAGACACCAGGGAACCCGCTCGCAAGGGTCCTTGCTCCCCCGGGTTCCTGGCCGCGACAGCTTTACGGGACAGACGGTCTCGATCATGCTGCCCGAGCCGAGTGTCGCTGCCCAGCGAACCTGTTCGCCCAGCACGCTGGCGGCGGCTTGATGCAGTGCGGAGAACCGCTCGGTGTCGACTGACCGACCGCTCATTGGCCTGACCCTCGACCATGAAACGGCCCAGACGTATTCCAGATTTCCCTGGTACGCGTTGCGCCAGAATTACGTGGACTGGATGACCGCATCCGGGGCCGTGCCGGTCGCGCTCCCGCACGAACCCGGCCTCGTAGCTGATCTGTTGCAGCACCTGGACGGTCTCGTCGTGACCGGCGGGGCGTTTGACGTGGATCCGGCCTTGTTCGGCGCGAGCGAGCGCCACGCGAGTGTGACCACGAAAGACCGGCGCACCGCGTTTGAGGCCGACATCACGCGTCGGGCCCTGTCGCGGGATCTTCCGGTCCTGGGAATCTGCGGCGGCGAGCAACTGCTCAACGTCGTGCTGGGCGGCACGCTGCTGCAGCATATCCCGAGCGCGATCACCGAGGCGCTGGAACACGAACAGCCCAACCCTCGCGACGAACCCGGTCATTCCGTCAGGGTCATCGATGGCACGCAGCTCGAGACCATCGTGGGTTCCAGCCGACTGGAGGTAAACAGCGCCCACCATCAGGCAGTCGCTGAGTTGGGTGAGGGCGTGATCGTCAACGCCGTCGCGCCCGACGGCGTGATCGAGGGCATCGAGCACCCGGAATTCCGGTTTTGCATCGGGGTGCAGTGGCACCCCGAATTCATGTTGCAGGATGGGGACCGCCGGTTGGGCAGGGCGTTTGTGGAGGCGGCTGCGAAAACGTGACGGCGGAGCGCATAGGCCGTCGCATCGCGAGGTCCGGGCTGTGTTCGCGGCGAACGGCCGAAAAATGGATTGCCGCGGGCCGAGTCCATGTCAACGGCGAGCCGGTCATCCTCCCCGGCCGCAATGTGGTGGCCGAAGATACGGTCACGGTGGACGGGAACGTGCTGCCCGCGCCTGCGCCGGCACGTTTGTTCCGCCTCCACAAGCCCCCGGGCGTTGTCACCACCCGTGCCGACCCGGCAGGGCGGCGAACCGTCTTCGACCTCGTCCCGGACGGCCTCCCGTACCTCCACCCGGTCGGCCGCCTCGACCTGGCCTCGGAGGGACTCCTGCTCCTGACCACCGACGGCGCGCTGAAACGACGCCTCGAACTTCCGCGGACGGGCCTCCCCCGGCACTACAGGGTTCGCGTCCATGGCCGGATCGACCCCCATCGCCTGGCTGCCCTCGCAACCGGCACGCAAGTCGACGGAGTCCGCTATGGCCCCATCGCCGTCGACGTTGCGCGTGGCGGAAAGACGAACGCCTGGCTGGAGGTCACCCTGCGCGAAGGCAAGAACCGCGAAGTGCGCCGCGTGCTCCAGCATGTCGGGCTGCTGGTCAACCGCCTGATCCGAACGGCCTATGGGCCGATCCAGCTCGGTTCACTGCCGCGCGGCAGCCTCGCGGAGGTGCCGGCGGCAGAGCTGCACGAGCACTTCGGCAGCTCGCGTTGAGCGGCCTCACCGTCCTCGCGGGCCGCCACCGCGGCCGGCGTCTCGAAACGCCCCCCGGCTCGCGCGTACGACCGACTCAAGTGCGAGTCCGCAAGTCCCTGTTCGACTTGCTCGAGCATTCTCCACGTCTCGACCATCGGCTCGCCGGCGCCGCCGTCCTCGACCTGTTCGCCGGTACCGGCGCGCTCGGAATCGAGGCGCTGTCGCGGGGGGCCGCCGTCGTCACCTTCGTGGAACGGGACCCGGACGCGGTCTCCGTACTCAGCCGAAACGTCGTGGCGCTGGGCGAGCAGCGCCGGGCCCGGATCCTCCACGCAGACGCATTGCGGTTGCCGGCATCGACGTTCGCCGCGGAGTTCGTGTTCGTCGACGCTCCCTACGGGGAAGGGCTCGCGGAGCCTGCTCTCGCCGCTGCCCGGGGCGAGGGGTGGGTGATCGCGGACGGCATCGCTGCCGTCGAGCTGGGCCGCCGCGAGACGTTTCCGATTCCTTCCGGGTGTCGCCTCATCGACGAACGCGTCTACGGCACGACCAGGATTTGCCTGCTCCGGACCTGATCGAGCCCAGGGCCCGCCCCCGAGGCAGGAACGAAGCGGCGCGCAGCCACCAGCCGGGGCGGGCGCGGCGAAGCTGACGCGCGGCCGCTTCAGCCTCGCACCGGCGAGCGAACAGTGCGAACACCGCCGTGCCGCTGCCCGTCATCCGCACACCCTGGGCACCCGGAACGGAGGCCAACGTCAACTCGACGCTGCGGATCACGGGGGCGAGGCGAGCAGCCGAGGTCGCGAGATCGTTGGCCGTACGCGCAACGTGCTGCCGTACCGGCATCCGACGCCTGGATGCCGGGCGGGACCCCGGGCCTCGCCAGCCGGCGTAGACGCTTGAAGTCGCCAGCTCGGTTGCCGGCCAGGCAATGAGCACGTTGCCGGTCGGCGCCACCATCGACTCGAGGTCGGCACCGGTCCCGCCAGCCCAACAGGCCCGCGACTCCAGGCACGCGGGACCATCGGCGCCCAGCGCGGACGCCGCGCCCCGCATGGCTGGATCATGGCGGCTGATCCCCCAGAGGCGGCCCAGGGCCCGCAGGGCCGCCGCCCCATCGGCCGTGCCCCCTGCCAACCCCGCCCCGGGAGGAATGTGCTTCTCCAGGTGGAGGGCAGCGCCGGCGCAGACGCCTGCGCGCTCACGGAGTTCCGACGCGGCCCGCATCACGTAGTTGGCAGCGCCGAGCGAAGCCACCGTCCTGGCCATCGGGCCCGAGACGGAAAGTGACAGGCCGGCCGCCGGCGACGCTCGGACGACGTCAAAGATGTCCAAGAAGGCCAGCGCCGAATCGATTCGATGAAGCCCGGAAGGAGTCCGTCCGAGCACGTGGAGATGCAAATTGATCTTGGCGGGGGCACCCTCGATTTCGGAACCGAAACGGCCGGCAATCAGATCTCGTGCTCCTCGACGACCGGCGGCAGTTCGTCGAACCCGTGTTCCAGCTTCCATTCGATCTCGGCCGCGAGTTCCGGGTCGGGATCCGCCCGGAGCGCGTTGCGCCATTGCATGCGGGCTTCCAACTTGCGCCCGGTACGCCACAGCGCGTCCCCGTAATGACTGGTGATCACCGGGTCTCCGGGTTGCGCCGCCATGGCCCGTTCCAGCGTTTCCACGGCCAGCTCGTAATCACCCAACCGATAGTGCGCCCATCCGAGGCTGTCGATGATGAACCCGTTGTCGGGACGGAGCCTGGCGGCAAGGGCCGCCATCGCCTTGGCCTCTTCGAGCCGCCGGCCCTGCTCAATCCAGGAGTACGCCAGGTAATTGAGGATGAACGGTTGATCGGGCGACAGTTCCAGCGCCCGCTGCAGGTCTTCCTCCGCCCGCTCCCAGAGGCCTGATCGCTCGAAGGCCGCGCCGCGACCATAAAGCAGGGGCCAGTGGTGGGGTTCCAGCCAATCGACACGGTCGAGCGCCTCGGAATAGGCGGCGATCGCTTGATCGTACCGCTTTTCCGTGGCCATCAGCTGGCCCAGCGCGCTGAGGGCTCCCACTCTTCCCGGGAAGCGTTCCCCAAGCAGCTGAAGTTCCGAGCCCGCTTCCTCGACCCGGTTCAGCCGGCCGAGCAGACCGGCAAGCGCCAGGCCTGCATCCCACGATTCGGGAGCATCCGACGGAACGCGCCGGTAGGACGCCAGCGCGGAGTCGTTCGCACCGAGCTGCTCCTGGACCTGCGCGACCAGGAGGCGAGCCGCCAGAAAGTCCGGCTCCAGGTACAGTGCGATCTGCACGTAGGCCAGCGCGCCACGATAGAACTGTTGCGAAAACAACATGCGAGCGCCGTCGAAGAACGTTTCGGCGACCCCGATGGCCACGTCGCGCCGGTCCAGACCTTTCGCCTGACCCTGGTCCCCGACGGCACGATCGGCACCCGCCGCGGGCGGCATGGCAAGATTGATCGGCCCGCCCAGGGACCGGAGTTCTGCCCCCTCCTGAAGTGCCAGCACCGTGCCACTCGCTGGACGGCGTCCTGCAAGGCTGGCCCGCGCCCGGATGGCGTCATCGATCTGCCCGGTCGCCGAAAAGTGGGCGAGGGCGGCCAACACCATGCGGTCGGGGATCGCCGCTTCCTGAATTGCCGCTCGATAACGCTGGCCCGCCGCCTCCTGCTCACCCCAGTGATCAAGAATCCGGGCGGCGTGATAGTTGAAGAAAGAAACGAGTACGCCGCGCTCGGCAATGCGGTCGATCTGTTCGAAGGCCGTGCTCGGCGGGCCCCGGGAACCCGAGATCCAGGCGCGCAGCACCGGGACCAGGTATCCGTCCAGGCCGCCCACGGTAGCCATTGGGTCCAGCAGCGCTTCCGCAGACGCCATGTCGTCCCGGAGAACATCGCCCGCGAACCGGAGGAAGATCACGAGCCCCCAGGGTCGCGTTCCGGTCTGGACCAGTTCCCGGGACAGCTTCTCGGCCGTCGCGACCTCGCCGCTGGCGACAAACGCCTTGATGGCATCAGCGATGACGGCTGACTTTTGGTCGCTCCCGATCAGCGCGTGGAAGTACGCTGACGCGGTGGAATAGTCGCCTGATTTCGCGGCGTGTTGGGCCGCGAGATAGGCGCCGAACGGCGACGCCGCCTCAAGCTGCTCGCCCGCCGCACGCGCAGTCCCACCGGTTCCGAGGACGACCGCGGCAGCGATCGCAGCGACTACGCGGATGATCACGAGACTGCGGCCTCCTGCCCCCTCGCCGAGCGAGGGCCTCTTCCCATACGCCACCATAAATATAGGCGGTACAAGCCAAATTGTAGTCGGCCGCCGTTCCGTTGCAGGGGGGTGGCGGCGATGTGCGCGAAGTCCGGCGCGGCCCGCCCCATTCAGGTCCACGACGGGCGGATGCAGCAGCTTCGTCGGCCGCCCGCTTGGCTCCGGTCATCCAGCCGGGTGCCGGGATTTCGCGGCGCCCATGCCCTACATCGTGGGCGCCCGGTTCTTTCTGCCCCGGGCCGTCCCCGACGCGACCAACGCAGCGTGCCGCCCGGCGCGAGCGCCGGCGGCCGATCCCCTATGCTTGGTGCCATCACCAATCCTGCCCGCCGTCGTACGTGGGAGTCCCGCGCAGGGATGGGCCAACGGCCCGCCGATACATGCCAGGAGGTCGACGCCATGTTCATCCAGACAGAAGGCACGCCGAATCCGGAAACCCTCAAGTTCCTACCCGATCAGGCCGTGCTGGACCGTGGCACGGCTTCCTTCAACCGTCCGGAAGAGGCCGAACGGTCGCCTCTGGCCACCCGGCTATTCTCCGTCGAGGGCGTAGCAGGCGTCTTCCTCGGACGTGACTTCATTACCGTCACGCGTGCCCCCGACTTTGAATGGCAGCCGCTGAAGCCGCTATTGCTCGCGGCGATCATGCAGCACTACGCGTCCGGCGAGCCGACCGTGGCCGCTCCCGCCGAACCGGCGGCCGAAGCCGTGGTGAGGCCGGAAGACGCGGAAGTGGTGGCGGAAATCCGCGACCTCATCGACACACGGGTGCGGCCCGCGGTGGCCGGCCATGGTGGCGACATCGTGTTTCACGGCTATCGCGACGGTGTTGTGATGCTGGAACTGCACGGTGCCTGCTCCGGCTGCCCAAGCTCCATGACGACCTTGAAGATGGGCGTGGAGAACATGCTGCGGCACTACATACCGGCGGTGCAGGAAGTCCGCGAGGTCGCCTG
>JAJEGJ010000002.1 GCA_022819905.1 Alphaproteobacteria bacterium
CCTGATTCTCTGCACCTCCGACAACCACTTCCGGCAGCTCCCGCAGGTCGCGACCTGTTGAGCCCGGCCCAATACATCCAGACCGGCCTGTTCTCGGCCTCACCGACACGGTCCGGCGCTCGTGGCCTCCCGCACAGATCCAATGGGCCGCCGGGCGGACGGTATTCGGCATCGGGAGCCGTGCGAAATGCGCGCCTGACCACGCGGCGGAAGCGACTGAACCAAACCTCGAGGCGTCATCAGCACACGGCGGCGGGGCCGTCCCCATCGCGAACCTGGTCGCGACCGCAAAGGAACTGTGCCGGAACGAACCACCGGGCCGCACCGGGGTTGCTGGGAGGCTGGCGGCAACGACCGCGGCGTCAACTTCAGCCGCGGACACGCGGGCGAATCGGGGGACGAAGCTGCCACCCAATATGCAATGGAGCCGACGCCGAAGTCGGTCGACCTCGGCCTATGGCGATGCGGCCCGGTTGCGGGTACGCGGGCGGCCGTCACTGGCTGCACATCGGGCGGGCTACCGGTCCTGAACTGCACGAAACTGCCGCCCGTCCGGCCGGTTTCTTCGGACGGACGTGCGCAAGTCTTGTTGCGCCGCAAGCAGCCGCGGAAGCGCGGCGGCGTGGCTGCTAGTGATCAAGGCAATAGACGATCTGATCGAAGCGGTCCCTGGGGAAGGTGAACACGAAGACCAGCGGCTCCGTGCCGACGCACTGGAAGGCGTGCGAGGCATTGGGCGGAATGTAGACTGCGCAGCCCGGCCCGACCTCCGTCCTCCGGTCACCGATTTCGATCTGGCCGCGACCGCTCACGACGTAATACGTCTCCTCCGGCTCGTGGTGATGCAGCGGGAGCCGCGCGCCCGGCGGAATTTCCGCGATACCCGTGACGATGCCGACGGTGTCCGTGCGCTCACCGGCGAGCAGCAGCTTCCAGCGGATCCCGCCCTCGTCAGCGAGGCCGGCATGGCCCCAGAAATGCCAGTCGACGACGGCCTGATCGACGATCACTGGTTGCGGTGTGCGCATCGCCTTTCCTCCGCATCTTGAAGCCACTGCTCCGGCTTGTTGGGGCGATCTAAGGTGTCGCTCCCGGCTGAGCAAGGCCATCGACCATGCGGAGCGGGCCGGGAACGTCACCGTGACGGCTTCCCTTTGTCTGCAACGCAGTGCCTGAACACGTCGGCACGTCAGGGGAATGTGTGTGAGACGTTTCTGCGGCACCGGCCCAGCCCCGCGCCTTCGTTGGATCCGTTGGCCGCGCACCATGCCAAGCATCCTGCTGTAACCGGCGCACCGCAGGGTCGACCGGTTGCCCGTCAGTTCCCGATCGACGGCCAGTTCCCGGGATCCTTCTCTGTCGCGAGGCGCTTGCCTTCGGCCGCGGCTGGCGTGGTGAACACCAAGAGAAGAGTGAAGGCCGGAACCAGGGATTTGGGCAGCCTGCAGATCACCGATAAGATTCTCGCGGTGGCATGCGAACCTGAACCGGAGACGATTGAACACCGGCCGCGCCGCGCAGTGCGACGCGTGCCCGGACACGACATCTTGGGGTACCCGGACCGCCGTGATCAAACGGGCACATGGCCCTGCGGTTGTCTGCGGACCTGCCATAGGCCAGCCTGCGTGCGATGGAGCCATGAGGCCGATGCCGCCGTCCGGGGTGCGGTCTTGGCGCGCGAAAGACCGGAAGGCCGGCCCGCCGCCTTGTTCGTCGACTTCCGCACCAACGCCTATGCGTTCGATTTGACGACGGGCGCGTTGCTTTGGAAAGAGCGCGTCGGACGCGCTCGCTGATACCGAAAGCGCTGCCCCACGAGCCACGCACGCCGGCCACCTGCCCGGTCGCGGTGGTGACGCGGCGGCGCGCAGTACGTATTCCGTTGGCGATGTCCAGATCGACAGTTGTGATCTTGCAAGGGAAAGACTTTATGCGATACATATCCGGATAAACGAATATAACATGGAGATCGCATGAACGGAGGTGCGCGCGATGGCGCGCAGTGGCATACTGAAGTGATGAACGGCCGGAAGAAGCGGAATACGTTGCTTCGCCGCTTGGCATTGCAACTGCGTTCAGGGTGACGTTTTTGGGGACGGCGCGCCGGTTGACATTGACGCGGACCGCGTCCAGCGGCGTGGGAGCGCATCGACCGGTTGCCCGGCGAATTGCCCGGGCCGCTGGAGGCCCGTCACGGCCGGCACTTCGCGAAGCAATCATGGCCATGTCCAAGTGGAAACGCCCATCGATCATTCGCCGGCGCTGGCGAATTAGCCGGGCGTTGGCAGTGCGAAGGCCCGACGGGCTGCCGTTCGGCTTGATGGTGGCCGGTTCGATGGTACCGGGGTTCGGTGCCGCGTGCGGTCTCCTACTTTGTCCGGATTTCCTGATGGGGTTGGATCCGTGTTGACGTCTCCGCCACGTGGGAAGCGGCAATCCGCCTCCGATTCAGCCCGTGGACATTCTTCACGTACCGCCGCGAGGGAAACCGGTAGATCTCCTGCAGGTTCCGCCGGCGAATCTGGTCCCGGGCGGCGGATCTCGGGCGATGGGCCGGAAACCCGTAGTCCCGGTCGGGAGCCGTTGCCCGATGCGCATCCGTTGGACGAAGAGTCGCTGGAACCGCGGCCGGGACCACGCTGATGACAGGCCGTCACACATTCGCCGCGCGCCCGTTGCACCGGGCGATGATGGCGGCGGTGGTGTTGGCCCTTCTCGGATGCAGTGGCGGCGGCGCGGTTTCCGTGGGCGGTTCCGATGACGATGACAGTGAGACATCGCTCCTGGACAAGTGGCAGCGCTTCCAAGACGGCGTTCCGACTCTCCAGATGACGGCTGCACAAGTGTCAGGCGCCTGGAGGTCGGCTGGGAGGAGGTCCACCCACAGGGTGATCCTGGCGGGGCCCGCCAGTGTCGGCACCGATCCCGGACCGGTCATCCCGGTAGAAACTAGGCCGGCCTTCCCGGCGGATGCTGAAGCATGCTCGTCAGGCGACTGCGACTTCGAACCGCCTCCGGACAGCAACTGGAAATTCGCACCGGTCCTGGAACACAACGGCGTCCCTATCGCCCGATTCAATAGTCGTTTCACCAATACCTTAACCCTCGAATCGGAAAGGGGAACCGACGGCACGCGAACAGATCTGATCGATTCTCTGGCGTTCGGCGGCTGGCTCGAATACATGCACTTCAACGTCTCACTCACGCGCTGGTGCAGGATTGGTGCGCCGGGCTGTGCTGAAACCAGTGACACCGATGATGTTGATCTGCTCTATGCGGGGGGAGGTGTCCTTGGCTACACGGCCGGCCGTTACTCTGGAACGACGCCAACTGGTGTGGGGTCAGCCACATGGACGGGCGTCATGGTCGGGATGGAAGATCTGGCCTCGACTGCGCTGCGGGACGCACGGCCAGACGCGCTGCTCGGCGACGCGACGATCACGATCGACGATCTCGCAGATCCTGCTGTCGACGTACTTTTCACCAACTTCCATAACGTCACCGAGGCGACTCGGCACCATGACATGAGCTGGAAGGACCTTCCTCTCAGGGGCGGCCTGTTCGGCAGGTTTGCTCGGGAAAGCGACCAGGAACGCCATGATCACCTTGTCGGGATGTTCGCTGGCCCCATGCATCAGGAAGTCGGCGGCGAATTCCGCAAGGACGGTATAGCGGGAGCCTTCGGCGCTCGACGTCAATAACTCCGGGCCCGAGCACATGAGGAATGGTACGCGCGGAGGTATCGAGTTTCCGCGCCCGATCCGCCCGACCCCGACTTCGATATGTGCGTCGATACGACGCGGCGCGAGGCCGCGAACGACGGCGGTGTCCGACACACGGCATCGTGAGCGGACATCGGATCCGGTGACAAGGGCGGCGACACCGGGTGCCGGGGGCGATGGGCTGGGTGCGTGGGTCGTCTCGATCATCCACATCGAAGGGCCGGGCTTTCCGGAACGCCGCGGATTCCAGTGGAGCCCAGGTTGAAGGGGGTTCGAAATGTGCTTCAAGGCTCGACTTGACGAACTGCAACATCTGAGGAGGACACAACATGAAAGACGCACGCACCCACTGCCCGGTTAGCTCGGTCCTGAACCGGCGAAGGTTCCTCAGCCGCGCAGCCGCGCTGGGCGCCACAGCAGCGGCGGCTTCGCTTCCCGGCCGCCTGGAGGCGGCGAGCGACACGGGCGGGGATGTGGACCTGTTCCTGCTCGGGCTGGAGGAGCATTTCGCGACGCCGGAGCTGATGCGGCTCAACGGCATCCGGTTTCCGCCGGGCGTGCCCCGCTTCGACATCACCGATGTGGGCGCCGGGCGCATCGCCGAGATGGACGCAGCGGGGATCGGCATGCAGGTGCTTTCGGCGCTGACCCCCGGGGCACAGAACCTGCCGGGCACGGACGGCGTCGCCTATGCCCGCAGGCTCAACAGCTGGGTTGCCAACGAGGTCGTCGCGGCCCATCCGGAGCGCTTCCGGGCGTTTGCCACGTTGCCGCTGAGCGAGCCCGGGGCGGCGGCGGATGAACTCGAATATGCCGTGCGCGAGCTCGATTTCGTGGGCTGCATGACCTACGGCGCAATCCACGGCAAGTTCCTCGACCATGCCGACTTCGTGCCGGTCCTCGCCCGCGCCGAGGCGCTCGGTGTGCCGATCTACATCCACCCGAACTGGGCATCCCCCGAAGTTATGGAGGTCTACTACGACGGCCTGGGCAACGAGTGGGTGAGCCGGGTGCTGAGCGGCGCCGGCTACGGCTGGCACCAGGAAGTGGCACTGCAGTGCCTGCGGATGATCGCCAGCGGCGTCTTCGACCGGTATCCGAAGCTGCAGATCATCGTCGGCCACATGGGCGAGGGGCTGCCGTTCTTCTACTGGCGCTTCGGGGACGACCTGGCGCGGATCACGGCGGACAAGCTGCAGAAGCCCGTGCAGCAGTACTTCCACGACCACTTCTGGATCACGACCAGCGCGTTCTTCCGCGACGAGTTGTTGCAGCTGGTGCTGTCGGTGATGGGCGAGGACCGGGTGATGTTCGCGGTCGACTATCCGTTCGTGAGCAACCGGGACGGCGCGAACTGGCTGCGAGCGGTCGACCTGCCCCGGGCGGTAAAGGAGAAAATCGCCCATGCCAACGCGGCGAAGCTGCTCGGGATCGGCCCTTTCTGACGAGCGATGGACCATGTGCCGACGCGTTCCTCGCTCAGCGTCTCGCCAAAGTAGCGGAAGGCAATGCACGGATCGGAACAAATTGCCGGATTGGCGTCAACATCGCTCACGCGAACGTTCGCAAGCCGGTTCTGATTGCCCGCTGCCATGACAAGGCGGACCGGCATTCCGTCAACGACAGCCGCGGCTGCCATCCGGGAGTGATTGCGGCCGTTACAGCTTTGACGGCCTTCACGGTCGCCAGCGTGGACACAAGGCAGACGGCGCCGTCGAGGCGTCGGTCGGTACCGGCAGTGGCTCGAACAGCGCCCGGTAAACGATCTGGCGATGCTGGACATCGTCACGCACGCCATGCGGCGGTTGGCCGCTGCTCTGTCGAGCGGGGCGGGTTGTGAAAGATGTTTCGTTCCTGTTCTCGTATCACGAGAACATTGACGCCGCAATCAGGGATGGGCCTGCCTTGTCAAGTATTCGACATAAGCCCGGTTCTTGCGGCTCGCTTGAGCGTTTCGCCGTTCCGGGCAGGCCAGTGGAATGTCGGGCGCAATCGATCAGCGAGGGCGGCGTGTTTCACGAACAGACCGGCCCATGCAAAAAGTTCGGGCTCGCTTGCAGTCTCGGTTCAAGTTGTTTGCGTGGGGGCCCTCTGGCCGACCGGCGGGAGCAGTCAGTTCCAGGCACCTGAAACGTCGGCGACTGGTACAGTCGCTGCTCGAAGCAACGGCTCCTGGCAAAATTGATGCCGATGAGACGAGGCTTAGGCATTGGCTCCAGCAGAAGCGTTTTCTTGTAGTCGGTCGAGCGGGATGCTCTTTTTCTAGATGCGCATCGTCTTGAGATGGGCGTCGATACGTTCTGTTACCTGTCTTCGTTGCGGCAGGTTCTTTTTCTCTTTCTCCCAGACTTCGTGGAACCGCTCCACCGTCTGTCTGGCGGTGTTGAGCACCGGTGTCTCAGGGAGACCGGCCTTGCCTGCCAGGTAGGACAGCTCATCAAACGTGTAGCCGTCGAAGCGTTTCGTTCTCGCGAACTTGAGGGCAGCTTCCTCATCCTCGATATAGGGAATGGTCGAGATCAGGTCATAGGCCGGTGACAGAGCAGGCGCCCGCTTGTCCGGATAGATCAGCGACCAGTTCTTCAGATGCATATCGGCATTGCCGGTCAAGGTGCAGAAGGTCAAGCGCCTGATGAATTCTTCGATGTCGGTGTCACCGGTCTCCATTCGAAGTACGGTTGCGATATTGCGGTAGCTTGCCGTGTCATACTTCTTCTCGGGGTAGACGCCGAAGACCTGCGCGAAGTCTTCTGTGTGAACTGGGCGGTCCGGTGTACGGTCAAAGCGCCTGATCGCAAAGGCTTGTCCTGTGAAATCCCCGACCCCCTCCGGCAGGTTTGCGATCGCATCGACATCTACGAGCTTGAACTCAGGTACATCGATGCCGACCAGTCGGGCTAGGGTAAGGAGCGCATATTCGTTTTCGGGTATGCCTTCAAATCGCAGGGAGGGCAGCTTGACGATCCACGAACCGCCTACGCCGGATGCCGGTATTGTCAGGCCCTTGCTGGCTTCGTCGTTATCGACCGCGGAGAACTTTAGCTGCACGCCGGCAAGCGAGAAGCGCAGCGCATTCTCGCGCTTCTTTTTGGCGCCTTCGACGCCTTCGTTCTCAAGGCCGGGCGGCCATTTGTCGCCGTTTGCGGGCTCGACAGTGATTGCGCCCGGAAGGTCACGGCCCAGGGCCCAGAGCAGATAGAACTCGCGCTCTTGATTTACGCCGGCAAGGCGGGCGAGATACTTCCGCAGGTAGCCCTCGGGCAGCAGATTTGAAAAGAAGGGCAACAGGCGCTTTTGCTTAACTGCAAAATCGATAATCGGATTCCCGTACACGTCCTTGAACCACAACCCGAGAGTCGGTCGGTCCCTGTCAGCGATATATTCGTCCGTGAAGCTGAAATATGTGCGGTCGCCGCCAACATTCGTCAACGTGCCGATTGTTTCACCGTGTAGATGTATGTTCAGGACAGGTATTTCAGCCATCGTCGTTCACCCCGTCATCATCAAGCCGGTAAGCGGGTCGCGGCGGCAGAGGCTGCTCGGGGATGGTGTCCACAAGCTGGTTGTGCAAGTTTTGTACGGTGCCTACCGCTCTCCGCAGCGCCAGAAGTTGTTCCGCCGGAATTCTCGCTGCGTAGGGGGTTGCCTTTTGCTGCTCGGCGCGCCCCTGCCTCTCGCCCGCAAGTTTCTCGAGGGCCTGTTTCAGCTTGCGGATCGGCCTGCCTATATCTCGCAGCGCTTCCAGTTCTCTGCCAACGTTGCGTAGGCCCCTGAGAGCCTGGAGACTGTTCTGGAGCTTCTTCAGTTCACTCAGATCGGGGTAGACGAAGCGAAGGTTCCTGACGGTATCTAGGGTACGGTTGAGTTCCTTAACTGCCGGCGTTGCCGCGACGGCCGGCGCGGTGCTGCGCACGACACTGTCCACCGCAGCCGCGGCCTTGCACGGAACCAGCTTGAGGTCGAGATCGAGCGTGCGCGCCAGTTCGATCAGGCTCGACAGGCGGATGTCAACTCCACCGGTCTCGATCTTGGAAATGTGGCTTTGCGGTACGCCGGTGCGCTTGCTCAAGGCCCGCTGACTGAGGCCCTTGGCTACTCTCGCTGCTTTGAGCGCGTCGATTAGTTCCTGCGTTGCGTAGCTCATTGATATGCTTTCCTATATTAGGCTGTCGCAATTATATAGATTGGCATATCATTATCAATGTTCTACAAGTCATCGATCAGGCATCACAGATCAAAGAAGGGAGATTATCTGCTAAAGCCGATCAAATGTGGCGCCGGGTTGTGGTCGTGTGGAACCTTCGTGGATGTCCGCGGGATCTCGCGCCCGCGCATACCGCGGGCCTACATCGAATTCATCTTGTCGTTGAACCCGTCGATCCGAATTCGGCCTTCGCGAACGAAGTTTTTGATCGAACCGGCGGTTGGGTCAGATAACCTCGAAGGTGCCTTCTCCGCGACACCGAATACAGTAAAACCCATAACGAGTCCGACCAACAACCAGATCGAGTGCTCTGCGCAACCGTCCATTCCGATGGCAATTCCCCCTCGGCAGCGCAGTCGCGCTGCTGCCGCCTCCACTGGAATGTCCTCCGGCGCAATACCGGTCTGCCATTTCTTTCTTCCTCACAAACCGCGCTGATTGCCCTGTTCATCAGCTCTTTCCCCCGCTTCCTGATCGGTTCCGCCACGCGGAGGTATTCGGGCTACGGCGTGTACTGCAAGAATTAGTTGACGTCCTCTCGCAACGCGAACTCCTTCTTCATCCGGCCAGGGCTAATCGCACGAGTGCTTGTCAGACGTTCGAAAGCTTCTCGATTTCACGCATGGCAGCAGTGAGGATGGCCGAACTGGCGCCATCCGCACGTGGGCTGCGGGTTTCGAGGTCCGAATAGCGAATCCGTTCGCCGATCCTCGAAACCGTCACATCGTTCACGATCGCAGCACGGGAAAACCCGCGGGCTTCGAGAGACCACTTGAGGGTTATCGAAATACCGAAGTCGGCATCCCCGGGACGGTTGTAGTCTGCGAGGTGGTAGACCTGCGTAATTGTCACCGGGCGATCATCACTCAACGTGAACCCCGGTTTCACCAAGAGACCCTTCTTCGTTCGGTCCCAATCGCTGGCTCTCAACAAACCGCTTGAGCTGAGACTGCTTCGGCCGAGCTCCACGGTGGAACTTTGAGCGTGGTTCCGGAAGAGCCGCGCCACATGCTCCCCGAGGGCGCCATCGATCGCGTCCAGGACGGGACGGATATGCTGGCGATAGACCCTCTCGAGAACGTCGACGTCTGTCGACGAAGGCATCCGCCCTGTCCTGTCTTTCACGAAGGAAGCCACCTCCCGTTCGACCTCGAAGCGTTCGAGGAATCCGTGCAGATCGTCAAACGGCACGACCTCGCCGGCGCTCCGGGACTGGCGGGTTGCGCCGCCATAGACGACGGCCTTCATGGTGATGTCCGGCACTACTTTGGCGACAGCATTGAGGGCGATGAAGAAGTCAGTGGTAACGGTCGCGCCCGACTTGATTTCAATCGCGCCTGTACCGCTGGCGGTTTCGAACAGGATGTCGCATTCCAGTCCCCGGCTGTCACGGAAAAAGGACAGGTTTGCAGCACGTCCGAGATTGAACCGCTGCTTCAGGATTTCGACAGCGACCATGTTTTCGAAGAGCGGTCCCCGCAGAGGGTGTGTGGCGATCTGGTCGGGCCGTTCGATTCCGATCAGATGGGCGGCCAGGCCGACATCGTAGAAATAGAGCTTGGGTGTCTTGACCAGACGCTTGCGAACATTTGCGTGGAACGGCGGCAGGCGAAAAAGGATGTAACTCCGGTCGAGAAGATCGAGCCAGTTCCGCACCGTCGTGTGGGACACGCCGACATCCGCACCCAGAGACTGGAGGTTGATCAGTTGCCCGACCCTGCCGGCGCAAAGCCGGACGAAGCGCTGAAAGTTCGAAACATTGCGAATTTCACCCAGCCGACGCACGTCGCGCTCGACGTAGGTTTCGAAGTAGTCGCCCAGTGCTTGCCTTGGCTCGATCCCCTGATCGTAAATTCGCGGGTAAAAGCCCGCGTAGAGGATATCGTCCAGCGCACCGGTGGCGCCGGTTCGTTCCCGCTCCCCGAGCGTGAAGGGCAGGAGGCGTAGCAGAGCGGTACGTCCGGCGAGCGATTGGCCGATGGCTTCTGACAGCTGGAAATGTTCGCTGCCCGTCAGGATGAAGAGGCCGTTTCGCCTTTTCTCGTCGGCGAGAACCTGCAGATACGACAGGAGATCCGGAACGCGCTGGATCTCGTCCAGGATGGCGCCTTCACCGAGGCGGGCGAGAAAGCCTCGTGGATCAGCCTCCGCGAACTCCCGTTGATCGGGCGCCTCGAGATTGACGTAGGCCAGATCAGGAAAGGTCTCGCGACAGACGGTGGTCTTGCCCGATTGACGCGGCCCGGTCACGGTCACGAAGGGGTATTGCCCGAAGAGACGGGTCAGGCAGGGGACTATTTCGCGTTCAATCATGGACGCAGGTTACCGGGCTACGAACAAATAGCAATTACTACTTTCAGATTGTGCATATCTTCCAGCAATCCTTCGTGCCTCTTGCTACTCGTGCAGCGTCGACATGCAGCTATCCCGATACGCGGCTGTCCGAGTCCGCACCCCACGAAATGCGCCCAACTTCTTGCCGTTCCGGATGTCGAGCGCACTGCGTTCAGAAACGCTTGGGCGCCCGGCGGGCGGGAAAGGGGGGGAACTTCGAGTCCGTTCTGCGGTGCGGGAGGGGAGAGCACCGCACTGCGTCTGCGGGTGCTTGGCACGTACGGGCGGCTATTCCGCTTCGCGCACGTCGGCGTAAACCTCAAACTTCTCCGCGTCGAAGGCAAACGGCTGAACGATCCCGCCGGCTTCATTCAGCACCGCGGCCGCTTCCGGCACGGCGATGGCATTTTCCCAGACCCGCGATAGCGTCGGAAATTCCCCGGGAAGGTCGATTCCCGCCAGGAGAGCGTTGCGCACCTGGGGTACCAGAAAGCAGTCCGCGAGCGTGATCGCGTCTCCGACCGCGAACGCTCCCGCGCACCGTCGCAGAATCGCTTCCAGCGCACCGAACTCCCGGCGGATGAAATGCAGCCGCAACGGGTGCTCCGTGGGCGCTGCCTTCACCATGCCCCACTCGCCAATCGCCTGAATGATGAAGGGGATGTTCTGGTAGGGCTGGGTGTCCGCGGCGACAATCCACATGATGCGGCGCATCTCCGTGCGGAGCCACGGGTCGTCGGGTGCCATCGGGCGGTGTCCGGTCGCGCCGATCGAATCCTCGAGGTAGTCCACGATCGGACCCGACTGGGTCATCTTGCGCCCGTCGGGCAGCAGCAGCACCGGGATGCGCCCTTCCGGGTTGAAAGCGGTGAGGTCGGTGGTGCCGAGCTTCCTGGTCTCGGGATCGCCCTCGGGCATCGTGAAGACAGGGATGCCGCGGTGGTCTGTCTCGAAACCCATGTCGACCAGTTCGACGAGTGACGGCGCAATGCCGCGACACCGCAGGTAGAGCGTCACCCGCATCGAGGCGCTGCTGGTCGGGTGGCGGAACAGGCGCATTCGTCCGCCCTGCATCGCTGCTTCCGTCGTCAAGTCGTGTCTCGTGTCGCCGGCGCTTCCGCTTGGCGGCCTATCGTATCCAAGCTTGTATGAGGCAGATAACCCGAAGGGCAAGAAGTTATCAACAGTGTGGATCATCCACCGCCGGGTCGAGTTCCGTGGCGACGTGGCGGACGGTGGATTTGGCAGTTGCTGACTCACATTGTCGCGTCATTGGTCGTGAGCAGACGTTCGGTGTCCTGTACCGCTTGGACCGTCCCGACGTGAAACCAGTCACCGTGGTGCACGATTCCGAACAGGCGTTGCTCGAGGCGGGCACGGCGGTACAGGGCACCCAGGGAAAAAGGGCCGTCCGGAGCGTTTTCGAACAGAGTTCTCGACAGGATCTGAATGCCCGTGAATACGTAGGGCTGTCGGTCGGATTCCGTTCGTACTAGCGCTGCTGCGCCCTTGGGAAGGAGGGGAAGGTCAAAGTCGCCTGGTCCCGAATAGCCTGTTGCCCGATCCCGGGGCATCACCAGCAGCAGCGCATCCATGACCCGGCCATCCCAGTGCTGCTCCAGCGACCGAAACGCATGCTCGGCCCGCGGCAACACGATGTCGGCGTTGGCGACCAGGAACGCACCGTGTCCGAGATGGGGCAGGGCTCGCCGTACGCCCCCTCCGGTTTCCAGGCGTTCGTCTTCCAGGCTGACGTGGACGGGCGGCCGCGTCCGCCGTTCCAGCAGGCGCTCGACCTGCCAGCCGAGGTGGCTCGCGTTGACGACCGCGCGCGACACGCCGAATCGTTCCAGCGCATCCAGCATCCGGTCCAGCATCGACCGGCCGGCAATCCGGACCAGGGGCTTCGGGATGCGGTCGGTGAGCGGCCGCATCCGCTCGCCGCGGCCGGCGGCGAGCACCATGGCCGTGTGAATGGCCCTCATGCGCCGGTCGGGGCGCGGGGCAAGCGAGCGCGATGGCTACGGATTGCCGGGGCCATTGAACGCGTCCGGCTGCCGGAGCGGGGCCGGAACGTGCCGGTCGAACCACTCCCGCACTGCAAGCAATCCGTCGTTCTTGAGGCGGTGCTCCAGCAGCCTCCAGGTCGCAGGCAGCCACGACAGGTAACGGGGCTTTTGGTCCCTGCGGGCCAGCCGGGTGAAGATGCCGAGGATCTTGGATGATCGCTGGGCGGAGAGCGCGGCAAACGCGGCGCAAAATGCGGACGGCTCCAGCGACGTTGCGGCAAGGAACCGCTCCATCAATCTGGCCACGAGTCCCGGCGGCAGGGGATTCCGAACATCATCGAGGAGCGATGCAAGGTCGTACGCGGGATGGCCCGCGAGCGCGTCCTGGAAGTCGATCAGTCCGACATTTGCCGGCGACGGTCGGCCACGGAGCCACAGCAGGTTGTCGACGTGGCAGTCCCGGAGCACGAGGACCGGCGAGGCATCGAGCTGGGGGGTCAGCACGGCAGCCCATGCGTCGTGCCATGTGTCGCGGCGCTCCTGGTCGGGTTCGACGCCGACGGTCGGTAGGTACCAGTCTAGGAACAGGTCGGTTTCGGCCAGCAGGGGCCCGAGGTCGTACGGGTCCAGCCATGGCGGCGGCGGATGCTGCGTGATCGTCACCAGCACGTCGACCGCCATTTCGTAGAGCGGCTCGGGGGCCGCCCCGGTCGCCAGAACGCGGGAAAACAGGTCATCGCCGAGATCCTCCAGCAGCAGCCAGCCGTCATCCACGTCCGCGGCCAGGATCTCCGGAGCCGACAGCCCGAGGTCCCGCAGATGCCGCGACACGCGAACGAATGGCCGGACGTCCTCGAGATCGGGGGGAGCATCCATCAACACGCCGCCGGGCGTGCGGAAGTACCGGCGGTTCGACGCGTCGCCGGCCAGCAGCACGGCGGCATCCGGATCGATTCCCTGGCGTTTCAGAAAGGTGTCCAGCCGGGCCCGGCGCTCAGCCATTGCGGGCCGCCTTCTGGAGGCGTGGGCCCCACGTGGCCCCCGGCTCGAGCGTCACCGTCCGGCCGGTCCCCGCATGATCCAGGCGAAGCGTGAGGCGGGCCGGAGGAAGCAGGCGTTCCACGATTTCCGGCCATTCGATGAGCGTAATCCCTTCGGCGAGCGCGTCTTCCAGGCCGAGTTCCCATACATCGTCGGCGCGCTCGAGCCGGTGCAGGTCAAAATGCCACACGTCCCCCGCGCTGGTCGCGTGCTGTTCCACCAGCGACCACGTCGGACTGGGCACCAGTCCGGCACCGCCGAGGGCGCCGATGAACGATCGGGCGAACGTGGTCTTCCCGGCGCCGAGTGGTCCCACCAGTTCGATGACGTCGCCTCGGCGCGCCAGCGGCGCCAGGCTGGCCGCGAGGTCTCTTGTGGCGTCGGTATCCGGGAGCAGCAATCGGCGCGGGCCGGTTGCGCCTGATGCCGGGGCGGGTTCCACGCTAGTAGCGGTAAGCAGCCGGTTTGAATGGGCCGTTGCGGTCGATTCCCAGGTAGTCAGCCTGGCTCCGGGTAAGCTGGCTGAGCTCCGCGCCAAGGCGCGCAAGGTGCAGACTCGCCACCTTTTCGTCGAGGTGTTTGGGCAACACGTGCACGGCGCGGTCATACCGGTCGCTGCGGGTCCAGAGCTCGATCTGCGCGAGGACCTGGTTGGTGAACGAGGCGCTCATCACGAAGCTGGGATGGCCGGTCGCGCAGCCAAGATTCACCAGGCGCCCCTTGGCCAGCAGGATGATGCGGTGGCCGTCGGGAAAGCGAATCTGGTCGACCTGGGGCTTCACTTCCTCCCAGATGAAGTTCGAGAGCGCCGCCACCTGGATCTCGTTGTCGAAGTGACCGATGTTGCAGACGATGGCGCGATCCTTCATGGCCCGCATGTGGTCCAGCGTGATGACGTCGGTATTGCCGGTGGCCGTGACGAACACATCACCCCGAGGCGCCGCCGCATCCATCGTGGTTACCTCGTAGCCCTCCATGGCGGCCTGCAGGGCGCAGATCGGGTCGATTTCGGTGACGAGCACCCGCGCGCCCGCATTCCGCAGGGATGCCGCCGACCCTTTACCTACATCGCCGAAGCCGGCGACCACGGCAACCTTGCCGGAGAGCATGACGTCGGTGGCGCGGCGGATGCCGTCGACGAGGCTTTCGCGGCATCCGTAGAGGTTGTCGAACTTCGATTTCGTCACCGAGTCGTTCACGTTGATGGCGGGGACGAGCAGGCTGCCCTCCTCCGCCATCTGGACGAGACGGCGCACGCCGGTGGTCGTCTCCTCGGAAACTCCACGGACCTGCTCCCGCATCAGGTCGCCGTGCTGTTCGTGCATGACCTTTGTGAGGTCGCCGCCGTCGTCGAGAACGAGGTTCGGTGTCCAGTTCTCCGGGCCGTGAATCGTCTGGTCGATGCACCACCAGAATTCCTCTTCCGTTTCATCCTTCCAGGCGAACACGGGCACCCCGCGCGCAGCCATCGCCGCCGCCGCGTGGTCCTGGGTCGAGAAGATGTTGCAGGAACTCCAACGGACTTCGGCGCCGAGCTCGAGCAGCGTCTCGATCAGGACGGCCGTCTGGATGGTCATGTGCAGGCATCCGGCGATGCGGGCACCGCCCAGGGGTTTTCGGCGGGCATACTCGTCACGGACGGCCATGAGGCCCGGCATTTCTGTCTCGGCGATCTCGATTTCTCTGCGGCCCCAGTCGGCGAGTCCCAGATCGGCGACCTTGAAGTCGCAATGTCCAGCGGTCATGGCGGCGATGATCCTTCCAGGAGAGCGGCGCAGCAGATCGGGCGATGGACAGGGGATTTGGCACGCGGCGGCAGCAAGCCGCGGCAATCGTTCATCCTTGTTGCCCTGCAATCAAGAATCACAGAATATCTGATGAGAAGTAATGGGCCGATTATAGAACTGGGCAAATCGAAATGGAGCCCGAAGCGTTTGTAAGTTTGGCGGCATCCGCAGGACCTGGCAATCGTTATTCATGGTTCGGTTGATCGGAGCGAGAAACCGCCGCACCCGCGGAGTCGTCGCCGTCGCCGCGCTACTGATCCTCGCATCGCCCCCCTTGATTGCGTCCGTGCATTCGTACGACGCTGCGCCCGGCTACCAGGTGAAGCATGCGGGAGCCGCAGCAGATCCGGGCGAAGTTGCCGGCAGCCGCGAGGCGGCACCCCTTTGGGGGGAGCATGCGATTGACCCTCGGGGCCGCGCCATGGTGCACAGCGCGACGTTGACGGAACTCCCGAAGGGAGGAGTACAGGCGTTCTGGTACGGCGGCAGCCGGGAAGGGGCGCGCGACGTGGGGATCTATGCAGCCCGTCTTCTCCCGGATGAGCGTTCGTGGACCCTCCCGCGGGAGGTCATGACCAGGGCCAGGCTTTCGGAAGAGCTGGGGAGATACATCAAGAAGCTGGGCAACCCGGTCGCATTTCTCGATGTCAGCGGCCAGGTGTGGCTGTTCTTCGTCAGTGTGTCGGTCGGCGGGTGGTCCGGCAGCTCGATCAACGCAATGGTGTCGCAGGACGGCGGGGAGACATTCGGCCCGGTGAAGCGGCTGGTTACCAGCCCGGCCTTCAACGTGAGCACCTTGGTGAGGGGCCGTCCGGTCCAGATGCGGGACGGGAGCATCACCCTGCCCGTCTATCACGAATTCCTGGGCAAGTTTGCCGAACTGCTGCGACTGGATCCGGAAGGCGTCGTGCTGGGGAAGAAACGCCTCACCCTGGGACGGAGTCACATTCAGCCGGTACTCGTGCCCGAGGACGCGGAGACCGCACACGTATTCCTGCGTTATGCGGGGGACGCGGATAAGAAAATTCACTACGTCAGCACCGACGACGGCGGGCTTGAATTCACGTCGCCAAGAGGGTCAAACCTGCCGAATCCCGACAGCGCGATCGATGCCGCGCCTCTCGCGGGCCGCGAACGGCTGATGGTCTACAACCACTCCGAGGTGGCGCGAGACATCCTGGCGCTGGCGGTTTCCGAGGGAGCCCCCGGCCGCTGGACCCGAATTCACGACCTGGAACATGCCGAAGCCGGCAAGGGTCAGCTGTTCTCCTACCCATCGATCCTGCGTGACCGGGCTGGCAGGACACACGTCGTCTACACCCACAACCGAACCTACATCAAGCACGTGATGTTCAACGATGCCTGGCTCTCGGACGTAAGGCGCAGTGCTACCTCGCCACCATGAACGCATTCGGATATGTCGGCTGGGCGTTGGTCCTGGCGTCGCTGGGAGCCTGTTGCTCAGCCCGTTACACGGACGACTGGCGGATCAAATTGGGGATCGCCACCGCAGTGGTAGTGGCAGCCTTCGCGATCCAGCTGGACCGGGTTCCGCTGATCGGCTTCGTGGCGTCCGTGCAGAGCGAACCCAGCATGGCCATGCTCCTGATCCTGGGGAGCCACGGCGCGAGCAGCCTCTGGCCGCAGCGGCTCACGCGGCTGGACATGGGCCCGCTGCACCTTTGCATCGTCCTGCTCGGCTTGGTGATGTATCCGTCGGCATTGGGCATTGGCTACATCGACCTGTACGCGGCCGGGTACCATCCGTACACGGCGATCGGCATGCTGCCCCTTGCCTTCGTGTTCGCCTGGTTTGCGGGCACCCGGCTGCTCGCGTTCTGGGTGGTCCTCGCGGTGTTGATGCAGGGCTACAGCGTGGGCGAGAGCGACAATGCGTTCGACTACTTGATTGATCCGATTATTTTCGTGTACGCGTGCTGGCGTGCTGCCGCCTACGCCTGGAGACGTCACGACGGTGCCCGTTGAGACGACCGAAAAATTCATCCTGATCAACGCGGTGATCTTGTTCGGTCTGGGCGTGTTTCTTGGCCTGGTCAATGAAGACTACTTCCACCACGTCTACACGGCGGAGGACGGGCTGCTGGAGTGGCTGACGGTCTTGGCGCTGGGGGCGGTGGCCGTCGTCCTGGCAGGTCGGCTCTGGAAATACCGGCGTTCGCTCAACTGGCGACAGCGTTCGGTTCTTGCGGCGCTGGTCGTGCTGGCGACCTTCGGCGCCGGCGAAGAGATCTCCTGGGGGCAGCGGCTGCTCGGGATCGAAACGTCGGAGTTCTTTCTGGATCACAACCGGCAACAGGAGATCAACCTCCACAATCTCGTGGTCGGAGACCTGTCAGTTAACAAGGACATCTTTTCGAAAGGAATCTTGCTGATCTTCCTGGTGTACCTGGGTGTCATCAAGCCGCTGTACCATCGATCCGATCGCATCGCGCGCCTGGTCGACAGCTGGGGCATCCCGATCCCCAAGCAATACCAGTATCTCGGTTACTTGCTCGTAATCATTCTCGTGGAAGGTTTGGTGAATGCGGTTACCGGCGCGCCCAGGCGAGGTGAGCTCACGGAATTCATGATTCCGGTTCTCGCCGCACTGAACCTGATTTATCCGCTGAACCAATGGGAACCCGGGAGCGCCAGGTCGTAGCGCCGAATTGACGGCGACGGGGGAGGAACGGTTCGACCGCAGTTGGTCCCAGCGTGCGGCACGGAGATGACCGGCGCCGGCGCGGATTGAGGACCGACGCTTCCGCGTGCCCGCCGGCTCGCCGAATGAAGGGCGCGCACCGCCTGACAAGTCAGGTCGGGACTGACGTGATGGGGATCAGCGTTCTTCGCCGAACCCTTCGTCAATCAGTTGTCCAAGCGTGGCCACCGCGTCAGCAGCCTCGGGACCACTGGCTTCGATCAGGACGACGGTTCCGAGCGAGGCGGACAGCGCCATCAGGCCCAGCATGGACTTGCCGTCCGCGGACAGATTGTCCTTGCGCACGGTGACCTCCGCCTGGAACTGGCTGGCACATTTCACGAAGCGGGCCGCTGCGCGCGCATGCAGGCCGCGGAGGTTGCGGATCTCGGCCGTCCGGGAGCTGGCGGGCTCCTCCGAACTCATTCGCCGCTGTCCCGGCCGCCCCGCAGCGCCTCCCCTAGCTCGAGCATATTCTTGCGGCCGGCCGAACGCACGGTGTGCAGGAGCTCCGCCAGCGGCATGTCCCGCGCCCGCGCCTCGGCGAGCTTGTACATCACCGCCAGGTTCGGATTGGCCAGCATCATGGCCTGGCCTTCCGGTTTCGTGTCCTGCACGACCGATCGGGTGAGATTGGCCGGCGTGCTTCCGAATACGTCGACGATGTAGATCACGCCGCGCCCTGAATTGACGGCGTCGCCGGCCTGGCGGATGGCGCGGCGCCGCTCCTCGATGTCGTCGGTCGGGCCGACTTCGAGGACGCGGACGGCGGGCATGCTGCCGACGGCGTGCTCCGTGGCAGCGACCAGCTCGGCCCCGAACCGGCCGTGGGTGACGACGACAATGCCGACGCCGTCAAAGTTGTCGCTCGAACGATCGGCCGCGTCGCTCACGCTGCGTCTCCCATCACGCCCACCACGGGTTCCGCCGCGCCGAGCACCAGGCGGACACGGGCGGCGGCCGACGAGGCCTTCGCCGACAGCCCGATCGCCGGCAACGCGTGACCGAGGATCGTCGTCTGATGCGGCGCGGGGAGACGTTCGCCCTGGCCGTCGACGAGGTCGGCGACCAGGGACACCGGAACGCTGGTCCGGTAGGGGAGCCGGAACACGCCGAGCCCGCGCACCTCGATCAGCCCGCGGAGCGCCGGCGGGGCGCTGGCCGTCAACACCCCTGCGCTCGAGGCCAGCGCAACCCGGTCGTCGGCCACGAGCTCGGCGCCACCGTCGATAAGGCGCAGGGCCAGGTCGGACTTGCCGGCGCCGCTCGGCCCGCGCAGCAACACCCCGCGGCCGTCCACCGCGACGCAGGTTCCGGAGTGAGTCATGCGGCCTCGGGCTGGCTGTGCTCCTGGTCCGTCAACAGCGCATGAATCGCGTCCGCTTCGTTGGCGCCGCGGAGCGCCCGACGGAGGTTCGGCCGGCCGAGCCGTCGCGAGATGGCTGCCAGGGCGGCCAAATGCAGGGCATCGTTCTGATCCGGAGAGAGCAGGCAGAACACCAGTTCGACGGGCCGGCCGTCCGGCGCATCGAAATCGATGGGAGGTTCCAGCCGCGCGAACACGCCGGTGATGCGGGCGAGGTTCCGCAGGCGGGCATGCGGCAGCGCCACCCCGTTGCCGAAGCCGGTCGAGCCGCGCTGCTCGCGCGCCATCAGCGCTTGAAAGATCGTCCGCTCCCGGAGGCCCGTCTCGCGGGCTCCGGCCTTGGCGAGCGTGTGCAGCAGCTGCCGGGTGCTGTTGACCGTCAGCCTCGGGATGATGGCGGTAGGAGCAAGAAAGCTTTCCAGCTGCATGCGAGGACTTCCGTGCCGGCGGCGCGCAACGATGAAACTCCGGGACCGCGCGCAGGCGGCCCGGCGGATGACAGCACCCACAAGGGAAGGTTCAACTTGGGCCGTGCTCGGCGTCGAGTCAAGACGCCGCCCTAGGGGGCGGCTGCCCGCGTCGTGCCGGCCCGCGCCGGGGCCCGCTTCAGCAGGCGACGGCGCCCGGCCGCCGACGGAATTCGCATCATGCGCCGATACTTGGCCACCGTGCGCCGGGCCACCCGAATGCCCGAATCGGCCAGCGCGCCCACGATCTGCTGGTCCGACATGGGCGGGTGAGCGGGGCCCTCCGCTTCGACGAGCGCCTGGATCCGGGCTCGGACCGCGCTCGGCGAGTGCACCGTCTGCCCGTCGGTGCCGCGGAGCTGCCGGTCGAAGAACGAACGCAGGGGGAGGGTTCCCCTGGGGGTGGCCATGGACTTGTTGGCGACCACGCGACTGACCGTGCTCTCGTGGAGGTCGACCAGCTCGGCCACCGTCCGCAGCGACAGCGGCCGGCGGTGGCCGGCGCCGTGGCGCACGTAGTCGTCCTGCACGCGGACGAGCACGCTGGCCACGCGGTAGACGGACTGGGCACGCTGGCGCAGGGCCCTGACCAGCCACGCGGCCTCCTGCCACTGCCGGCCGAGCGCGCCGTCGTCCGTCGCGGCCCGCGAGTGCCCGCGGGCGGCCTGGTACCCCGCCCGATCGGCGTAGATCCGGGGGAAGCACTGGGGGTTGAGTTCGATCCGCCAGCCGTCGTCGCCCGGCGTCGCCACGACGTCGGGGGCACCGAGGAACTCGCGCTGGCTGGCAAAGGCCTGCCCGGGCCTCGGGTTCAGTGACCGGAGCTCGGCCAGCAGAGCCTGCAGTTCGCCGGTCGAAACGTCGAGGACAATGCAGAGTTCGTTCTCGTCTCCCTCCGCCACAAGGTCAAGATGGTCGATCAGGACCGCCAGCTTCGGGGGCACGGCTTCCCGGAATGCCAGCTGGAGGCGAAGGCACTCGGCGAGCGATCGGGCGCAGACGCCGGGCGGGTCGAACGTCTGGAGCCGGCCCAGCACCCGGAGCACGTCGGCCACCGTGGTCCGGGACGACTCGGCGATCTCGAGGGGGTCGAACCCGGTGAGGTACCCGTTCGCGTCGACCAGGTCGATCAGCAGTTCCGCCGTCGTCCGGTCGCCCGGCGCGAGATCGACATGCGCCTGTTCCGTCAGGTGGGCGCGGAGATCCGGCCGATCGGCCTCGATCTCGTCCGTGTACAGGTCGCGCCCGCCCTGCGGGCGGGCCCAGAGGACGCCGGTGTCGGACCAGGAGTCGAGCGGCGCCGCCTTCGGATCCTGGTGCTCCGGCGCAGTGCGGTCGACGAACGGATTCGACGCGAGCTGCTCGTCGACGTAGCGGTTGAGGTCAGCAGCCGCGTGCTGCAGGAGACGGACGGACTCGAGCAGCTGGGGGGTCATCGTGAGCCGCTGACTGATGCCGATCCGGAGACCGGGGCTGGCTCGCATGGCGCACCCTACATGCGGAACCGGTCGCCGAGGTAGACCCGGCGAACATCTTCGTTGGCAACGATGTCATGGGGCGGACCGTGGCACAGGACCCGGCCGTCGTGGAGCACGTAGGCGCGATCCACGATGTCGAGCGCCTCGCGCACGTTGTGGTCGGTGATCAGCACGCCGATGCCGCGGTCGCGGATGTGCATGATCAGGGTCCGCATCTCGCCGACGAAAATCGGATCGATACCGGCCAGTGGCTCGTCCAGCAGGACGTAGCTCGGCCGGCACGCAAGCGCGCGCGCGATCTCGACCCGCCGCCGCTCGCCGCCTGAGAGCACGAGGGCGGACGCCTTGCGCAGGTGGAGCAGGGAGAAGTCCGTCAGCAGCTCGTCGACCGTCTGCTCGCGGAGCGACACGACGGGTTCCACGGTTTCGAGCGCGGCCCGGATGTTGCCCTCCACCGACATGTTCCGGAAGACGGAGGGCTGCTGCGCGAGGTAGCCGATGCCGTGCCGCGCCCGCCGGTACAGCGGCCAGTGGGTGATGGTGTGGCCGTCCAGGCGAATGGTGCCCGCGTCGGCGGGCCGCAGCCCGGCGAGCAGATGAAAGGTGGTGGTCTTGCCGGCCCCGTTGGGGCCCAGCAGGGCGACCGCCTCACCGCGGGCCAGACGCAGGGACACGTTGTTGATGACCAGCCGCTTGCGGATGCGGTGGGTCAGGTTCTCCGCGACCAGTCCGCTGTCTCCGTGGATCACCTTGAGCGGGGATGCCGCAGGAGTCGTCACTGCGCCTCCTCCTCGCCGGAGCCGTTGAACTGCAGCGACGGCCGCTCGCCGCCTTCGCCCGTGACCTGACTGGTGCCGCCCACGAGATCGATCGTGAGCGAGGCCCCCCGGAGCAGGTTGCCGTCGCTTTCGAGCTCCACGTCTCCGCTCAGCGTGATGACGCCGGCGACGAGGTCGTAGCGCCCGGAATCGCCGCGCGCCGTTTCTGCCGCCGTCTCATAGACCACGCCGCCCGTCGCCTCGATCAGCCCGATCTGCCGCGCGGACCCGTCCTCTGCCCGGATCGCGTGCGCGACGAACCGTTCCGCCCGCAGCACCCGCCCGGCCTGCCGGGCCACCGCGTTCCCGATGGCGGTGGCGACCGCGGTCTCGTCGTTCCACTCGAGCGAATCCGCCGTGATCTCGGTCGGGCCCAGGTCATGCCCGTCCTCGGCGTGTACCGCTGTTCCGACGGATGTGAGAAGGCTGGCGGCAAGAGCAGCCGCACAGACGAAGGCGACCGGGGGCCGCACGATCAGGAGTTGCCGCCGGGTAACAGCTGCAGGACCGGCCGGCCGGTGAACTTCAGCTTTCCGGACACCGTGTCCAGCCGGAACCCGCCGGCGCGCACGTTGCCCCAGGGACCGTTCACCTGCACGGGATCCGTCCCTTCCACCAGGCCCTGGGCGGGGAAGTAGGCGGACGATTCGGTCTCGAGCACTGTCCCGCCCTGCGTATCCATGCGCACCCCACCGGACATGATCACCTGACGCGTAGCGGTGTCGTACCGGCCTTCGCCAGCCGTCAGGGAAACCTCTCTTGTACCAGAAAAGAACCAGGCGCGGAGATCGTCAAGATGCACCACGTGCGCATCGCCGGTCTCCTCGAAAACCTGGTCTGCCGTGACCCGGTACCGTCGGCCCTCGCTGTCGGTACCGGCCAGCCGGGCGCCGGACATGATGTGGCTCGGGGAGAGCGTGGATTGCGCCGGCGGGTCTTCGTGGCCGGGAAGCCGGCCCTTGTCCCACAACACGATGGTCGCAATCGATCCCAGCCCGCCCAGGAGCAGCAGCAGCTTGATCGCCCGCAGGACGTGCAGGCGGGACCGGGCGGGCGGGCGGGGGTTCCGCCGGCGGTGACTATCCCATCCGTGCGGAAAAGCGGTGGGAGGTGCCGGGGCGGCCACTATGCGATCCCGGCACGGACGCAATCGTGCATGTGGACCACGCCCCGCGGGAGTCCATTCTCCGTCACGAACAGGCTCGTGATGCCGCGCTCGTTCATGGTCGCCAGCGCCTCACCGCCGAGGGCTTCCGCCGGGATCGTGGCCGGGTCGGGTGTCATGACGTCGCGGGTGATTCGCTCCAGCAGTTCCGGCGCCATGTTCCGCCGGAGGTCGCCGTCGGTGACCGCGCCGGTGAGCCGTCCGTCCGCATCGACGACGCCGGCGCAGCCGAGGCCCTTCTCGGTCATCACGAGAATGGTCTCCCGCATGGGGGCATTCTCCTCCACCAGCGGAAGCGCCGACCACGTGTGCATGAGGTCGGCGACCCGCACCAGGCGGGTGCCCAGCCGGCCGCCCGGGTGCAGGCCGCGAAAGTCCTCGGCCGTGAAGCCGTTGCGCTGCAGCAGCACGGCGGCCAGCGCATCGCCGGCGGCGATGGCCAGCGTTGTGGACAGCGTCGGGGCCAGGCCGATGGGGCAGGCCTCGGGAACGTCGGGCAGGACGATGGCGGCATCCGCCGTCATGGCCAGCGTGCTGCTGGCGACGCCGGTGACGGCGACCAGGGGTATCCGGAACCGGCGCACGTAGGCCAGCAAATCGGACAGTTCGACGGTTTCGCCGGAGTTCGAGAACGCGAGCACCGTGTCGTTTTGCGCGATCATGCCGAGGTCGCCGTGGCTGGCCTCGGCGGCATGCACGAAGTGGGCCGGCGTGCCGGTCGACGCAAGGGTGGATGCGACCTTTCGTGCGATGTGCCCGGACTTGCCCATGCCGGTCACGATCACCCGGCCGCGGGTTGCGGCAAGCACCTCGGCCGCGGCCTGGAATGCCGGTCCGATGGCGTCCGCGAGGACCGCCAGACCCTCCGACTCGGCCCGCACCACGCGGCGGGCGATGTCGAGATCCGAATCGGTTTTGGGATGCAGGCCGGCGGCCGCTCTGATCGGCGCGGACGTCATGTCAGGGGCGATTGGGATACATGCTGTGCGAGAACGGGTCGGCCTCGGCCCAGCCCATCAGGTCGAGGCTGACGCGGGCGGGAAGGAACTCGAAGCACTGGTACGCGAGTTCCTGCCGTCCCTCCCGGGTCAGCATGTCGTCGAGGATGCCGCGGAGCCGGTGCAGATGGAGCACGTCGGTCGCGGCGTAGCGCTGCTGCTGGACGGTGAGCGTCTCCCCGCCCCAGTCGGTCTGCTGCTGCTGCTTCGAGATGTCGATGCCGAGCAGCTCCTTGCACAGATCCTTGAGGCCGTGGCGGTCGGTGTACGTCCGCGCGAACCGGGACGCAATCTTGGTGCAGTAGTTAGGGTAGGACCGGACGCCGAGGTGATACTCCAGGGAGGTCATGTCCGCCCTGGCGAAGTGGTACAGCTTCACCGTGTCGCGGTCCTCGAGCATGGCCTTGAGGCGCGGCGCATCGTAGGCACCCCGCCGGAACCGGACCAGGTGCGCGGTGCCGTCACCCGCCGAGACCTGCACGAGGCAAAGTCGGTCCCTGGCGACCGCCAGTCCCATCGATTCCGTGTCGACCGCCGCACCGTCGGGAAACGCCAGACCGGAGGGGAGATCGCCTTCGTGGAAGTGGATGTCCATGGGGTGCGAATTCCGGTGGCCTCGGGAAGCGCAGTGTAGAGCCCGCCATGGATTTGTGGCGGGATCGGACCGGCGGCCAGGGCGCCGAACGGCTGCCCTGGCCCGCCGGATGCCGTGCGGGTACCCGGCTGTTCCCGGTCGTCTAGGCCGCGACCGAGGGCAGACCCGCCAGTGCCATCGCGAGCTCGCCCTCGTCGTACGCCTGGTCGGTCAGGTTGTCGGCGAAGTAGTCGCTGTACGCCTGCATGTCGAAATGGCCGTGGCCGCACATATTGAACAGGATCGTGCGCCCGGCCCCCGCCGCGCGGCATTTCATCGCCTCGTCGATGGCGCCCTTGATCGCGTGAGTCGCCTCCGGGGCGGGGACAATCCCCTCGGTACGGGCGAACTGCACGCCGGCGGCGAAGCATTCCTTCTGGTGATAGGCGCGGGCCTCGATCAGGTCCAGCTGGTGAAGGTGGCTCACGAGCGGCGCCATCCCGTGATAGCGGAGGCCGCCCGCGTGAAATCCCGGGGGCACGAAGGTCGATCCCAGCGTGTGCATCTTCACCAGCGGCGTGAGATGCCCGGTGTCGCCGAAGTCGTAGGCGTACTTGCCGCGGGTCAGCGACGGACACGCCGCCGGCTCGACCGCGATGACCCGGACCTTCGGGCCTCCCCGCAGTTGCCGGCCGAGGAACGGGTTTACCATCCCGGCGAAGTTGCTCCCCCCGCCGGTGCACCCGACCAGGATGTCCGGGTAGTTGCCGGCCATGTGCATCTGCTCCAGGGCCTCCTGGCCGACGACGGTCTGGTGGAGCAGGACATGGTTCAGGACGCTGCCGAGCGAGTACTTCGTGTCCTCGTTCTGGGCGGCCACCTCCACGGCTTCCGAGATGGCGATGCCGAGACTGCCGGTGGAGTCGGGATGTTCCTCGAGCACGGCCCGGCCGGCCTGCGTCTCGGTGGAAGGACTGGCTACGCACCGGGCTCCGTAGCTTTCCATCATCGCCTTCCGGTAGGGCTTCTGCTCGAAGCTGACGCGAACCATGTAGACGTCCACGTCGATGCCGAAGAGGCAGGCCGCGTAGGCCAGTGACGACCCCCACTGACCGGCGCCCGTCTCCGTGGTGATGCGCTTGGTGCCCGCGTCCTTGTTGTAGAACGCCTGGGCGACCGCGGTGTTCGGTTTGTGGCTGCCGGCCGGGCTGACGCCTTCGTACTTGTAGTAGATCTTGGCGGGCGTATCGAGATCGGCCTCGAGGCGCCGGGCCCGATAGAGCGGGCTGGGACGCCATTGCCGGTAGATCTGCCGCACCGGCTCGGGGATCTCGATCTCGCGCTCGGTCGAGACCTCCTGACCGATCAGGGCCATGGGAAACAGCGGCGCGAGATCGTCCGGTCCGATGGGCTGCCCGGTGCCCGGATGCAGGACCGGCGGCAGCGGTTCCGGCAGGTCCGCCAGGATGTTGTACCAGGACCGCGGAATCCGGTCCTCCGACAAGACGTACTTCACGGTGTCGCTCATGGTGACCCAACTCTCCACAGAAAACTTCGACCCGTCGATGCGCGACGGCCATGCTGCAGGTTCGGCAAGGCGGTGCCGGTGCTGCCGGCACTGCCGTCCAGCCGCACGCACGAACCGCGGCGATTCGCCGGGCTACGGTTCTTCGGCTCGCAGGACTGCCAGCATAGCGGATTGAGGAATCTCGACGTTCCCGATCTGGCGCATGCGTTTCTTGCCCGCCTTCTGCTTCTCCAGGAGCTTCCGCTTGCGCGTGACGTCGCCCCCGTAGCACTTCGCTGTCACGTCCTTGCGCAGCGCCGCGATGTTCTCGCGGGCAATGATCTTGCCCCCGATGGCCGCCTGTAGCGACACCTTGTAGAGCTGGCGAGGGATGAGCCCCTTGAGCTTGGTGCAGAGGGCGCGCCCGCGCCCCTCGGCCCGGCTGCGGTGGGCAATGAAGGACAGGCTGTCGACCGACTGCCCGTCGACCAGGATGGCGACCCGCACCAGGTCGCCGCCGCGGTAGTCGTCGAGCTCGTAGTCGAACGAGGCGTACCCGCTGGTCGCGGACTTGAGACGGTCGTAGAAGTCGAACACCACCTCGTTGAGCGGCAGGGCATAGACGGCCATCGCCCGGTTGCCGACGTAGGTCAGATCCGTCTGCTCGCCACGCTTCTCCGTGCAGAGCTTCAGGACATTGCCGAGGTACTGGTCCGGCACCAGGATCGTCGCCCGGATCCAGGGCTCCTCCACCGACGTGATGCGGCTCTGGTCCGGCCAGTCCACGGGGTTGTGCAGCTCGATGTCCCGCCCGTCGGTCAGGCTGAGGCGGTAGACCACGCTGGGCGCCGTGGTCACCAGGTCGAGATCGAATTCGCGCTCGAGGCGCTCCTGGATGATCTCGAGGTGGAGGAGACCCAGGCAGCCGCACCGGAATCCCAGGCCCAGGGCGGCGCTCGATTCCGGTTCGTAGTGGAGCGAGGCATCGTTCAGGTGCAGCTTCGCCAGCGAGTCGCGGAGATGGCGGTAGTCGCTGGCGTCCGCCGGATACAGGCCGCAGAACACGACGGGGACCGACTCCCGGAAGCCGGGCAGGGCGACGGTGGCCGGCTTCCGGGAGTCGGTGATCGTGTCACCGACCTGCGTATCGGCCACCCGACGGATCGACGCCGTGAAGAATCCCACCTCGCCGGCGGCGAGCGATTCCGTCGGTCGCGGGCTCGGTTCGAAGACGCCGACCCGATCGACCTGGTAGTCGGCGCCGCTGGCCATCATCCGAATCTTCTGGCCGACCTGGAGCACGCCATCGACGACGCGCACCAGGACCATCACGCCGAGGTAGGGGTCGTACCAGCTGTCGACCAGGAGGGCAGCCAGGGGCCCGTCGGGCGCGGTCGCCGGCGGCGGGATGCGCTCCACGATCGCGTCGAGAAGGGGATCGATGCCGTCGCCGGTCTTGGCCGACACGCTGAGCGCCGTGGCGCTGTCCAGCCCGATCGTGTCCTCGATCTGGGTCCGCACGCGGTCCTGATCGGCGGCGGCGAGATCGATCTTGTTGAGTACCGGGATAATCGTGTGGTCGTTGTCGACCGCGAGATAGGCGTTGGCGATCGTCTGCGCCTCGACGCCCTGGGTGGCGTCCACGACCAGGATCGATCCCTCGCTCGCGGCCAGACTGCGGCTGACCTCGTACGTGAAATCCACGTGGCCGGGCGTATCGATCAGGTTGATGAGATAACGGGTCCCGGCGACCTCGTGGGCGAGGCGCACCGTCTGCGCCTTGATCGTGATGCCGCGCTCCCGCTCGAGCTCCATCGAGTCGAGCACCTGGGCGCGCATGGAACGGGCCTCGAGCGAACCCGCGCGTTCGATCAGTCGGTCAGCGAGCGTCGACTTGCCGTGGTCGATGTGGGCGATCACGGAAACGTTGCGAATGTGGGCGACCGGGTGCGTGCGCCCTGGCTCAGGCATGTCCCCCTCGCAGCCGCCCGCCTGCATCCTTCGCGACAGCGGCGACGATGGCGTCAGCAGCACGCTGGATCGCGGCGTCGTCCAGCGGCTGGTCCTGGGGCTGGAGCACGACCTCGATCGCGATCGACTTCATGCCGCCGGGGAGGTGCCCGCCTTCCCAGACATCGAAGACGTCCACCCGGCTGACCAGCTTCGGCACGGCGCGCGCGGCGGCCCGAACCACGGCCGTCGCCGGGGTCGCGGCTTCCACGAGAAACGCGAAGTCGCGCGTGAGGGGCATCAGGCTGCTCCTGTCCAGCGCGCCCCGGTTCCCCGACTTCCTTCGGCTGCCCGGCACGGCGTCGAGGAAGACTTCAGCCGCCGCCACCGGTAGATCGAGGCCGGCGTCGCGCAGCAACCGGGGATGCAGTTCCCCGAACACGGCCAGCACTGTCGGGCCGAGGGCCAGAACGCCCGAGTGGCCCGGATGGAACCATGCGGGCGCTTCCGCCCGCGGCTGCAGGCGGGCGACCGGCGCGCCGGCGGCGGCGAGGGCGGCCTCGGCATCGGCCTTGGCGTCGAACAGGTCGGCCCCGCGCACGGCTTCCGCCCAGTGGCGCGGCGCGGCGTTGCCGAAGCGCAGGCACCCGGCGGCACGATGTTCGCCGTCGGGAGAGGGATCGCGGTAGGCGGCCCCGACCTCGAACAGGCCGGTATCGCGCACCCCCCGGGCCACGTTGGCTGCGGCGGCGCCCAGCAGCGACGGCAGGATGGAGGGCCGCATCGTGTCGTGTTCCGGCGAGATCGGGTTGGCGAGCTGCAGGGCTTCATCCCCGCCGCCGAAGGCGCGGGCCAGTTCGGCGCTCACGAACGAGAACGTCACGGTTTCGTGGAGCCCGCGCGCCGCCAGGGCCGCGCGCACGCGGGCGGCCTGCACGACGGCCGGGCCGGCCGCGCGCTCGGGCAGCACGCCCGTGCGTGCCACGGGCGTCTCGGGGATGGTGTCGAAGCCGTGGATCCGCAGCACCTCCTCGACTAGGTCGGCCTCGCCGTCGATGTCGGGACGCCAGACGGGCGGCGTGACCTGCCAGACCGGAGCGGAATCCTCGACGCTGAAGCCGAGCCCGCCAAGGATCGCGGCCTGGCGATCCGCGGCGACCTCCACGCCGCCAAGTGACGCCACCCGGCCGGGGCGGAAGGGGACCGGGGCGGGCGGGGGCGGCATGGCGCCGGCCTGGACGATCTCGCTCGCTTCGCCGCCGCACAGCTCGAGGATCAACCGGGTGGCCTCGTGGACGCCCCACTCGGCGGACGCCGGATCCACGCCGCGCTCGAAGCGGTAGCGGGCGTCCGAGAGGATGCCCAGCTGGCGTCCCGACCGGGCGGTGCGGACCGGATCGAACAGCGCGACCTCCAGGAAGACGTTGCGCGTGTCTTCCGAGCACCCCGTCTCCTCGCCGCCCATGATTCCGCCGATGGCGCACACCCGGTCATCGTCGGCGATCACCGTGATGTCGGGATCCAGCGAGTACGTGTTCCCGTCGAGCGCCGCGAGCGACTCGCCCGCACGGGCCATCCGCATCGTCAGGTCCCCGGTCACCTTGTCGGCGTCAAACACGTGGAGCGGCCGGCCGCGGTCGATCGTGACGTAGTTCGTGATGTCGACCAGCGCGGAGATCGGGCGGAGACCGATCGCCCGGAGGCGGCGCTGCATCCAGTCCGGACTGGGGCCGTTGGTCACGTTCCGGAAGTACCGGCCGGCGACCAGGGGACAGGCGTCCCCGCGCTCGCCGAGGGTGCGCGTCCAGGCGACGGGGCTTGCGTACGTTCCCGAAACGGGCGCGAATGGGGGCTCGCGCAAGGTCCCGACACCGGCCGCAGCCAGGTCGCGCGCGATGCCGCGCACGCTCGCGCAGTCGCCGCGGTTGGGAGTGAGCGCGATCTCGAAGACGGGATCGTCGGCGCCGGCCCACGGCGCGTACGCGGCCCCGACCGGGGCGTCCTCGGGCAGTTCGATGATCCCGTCGTGATCTTCGCCCAGTCCGAGCTCGTAGGCGGAGCACAGCATGCCTTGCCCGGTCACGCCGCGGATCTCCTTCTCCGACAGCGTGATGCCGCTACCCGGAATGTGCGTCCCGATGGCTGCGAACACGGCCTTCATGCCAGTGCGAGCATTGGGTGCGCCGCACACCACCGGCAGCGTGGCGCCGCCGGTGTCCACGGTGCAGACGCTGAGGCGGTCCGCATTGGGATGCGGACGGGCTTCCACGACCCTGCCGACCACGAACGGAGCCAGCTCCTCGCGACGATCCTCCACCGCCTCGATTTCCAGGCCGATCGCAGTCAGGCGGTGGGCGATGTCCGCCACGCTGGCATCGGTGTCGAGGTGCTCCCGAAGCCAGGACAGCGTGAACTTCATGGGTCGAGACCGTCCAGCAGATTGGGCCGGGCCAGCATGTCGAAGCCGTAGTGGCGGAGCCACGCGACATCGGACTCGAAGAACGTGCGGAGGTCGGGGATGCCGTACTTGAGCATGGCGAAGCGTTCGACCCCGAGCCCCCAGGCGAATCCCTGCCAGACGTTCCGGTCGACGCCGCAGTTGTCGAGGACCCGCGGGTGGACCATGCCGCACCCCATCACCTCGAGCCAGTCGCCGCCCGCGCCGATTTCCAGGCCCCCCGCGGTCCGCCGGTAGCTGATGTCAACCTCCGCGGAGGGCTCGGTGAACGGGAAGTACGACGGGCGGAACCGCACCTCGACGTCGTCCCTGGCGAAGAAGGCCCGCACGAACGTGGCGATCGTACCCTTGAGGTGGCCCATCGTGAGGTCGCGGTCGATGGCCAGGCCCTCGATCTGATGGAACATGGGCGCATGGGTGGCGTCACGGTCGCACCGGAAGGTGCGGCCGGGGGCGATGATTCGAATCGGCGGCTTGCTCGCCATCAGGGCGCGAATCTGCACCGGGGACGTATGCGTGCGCAGGACCTTGCGTTCGCTCCCGTCGACGGACCGGAGATAGAACGTGTCGACGTCCTGGCGGGCCGGATGCTCGGGCGGGATGTTGAGCGCCGTGAAGTTGTGGAAGTCGTCCTCGATGTGCGGGCCCTCGGCAACCCGGAAACCGAGCTCGCCCAGGATCGACGTCATTTCATCGAGCGTCCGCGAGATCGGATGGCCCCGGCCGGGAGGCTGCCGGCGCGACGGCAGCGTGATGTCGGCCCGCTCGGCGGCGAGCCGGGCTTCCAGGGCCGCGTCCTCTAGGGAGGACTGGCGTTCGCGCAGGGCACCGGCCAGGCGCTCCTTGACCGCGTTCAGATGCTGGCCGGCGGCGCGCCGCTCGTTTCCCGGCAGGCCGGCCACCGAGCGAAGCATGCCGTTGAGTTCGCTCTTGCGGCCGAGCGCCCTGATGCGTACGGCTTCAAGTTCGTCCGGGTCCGTGGCGGCCTGCACCGCGGCGAGCAACGCCTCCTCAAGTGCGTCTGCCTGCGAAAGGAACGTGCTCATCGGGCCTCTCCGGAGCCTGGCCCGGTTGCTGCGGGGAGTTGGGTCAGCGAGCCTCGAGGGCGGCTTGCGCCTGTTTGACCACCAGTCCGAAGGCATCCGGGTCGCGCACGGCGAGATCAGCGAGGACCTTGCGGTCCAGCTCCACGCCCGCCCGGTCAAGTCCGTTGATCAGTTCGCCGTACCGCAGTCCGTGCGCGCGGGCAGCAGCGTTGATCCGCTGGATCCACAGGCTGCGGAAATCCCGCTTGCGGGTTCGGCGATCCCGGTACGCGTACTGCAGGTTCTTTTCGACGCGCTGGACGGCGGCGCGGTACGTGTTCTTCTGGCGGCCCCGGGCGCCCTTGGCTGCCTTGATGACCCGGCGGTGGCGTCGGCGCGTGGTCACGCCGCTGGTGACGCGTGTCATGGGAAAGGTCTCGGCTCAGGAGTTCCGGAGCAGGTGGCGCTTGATGTAGCGCGTGTCGGCGGGCGATGCGGTCGTGGTGCCTCGCGCCGTCCGAATGAACTTGTTGGTGCGCTTGATCATGCCGTGCCGCTTGCCGGCGAAGTTACGGCGCACCTTCCCGGTGCCGGTCAACCGGAACCGCTTCATCGCGGAACGCTTGCTCTTGATCTTGGGCACGGGCCACACCTCGCGGAGCAGGCCGTTCCGGCCGACCCCAGCACGGTTCCTGCGGTGGAAGAGGCCGCAAGTTACAAGCGCCCCGCGTCTTCTGCAACTCTTTGCCGGCGGGCGACGCGAGCAGTTGGTCGGGTATGCTCTTGCGCCGGCAGGCCGCCCCCCGGAGTACGATGAATGGCGAAACCTCTTCCCAACTATGTGGCCGGTGAATGGCGCGTGGCGACGGCGACGGTGCCCAACGTCAACCCGTCGAACACGGATGACGTCATCAATGAGCACTGTTTTGCGACCGTCGGCGACACCCGGGCCGCGGTGGAGGCCGCACGTTCCGCCTTTCCCGACTGGGCGCGGACCACGCCGCAGCAGCGGCACGATGTGCTGCGCCGGGCGTCCGACGAGATCTTCGCCCGCCGGGACGAGCTCGGCCGGCTCCTGGCCCGGGAAGAGGGGAAGACCCTGCCGGAAGGCGTGGGCGAGGTTGGCCGTGCCGGTCAGATATTCGATTTCTTTGCCGGCGAGACCCTGCGTCTGACCGGCGAGAAGCTGCCGTCGGTCCGGCCCGGCGTCGACGTGGAGATCACCCGCGAGCCGCTCGGCGTGATCGGCGTGATCACGCCGTGGAACTTTCCGATCGCGATCCCGGCCTGGAAGATCGCGCCGGCGCTCTGCTACGGCAACACGGTCGTGTTCAAGCCGGCGACCCTGGTGCCGGGCTGCGCCTGGGAACTCACGGACATCCTGGTGCGAGCCGGCCTGCCGGAGGGGGTCCTCAACCTCGTGGTGGGGCGCGGGTCCGAAGTCGGCGAAACGCTGCTGACCGACCCCGGCGTCGATGCCGTCACGTTTACCGGCTCCGTGGACACGGGGGGACGGGTGGCCACCGCATGTGCGGCGCGCAGGGCCAAGTTCCAGTTGGAAATGGGGGGCAAGAATCCGCTGGTGGTGCTGGACGATGCCGATCTCGACACGGCAGTCGAATGCGCGGTGAACGGCGCCTTTTTCTCGACGGGCCAACGCTGCACCGCCTCCTCGCGCCTCGTGGTGACCGAGGGCATTCACGACCGCTTCGTCGAGGCCGTGACCCGACGGCTCGAGGGACTGGTGGTCGACGATGCTCTCAAGGACGGCACGCACATCGGTCCCGTGGTGGATGAATCGCAGCTGGCGCAGGACCTGGACTACCTCCGGATCGGGACGGAGGAAGGGGCGGTCCTCCACTTCGGCGGTGAGCAGCTGGCACGGGCCACGCCCGGGCACTACCTCCAGCCGGCCCTGTTTACGGAGACCACGTCCGCAATGCGGATCAACCGGGAGGAGATCTTCGGCCCCGTCGCTTCGGTCATCCGGGTCGCCGACTACGACGAGGCCCTTCACGTTGCGAACGACACGTCGTTCGGGCTGTCCTCCGGCATCTGCACGACCAGCCTGAAGCACGCCAATCACTACCGACGGAATGCGGAAGCTGGCATGGTGATGGTGAACCTCCCGACGGCAGGCGTCGACTATCATGTTCCGTTCGGTGGGCGGAAGGGATCGTCCTATGGCCCGCGGGAGCAGGGACGTTATGCGGCCGAGTTCTACACGACGGTCAAGACCGCTTACGTCGCTTAGGACGGCGGTTGCCGCCGCGGCCGTCGTGGCCGCGGCGCTGGCGGGTTCGGCCGCCAGCGCTGATCAGACAGCGCCTGAGCTTGAGGGCTTGTTTTCGGCCCTCAGGACAAGCACCGACCCGCACGAGGCCATCAAGATCGAATTCCAGGTCTGGAAGCTTTGGCTTCAGCACCCGGACTCCCAGGCGCGAGACACGATGACCCGCGGCATCCGCTCCATGCAGTCCGGCGACTACCAGGGGGCGCTTGCCACGTTCGATGACCTGGTGGAACGGAATCCCGAGTTCGCGGAGGCGTGGAACAAGCGGGCCACGGTCCACTACCTGCTCGGAAATGACGAGGCGTCGGTCGCCGACATCGTCGAGACCCTGGAACTGGAGCCGCGGCATTTCGGTGCGCTGTCGGGACTGGCGCTGATCTATGAACGCAACGATCAGCCCGCCGCCGCGGCCAGTGCATTGCGCCGCGCGCTTGCCGTGCATCCGCAAATGGGCGGCGGCGAGCGTCGACTCAAGCGGCTCGAGGACGAGGCCGGCCACTCCATCTAGCCGGGCGTCGGCAGGACATCGCCCGCGCCCAGCCGGTGCCTACGCTTGGGCCGGCACCAGGAAGGCCCTGAAGTCGTTCACGTTGGTACGTGTCGGGCCGGTGACCACGAGATCGTCGAGCGCATCGAAGAATCCGCCGGAATCGTGCGAATCAAGCAAATTCCGTGCATTGAGACCGCGTTCAGCACCGCGTGCCAGGGTGCCCGGATCGATGTGCGCGCCGGCGTGGCGGCCGTTCCCGTCGATACCGTCGGTGTCGCACGCCAGGCCATAGACGTTGATCCCATCGAGCGCCAGGGCGGCCGCCAGGAGGAATTCCGTGTTCCGGCCGCCGCTCCCGCTTCCCTGCAGCGTGACGGTCGTTTCGCCGCCTGAGATGAGGGCGAGGGGCGGTCGTGCCGGTTGGCCGGACTCCAGCACGTGCCGAGCGATGGCCGCATGCATGACCCCGATGTCCCGTGCCTCTCCCTCGATCCGGTCGGACAGGACCAATGGACGAAATCCGGCGTCGCGCGCCCGACGAGCGGCGGCGCGAAGCGCGTCGCTGGGCCGGACCAGAATGCGGTGGGACGTTCGGGCGAGTTCCGGGTGGGCGGGCTCCGGCGTCTCTGCATCCGGATGCTCGAGGGCGTCGCGCACCTGGGGTGGCGGTCGAATCCCGTACCGAGCCAGGATGGCCTGAGCATTGCCCAGCGTGGTGGCGTCTCCGAACGTGGGACCGGAACCGACCACCGAGGGGTCATCGCCGGGAACGTCGGAAATCAGCAGGGTCACGATTCGCGCCGGGGCGGCATGGAGTGCCAGCCGGCCTCCCTTCACCGCGGACAGGTGTTTCCGGACGCAGTTCATTTCGTGGATCGTGGCACCGGACCGCAGCAGCGCCGCGGTGACTTCCTGCTTGTGGCTCAGGGTGATACCGGTCGTCGGAGCGGCCAGCAGGGCGCTCGCCCCGCCGGAAATCAGGCAGAGCAGGAGATCGTCCGGACCGAGTGCCTTGGCCTCCTCCAGGAAGCGCGCCGTGGCCATTTGTCCCGCCTGGTCGGGAACCGGATGGGATGCTTCGATGACTTCGACCCGCGGGCAGCCGACGCCGTGGCCGTACGGAGTGACCGCTAGTCCGCTGAGCGGCGCGTCCCATGCCTCGTCGGCCGCTCGCGCCATGACCGCCGCTGCTTTGCCAGCACTCAGCACCAGGGTGCGTCCGCGCGGCCGCCGCGGCAGATGCCGGACGACAAGCTGCTCCGGATTGGCGGCATCGACGACCGCGTCAAACATCTGGCGGAGGGTGGCCCGATGCTGGAGGTGGGCGTCGCGGTTCAACGTTCGGTGTACCGGCGGAACCGATGGCTGCGGCGCGAGCCGCGCTTCGCAGGGCACGTTGCAGCGCCCGGATTGAAGCTGCGGCGATTCATCGTGCTGCCGTTCCCGGGAAGTTGGCAGGCCGGGGCAGACCGAACCCGTGCCGGCTCGCTGCGTCCGCCCGCGCCGGCCCAATCGGCAGCCTCCGCACGTGTGGCTGCGCCTTGGAGCCGGCGTGGCGTGGCCATTCGGTATCGACGGAGCACGCGTTTGCGGGCGGGGCCCGGTCGGGACGCATGCCGACTTCGGCGCCGGATGGGGTATCCCCCTTGTACCGGAAGCATCCTGCGAGGCCACGCGTCATCGTCGATCCCCCGTGCGGATGGTCGGCCACCGTTGTGGGCGTCCCATGCGCGGCGGCTTGCGAAGATACATGGACGGCGCCTGTATCGGGGGTTCGCTCGGCATGCCCGCCGGTGCCGGCCATCCGTCCTTGACAGTGGTGACGGCGTGCCGGTCTTGTCGAGTTGCCGCCCGGCCGCGCACGACCGTGCGGCGATCATGGGGGCTCGGGGCCCCAGGCAGGTATGTCGTCGCCATGCCGTTTGATGCTGATTCGTGTCGTGCTACGGTCGGGGCCTGTCGGCTCGGTACCACGTTCGGAATTCTCTTCCGCCAATCCGGCGGACGGGGTGGCTCGTGACGTGACGAAACGGTTGTGGCCGGTTCCGCACGTTTCGGCAGCCGGCTGGGGTCCACGACGGTCGATCGTTGGGCCCTAGTCTCCGGGTTATACTGACTTAAATCTTGTAATAGCGACACCTTTCTCGGGACCACTGCGACGATGCGGCTTGCGACTGTCACCCTTGACGACAAATACGAACTCGACGGCGGACGGGCCTTTCTCAGCGGCACGCAGGCCCTTGTACGGCTGCCCCTGGTGCAGCGCCGGCTCGATCGGGAAGCCGGACTCGATACCCGCGGGTACATCTCGGGATACCGCGGCTCCCCGCTCGGCATCTACGACAAGGCACTGTGGGACGCTCGGCAGTTCCTCCAACGCGGCGGCATTCATTTCAACCCCGGTCTGAACGAAGACTTGGCTGCCACCGCGATCTGGGGCACGCAGCAAATCGGACTGGTGACCAACCCGAAGCACGACGGCGTGTTCGGTATCTGGTACGGCAAGGGGCCGGGAGTCGACCGGACGGGTGACGCGTTCCGGCATGCCAATTCTGCCGGTACGGCGCCCCATGGCGGGGTGCTGGCCTTGCTCGGTGACGACCACTTGGCCAAGTCGTCCACGACGGCGCACCACAGCGAACTGGCCATGGTCCATGCCCAGATCCCGATCCTGAATCCGGCCAATGTCCAGGATCTGCTGGATTTCGGCCTGCGCGGCTGGGCGATGTCCCGTTTCAGCGGTCTCTGGGTATCGATGAAATGCATCACTGCGACCATCGACAGCTCGGCATCCGTCTACGTGGACCCCGAACGGGCCGAATCGGTCATTCCTGACGATTTCGAGTTGCCCGAGGGCGGGCTCTCCATTCGCTGGCCGGACGACATTCATGCCCAGGAACACCGGATGATCGCGCACCGGCTCCCGGCCGCACAGGCGTTTGCGCGGGCGAACGGGATCGACACGCTGGTATGGCGAGGGCCGAGCGACCGGATCGGCATTGCCGCGACGGGCAAGGGCTACGCCGAGGTGCGGGAAGCCCTCGATGTGCTGGGCATCGACGCCGCTCGCGCACAGGCGCTCGGGCTCCGCCTCTGGAAGGTCGGCATGAGCTGGCCGCTGGAGGAAGAGGGCGCCCGGGCGTTCCTCGACGGCCTCGAGGAAGTCATCGTCGTCGAGGAAAAGCGGGCACTGGTCGAGACCCAGCTCAAGGACATCGCCTTCCATCTCGCGAACCGTCCGGACCGCATCGTCGGCAAGACGGACGATGCGGGATACTCGCTCATTCCCGCCACCGGTGAACTGACACCTGCCATCGTCGCCAAGGCGCTAAGCTCGCGAATTGCGCGACTGGGCGCCGTCGACGTGACCGACGCCCTGGCTCGCTTCGAGGGCAACATGCCGCCTCCCGGTGCGCCCGCACCGGTCGAGCGGACACCGTACTTCTGCTCGGGATGTCCGCACAACAGTTCAACCAAGATTCCCGACGGCTCGATGGCCATGGCCGGCATCGGCTGCCACTACATGGCGGTGTGGGCCAATCGCAACACGCACCTCACCACGCACATGGGTGCGGAGGGCGCCAACTGGATCGGCATGGAGGAGTTCGTCGAGGAGCCGCACATCTTCCAGAACCTGGGCGACGGGACGTATCAGCACTCCGGACTCCTGGCGATCCGAGCCGCCGTCTCGGCCGGCACGAGCATCACGTACAAGGTGCTCTACAACGATGCGGTGGCGATGACGGGCGGCCAGCCGCACGACGGCGCGCTGACCCCGGAAGGAATCACGCACCAGCTGCGTGCCGAAGGCGTGCGGCGGATCGCGGTGGTCACGGACGAGCCGGACAAGTACGGGATCGACCGGGCGTTTGTCGAGGGCACCACGATTCACCACCGCAGTGAACTCGACGCCGTGCAAAAGGAGCTCAGGACTTGGCCGGGTGTCTCGGCCATGGTCTACGACCAGACCTGCGCAGCCGAGAAGCGTCGCCGCCGCAAGCGGGGCCTCCTGGACGATCCGGACCGTCGGGCGTTCATCAACGAGCTGGTCTGCGAAGGCTGCGGCGATTGTTCGAAAGCGTCGAACTGCATTTCTGTCGAACCCCTGGAGACGGAGTTCGGGCGCAAGCGCCAGATCAACCAGTCGGCCTGCAACAAGGATTTCTCGTGCGTGCAGGGCTTCTGCCCGAGCTTCGTGACGGTGTCCGGGGTGCAGGTGCGCAAGGCGCCACCTTCCCACGACGGTGCCGTTCTCGGCGATCTGGTGGCCCGCTTGCCGGATCCCTCGCAGCCGGACCTTGACCGTCCGCGCAACGTGGTCATCACCGGCATCGGCGGGACCGGTGTCGTGACGGTGGGAGCGGTGTTGGGGATGGCTGCCCACATCGAAGGGAAAGGTGTCAGCGTTCTGGACCAGGTCGGGCTCTCCCAGAAGGGCGGGGCGGTGGTCTCCGAGGTCCGCCTGGCGGCGAAGCCTGAGGAGATCCATTCCGTCACGGTTGGGCGCGGCCGTACCGACCTGCTCCTCGGCTGCGACATGGTGGTCGCGGCGGACGCCGAAGTCCGCGGGTGCCTCAGCCCGGAGGTCAGTGCAGCAGTCGTCAACGCCCATCGCGCGCCGGTGGCCCAGTTCGTGCTGGACCCGGACCTGTCCTTCGGGACCCGCCGCATGATGGAACTGATCGCCGAATCCAGCCGCGACGACGCGACCGATTTCGTCGACGCGACGCGCCTCGCCACCACGCTGTTCGGCGACAGCATCGCGGGCAACCTGATGCTTCTGGGCTATGCCGTCCAGCGGGGGCACGTGCCGGTTGGCGTCCATGCGCTTGAACGCGCCATCGAGCTGAACGGGGTCGCCGTCCGGATGAATCTTGATGCGTTCCGGTGGGGACGCGTGGCCGCCGGCGACGAGAGCGCGATCGGGGAGATCCTGGGTACGGACAGCCTCGCGGCGGATGAACCCGAAGAGTCGCTGGATCAACTGATCGAACGCCGTGTGCAATTCCTGACGGCATACCAGAATCGGTCATGGGCCGCGCGCTACCGCGAGACCGTTGCCTCCGTGCGCATGCTCGAGGCGGCACGAGTCCCCGGCGAAGAGGCGCTGGCACGGGCGACGGCGAAGTACCTCTTCAAGGTCATGGCTTACAAGGACGAGTACGAAGTTGCCCGCCTGTACACGGACGGCACGTTCCTCCGTCGCATCAAGGAAACCTTCACCGGCCGGCCCAGCCTGACGTTTCACCTGGCGCCCCCGCTGTTCGCGCCCCGTGACCCTGCAACCGGCAACTTGCGGAAACTGACGTTCGGTCCCTGGATGCTGCCGGTGTTTCGTGTGCTGGCGCAGCTCCGCTTCCTGCGGGGCACGCCGTTCGATCCGTTCGGCTGGACCCGCGAACGGCGTTCCGAACGGGCAGAGATCCGGCGGTACGAAGGCCTCCTGCAGACCGTTGGCGAGCGCTTGAGCCCGGACAATCATCCGACGGCGGTGGCGCTGGTTTCGCTTCCCGAGCACGTTCGGGGATTCGGCCACGTGAAGGAAGAACACCTTGCGCGGGCCCGGAAGCTGGAGAAAGAGCTACTGGCCGCCTTTGACGCGAAGGAAGACGCTCCGCACGAAGGGATGGGAGAGAGCCAGGCTGCCTAGTTTGTCCGGCGGGTAGCGGTTCCCCCCGGGAGCGGCGATCCAGAGAGGTGCGGTGAGCGATTCGGCGTCAGCGCATCACCGCGCTGGCCGCCGTGTAGCCGGACTGGATGGCACCCTCGATGGTCGCCGGAAGGCCGGTGTCGATCCAGTCTCCTGCCAGAAACAGGTTGGCACATTCGGTTCGAGTCGGTGGGCGGCGACGCACCTCCGCTGGGGTTTGCGCGAAGGTTGCCCGTCGCTCCTTGATCACCCGGCAGGTTGGGACGGTACGGGGGTCGCGATCCAGTGCCGCGGCAACGTCACGCCAGGTCGCGCGCGCGATTTCATCGGCCGAGCCTTCGGCCACGGCATCGCCGGCACTGATGGTGATCGAGGCGACGCTGCCGCGGACGAACAGCCATTGCGCCGTGCCGCCGATGAGGCCGAGAAACGGTGACATGGCGGGCAGTGCCGGGGGTTCGTCCAGCACGAAATGCGCATTGACGATGACATGGCTCGTCTTCGGGACATGCAACGCCGGCAGCAGACCACCGGTGGCGGCCGGCGGCAGCGCGAGGACGACGCGATCTCCCGCGTCCAACGGCACGGATTCGCCCGCGAAATTCAATGTCCGCACCCGGTCGGCATCGCGTTCAACCTGACTGAGCCGGCACCCGAATCTGACTGTCACATCCGATCGCCGCAGAAGCGCCAACGCGGGTTCCACGAACGTATCCGACAGCCCTTTCTTGGCGACACGCGGTCGGCACGCGGCCTCTCCCCTCGCAAAGGTGTCGCGAAATACCGGCCACAGCAGCCGTGCTGCGCCCGTCTGGGCCGGTGTGTTCAGTACCGCGACGGCGAGTGGCTCCCAGAATCGCTTGAACAGGACGGTGTCCTCCCCGACGCAATCCGTCACGGTGCGGTCGTTGCCGGCCGTCGCAAACCGCAGGGCGGACAGGTAGCTCCAGATCGTCGTGTCGGGCACGCGTCGCCCGGCGCTGAGAAGCCACCAGGGCAGCGGCCCGCCGTTGGGCCGCAGGCACCAGCGCTGGCCGGTCGCGAGGTCAAGAAACGGGAAGCGCGCCGACGGGGGACCGCTCAGTTCCTGGGAGGCGCCGATGTCGGCCAGGTAGCGCATCGCCGCCTGATTGCCCGAGAGCAGCAGGTGGTTGCCGTTGTCGATCGTGCAGGCGAGCTTCGCGTCCACGTAGGATCGGCACCTGCCGCCTGCCTGGCCACTTGCTTCGTACAGCGTGACGGCGTGGCCGCGGCGCGCCAGCGATACGGCTGCGGCAAGTCCTGCAAGGCCGGCGCCTACGACGTGTGTTCGGGCCAAGGTGGGAGCTGCTAGAGCAGGCCGTAGCGGATCGCCAGGCACATCTTGCGTACCGGCGACAGGCGGATGGGATCGCCGATCTGGCTCCATCCGCGCTGCTCCAGGCGATCCAGCGTTTCCCGGTAGATCGCCATCATGAGAGCTGCCGGGCGCATTTTCCGCCATCCCAACTGGGTCAGGAGCCGGCCCGCTTCCGCGTAGTAGCCGCGGGCGATACCGGCCAGGTCGGCACAGACATCGGGGAATCCCGGATCACGGAAGATGGCGCTGGTCGGATGCGTTGCCACGCCGTGCTTCTGCAACATATCGAGCGGCACATAGAGGCGCTGCAACGCCGCGTCTTCCCTGAGGTCACGCAGAATGTTGGTGAGCTGCAGCGCATTCCCGAGGTTCTCCGCGATCATCGGCCCCGGTTGCTGAGGTACGCCGAAGGCATGAATCGACAGCATGCCCACGGAGCCCGCAACCTTTCGACAGTAGTTCAGGAGATCGCCCAGGCTCTGCATTCGGACGGCGGGCGCGGCATCGATTTCCATCCCGTCGATCACCGCGAGAAATTCGCGTTCCGGCAAGCCGAAGCGTTTCACCGGCCGCAGTAGCGCCTTCGTCGTCGGCCATGTCGGGTGCCCGGCGTACAGTCGGCCGATCTCTTGCCGCCACGCGGCCAACGCCTGCGCCTTGTCGGCAATCTCACCGGGTTCATCGGCGATATCGTCAACTTCACGGCAGAACGCGTAGATCGCGTGCATTGCGCGCCGACGTTCGGAAGGCAGCACCCGCAACCCCCAGAGGAACGACGTGCCGGATCGCGCGACGACGCTGTTGACGTGGGCCCTGGGTTCAACCGCGTCGACGGGCGCGGCGCCGTGGGCCGCCGGATCACGGGAGGCACTGTTCACGTCGAGGGATCTCCTCGCACGGGCAGCTCCGGAACCACTCCCGGACAGTTTGCCGCCCGCGCGGGACGATCGGGTGCAAGCTGGAACGGAACGTCGGTCTCCCCTGCCCAAGCGTCAGTCAAGTGCTTGAAGTATGAGCACGGATGAAATGTTAGCTGACTTCCGAGCAGCAGCGCAGCAACGGCGCCGTAGCGGGATCCGCGGGCAGTCAGCGTCGTGGATCACCATCGTCGAGTCTTCAAGACGCCTAATCAACGGAGGAAGGCCGCGTTGCAGCGGCGCTGAGCCAGCGAGGGACTCTCTGGTAGAGGGCGTGACTGACTCCGAGCACGCCGCAGCCGACGAACTGGGGTTTGGTGAGTACGACGCGCTCCGCCAGGGGATCGCGTTTCCGCAACTCGGCACTCAGCTTTTTTGCGATGGCAACGATGGTCGCGGTTTCCATTGCAAACCGGACGTCACGGAACTGAGCCGGAAGGCGACTGGCAAGCACGAGCAGTTGATCGGTCGCATCGAGACAGCGGTCCAGCACGCCTCGCAGGGCCTCCGTGGCCTGACGGTCAGCCAGTGCCGACACGTCGACGTTTGCTGCCGCCATCCAGTGCTGCGGAATGTAAACCCGGTTCAGGGTCCGGTAGTCGTCGCCACAGTCCTGCAAGTGGTTGATGACTTGCAGGGCGTTGCACAGCGCATCCGAGGCCGGATACGTGGATGAAGATTCATGATGGAGATCGACGAGGTAGCGTCCGACCGGCGCTGCTGACCGATTGCAGTAATCGATCAGATCGTCCCAGTCGTCGTAGCGGAGCTTGACCGCATCCTGCTTGAAGGCGCTGATCAGATCCATGCAGTGTTGATGCGTTACGTGCGTCGCCGAGAGGCTTCGGCGGACATCGTGAGCCTTTTGAAATGCCGGGCTGTTGGTGTCGGTGCCGCACAGTGCGTCGGCAAATCCATCCAGCCGTCTGATCTTGTCGTCCGGTTGCAAATCCGGGTTGTCGGCGACATCGTCGATAGCGCGGGCGTACGCGTAGAAGGTTGCAATGTGCGGCCGGAACCGCGCGGGCAGCAGCCAGGAACCGACGGGAAAATTCTCGTCCCCAGCGGTCTTACCGGACGGAGTTTCCATGTGAGCCGCCTTTTTCTCCGTCAGCCAGGCAGAGCGCTCCGCCCATGTTCAACAGCCGTCCCGACGGAAGCTCCCGAACCTGAGGCCAGTGGCCCGACGTCAGCCGGGCCGGGATCCCGACGCAGTTCCCGGCCGACGGGCGCACGGTACTGCTCATGCAACCCACCGGGCCAGCGGCGCGAAAGAGTCGCCGGCCGCGGATTGGTCCGCTGACACTCCGTTATCGTGCGGCGCAGCCTCTGATCCGGAAACCGCCCTGCCGGCAACCGGCTACGTTCGGCGAACACGCAGCCGGCCTTCCCATGTCCGACAGCTTCCGTCCCTGCGCACGAGAACTTCGGCACCTCGCCGCCTAGCGGTCGCGCGCCAGCACGAACACGGCGACCGAGCGGAGACGGTCGGCACGTGGCCCAAAGCAGTCCAGATGTGCCAACGCGGCGTCGGACGTTCGGCGTGCCTCCCGGTGCGCCCCTTCCACGCCGAGCAGGGAGACCAACGTGGCCTTGCCCGCAGCCGCGTCTTTTGCCGCTCGCTTGCCCAGGCTCGCTTCGTCGCCTTCGACATCCAGCAAGTCGTCTTTCATCTGAAAAGCGAGTCCGAGATCTGAGCCAAAGTCGCGCAGCGCCTGGCGAGCGCGATCGTCCGCCTGCCCCAGGATGGCGCCGGCCATCGCCGAGAACGTCAGGAGCGCACCGGTCTTCAGTCTCATGATGTCGAAAACTGCATCCACGCCAACAGGGGCATGTTCGCTTACGAGGTCCATCATTTGACCACCGACCATGCCCCTTCCGCCCGCACAATCCGCGAGGGAGGCCACCAAAGCCGCACGGACCGCCCCATCGGGATGGGTTTCAGGTTCCGCGAGAGTCCGAAACGCCAGGGTCAGCAGGGCGTCCCCGGCCAGAATGGCGGTCGCCTCATCGAAGGCGCGGTGGCATGTCGCCCGGCCCCGCCGCAAGTCGTCGTCGTCCATGGCCGGGAGATCATCGTGGACCAGCGAATACGCGTGAATCATTTCCACCGCGGCCCCGGTCCGAAGGCTCGCGGTCTGCGACACCTCGAAAATACCGGCGGCAGCATCAACGATATACGGACGAAGGTACTTCCCGCCGCCCAACAGAGCGTAACGCATGGCCTGATAAAGACGCTCTGCCTTGCCCGAGGCGGGCACCAGGCTGTCAAGAACGGCCTCAAGTTGCTCGCCGAATGCAGCGAGCATGCCTGCCGTCTCCTGTGCGGTCGTTGCAGCAGGGCTGGACGCGATACCGTTAGCCATACGCTGTACCGCCTGGACTTGCGGTTAACGCGGTCCCGGTGCCGCCTATCGAACGGAACGTGCTGGCCGGCCGTTCCTCCGGCGCTGCACATTCCGTCCCACCCTCGGCGAGTGGCGAGGCCGACATATCGGCTCGAGCTGCGTTATCGCAATAGCCCTGCGGAACCCTTGACGTCGTGGCGAACCGCAATCCGGATTTATCGCGGCGCGAGTTGGCGGTTTGGATATCAAACTTGAAGTGCGCGCTCTTGCATGAGGTGAGCTGATAGCGCTCCAGGCATATTGTTTGCTCACTGATCGATGAAGTTCGCACTTGACTAATGCCTGTCAACACATTGGGAGCAAGTACTTGACAATTGTCAGCAAGTCAACGGAGGTGCGGCGTGCCGACTACACGGTATCGTGTCAATGTATCTGGCTGGTGCGTCGGTGACGGGCTGATGAACGGCCGCAGTGACCGAGGGACGGGAGTTGTGCCGATTCACGGTCCGGACTGTGCACAACGAGACTTCATGGTCGGTGCGATCGCGGGATCGTGCCATCGGAAACCGACCTGAAACTGGTCGGCCCCGTCGCCAACGGTCAGAAACTGTAACTGAGGTTGAGGCCCACGAAGCTATCATTTTCGAGACCGTGTTGTAGGAAATCCATGGCACCGATTTTCAGGAAGGCGATTGCTTCCACGTTCAGCGCCCAATAGTCCGTCAGGCGCCGGTTGAACTCCAGGCTCAACACTCGCGACTCGAGATCCACGTCCTCAAAGACACCGAGCGTGATGTCGGTGCTTTGAACGTCGTTCAGCGCGTAGCGTACGGCGAGAAAAAGATCGTTCTGGAAGACATTGGTCGCGTTTTCCCCGCGCTCGTCATAGTTCCATTCGGCCAGGACGCTGAGATCGGCCGGCGAATCCCAGACGGAGTAGAAGGCGTATTCACCGCCGACAACAAATGCGCCGTAGTCCTCTTCCTGCTGGCAGAACAGGTTGCGAAAACCCGTGCGCCGGATCGCCTCGAGCTTCAGAAGCCAGGCATCGATGGTGACCTGTGAATCGATCCCGAATTGGCGGATTTGCTCGTAGTGTTGCGTCAGTTGGGCACCCGGGACCGGGGAAGGGCAGATCGAGGGCTCGCGGCTGGTCCCGTCGAACGCGCTCAGACCGATATCGACGGGACCGAAGCTCTGGGTGTAGCGAACGGCCAGATCAAGATTCCACTCGCCGGCCGAACTCTCATAGGAAACGTGCTCGTCATCGATGACGAACAGACCCCGCATTCGGCCTGCCGGCCCGGGAAAAGTGCGCGCCCGGTGATAGGTAAGTCCGAATAACTCCAGCACCCCCCACTCACCCGACCACGTGAGATGGGCCATGGGCTGACCAAGTTTGGTTTCTTCGTTCGGGTGCTCGACGAGGTCCACCTGATTGACGATGTCCACCAGGTGCCGGGACTCGGCGACTCCCCAAAACACCTGATCGATGCCGACCCGAATTTCCCATTCGCTGTTGCCGGCCTCACCGAAGATCAGGGCAAAGGCCTCACGCAGGTCTGCGTGCGTGCGCCGCGTATCAGCGCCGTCGTAGCGAAAGAACGGCGCGATCGTAACGCTTCTGCCCTCCGCATCTTCGACATACAGCTTGGGATGGAAGACCAGGCCGGTCGCTTGAGAAGCCTGGCCCGGAAGCACCGCCGCTTCGGGGAACTGCCGGCTCTCCAGGCTGATTCGGCCTGAAACCTCCTCGTAGACGAAGTCGGTGTCCGCCCGTACTTCTGCCGAGACCAGAGCGAGGCTTACGCAGGCCGCGCACAGGGCGCCGCCGCGCAGAATCGATGGGGATGGCATCAACGCGCCCGTCTCAGGCTTGTTTGCGTGAAGTCACCGTCGTCCAGCCCTGTCTGGAACTCGTAGTCGGACCAGTTCAGCACGGTGCTCTTGCCGGTCAGGTGGTTCATCATGGTCATGGTTCCGGCGAACCAGTACTGGTCCAGGTACTGCTGGTAGTCCGCTATCTCAAGCGTCTTCAGGTGCTCGTCCTTGCGGTCGTAGTACTCAACTTTCCAGATCCGCAACGCGTCACGGTCGTGCCAGACGACCTGACGGCTGTAACCCGACCCCTTCTCGACCGGGGTCCGTTCGGTGACCGAACACGTCAATTCGCCGCAGGCCTCGTCACGCAAGTACTTGTAGGTAAATTTTTCCACCGCCTGGGCGGTCATGTCCTCGTAGGCGAACTCGCTACCCATGAACGATCCAGATCGATTCGACGAACTGATCCGTTTCACCCGCTTCAGCGCCGGGAGGTAGAGCCACTGGTCATCGGGCTCCGTCCGATGCGCATGGACGAGGAACGCTGTCCCCTTCACGTCGCGCGGCTGGTCGAACACGAACATGCTTCGATCGCCGTCGTCGTCGACTTCGAGGATCTTGATGCGCACGTCGCGCCGGCTTTCCTGGCCGTGCCGGTTGCGCAACACCATGGTCTGCCGCGCCGTGAAGTCGCCAAAGCCTGTCCCCCGCTCGTGGGCTTCCAGGGCAATCTGCAAGCCCGCCTCCTCAGGCTCATGAGAGTCTGCTATCGCCGCTGAAGGAGCAGCGAGCCATGCCGAGAGCACGAGAACCGCAGCCAGCAGAAGGCAGCCGGGCTGCATCAAATGTGATCGGTCAGTCATGGTCGTTTCCCCTGCCGGTCTCCAGCCGATGCCGACGCTGACGCGGCGCCGGCGCCATGTCCGCCGGCCTCCAGGTCGCGGCAACAATCATAAGCGATGTCCGATTTGGCTGCGTGATCGCGAGGCTGCGTGTACCGCCGACGGGCCCGATCCTGGCGGCTTCCGGTCCCCAGGCGCGCACTGACCCGTCGTGCTAGCAGGGATCTCTGTGCCGGTTCGGACGCTCGGCGCCGCAGGTTTGTCCCGGATTCGCCCGGCGGAACGCGCGCCCCGGCGGAGTTCGCTTCAGCGCACCAAAGATGTGCGGAACCCATCAACGGTGCGTTGCTGCCCGTAGGGGCGCGGCATTGGGTGAAGGGTGGCGCGGTGCCTAACGGCGTGTGTGCGGGATGTCTACGCCGTCCGCTTCATTCGTCATCGTCGCCGCCAAACCAGTCGAAGATGTCCAGCCATTCGAGCAGGCCGCCACCGTCGCTCTCACCGTCGGATTCCGTTTCCTCGGCGATGGGCGGAGCCTCTTCAACCGCAGGCTCTGCGGCGGGCGTGGCCTCTTCGGCTGCTGCCTCTGCGACGGGTTGGACCGCTCCAACGTCGTCGTCGTCGTCGCCGAACCAGTTGAAGATATCGAGGAAGCCCAGCAGGCCTCCGGATTCTTCCTCTTCTGCCGCCTTCAGAGCCTGGTCGCGCTCCAGAAGCTGCCGGATCTCCGGGTCCACGTCGTGGGCGGCGGCTGCCTCGAGGACGGCCGCCTCGCCCCTGGAGGCGGGGGCCTCCACCGCTTCTCGGGACGTCAGGGTTTCGCCCGGCTCGAGCGTAGCCTGGGCAACGGTCAACGGGGGGCGAAGCTCGAGATTCGGGGGAACGGCGAGGGGGTCCTGGCGGATGACCCGGAGCGGATTCGGCGAGATCTTGCCAATTCCCAACGTGCCCTGGATCCGTTCGCAGCCGGCCAATGCGACGGACAACCCCAAGAGCAGGAGGATGGCAGGGTTCAGGCGCATGTTCCGGTATCAGCGGCCGCGACGGGGCGCCCGGAGCCTAGCAATGGCCCGTTGGAGCGGCAACGCGTGGGCAATCACGCAGAACGCTCCGATGGTGATGGCCATGTCCGCAACATTGAAGGCTGGCCAATGATAGTCCGACACGTGCACGTCGATGAAGTCAACCACGCTGCCGCGCGCCAGCCGGCAGATGGCGTTGCCGATCGCACCGCTGGCAATCAGGATCAGACCGACGGCGTACAGCCGTTCCTGCGCACGCGCCTGCATGACAAGAAGCGCTACCGCGATGACCGCCGCAAACCCCGCCAACGCCCATTGTCGCGTGGTCCCGCCATCGCTCAGGAAGCCGAAACCGATTCCGAAATTTCGGACATGCACCAGATTGAGCAGCGCACCCAATCGGATCGGATCCACCGGCGCCGCCAGATAGGTGGTTACCAATGCCTTCGTGATCTGGTCCACCGCCAGGATGGCGAGAAACACCCCAAAGCGGGCGGTACCGGAGCTCACACGGCCTCTCGGCACCGGCCGCAAAGCTCGTCCGGTGTCTCTCCCACTTCGGCGAGGACCCGCCAGCACCGGGCACATTTCTTGCCGTCGGCTGCGGTCGCATGGACTGCTACTCCGGGCACGGACGGGTCTTGGTAGGCGTCGGGCGGTGCGGGTTCCGCGCTCAGCGTGATCCGCGAAGCGATCGCCAGCTCCGCCAGGTCGTGGGACGCCAGGTCGCCGAGCAGGCCGGCGTCCGCGTGCACGCATGCCTGCGCCTCCAGGCTGGAGCCGATCTGTTGATCGCGCCGCATGATCTCGAGCGCGCTGGTGATGAGGTTTCGTACCCGTCGCACCTTGGCGAAGGAACCTGCAACCGCTTCGTTCTGCCACGCCTTCGGTATCTCCGGGAACGTCCGCAGGTGTACGCTCCCGGTCTCTGCTGGATGGCGTTCCAACCATGCTTCCTCCGCCGTGAAGCAGAGGACCGGCGCCAGCCAGGCGGTCAGGATGTCGTGCAGGAGGAGCAGCGTCGAGCGCGCGGCGCGGCGCCGTCGGGAGTCGGCCCGGTCGCAGTAGAGCGAGTCCTTCCTGACATCGAAATAGAATGACGAGAGGTCGTTGGCGCAGAAATTGTGGAGTGCCCGGTAGAACGCCTGGAAGTCGTACGAGGCGAAGGCGTCGACGCGGGTCCGCTCCAGTTCGTAGAGACGGTGCAGGACCCACTTCTCGAGGTCCGGCATTTCCTCCACGCCGATTTGTTCGGCCTGGCTGAAGTCCGCCAGGTTGCCCAGGACGAAGCGGAGCGTGTTCCGAAATCGGCGGTAGGCATCGGAAATTCCGGCCAGCACCTGGTCCCCGATTCGGAGGTCGCCGGTGCTGTCACTCAGCGCAACCCAGAGCCGGAGGATGTCCGCGCCCTGGGTATCGTTGATTTCCTGCGGCCGTACCACGTTGCCGGCGCTCTTGGACATCTTGCGCCCGTCTCCGTCGAGGACGAACCCGTGTGTAAGGACGCTGCGATACGGTGCCCGGCCGCGGGTGCCGCAGCTGGCAAGGAGCGAGCTGTGGAACCATCCGCGGTGCTGGTCGGTGCCTTCGAGGTAAAGGTCGGCCGGCCAGTGCTGGTCCGGATTGTTCTCGAGCACGAATGAGTGTGTGCAGCCGGAGTCAAACCACACGTCCAGGATGTCGCTGGTGCGGTCGAAGTCGTCCGGGTCGCGGTCGGGCCCGAGGAACTCCGAGGGGGCGCGCGTGAACCACGCGTCGGCACCTTCGGCCTCGACCGCCTCGACGACCCGCCGGAGTACGGCTTCATCCCGAAGCGGCTCGCGCGTGCGCCGATCGACAAAGACGGGAAGCGGAACGCCCCATGCGCGCTGCCGCGACACACACCAGTCCGGACGGTGTTCGATCATCCCCCGAATGCGGTTCCGGGCACTGGCGGGGACCCATTCGGTCGCGTCCACGGCGGCCAGCGCTTTGGCCCTCAGCCCGTGCGATTCCATGCTGATGAACCACTGCTGGGTCGCCCGGTAGATCACCGGTTGCTTCGATCGCCAGGAATGCGGGTAGCTGTGGACGTGCTTCTCCGTGGCCAGGAGCTTTCCGCGCTCGACGAGCGCCGCCAGTACGGGCTGGTCGGCCTTGAACACATGGATGCCGGCGAAGCGCGGCACGTTATCGCTGTACCGACCGTCGTCCCCGACGTACTCCGTGACCTTGAGCCCCACGCGCTGGCCCAGTTCGAAGTCATCGTCTCCATGGGCGGGCGCCACGTGGACCAGGCCGGTTCCCTGGTCCGTACCCACGAAGTCGGCGGCGTGAAGCGGCACTGGGTGGTCGTACTCCGCGATGGGGTGTGAGCAGACCGTGCCCGCGAGCAGCGAGCCGGACAGCGACGCAATCGGCTTGAACGCCTCGATGCCCGCGGCGGCCATGACCGCAGGGACCCGCGCAGCTGCGACGATCAGACGGTCGCCCGGCCGGACTCCGGGTGACGAGGCGCACTGCTGGACTTCAAGGACCGTGTAGTCGATGTCGGCGCCGAATGCGATCGCCCGGTTCGCGGGCAGGGTCCAAGCTGTGGTGGTCCAGATCACCACGTCGGCTCCCTCCAGGGCGGGAGCGGCGGGCTCCGAGATCGGAAACCGGGCGAACACGGCCGTCGACGTGATGTCCCGGTACTCGACTTCGGCCTCGGCCAGCGCGGTTCGTTCCACCGGCGACCACATGACGGGCTTCAGCCCCCGGTACAGGCTTCCTTCGAGCAGAAACTTGCCGATTTCCCGAACGATCTGGGCTTCCGCCTTGAAGTCCATCGTCAGGTACCGGCCAGCCCAGTCCCCGACGACAAAGAGCCGCCGGAAGTCCTCCATCTGGACGCCGATCCACTTTTCGGCGAAGGCCCGGCACTCGCGGCGGAACTGCGCAATGGGCACGTCCTCGCGGGACTGCTTTCGCTTGCGGTACTCCTGCTCGATCTGCCATTCGATGGGCAGCCCGTGGCAGTCCCATCCCGGGATGTAATGGGCGTCGAAGCCCGCCATCTGCCGGGTTCGGTTGACGAAATCCTTGAGGATCTTGTTCAGAGCGGTGCCGATGTGGATCTGCCCGTTGGCGTACGGCGGCCCGTCGTGAAGGATGTACTTCGTTCGTCCCCTGGCGGATTCACGCAGCTGGGCCCACAGGTCCATTTCTTCCCATCGCGCGATCATCTCCGGTTCACGTGCGGCCAGCCGCGCGCGCATCGGGAAACCGGTCTTCGGCAGGAACAGGGTGTCGCGGTAGTCGGGTCGGGAACTCATGGGGCTGTATCCCGTGGCGGTCCTTCTTCTGCCGCGATGGCCCGGGTGCTGCTTACGTCCTTCGCCATGGCCGAGATCAAGGCGTTGGTGTTGGCGAACTTCCGCTCATCACGAAGCCTGCGCGAAAAAGCCACTCGAATTCGCTGTCCGTACAGGTTGCCCTGAAAGTCCAGGACATGCGCCTCCAGGATTCGCGTGGTCCCCGCGAACTGCGGCCGGGTGCCGGTGCTGATGGCTGTAGGCAGCCAGCCGCGCTCCGGCTGACCCTCGATCCTCGTCCACCCTGCGTAGACACCGTCGAGCGGCGCGAGCTGGGAACGATAGAGGAGGTTTGCAGTCGGGAAACCGAGCCGCCGGCCGCGTCTTTCTCCCCGTCGGACTCGTCCTTCGACCTCGAAAGGCGTCCCCAGGGCCCCCGCCGCTTCGTCCACGAGGCCTTCCGCAATCGCCTTTCGAATTGCCGTCGATCCGAACGCAACGCCGGCATCATCGGTAATCGGGTCGATCACGGTCAGGCCAAAACCGGCGCTCGGTGCGAAACGGGCGAGCCTTTCAGCGTCACCTGCCCGTCCCGTGCCGAACCGGAAGTCGTGTCCCACCACGATGTGCTTGGCCGCCAGCGTCCGCGCCAGCACGTCTTCCATGAACGCGTCGGCGGTAAGGGAAGAGAAGGCCAGCGAGAAGCGTTGGATGTAGAGGATCTCCACCCCGGTATCCGCAAGCTTGCGCGCCTTGCCGCGCAAGGGAGTCAGGCGGCCGGGCGCGGATTCCGGTCTGAGCACGGACGCCGGATGCGGCTCGAACGTCAGGACAGCGCTGCGGGCATCGCCCGTAGCGCTTGCGGTCCGGCTGGCAACGGCCAGCAGTTTCTGGTGCCCGAGATGAACGCCATCGAAATTGCCGAGGGCGACCACCTGGCCCTGGCGTGAGGCGGGGCGTCCCGGCTGCACGCGGACGAGTTCCATGAGCACTCACGGTCCAGAACCGAACGGGACCGGCACTATAGGGGCTTAGGTCGCTGCCTAGCCAGTGGCCTCGGTCAGCGCCGCGAACTGGGCGAGAGGCGGGATCGCGAGCCTTGCTGCGGGTGCCGTCCGCCTCGCCGGGCTGGCATGCTAGCGATCGAAATCGTGCGATCGCCGAAGGACCCGGAGAAGCCCCCCGCGAGCATGCGCCCGATCGTGATCATTCCTGCCCGCATGGCGGCGAGCCGTCTGCCGGGCAAGCCGTTGGCCGACATCTGCGGAGTGCCGATGGTGGTCCGCGTGCTGCGCCAGGCGGAAGCGGCCGAGGTGGGCGAGGTGGCCGTCGCCTGCTGCGACGCCGAGGTGGCGGATGCGGTCACGGCTGCCGGCGGGCGGGCCGTGATGACCGCTCCCGACCTCGCGTCGGGCTCGGACCGTGTGTGGGAAGCCCTTGGGGTCCTCGATCCCGGAGAAACGTGCGACGTCGCGGTCAACCTGCAGGGCGACCTGCCCGACATCTCGCCTGCTGCGATCCGCCAGGTGCTCGCGCCGCTGGAGGTGTCGGCCGTCGACATCGGGACGCTGGTGGCGCCCCTCGGACCTGGCGAACTCGACGACCCGGCGGTCGTCAAGGCGCACCTTGCGAAGCCGACACCGGGCTCGACCGCGATGATCACGACCTTTTCGCGGACGGTATCCGGGCCGGACGATCGTCTCCGGCATCACGTCGGGATCTATGCGTGGCGGCGCTCGAGCCTGGGCCGGTTTGTGGCCCTGCCCCCGAGCGAGCGTGAGCGAGCGATGCGCCTCGAACAGCTCCGGGCGCTGGACAACGGCATGCGGATCGACGGAGGATTGGTTGACGCGGCTCCGGCCGGGGTCGACACTCCTGCCGACCTGGATTCAGCGCGCCGCCGTCTGTGCGCGTGACCGTCTGCATTGTTCCGCGGCACCGTTGCCGCCCAGCTAAACGGTGTTGCCTATGAGCCAGCCTCTCAAAATCGCATTTCAAGGGGAGCTGGGCGCGCACTCGCACATGGCCTGCATCGGCATGTTCCCGGATTCGGAGGTCGTCCCGTGCCCCGCGTTCGAGGACTGCTTCCAGCAGGTGCGCAACGGCGGGGCCGACCGTGCCTTCATTCCCGTGGACAACTCCGCGGCCGGCCGGGTCGCCGACATTCATCGGCTGTTGCCGGCATCAGGCCTCCACATCATCGGCGAGCATTTCGCAGGCATCAGCCATCATCTCATGGCCCAGCCCGGCACTTCCCTGGCGGGCATCCGGCAGGCCGCCAGCCACTTCCATGCGCTGAGTCAATGCCGAAAGTTCCTGCAGTCCAACAGGATCGAGCCGTTCCTGTTCGAGGACACGGCGGGCGCGGCCCGCCATATCGCCGAGGGGGACAGTCGCGCGGAGGCGGCGATTGCATCGGAGCTCGCGGCCGAGCTCTATGGATTGGAAATCGTCGCGCGCGAAATCGAAGATGACCCTGGCAACACGACCCGCTTTCTGGTGCTTGGACTGGAGTCGATCGAACCCGAGGCCGATTCCGAGCACACGATCACCTCACTGGTGTTCCGGGTCCGGAACATTCCAGCGGCGCTCTACAAGGCGCTTGGAGGCTTCGCGACGAACCGCGTCAACATGTTCAAGCTTGAGAGCTTCATGGTGGATCGTTCGTTCGCGTCGGCCGAGTTCTATGCGGACATCGAGGGACATCCGGAGCACCCGAACGTGGCTCTGGCCCTGGAGGAGCTTGGCTTCTTCTCGCGGAGTGTCCGGGTGCTCGGCGTGTACCCGGCGTCGAAGTTCCGCCGCGACGGGAAGACCTAGACGGGCGGGTGCGGCTCCGCTGGATGGACCCTTAGCGCCCCGGCTGTACTGACACCGGCAAGCGTCGGCGGCACATGTGTTGTCGTCGTGCGAGAAGCAGGGAACCGAAGGCATGGCGCCGGCGTCCTGTTCGGCCGATCAGGCGGCCGCGGCCGATGGAAGGGGCTGCTTGCAGAAGGGCTGGGGCCGTTTCCATCAGGCAGTCTGCAGGAACAGCGCGGGCGGTCCAGACGAATGACCTGAGGAGCCTATCGCGCCGGGATGTCAGACATCACGCTTCGCTGATCCATTCCTCCACCAGCCGCCGCGCGATCGACACCTTGCCGGGCAGTCGAAACGTCTCGTTCTCGGGGCTGGCGCGCAGTTCCTCGCGGGTGAACCAACTGGCCTGCTCCAGTTCGTCCGTGTCGATCTGCAGTTGATCGTCTGCGGTCTCGGCCCGAAATCCCAGCATCAGCGACGAGGGAAAGGGCCACGGCTGGGAGTGGCGGTACTCGGGGCGGCCAACGACGCGCAGCCCTGCCTCCTCGGCGACCTCGCGGATGACGGTTTCCTCCATGCTCTCGCCGATCTCGACGAAGCCCGCGAGCGTGGAATGCATGCCCGGCGGCCACGTCGCCTGGCGGCCCAGCAGGCACCGATCTCGATGCGTGACCAGCATGATGACGGCCGGGTCGACCCGGGGAAACCAGCGTTCGCCGCAGCTCGGTCGCGTGCAGACGCGGGCGTGACCGGCGTCAATCGAGGATGTCGGTGATCCGCACTTGCCGCACCAACGCGCCCGCCGGTGCCAGTACAGCAGACCGCGGGCGGCCGCCATGATCGCGCCGTCGTCGCGGGTCACCAGCGGTGCGAGGGACCGCAGATCGGCGAACACGCCCCCGGTTCCGGCAAGGATGTCGACGAGCGGATCGTCGGCCGCCGAGATGTCGCATGCATAGTGCGGCACGGCGTCCCGTTCGCCGAGAAAGACGGTGTCGTCCGCCGACTTCACAAGCTCCCGGGCGAGCGCCCCCTGTTGCCACAGCGGCTGCGGGGTGGCTTCGTCCTGCACGTGGTGGCGGTTGCGCCACAGCGCGAGCACGCGCACATCGCGGCCGGATTGAATGGCCTGGAGCCAGCCGGTCTCGGCGCGCCGCAAGTGGGCCCGATGCAGGGGGTATCCGCTGTAGAAGTTGGTGGCAGGCATGGGCGTCGTGAAGCTACTTGAAGGACGGTGGCATGCAAGCTGCGGGAGCGATTGGCAGAGTGTGCCGTCGAAGCCGCAGCCCGTCGTTGGGCGCCGCACCGCCAGCATGACGAACCCACTGTGTCCGGTATAGTCGAAAAAGGCCTGGCGCGGGCCGGAACGAGAGGTTCGCGTGACAGAAACTGGCGGCTTGCTGGAGCTTGGCACGGCTGGCGATCCGGAGGCCAAGGGCCCACCGGCGGCAGATCAGGAGCAGGGAACGGATTCCGGTCAGCCTGCGTACCTGGTGCTGGCGCGGAAGTACCGTCCGTCGACATTCGAGGACCTGCTCGGCCAGGAGGTGCTGGTCCGCACGTTGACCAACGCGTTCGAGCAGGGGCGGATCGCGCACGCATTCCTCTTTGTCGGCGTGCGTGGCGTCGGCAAGACCACCACCGCACGCATCATTGCCCGCGGGCTGAATTGCCTGAGCAGCAGTAACCCGACGGTGCGCCCATGCGGCGAATGCGCCTCCTGCACCGAGGCGCTCGCTGAGCGGCACCTTGACATTCTCGAAATTGACGGTGCGAGTCACACCGGCGTCGACGACGTGCGGGAACTGACCGATGCCGCGCACTACCGCCCGACGACGGGGCGTTACAAGGTGTACATCGTGGACGAGGTCCACATGTTGTCGCAGGCGGCGTTCAACGCGCTTCTCAAGACACTGGAAGAGCCGCCGGCGCACGTCGTGTTCATCTTTTGCACGACGGAAGTGCGGCGCGTTCCGGTGACCGTGCTGTCGCGCTGCCAACGGTTTGATTTGCTGCGGGTTCCGCAGGAACTTCTCGTGGAGCTTTTTCGCCGGATTGTGGAACTGGAGGCAGCGCGCATCGACGACGAGGCGCTGCGACTGATTGCCCGGGCTGCCGACGGATCGGTGCGGGACGGGTTGTCCATCCTTGATCAGGCGATCAGCCACCAGGGCGGCGTCATCGAGGCGCCCGCAACGCGGGACATGCTGGGGTTTGCGGATCGCACCCTGATCTTCGACCTGTTCGAGCGGATCATGGCCGGCGAGGCCGCGGCGGCCCTTGAGCAGCTCAACCGGCTGTATGCCGCGGGGGCCGAACCGCGCGTGGTCCTGGAAGACATGCTGGGGCTGACCCACTGGCTGTCCCGCATCCGCGTGGCGCCGGAAAGCGCAGAGGCGCCCGAGGTGCCCGAACACGAACGGACGCGCGGCCGGGAGCTGGCGGAGAAACTGTCCGTCCCGGTACTGGCGCGAACCTGGCAGATGATCCTGCGCGCACTGGAAGAGGCCGGTTCCGCCCCGGATTCGCGCAGCGCGATCGAGATGGCCGTCATTCGCCTGTGCTTCGTGGCCGACCTGCCGGATCCCGGCACGCTGGTGCGGCGTCTTGGCACCGAAGGCGCGGCCCCGGAGGCTGATCCGGCGCCGGCCGCCGCACCGCCACTGGCGCCGTCTCCGGGCGGACGAGGCCGCGCCGTGGCGGCAATGCCCGGCGGCTCGCAGGCGGTGGCCGAGCCGGCCAGCGCGCGGCCGCCGCCCCAAGGGTCGGCCGCTCCCGCCACGTTCGAGGGCCTCATCGATCGGTTGCGGGACCGCAAGCACGTGCGCCTGGTGTACGGGCTCGAGAACTACGTCCATCTCGTCAGGTACGATCCCCACCAGCGGCAACTCGAGTACCGGGTGTCGGAGGGGGCACCGCAGGGGTTTGTCGAGTCGCTCGCAAAGAACCTCGAACGCACCACCGGGTTTCGCTGGTTACTCGTGCTCGTACAATCCGGCGGGCAGGAGACCGTGCGCGAGCAGCGCGTGAAGCAGCACGAGGTGCGGATACGCCATGCCGAAGCCCAGTCCATCGTCAAGACAGCGCGCCGGCGGGTTCGCAACCTGCCCGACGGCATGCGGGTCGGCGAGCCGACTGTCAACGAAGTGAGAGAACGGTCGGTGGCCAAGGAGGACCAAGCATGAGTTTTGCCGACCTGCTCGAGAGCATGGGGAGTCTGAAGGAAGGTCTTGCGGACCTGCAAGGAAAACTGCGCGGCCTCGAGTTCACCGGCGAGGGCGGCGCCGGGCTGGTGCGGGTGACCGTCAACGGGGTGGGAGACTGCGTTCGGGTCGAAATCGATCCGTCGCTGACCTCCGATTTGCCGATGCTGCAGGATCTCGTGGTGGCAGCCCAGAATCAGGCGAGAGCACGGATGGAACAGAAGGTGCAGGAAGAGGTGAAGACGACGATGGGCTCGATTCTGCCGATTCCGCCTTGGTTGCTGTCACGGCTCTAACCGTTCCGGATGTCCGACCAGACTGAGCCGATCCAGGTACTGGTGGACCGCCTGGCGCGGCTGCCGGGTCTGGGTCCTCGGTCGGCGCGACGAATCACGATCCACCTTCTCAAGCGCCGCAATGCCACCATGCGAGAGGTGATCGAGGCATTGCGGGCGGCTGCCGAAGCGGTTCGTCCATGCAGTGTCTGCGGGAGCCTGGATACCAGGGACCCGTGCGGAATATGTCAGGACCCGAAGCGCGACGTGCGGGCGCTCTGTGTGGTCGAGGACGTTGCCGATGTGTGGGCGCTCGAGCGCGCGCGCGCGTTCGCCGGACGGTACCACGTACTGGGCGGCACGCTCAATGCGCTCGACGGCGTGGGACCCGAGGACTTGACAGTGGAATCCCTGGTGCAGCGCGCGGCCGAGCACGGGGTGCAGGAGGTAATTCTGGCACTTTCCGCCACGGTCGACGGGCAGGTCACCGCCCACTACGTGGCCGAACGACTAGATGGAGTGGATGTCCGCGTCACCCGCCTTGCGCAGGGGGTTCCGGTCGGCGGCGAGCTCGACTACCTGGACGAAGGAACGCTCGGCGCCGCGCTGGCTGCCCGGCGCGCATTTGACGGCGCGGACCCGCTCTGAGGTCCAGGCGCTACCGGTCGCCTGCGGGCGGCGCACCCTGAACCGCCGTTGACCCTGCAATGGCATCCGCGTCGCCGCCGACCTCAACTTCCCGGATCTTTTCTGCCCGGTTCTGAATCTTTCGGCTCGACGTCTCGATGTCGCGAAGGTCCTTGTCCGCCTGTGCGAAGTGCCGCTGGAGGTTGCTGACGCGGGTGTCCAGCCGGTTCAGATCCTGCATCAGATGGCCCAGTTCAACCTGAATCAGGTTGGCGTTCGTCCGGAAGTCGGCGTCGCGGAGCACGCCCCGAATCGTATTGAGAAGCGCCATGGTGGTCGACGGCGAAGCGATCCCGATTCGCGACTCGAACGCGTATTCGACGGTCTTCCGAAAGCTCGCGTGGAGTTCGGCGAACAGCGATTCGCTGGGCAGGAACATCACCGCCCAGTCGGAGGTCTCGCCCGGCACGATGTAGCGATCCCGGATGTCGGAAATGTGCTTCTTGAAGGCCGATTCAAGATTCCGCCGGGCGTCCCGTTCCTCCGCCGTGCCGCGAGCCTCGAGGAAGGCGCGGTAGCTCGTGATCGGGAATTTCGAATCGATCGCGATGGGCCCCGGCGGGTGCGGCAGCATGACCAGGCAGTCAACCCGATTCCGGTTGGAGAGGGTTCGCTGGAATGCATATGCCTTCGGCGGAAGCGCCTGATGTACGAGGTTCTCGAGCTGTACTTCGCCGAAGGCGCCCGCAGCCTGCTTGTTGGCCAGCAGGTTCTGCAGTTCGATAACGTGCGTGTCGAGCTTCTCGATCCGCCTGTGAGCTTCGCGGATTTCACCGATCCGCTCGCGAAGTCCGGCCAGCGTCCGGTTCGTTTCGCTGGCCTGCCGGCCGGACGCCTCGTCGATCGTCTTCCAGCGAAGTTCGAGGGTCTCGACGAACGATTGGATCTTGCCCTCCGTCCGGTTGATCGAGTCCCGCAGCGTGACCAGATCGCCGTCGGGCCGCCGGGGCCGCAGCAACAGGCCGACGATCAGGCACAGGACGCCGACGGCCGTGCCGATCAGCAACTCGAGCCCGCTCACATCCATGGTCGGCACGCGAAATTCAGATGTAGTTGCGGACGATTCCGCCGTCGACGCGCAACGATGCACCGTTGGTTGCGATCGACGCCGGGCTGCAGACGTAGCAGATCAGGTTCGCCACCTCCTCCGGCGTCGTGTACCGGCCGAGCAGGGACGATGTCTTGCGAACCGTGAAGGTCTCTCGCTTCAGCTCATCCACCGTGCGCCGTTCGGCCTGCGCCAGTCGCTGCAGCCGATCGGACTGCGTCTCGACCCAGGTGGGTCCGGGCAGCACCGAATTGACCGTCACGCCGGTACCGCCGGTTGTTTCTGCCAGCCCGCGCCCGATCGCCAGCTGGGCCGCCTTGCTGAATCCGTACGGGATCATGTCCGGCGGGATATGGACACCTGATTCGCTCGAGACAAACACGATTCGGCCCCAGTCCTTCTGCACCATTGCCGGGAGATAGTGTCGAGCCAGCCGCACGCCGCTCATGACATTCACCTGAAAGTACTCCTGCCATTCCGTGTCATCGAACTCGGCGAACGGGCGCATATGGTAGATGCCGAGATTGTTGACCAGGACGTCGACCACCGGCACCGCGGCCGTGAGTGCGCGGCAGCCTGCGGCGGTGCCGAGGTCGCCCGCAACGGTCTGTACCGACGCGCCTGGCCGCCCGGCGCGAAACTCTTCGCCCGCCGGCGCGACGCTTTCCGGTGTACGTCCGTGCAGCACCACTTGGGCCCCCATGTCCGCCAGTCCGCAGAGCGTGGCGTAGCCAATGCCCCGGGTCGAACCGGTGACCAGCGCCGTGCGGCCGGTGAGATCAAGATCCATGGTTGCCAGACTCGGTTCTCCAGGCAGCGTCTAGCATGGAAACGCCGCGTTCGCGCCCCGGTGCGACCCCCGTCGCGACGCGCGGTAGTATGAGCGTCCCACGAGATTCCGGATTCTGGTTCATGTCTTCCAACCCCGCTGCTCCCTCTCAGACCTCCACGTTGGCCGCAGAGCTTCTGCCGGCGCCTGCGCTGCCGCAGCTGCTGCGGGACGCCATGCTGGTGCTCGCGGGATCCGCCATCGTGGCCGCATCGGCGCGCCTGACGATTCCGCTGGAACCGGTGCCGGTGACGGGGCAGACGTTCGGAGTACTGGTGGTCGCCATGGCGCTGGGTTCACGACTCGGAACGTTGGCGCTCGCAGCCTACCTGATCGAGGGTCTGGCGGGCCTTCCGGTGTTCGCCGGTGGAGCCTCCGGACCGGGCGCGATCGCGGGCCCGAGCGGCGGGTACCTGATCGGGTACTTGCCGGCAGCCTGGTTGATAGGGCGCCTGGCGGAACTGGGCTGGGATCGGACTGTGACCCGCACGGCGCTGGCCATGCTGGCGGGGAATGTCGCGCTCTACGTGCCCGGGATGCTGTGGCTCGGGTGGCACGTTTCGGGGCTGCCGGCAGAGGAATTAGGCGGTGAGTCGCTCGTGACGGTGGTCCTGTGGGGTGGTCTGATTCCCTTTATTCCGGGAGACGCCATCAAGTTGGCGCTCGCGGCAGTGGTCATGCCGCTGGGCTGGAAGCTGGCAAGGTGGAAGGGCGGCCAACCGCTCTAAGTCCCGTGTCGGTCCGGGGCGGCCGTGCCGTCGCCGGCTGCCCCGGTTCCGGTCAGGCCGACATGTCAGCGGTTCTTCCCGCTTCCTGGGGTTCCGCGGTCGGTCGCAAGCCTTCGGCCTCGCGAATGGCGGCTTCGATGAGACCCGCCACGTCAGGATGTTCGCGAAGATAAACCTTTGCGTTCTCACGACCCTGACCGATCCGCTCACTGTCATAGGAGTACCAGGACCCGGCTTTCTCGATCACGCCGTGCTTCACGCCGAGGTCCAGCATCTCGCCCAGTTTGGAAATACCCTCCCCGTACATGATGTCGAATTCCACCGTCTTGAAGGGAGGGGCCATCTTGTTCTTGACGACGCGGACACGCGTCTGATTGCCGACGACGTCCGCCCCGTTCTTGATCTGCCCGATTCTCCGGATGTCCAGACGCACAGAAGCATAGAATTTCAGCGCGTTACCACCGGAGGTGGTCTCCGGACTGCCGTACATCACGCCCACCTTCATCCGGATCTGGTTGATGAAAATCACGATCGTCCGGGATTTGGAGATGGAGCCGGTCAGCTTGCGCAACGCCTGACTCATGAGCCGGGCCTGCAGACCGACATGGGTGTCCCCCATCTCGCCCTCAAGTTCTGCACGCGGGACCAGGGCCGCCACGCTGTCGATCACCAGCACGTCGATCGCGC
>JAJEGJ010000099.1 GCA_022819905.1 Alphaproteobacteria bacterium
CGCCTTCGGCCGGACGATGAAATAGGGCACCCGGGTGCCGTCCCTGCTGGTGGCGAAGTGCTGTTCGGTGACCAGCCCGCCGACATCGAATTTCGCTTCCAGGCTGTCGATGACTTGGGCCGCGCCGCCCGCGCCGCTTGCATAGAGCGATGGCGGCTGGGTGAAGCTCTCGAACCTGACGATCACGGAGTCGCTTTCCGCGGCCGCCGCTACCGGGGAGGTGGTGCCGTTGTCCGGCAGCGGGATGGCCTTCTCCTGCCACGTCCCGTCGTCGTAGGACAGCCGCAACATCCGGCCGGCCACGTTGTCGAGGATGCTGAAGTAAACGGCATCGTCGGTGGCGAGGATCCCGGTGCCCAGCAGCGACTGGACGGCCTGGGAGCTTTCGGGCGCGAACAGGACCGCCGCCTCCTCAGGGGGTTGCGCCAGCAGGTCCGTCATGCGGAAGCCCACCAGGGCGCCCTGGGGATAGGTGGCCTCTGCGCCCTGCCAGTCCTGCTGCAGGAGGCCGATGACCCAGCCCTTGTGTACGGTGCTCAACTGGAACTCCGCGGGCAGATGCAGGCGCACAGGCTGGCCGTCATCCCCGAGCCGGTAGTACTCATACTGAAAGATCGTCACCGCATCCACTAGCAGGTTGAATTGGGATCCCGCATCCTTGATGAGCCGGGGCTGGGCCATCATGTGGCCGGCATCGATCTCGAAGACCACCGGCGCTTCGTCGTAGGCCTCCCCGCGCTGCCAGGCGCGCACTTGGCGCCCGTAGCCCGCCAGGGTCTGCGTATCGCCGCCGGAGGCCATGGAGACCAGCAGGGTGTCGGCATCCGACCAACTCACCAGGGACTTGGCTTCGGGCAACGCGAAGCCGTCCGGCACGAACGCCTTCTTTACCAGGTCGAACTCGCGCCATTCGGCGGCATCGGAGCCGCCGGGCGACAGCAGCAGCATGCAGCGCCGGTACTCGGGCGGGTGGCAGGCCGCATCGCGGAACACCCAACTGCGCTTCTCCCTGGCATCTAGGGCATCGACATCGAGCACCGTTTCCCAACCGTTCCTGCCGGCCAGGAAATTGCCGAGCACCATGCGCCGCCAGAGACCCCGGGGGTGCTCCGCATCCTGCAGAAGATCGTAGACGTCGTTGCCGATCACGCGAATCGCGGGCAGCCGGTCGGAGCGGGCCAGGTCGTCGAGGGTGTCCTCGTAGATCGCCGCATAGCGTTCATCGCCCGTAAGACGCTCAAGCGTTCTTGCGTTGTGCCGCTCCACCCAGGCCAGCGACTGCTTCGAGTCGATTTCCTCCAGCCAGAGATAAGGATCGTCTTCCGCGGCCGCGGCCAGACCGCCCAACAGCATCAGTGCGACAAGCACAAGGTATGTTTTCATCGAGATGGTTCCCTGCGGTGATTGGGGATTTATACGCGGAAGCGAACCGGCGGACAATCTTGCAAAGTGGCGCGCGACAACGCACAGTCCCTGCCCCAATGAATGCCGATGTCAACCCAAGCCCCCGCAAGCCGGTGATCGGCATCACCTGCATGCGGCGCACGATCGAACTGTACTCGAGCGAGATGGATGCCTTCTTTCTCGACATCAGTTACGCACGGCGCGTGCGGGAGGCCGGCGGCGTGCCGGTGCTGCTGCCGCAGTTGCGCGTCGAGGAGGCCGGCGCGGCGGCGCAGAGCATCGACGGGCTTATTTTGAGCGGCGGCGACGACGTGCATCCCGAAGCCTACGGGGTGCCCGACGAGGGCGTCTCGGTGGACGCGGACCTGCCCGCCGATCTCGGCGAGATCGAACTGCTGAAGCGGTCCGTGGCCCGGAAGGTTCCGGTGCTCGGCATCTGCCGCGGCGCGCAGATCGTCAACGTGGCTTATGGCGGCAACCTGCATCAGGACATGCTCGGCCGGAGCGATTGCCACCCGCCGCGCCCGGAAGTGCTCGATGAGATCATCGCTCAACGCCACGACCTGGATCTGGCGCCCGGAAGCGAACTCGCGCGCATTCTGGGCGCTGGGCCGCGCCGGGTGAATTCCACGCATCACCAAGCCATCAGCGAACTGGCGCCGGGCTTCCGCGCGGTGGCCTGGGCGCCGGACGGAGTCGTTGAGGCGATCGAATCCGAGGGCCCGGGATATCTCGTCGCCGTGCAGTGGCACCCGGAGAAGCTGCCGCCGCCGCGCGATCAGGAACTGTTCGACGACCTGGTCCGTGCTGCAACCGAGCGCATGGCTCTTGGGGTGTAGGTCACCGGTAGCGGGCCCATGCCGTTCCAGTCCACTTCGCCGGCCACTCGGTAGTCCGGCAGGTGGCGCAGCACTTCCTCCACGGCGACCCGGATCTCGAGCCGGGCCAGGTGCAGGCCCAGGCAGCGGTGCTTGCCGACGCCGAATGCCAGGTGCCGGTTGGGTTCGCGGCCGAGGACGAAGCGGTCGGGTTCGGGGAACTGCTCGCCGTCCCGGTCGGCGGAGGCGAACAGCATCATCACCCGCTCGCCCGCGGCTATGGGCTGGCCGCCCACTTCCGCATCCCGGGTGGCGGTGCGGGCGATTCCCCATACCGGCGAATAGAGGCGCAGCACTTCCTCCACCGCCTCAGCGATCCGTGCCGGCTCGCGTATCAGCCGTTCCCGCAGGGCATCGCTGGCGCTGATCTGCAGCAGCAGGTTGCGGATTGTGAAGGCGGTGTTGTCGAGCCCGGCGATCAGCAGGAACCAGCAGAAGTCCATCACCTGCCGGGGGGAGAGGGGGGCGCCGTCGACCTCGGCAGCGAGCAGCCTGCTGATGAAGTCGGACCCTGGGTTCTCCCGGCGGTGCGGGATAAGTTCGTTGAAGAACGCCACGATGCTGTCGGAGGCGCGCCGGGCGGATGCGGCGTCCTTGCGCTCGTAAACGATCTCCTCGGTCCACTCCTGCAGGTCGCGCATCTGCGCCGCGTCTCCCTCGATGCCGAGCAGCTTGCAGATGACGGTGGTGGGCAGCAGCTTGGCGAACTGCTCGCTGAAATCCGCCGCGCCGGCTTCGGAGAGTTCCGCGAGCAGCCTGCGCGCCGCACCGCGCAGCATGGGCTCCCGGGCGGCTACGGCCTTGCGCGAGAGTTCCCGGGCAAGAATGCTGCGCAGGGCGGTATGCTCGGGCGGGTCCGATTCCATGGGCAGGGCGCGGCCGTCGTACTCCATGGGCGGTATGGCGATGCCTTTTGAGGAACAAAAGGTTTCCGGATCTAGGGCAACACGGAACACATCCTCGTAGCGGGACACGGCCCAGAATCCGTCATGGGCATCGACCCAGCCCACCGGGCATTCGCTGCGGAACCGTTCGTAGATGGGAAAGGGATCCTTGCGAAACGACGGGTCGTAGGGTTGCCAATCGGCGGTCAGCGGGCACTTTCCAGAGGAACTCATTGCGAAAAGGACCGCACGCTAGATCACGTAGTTGCCGGATTGAAGGACTGCCGTGCGTCCGCCCGCGGCATCGATCAGGTCGGCGGAGACGGTGATCGGGCAGTCCCGGGCGTAGGGGTTGTCGACGTGCATGACGGTGCTCTCGTTCAGGAATTGGGCCGGCCCGACGGTGCCGCCGAGGAAGTCGCTACGGCCGAACCCCCAGTGGAAACCGGCTTTCTCGTCCTCGATGTAGAGGCCGGACACCCGTGCGCCCGGGTTGCAGCCGAACGCGATTTCGCCCACGTTGCGGCGCATTGGGTCCACATCGAAGATGCGCCGGTAATGGTCCCGCGCCGGATTCTCGCCCTCGACCGCCACCACCCAGTTCGCCTCCACCCGGAACGACGCCACCGAACCGTCGTCGAGAGCGACCGGAATGACGCCCTCGGTGCGCGGCACGTCGCCGGCGACCTCCCCTTCGTAGGGCGTGATCCAGACCTCGCCGCTCGGCAGGTTGATCAGCGGAATGCCCTCCTTGTCCCGGCGCAGGTAGCCGTTGTCAACGCCAGGGCGTCGATGGCGCAGGTCGAACCGGCAGCGGTCGCCGGTGGCGAATTCGACTTCCGCGGCAACCGCGTTTTCGATCAGGGCCTTAAGCACCTCGCAGCGATGGCCCAGGGCCGCGTAGTCGATGGCGAGGCAGGCGTCTTCCATGTCCTTGCGCAGCAGCGGGGCGCTGGCGGCGCGAAAATTGGCGGCGCCCGGGCGGCGCATGGACGCCATCGCCAGCCCCGAGGTCATGGAGACCTCGTTCATGCCGATGGCTAGGCTTACCTGGTCCAGGGTGTCGTCGATGGAAACGCGACGGCCGTCGAGGGTGCCGAATGCCGGGAAGGGGGCGTGGTGAGCGGCTGCCGCCGGGAAGCGCAGAATCGGCAGCACCTCGAAGCCCCGCTCCTCCCCGAGCTCGGAAAAGGCGCCGCGCCACTCGCCAGCGAGTGCGTAGCGCGCTTTCCAGTCGGCATTGAGCGGGTGTTGCGCCGTGGGCTCGTCCACCAGCAGCAGCACCCGTTCGCCCGCCTGCGGCGCGAACACCTCGTCGATGAAGGTGCGGATGTCGAAGGGCGAGGCGCTCACGAACATCCCTCCCGCCAGACGCCTGGCGGGTCGAAGAGGCTCGCCCGTGCGTGTACTGTATGCATTCCCGAATCAACCGGCGCGAGGTGGCGCAGTGAGCGACAACCCCGAAAGTCTAAAGCAATTCATCCGGGAACATAAGCTGGAAGCGGTGTCGGTGACGGTGCCGGACCTGCACGGCATAGCCCGGGGCAAGAAGGTGCCGGCGCGCCGCCTGCTGGAGAGCGCAGCATCGCCCATGCGCATGTCAAACCTGATGGTCATGCTGGATTACGCCGGCATGCCCCATCCGCCGCCTGAGAACGACGACCGCTGGTGGCCGTCCTGGAACGAGGGGTATGCGGACACGCGCATGGTCGTGGACCCCGCCACCGCCCGCATCGTTCCCTGGCAACCGGCTACCGGGCTGGTGTTGGGCGACTTCGAGCACGTGGACGGCCGGGGCATCCTGGAGTACCTGCCCCGTGCCACCCTGAAGCGGCTGCTCCGGCGGCTGGCCGACCGGGGGTTCGAGAGCAGGGCGTCCATCGAGATGGAGTTCATGCTGCTGGACGAGACCCACGGGTCCGTGGCGGAGAAGGGTTATCGGAACCTTAAGCCCCTGTGGCCGACGCCCCAGGCCTACCGCCTCACCACACTGGGCATCCACGACGAACGGCTCTCTGGCATGAGCCGCGCGCTTGAAGGTTTCGGGCTGCCGGTGGAGGCCTGGAACGCGGAGGCGGGCCCCGGCCAAGTGGAGATCAACCTGGCACCCGCGGCGGCCCTGGACGCGGCGGATCAGGGCTTCCTGTTCAAGCACGGCGTCAAGGAACTGGCGGCGGCGGGGGAGCTGTTCGCCACCTTCATCGCCAAGCTCTCGCCGCATGGCTTCGGCAACGGCACCCACCTGAACTTCTCGCTCTGGCGGGAGGGGGAAAACGCCTTTCACTCGCCGTCGTCGGAGACGGGGATGTCGCCGGTCATGCGGCACTTCGTGGCTGGCCTGGTGCGCACCCTGCCGGAGTTTACGCTGATGTACGCGCCCACGGTCAACGCCTACCGCCGCTTCGTCCCGTACTTCTCCACCGGCATGATGTTGTCCTGGGGGTTCGACAACAAGTCGAACGCCATCCGCTGCGTCACGGAGAGTCCGTCGCTCACCCGCATCGAGCAGCGCACCGCCGGCGGCGACGCCAATCCCTACCTGCTGCTCGCCGCCTGCATCGCCGCGGGCCTGTACGGCATCGACAACGAACTCGAACCGCCGCCGCCCACCCTGGGGGATGCCTACGCGGACACCGGGCTCGGCCGGGTGCCCGCAACCATGGAGCAGGCGCTCGACCTGTTCGAGGCGAGCGAAGTTGCCAACACGTACCTCGGCGAAGACTTCGTGCGCTTCTACGCCCACAGCCGCCGCATCGAGTGCCGGTGCTTCGCCGAGGCGACGGAGGGCGCGGACGCGGACGGCGTCACCGATTGGGAGATCGCCCGGTATCTGGAGATGGTGTGACGAGCCGCAGTTAAAGCGCCATCACCTGGCGGGCCGCCCGATAGCCTTCCGCGTTGGCGCCGGCGAAGGCCTGCAATCCGCGCAGCTCCGAATGGGCGAAAAAGATGCGCCCGTAGCCTGCCCGCAACCGATCGGAGGGCGAGCGTCCCCCGTCCGCCGGGTGGAAGAACCCCGGCTGCGGCACGTTGTAGGCGTGCCCCCAGCGGTTCAGCGTGATACCGGCGATGTCGCGGTCGGGGTCGAAGCCACCCGCATCGAACAGCCTCGTCATCTGCCGCCGGATGCGCCGTTCGTAGTCCGCGTAGGCCGTGCTGAACATTTCCCAGCGCAGGAGTTCGCCCTGTGCCTTGGCCGGCAGCTCCGGCTTGACCAGGGAGGCATAGAACGTCAGCACGATGGGCTTGTCCGGGTGCAGCGGCGCCCGGTAGCCGCCCACCCGCATGGGCTGGCGGATGTTGCAGGTGAACCCGAACTCGCCGCCCTGATAGACGGCGGCGGTGATGCCGAGCCGCTCCAGGAAACGCCAGTTGGTGAGCGCCACGTTGGCGACCAGGTAGGGCACATGCACGAAGGCTTCGAGGGCGTTGTGGATCTGTGCCGGGGCGTCGCCGAGAATGCTGCGGCTCACCCAGGCGCCGGCGCAGACGATGGCGCTCTTGCCGACCGCCGCATGCAGTTCGCCGTCGCGCTCGTAAACGACGCGCACCCGTTTTCCGTTGGAGCCCGGCAGGTGCCGCACGTCGATCACGGTGGCGCCGGTGCGCAGGCGCAGTTGGTTGTTCCGGTGATCGAGGCGCTCGAAGTTGAAGCGCCCGGCGAGCACGTCCTTGGGGTTCTTGCCGCCGGCGATGCCCTGCGGCCAGATGTGCTTGGCGAAGTACCGGTAGGGGAAGCTGTTGCCCCCCGGGAAGCAGCCGACATTGAAGCCGCGCACCACCGCCGGCAGCGATCGGAACGCCGGGTCCGCCTGCACCTCGGGATTCGTCTCGCTGGCCAGCGCGGCGCCCGGCATTTCCATCAGTTTGGTCGCCACCAGCGCCGAACAGGTTCCGCAGCCGGCCCCCACCGCGCTGGCCACCATCGGGTCGGCGAAGCGGGCGATTGCCGGGGAGAGCCCGTGTACATCCACGAGCAGTTGTTCGTAGCTCATCCGGTCAAGCCAAGGCTCGAGGCCGTCCCGTTGCCGGTCGAGGGTCAGGTGCCACTGCCAGCGGATGAAATCCTGCCGAACCGCCTCCGGCAGACCCAAGCCCGCGAGGTCCTTCATCCAGGGGTTGCGCACCGGCTTGGGGCGCGGGTCGGCAGCGGAGGGGGCGGAGTAATAGGCGATGCTGTCGGAGACGATGGCCAGCCACAGGTAAAGGTAGTTCGAAACGTCGAACTCGAGGGCCTTCTCGGTGCCCTGCAGTTCTTCCAGCCCGTACTTGAGCGGCATGGCGATGTCGGTGAACTCGTCGTGGAGCAGGTCGTCGCCGAGCGCCATCTGCCCCGGCTCCGTGGGCAGCACCACCATGTTCGACCCCTGCGGGCCGAAGATGCGATGCCCGTCCACCTCGAATTCGTTTTGCCGCGCCTCACCGCCGGGCACACGGTGATTTTCGAGGACAAGACCTTTGAGCGAACTCTCCTTGTCGAGCAGATAGGCGGCGCCGAGGCTCGAAGCGCCGCCGCCCACCATAATGACGTCGTAGCCGTCCTCCTCCACGGGCAAGGAGCCGTAGTCCACCTCGTCGAAGTAGCCGTCGCGGAGCCAGTGGGCACGGCTCAGCACCTCCCAGGTATTGCCGTTCACGCCCCGGTAGTCGCCGACGCCGCTCGGGCCGTCGAAGCGCCGCGCCGCCGCCCGGTCGATGGGCGGCAGCTGAACGCCCGCCTTGGCCGCAAGCAGTTCCCGGGGCGTCAGGCCGCCGAGCAGCGCGCTGCCGGTGCCGAGCAACATGCCGCCCAGATAATCGCGCCGGGTGAATCCCTCTTCTTTTTTCATCGATTGCTCCGTTCGTCGTTTGGAGGTGATGGTGGTCATGCCTTGCTACAGACGCAGGGCGCATCCTTCTGCCGCAGACATCGATGTGCCATGACAGCCCTTGCGAGCTGCCGTGCCGGGTGCCCGCCGGTTTGGCTGAGCGGTCGGGTGGGAGAATACTCACTGAGGTTGGGGGGGGGGGGGGCACTGCGTCTTCCAACACACTTGGACGAACGAAGGAGGAATCGCAGTGAACTTCAGGAACATCGCAGCACATGCCGTTCTGGCCGTCACGGGCATCGCGTCCGCACCGGCCCTGTCCCAAGAGGAAGCATCCTCCCAAGTCATCGAGGAGATCGTCGTCACCGCCTCCAAGCGGGGCGAACAGCAGATTCAGGACATTCCGCTGCCGATAACGGCCTTCTCCGGCGAGGACATCGAGCGCGGCGGCGCCGCCACGGTGGGGGATTTCATCAACCGGACGCCGGGGCTCACCCAGACCCCGGTGAATCCGGGCAACAACGTCATCCAGATTCGCGGCATTTCGTCGTTGTTCGGCGACCCGACGGTGGGCCTGTATCTGGACGACGTGCCGTTCGCCACGGTGGTCAACCTTGAATTCCCGGAGATTCCGAGTTTCGACCTCAACAGCGTGGAAGTGCTGCGCGGTCCTCAGGGCACGCTGTACGGCGCCAGTTCCCAGGGCGGAACGGTGGTGGTGCGAACCATGGACGCCAGCACGACTGAATTCGAGGCGAAGGTGAACGCCAGCGGGGCCACTATCAAGGGCGGCGAAGGCTCGTACTCGTTCAACGGTGCCGTTAACCTGCCGGTGGTGGAGGATCGGTTCGGCGTCCGGTTGACGGCCGGCGTACATGAGATCGGAGGCTGGGTGGACGATTCGTCGATCCAAGCGGAGGACGTCAACGACGCCACGCTGACCAATTTCCGGGTCAAGGCAACGCTGACGCCCACTGACCGCCTGGAAATGCGGTTCGGCGCCTGGTTCCAGGACCTCGACGCCGACGGCTTCAACGTGACCGACGACAGCCTGGACCGGCCCCTCGGCGCCCGGCTGGTGGCGGGCGCGCCCCTCACCGGCGTCGATGAGGAGTTCGCCGACTACGACTACGAGGTCTACAACCTGGCCGTTGAATACGATTTCGATGCCGTCTCGCTCTACAGCGCCACCTCCTGGATGGCGTTCGAGGAACAGATCTACGACGGACAGCTGCTGAATCTGGACCCGGCCACTTTCGCGTTCAGTGCCGCCTACGACAACAGGACGGTCGAGAATCTCTCCCAGGAAGTGCGCCTGGTGTCCAATGCCGACGGTCGCCTCGCCTTCACGCTCGGCGCCCTGTTCAACGACAATGAAACCACTTTCCTGTTCAGTCCGGGGCCGAAAGTCCCGGGCATTGTGGACGAGGTCGTCGAGTCACAGTCCTGGGCGGTGTTCGGGGAATTGACCTGGTCGTTCACGGACACCGTCGATGCCACGGTGGGTCTGCGCTACTACGAGGATGAGCGGGAAGACACGGAGTTGCCGGAATCCCTGTCCACGGCCTTTCTGCAGCTCACGGGCATCCCCACCACCCGGGAAGCGAAGTTCACGAGCGTACAGCCCAAGTTCAACCTCTCTTGGCAGCCGAACGACGACCATCTGGTGTTCCTAAACGCCGCCCGGGGTTTCCGCAGCGGCATCGTCATGCCCGGTGGAGTGGTGGCCCTGAACGCGCTGTTCGGCTTCTTCGTGGACCTCGACGTCAACGAGGAAAGCCTTTGGAATTACGAGGTGGGCGCCAAGGGCGTGTTGGCCGACGGACGGCTCAACTACGAGTTGGCCGCGTACTACATCGACTGGCAGAACATCCAGATCTTCGGCGCGGAGCCCGGCGTTGGCATTGCCTTTGCCTTCTCCGGCCCGGACGCCGAGGTGTATGGCCTGGACTGGGCGATGCGCTACGCCACGGATGTCGAAGGGCTCACCCTGAGCGCCACTGGCAACGTCAATCAGTCGGAATACGCCAGTGAGTCGGCGTTCACGGATGTCAACGGGCGCGTTGCCGTCTCCGGTGTTGCCGGCGGTGATGTCATCTTCAATGTGCCCAAATTCAGTGCCGCATTGGCCTTGGACTACGAGTTCGACTGGGCGAGCTTGGGCGGGCGGGGCCTGGTTATGCTGGAACTGCAGCACAACTCGAGCCGCAAGGATGTGGCCAATGGCACCTTCGGAAACGCTAATACCTTTGTCAACGTGCGTTTCGGCCTCGAGCGCGACAGCTATGGCCTGTACGTATACGGCCGCAACCTGAGCGACGAATCGGGTGCCATGTTTCCGACCAACGCGGAGGCCGCATCGCTTGGCTCGGGCCTGGCCAGCCGTCCCCAACCCCGCACGTTCGGGGTCGGCGTGAACTGGCGTTTCCAGTGAACGAACGAGTCCTTGGCGACCGAACCCAAGCCCTGTTACTGCGCGGATTGCGCCTCGGCCGCGAGCAGTTCCGCATCCCGCGCGTACTCCGCCTGAATCGCGGCGAGTTCCCGCTCGATCCGCGGCCGCGGCCACCAGTCGCCGCGCAGCATGACGCCGGCGATGGCCCGGGCATTGCCGATGTCGTCCAACGGGTTGGCATCGAGCAGTAGCAGATCCGCACTCGCGCCCTCGACGATGGTCCCGAACTCCCCCTCGCGCTCGAAATAGCGGGCCGGTTCCGAGGTGGCCGCGGTCAGCACTTGGTAGGGGGTCAGGCCGGACTCCACCAGCAGCGCGAGTTCCTGATGCACGTTGAAGCCGGACGCGGTGGTGTCCGTGCCGACTAGGATGGGTGCGCCGGCATCGCTTAAGGCTTTGACCAGCGCCATGCGCGGCACTCGTGCGGCTTTCAGGCCGGCGCGCGCCCTGGGCAGGAATATTTCGTACAAATAGGCTTGGAAGACGTTGAGCGCGGGGGGTGTGTAGCGGCTCTCCTCCTCGTTGAAGACGGTGTAGCGTTCCCACTCGGATTTCACGTTGTCTTGAACGATGAGGGTTGGAACGTTCCAGACCTCATAGTTCGCTGTCATTTCGGCAAGACCCCTGATCTTCTCCGGAGTGCAGTAGTTCATGCCTTGGTAGACATCGTTCATGATGGGCTGCAGTCCGGCCTCGGGGCCGGCGCAGGCAACGTCGTAGCCGGACAGGTGTTCCACCGAGCGCATGCCGCTTCGCAGTGCGTACTCGATGTGGACCGGCATCGGCACATGGCCGACAACAGGCAACCCGGCTTCGTCGGCGGCGCGAATGACTGCATCAAAGGTTGCCTTTTGAAGCGTCGAGTAAACCTTGACAAAGTCGTAACCGGCAGCAGCGGTCTCGCGCACGTAGCTGGCCGC
>JAJEGJ010000067.1 GCA_022819905.1 Alphaproteobacteria bacterium
AGCGCGGTGATCGCCGGCAGCGCGTGCCCGCAGGCGCTGAACAGCTTGTGGTAGGTGTTCGCGATCTCGTACTCGCCGGTGGCCGACGGTGCGGGCCGGCGCATCATCGCATCGTCGTACCCGGTCGAGCAGGCGGCGAAGAACCCGTTCGTGCCTTCGAGGGCCAGGGTCGGACCCGTCACCCCGTTCCTGGCCAGAAGCGCCGCGGTGAGGCCCGCGACCGACGCCGAGGCGGCGTGCGCATGCCGCACCGACGCCCCTTCCGGAAGAAAGGCGAACAGCCCCCCGGCCCCCGACGCGGCGATGCCGAGCGCGTGGGCGGTCCGGTCCGCATCCAGCCCCAGCAGCACGCAGGCCGACGCGCAGGCGCCGAAAGGACCGGCGGCGCCGGTGGAGTGGAACCCCCGCGCGCGCATTCCCGCATCCGCGGCCCGGCCGATGCGCGACGCAACCTCGTACCCCGCGACGGCGGCCAGCAGAAACTGTCGTCCGGAGCTGCCGAGGCTCCGGGCCAGGGCCATCGCGGCCGGAAACGTGATCGCCGAGAGGTGCAGACCCGACGCGAAGCGATGGGAGTCGTCGAGATCCTCCGTCGTGGCCACGAGTGCGTTGTACCAGGCCGCACCGGTGACGCTGCTGCGTTGCGGCCGCGCGAGCAGCACCGAGCTTCCGTCGCCGAAGAAAGGCAGCGCTCCCGCGCCCGCCGCCGCCACGTCGGATCTCGCGCCGGCGAGGCTCGAGGCCAGGAAGTCCAGGAAGCAGAGCCTGGCCTCACTCGCCACGAAGTCCGGGATTCCGGAGTCGGCCAGGTCGCGAACCGTGCGGGCCAGGTGCGCGGTGAGGGGCAGGGGTTCGGGGTGCGTCATATGTGAGAGCCACGCGCCGAAGGGCATCGTCCGTGGGCTTCCTGACCGCTCAGGTTGTGGGGCGATAAAAGCCTGTTGTGCAATAACTCTGGATGAACTTGCTGAAGACCTGGGAGCTTCGCCAACCGGAGATTCCAACCGGTCGCGCCATCACGGAACAGGTGACGCCTCGGCAGTCCGCAGCGCATCTTTCGTAACCCGGTACCGAATCCCGATACGTGGCGGCGGGTCGCAAAGGCCCACTTCTCCTGCGGCCAGTGGTCCGCCGTTGGGCGGAATCCTTGCAGGCGGAACCGGATCATGTATGCACTACGCCCGCCCGTCTGCGGTGGCCTTCCCAAGGCGCGCCTGTGCAAGCTCGTAGCTTGCCTGCATCCGCATCCAGTGCTCGGCGGTGCCCCAGCCGATATCCTCCAGCGCCAGCGCCATGTTCTCCGACACGCCCGCCTTGCCGTTCAGCAGGCGCGACAACGTTCCGCACTCGCACCCGAGGCGCGCGGCCGTCTCGGTCACGTTCCAGCCTACATCGTCCATGCTCTCGCGGATGAATTCGCCCAGGTGCGGCGGGTTCTGCATCGGGCCGACGCGATCGTTCGCAATGTCGTTCATGGTCAGCACTTTACTTCGGTCAGTGATAGTCGATCAGGTCCACGTCCACGGTCTCGCCATCCTCGAAGCGGAACACCACGCGCCAGTTGCCGGAGACGCGGACGCTCCACTGGCCCGCGCGGTCGCCCTTCAGGGGATGCAGCCGGAAGCCCGGCGCGTCAGCGCCGCCCGGATGCGTCGCCTCTTGCAGCCGGAGCAGGATGCGCCGGAGCTGTGGTGCGAGACCGGCGGGCAGCCGCGCGGCATCGTCGCGCTCGTGCAGCGCTCGCAGCCCCTTGTGCCTGATCCTCTCCCGACTTTCGGTCGCTCATGTCGCACGCTCGTCGCAAGTTGCCCGGCCACAGAGCCTTGTGTTGCCAATCGTGGAACCTCCAACTCCCAACCAGGCGAGAATTGCCGTGCCGCTGGTCACCGCGAAACCGAAGTTCCAAGTCACCGTCCCAGCGAAGCTGCGCAGGGGCTTGGGCCTACACGAGGGCGACGTCATGGAAGCGAGCGTCTTCGCGGGCGGCATCCTCCTTCGTCCCAAGGAGGTGGTGGACCGCAATGCCGTCGCCCACCGGGTGGCCGCGGTTCTCGCGCGTGTCGAACTTTCTCCGGAGGATGCCGGACATAGCGAGGATGACGTCATGGACAACATTATTGCGGACATTGCCGCCGCTCGCGAGGAGCGCCGCCGCGAAGCATAGAGTCGTCATCGACTGCAACGTGCTCGTGTCGGCAGCGCGAACTGGCGGGGTGTGCGGTCGCGACTTCATCTGCGCCGAGCCTTCGTTTCATCTCTTCCCGGCACGCCAAGGGCGCGCAGGGCTACGTCGATCATGCCGTGGCGCACCCTATCGCACGCATTCACAGCCTTTGTGAGCCCTGCATCAGCCAAGCTCGCGGTGGCGTCATCGGCCGAGGCGGTGGATGTCGAACCGCAGCCGCAGGCGGCGTTCGCCACGCTCGAGGTGGACAGCGCGACGGGTTCGGGTCCGATTGGGTCGGTTGTGATCGAGGCGCGTGAGGTGGCGGTGCGCCTCGATGGCGCTATCGACGCTTCGCGGGTGGTGGAGATTGTCTCGGCGTTGCGGGGGCTTCGATGAATGTCGCGGCGACCGAAGCCGGCGTTCGGCGTGCCGGTGAAGCGCCCGCTGAGCACTCGATGCCGCCCCGACGGTGGCGCTCGTCGAGGCGTCGGGCGCCCGCGAGGGGGATGCGTGTCGAACATGATGCGACCCTCCCGCTCTTCATGCGAGGACCATCATGAACGCCGGGCGCTCGTGTCGCCCGCAGCGCTCCGGCCCGTTGCCTGCTGTCCGTGACGGGCCGTCGCTGTCGCGCCCGTCGACGCCGGTCCGGTTCGAACACGCCCGGTGCGATGCCGCCGCGCGGCTCCGCGCAGGCTGCGCTCACGCTCCGTGCGCCCGCCGAGACAGGTCGTCGAAGAATGCCAGGAAGTGCCGGGCGTGCCGACGGCGCCGCCCCCGTTCGGTGAGCCGGGCGTAATGGGGGCGGTCGACCTCGACGATTCCGTCAGCAACCGCGATAAGCGCGCCCAATTCGAGATGGCGCTCAATCAGGCGCCGCCACCCGAGTGGAGCCGCCCGTAGGTGTTCCCGTCCGACATCAACGAAGTCGGCCACATCGAAGGCATGCAGCATCTCAACGCGCGCATCGGCGAGGCGGGTGGTACGCGGTTCTGGTTCCACGCGCTACGCAACTGCTTCATCACCGTCACCGAGCGCGAGCTGATGCTGTCGACGAGCCTGACCAAGCGCCTCATTAACCACGCCCGGCCCCAGGACGTGACCGAACGCTACGCCGCCGATTGGACGATTGCGCAGCTTCGCGAGAGCGCCCAGCGCGTCACTGATCGAATCGACGCGCTGATTGGCGCAGCAATGCCGACTCCAGAGACCTCGCGATCGACACGCCGGCCTGCGCCGGGTGGCGAAATCCAATCCCAGCCCATGGGACCATCCGGTCGAGCGTGTAGAATTCGACGACAAGGCACGCTCGGTGCTGAATGCCTCTTCCGCGCCCTGGATGCCGACGACGGCGTCCGGTGAGTGGGACGCGGTGATGAAGGTCAGCGGTCGATGCATTCCGATGAGAATCGAGAAGGTTCGAGATGGCTGCTCTGCAACCACGTGGGTGCTACAGGCTGCCGCTGGTGGCCCCGTCGGAGGCGCTTGAATCCGCTTGCGGGCCTATCGCCAACTCGGTTCAAGGGCGTGCGCCACTATCCACCATCTGCCTCATACTTCTCGTCCTGAACCTACCTTTCAAAGCAGGGACTCGCCAATGCTTTACTTCGGTTACGGATCCAATATGCCCCAAGCCCGAATCGAGCAACGTCTAGGCCTCGTTGAACGACTCGGGGCCGCATTTCTCTCCGGCTACACGCTACGATTTCACAAGCTGAGCAAGAAGGACGGATCGGGCAAGTGCGATGCGTTCCGCACGAAAAATCCGGACGATCGATTGTGGGGGGTGCTCGATCGCCTGTCCGAGAAGCAACTCGCTAAACTCGACAGGATCGAGGGTCCCGACTATGACCGCATCACCGCCCAAGTAACCCTTGGTAAACAGACAGTCGACGCGGCTCTCTACGTGGCGAAGCCGCAGGCCGTGACGCCCGAACTCCCCCCGTTTGACTGGTACAAGGAGTGGGTGCTTATGGGAGCTCGAGAGCTTGGCTTGCCGATCGGTTACATCGAAACCATCGAAGCGGTACATGCGGTGCCGGATCCTGACCCGCAGCGGGCAGCAGAAAACGGTTTCTCTCCGCGGGTTGCCTCGCAGCCCTAATTGCGAAATCGGCCCTCCGACTCCTTCCGGACACATATCCGTCATGAAATTCAATGCATTTCAAACCTGCTTGGTCATCCGTTGGATCGCGGTTGTCGCCACTGCAATAGCAGTTTCTGGCTGCCAGATGGCTGCTATTCAGCAGTCTGCAGTCAAGGATGACCCAACCAACCGTAACGGCGATGGTGCTCCCGAGGACACGGCCGATGCGGTGCGGTGGTATCGGTATGCCGCCGAGCAGGGTGACGCCCACGCGCAAGTAGCTCTCGGACGCATATACGACACGGGCATGGGTGTCCCCGAAGACGATACCGTCGCAGTGCAGTGGTATCGTCGCGCCGCCGAGCAGGGCGACGCCCGGGCCCAAGCAGCTCTCGGGATCAAGTACTACATGGGCCAGGGTGTTCCCGAAGATGACGTGCAGGCGGTGCGGTGGTTCCGCCTCGCCGCCCAACAGGGCCAAGCAATTGCTCAGTTCATGCTCGGAGGCATGTACGACAGGGGCGAGGGTGTCCCCGAGGACGATACCGTTGCAGTGCAGTGGTATCGTCGCGCCGCCGAGCAGGGCAACGTCCGGGCGCAGGGAACTCTCGGACGCATGTACGCCAAAGGCGAGGGAGTCCCCGAGGATGACGTGCAATCGGCGAGGTGGTTCCGCCTCGCCGCCCAACAGGGCGACGCCAGCGCTCAGACAGTTCTCGGACTGATATACGCGGACGGTCGAGGAGTCCCCGAAGATGACGTGCAGGCGGCACGGTGGTTCCACCTCGCTGCCGAGCAGGGTAACGCCAGCGCACAGTTCATGCTCGGGGTCATGTACGCGGACGGTCGAGGAGTCCTCGAAGATGACGTGCAGGCGGGACGGTGGTATCGCCTCGCCGCCGAGCAGGGCAACGCCCGCGCGCAGGGCGCTCTCGGGCGCATGTACGCCAAGGGCGAGGGTGTTCCTGAAGACGACGTGCAGGCCGTGCGGTGGTTCCGTCTCGCCGCCGAGCAGGGCGACGCCCACGCCCAGTCGAATCTCGGAGTCATGTATGCCAACGGGGAAGGAGGAGTCCCCGAGGACGACGTACAGGCGGTACGATGGTTCCGCATCGCAGCCGAGCAGGGGCACGCTGAAGCCCAGTTCAGGCTCGGAGGCATGTACGCTATAGGCGAAGGTGTCCCCGAGGACACAGTGAACGCATACGCTTGGTTCAGCATTGCTGCGGCGCAGGGCAACACGAGCGCCAAAGAACTCAAGGAACTCGTCGCCGAACACATGTCTCGGGCTCAGATCGCCGCAGCACAAGCCCGCGCCCGGGAGTACTGGACGCGGTACGTCGTCCCTTTCCAGTAGCCGCTTCGTTGGATCCACATTACAGAATCCCAAGTCCGGAACCAGGGCAGACCGCAAAATGGAAAAGGTTTTCATCTACTGGGATAACTCCAACATCTTCATCAGCGCTCGTGGTGTCGCTGTAGAGCGAGAGGGGGCAAACGCCCGGCACCGAGTACGCGTTGACTTCCGGAACCTGTTGGTGCTGGCTCGCGCGGGGCGCGACATCGAACGCGCAATCGCAGTTGGATCCGTTCCCCCGGAGCTACGGCACGTCTGGAATCGGATGGAGAACGAAGGGGTTACCGTAGAACTGCTAGAGCGCGGCGCGATTGAAGGCCGAGAGCAGGGTGTCGATCAGACCTTGCAGACCGCAATGCTCCGCGATGCGCTCGACTACAACGGCGATCCCGGGATCGCGGTGCTGCTGACTGGCGACGGTAGCGGCTTCATCGATGGTGTTGGCTTTCACGCCGACTTGGAGCGTATGCACAAGCGAGGATGGCGAATCGAAGTGTTGTCTTGGCGGCATAGCTGTAACCGGCGAATGCGTGAGTGGGCGGAGCGGAACGGCACATTCGTCGCGCTGGATGATTTCTACGAAAACATAACCTTTCTGGGGCCGGCGATGCCGGGCGATCCCATCGCCGAACCACGCCACGTACTTCCGATCGATTTAAGCAGACGCCCATGACGTCTGCAGCGGAGGCCACCGGGCGGCTGGCCAGAATGGATCCCCAACCGCGAATCCGGCAGTAGACGCGAATTCGCGAACGGTATCATTTCCCGACCGCCCGAGGCTCCAGCGCGGCCCTGAACCGGCAATCCACGGCGCTGGCGGTTCCGCCAGACAGACAGTTCTCACATAAGTAATGTCGCTTTTCGCGCCGGACGCATCCCATGGCCACCACGGCAATTGACACGCTGCGCTTCGCGCGGCGGCCGAAGGACGCTGGCGTTCCCGACGCCCAAGCCGAGACGATGGCCGAGCCGGTCTTCACCGTGGTTGGCGCCCTGAGCCCAAAATACCTCGCCGCCGAAGAGCGGACCCGATTCCTCGCCGCGACGCGCGCGACGGGCGCCGGATCCCGCGCGCTCGATGAGGAGCCCGACGACGGTTTCCCCGCCGCGCCCGGGGTCGCGCACCGCGACCAGGCGGCCGTGCGCGGCGGGCTCGTCGGGCTCGTCGGGGTCGACCCAGACATAGTCGCCCATCCACACGCGCGGGGCCATGGCGTCCTCCGCGACGCGCACGATGAACGTCTCGCGGCCAGACATCGCCCGCCCGGCTCACCGGCGCGCCCTACCACCAGATGAGGCTTCGCAGCATCGCGCCGTGCCCGGTGCCGTTGTCGTTGGTGGGCTCGCGGCGGGTCGCGTCGAGGCCACCTTGAAGCCGGGGTCGCCCGGCGCCGCCGAGGTGAGCCGCCAACCGAGGCGCCAGTCGCGCGCGCCGCCGTCGGAGAGCCCCAGACCTGCGTCGGGTGTGAGGTCTGAGGTCCAATTCATCCGTTCATCCGGACAACGAGGCGAACGAGTTCATGCGACAATCGGGTGGCTACGCCGCTGCGGTCGTTGATGCACGTTCATCCACGTTTCCGTGCGAGACGATTCCTACAGCAACCGCCGACATCTCACCACCATGCCACCCTCCATCATCCTCGCCGATCGCGTCGCAATCGTCACCGGCGGCCGGCGCCAGCTCGGGGCCGCCCAGGCGATCCGTCTCGCCGAGTGCGGCGCCGACGTCTGCCTCGCCGATCTCGACCATGATGACAGCATGACGGCGACGGCGGCGGCAATCGAGCGGCTGGGCCGCAGGGCCCTGACGGTGGTCTGCGACGTCCGCCGGCGCGACCAGGTGGAGCGTATGGTCGAGACCTGCGCCGCCGAGCTGGGAGGCGTGGACATCCTGGTGAACAACGCCGGCATCTCCAGCCGCGAGACCCTGATGGAGGTCTCCGACGAGGAGTGGGACGCCGTCTTCGACACCAACCTCAAGGGCATGGTGCTGTGCACCCAGCACGCGGCCCGGAGGATGATCGCGCAGGGACGCGGGGGCGCAATCGTCAACCTGTCCTCGTCCACGGGCCTCAACGCCAACGTCAGCCGCGGACCGTACAGCGTCTCCAAGGCGGGCGTGATCATGGCGACCCGGCTCCTGGCGAGGGAGCTCGGCGAGCACGACATCCGGGTGAACGCCATCGCGCCGGGATTCACCTCCACCGCGAAGATCGGCGGCCGCGACGGCACCATGTTCCATCGCGGCCCGGGAGAGACGGAGCGGGTGTTCGCCCGCCTGGCGCTGAAGCGGCAGGGCGAGCCCGTGGACTACGCCAACCTGGTCGCGTTCCTCGCCTCGGATCTCGGGGCCTACATCACGGGAATGACGATTCCCGTCGACGGCGGGTTCACCATCCCCTGATGCCGCGCGGCATGGCTCCATGCGGGGACCGCGCCGCATGAACCCGGCAGGGCGCCCGGCCGGGTTGTCGGCCCGGATATCCGCCCCGATATCCGCCCCGATATCCGTCTACGTGACCGAGCCGGTACACCCGCAGGCCCAGGCCCTTCTCGCCCGCGGTGCGCGGGTCGACGTGGGCGACGAAGACGTGACGCCGGAAGAGCTGCGGCGTCGCGTCGCCGACGTCGACGTCATCCTCAGCAAGACCGATCCTGTCCCCATCGACTCCCGGATCATCGACGCGGCGCCTCGGCTTCGCCTCATCGCGCGGCACGGATCCGGCTACAGCAACGTCGACGTCGACCATGCCACCAATCGGGGCATCGTCGTTACCAACACCCCGGGAGTGAACGCGGTCACGATTGCCGAGTACACCGTCGGTCTCATGATTGCCGCTGCCCGCCGGCTGGTTCCGGCCGCCTCCGCCTGCCGTGCCGGAGCGCCCGACCGCCTGGGCTTCCTGGGCCGCGAGCTGTCGGGCAAGACGTTCGGCATCGTCGGCGTGGGCCGGATCGGCCGGGAAGTGGTCCAGCGGGTGTCCGCGCTCGGGATGCGCGTGCTCGCCCACCACCCCCGACCCTCCGCCCGCAACCTCGCCGATCTGCCCCTGACGCTGGTCGACCTCGGCACGTTGCTCGAGGAGAGCGACGTCGTCTCGCTCCACGTACCGCTGAACGAGCGGACCCGGAACCTGATCGGGGCGCGGGAGCTCGCACTGATGAAGCCGACCGCCATCCTGCTGAACCTTTCCCGTGGCGGGGTGGTCGACGAACGGGCGCTGTACGACGCGCTGGAGCGCAGGGCGATCGATGCCGCGGCCACCGATGTCCTCGCGGGGGAGCCGGTGAGCGCGTCGGAGCCGCTGCTGCGCCTGGACAACTGCCTGGTGCTGCCGCACATCGCCTCGGTCACCGCCGAGGCGCAGAAGGCCGTCGCCATGGCAGCGGTCGAGGAGATTCTGCGTTTCTCCCGGGGGCAGGCGCTCCGGCATGTCGTCAATCCGGCCGCGCTCGCCGCGACCGGACGGAGCAGCCAGCCGTGAAGGACCTGTTCTCGCTCGACGGGCGGACGGCTGTCGTCACTGGGGCATCCGGCGCGATTGGCGGGGCCATATCCCTGGGATTCGCCCGCGCCGGTGCCAATCTGGCCCTGATCTACCACCGCAACGCCGACGCGGCCCGACGCATCGAGGCGGAGGTCTCCCGCATGGGAGTCACCGCCCGCGCCTACCGGGTCGATGTGCTGGACGCCGACGGGGTGAACGCCAATGCCGACCGGATCGTCGCCGACTTCGGTCGAATCGACATCCTGCTCAACAGCGCCGGCGGCAACCTCAAGTCCGCCATTACGGGCCCCGGCACCGGATTCTTCGACCTGGCGCCACAGGCCATCCAGGACACCATGTCCCTGAACTTCATGGGTGGCGCGGTGCTGCCCTGCCTGTTCCACGGTGCCAGGATGGTGGCCAATGACACGGGTGGCGCCATCGTCAACATCAGCTCCATGAACGCGGTCCGGCCGCTCGAGGGCCGTCCGGCCTACGCCGCCTCCAAGGCGGCGGTGAGCAACTTCACGCAGTGGCTGGCCTGCCACGTGGCCAGACACTACACGCCCCTGATTCGGGTCAACGCCATCGCCCCCGGCTTCTTCCCCAACCAGCGAATGCGCGCAAGCCTGTTCAACGATGACGGCAGCTACAACGAGAGGGCGCGCCGGATCATCGACCACACGCCCATGGGTCGGCTCGGCAGCGTCGAGGACCTGGTGGGCACCGCGCTGTGGTACGCGAGCGACGCTTCGCGGTTCGTCACCGGCACGGTCACGCCGGTCGACGGCGGATTCAGCGCCTACGGCGGCGTATAGGCGTCGGGGATGGCGGGCGGAGACAAGCGCTGGGGGGTGCTGGTGCTCGGCAACGTCAGAGCCGAGGGGCTGGACATTCTGCGCGACACCGCGGAGCTCACCGTGCTTCCGGAGCCGGTGTCGGCGACGGACACCCTGGCCTGCATCGCCGACGCGGATGCGGTGCTTCACAAGACCGGAAGGATCGACGCGCAGATGATGTCACGGCAGGCGCGCCTGCGGATCATCGCCCGCCACGGAGTCGGGCTCGACGAGCTGGACCTCGACAGCATCCGG
>JAJEGJ010000026.1 GCA_022819905.1 Alphaproteobacteria bacterium
CCATGTTGATGGCTAGCTGAAACTTCATGACGCAGGACCTCCCGAGGCGTCCGAGGCGGGTCGATCATCGATGGAATCCCGGAGCGGGAGTTCAGCTTTATCGCCCGCGGTGTCGCAAATTCGACATCGTACGGAATCGACGTTCCTCGAAGCGAGGCGACCGCGATCGCGGCGCGGAACGCGACCGACAGCGCTCGGGACGCCGTCCGACAGCGGGCGGGACGATCGCGCAGGGCAGCCGGCACCGAAGGAGTGTGCCGGCCGCGGGACGGTGGCTATACTTTGGAAATTATATACTTCATTGCCCAAATCGTGGTATAGTCCTTTCTGAACAACGACTTATGGAAGGACAACGGCATGGCGAGGAAAGCACCGGGCAAGGCACACCGTGAGGGTATCAGTCTCCGCGGTTTGTTCCGCAAGTTCCCCGATGACGACGCGGCCCAAGCGTGGCTGGAAGAGCAACGATGGGGCGACGAGCCGTGGTGCCCGCACTGCGGGTCGTTCAACGTGCGGCGCAACAATCACCCGTCGATGCCGTGGCGCTGCGCCGAGCGGGAGTGCCGCAAGCGATTCAGCGTCAGATCGAAAACGCCAATGCAGGGATCGCACCTTGGGTATCAGGTCTGGGTGATCGCGATCTACCTGCTCACCACGTCGTTGAAGGGGCAGAGCAGTATGAAGCTGCACCGCGACTTGGAGATCACGCAGAAAAGCGCATGGTTCCTCGCGCACCGCATCCGCAAGACGTTCTCAGACGGCAGCAATCCGTTCGCCGGTCCGGTCGAAGGCGACGAGAGCTACTTCGGGGGACGCCGGAAGAACATGTCGAACGCGAAGCGGAAGGCACTGGCCGGAACGGGTCGCGGTGCCGTGGGAAAGACCGCAGTCGTCGGCCTGAAGGACCGCGCGACGAATCAGGTGCGGGCCAAGGTCACGGAGCGTGTCGACGCGCTGACGCTCCAAGGGTTCGTCGTCGAGAACACCGCCTCGGATGCCACCGTCTACACGGATGACGCCTCAGCGTACATGGGACTCCCGAGGAAGCACGAAACCGTCCGGCACTCGGTCAGCGAGTATGTGCGCGGCATGGCGCACACGAACGGCATGGAATCGTTCTGGGCGATGATGAAGCGCGCCCACCAGGGGATCTACCACAAGTTCAGCCCGAAGCACTTGGACCGGTACGTCCAGGAGTTCTCCGGACGCCACAACCTGCGCGACGAGGACACGCTCGTACAGATGGGCATGGTGGTCCGGGGCTTCGAGGGCAAGTGCCTGACATACGAGACCCTGAAGCAGCCCAACGGGCTGTCATCTGGGGCGCGGAGTAGGTGATATCATGGGGTAAGGGCGCGTGGCCCTCGGTGGCGAGGTGGATGGCAGTCCGCTTGCGCCCAGACATGACGAGAACGAGTCACATCGCGATTCCATCATGGTAATCGCGAGGGTTTGTCATGTCTACTCGTCACCGCAGTCCCCCTGCAACTACTCCACTTCCCGAGCGGCAAGCACGAGAGCTTCCGCAATCTCGCGGGCAAGTTCTGGGTGAAACGCTAGAAATTGATCTCCCTCGCGGGAAGGGATGGGCCACTCGTCAGTGGTTGGAGCGACAACACGCAAGACAACCGCACGCATCGGCACAATCGGGGTAGCTCCATCCAGCTCGAACTTTGCCGGATGGACTTGCGCTTTGTCCACGAGATGCACTTTTGCCATCAGTTCTCTACCGGTTGGCGTGAGTTGGAGTCAATCATACCCTCGCACCACGTAGGCCCCGTGTTCGTGGAGCTCCGCGGCTCGTACCCACCCCTTGACGTTGTCGTTCGGATCGAGCGAGCGGGGCTTCACCCAGGTCGTGAGGTACCAGAGCGTGCTCTCGTGGGTGACGCGCTCGTGCACCTTGAAGAACCCGCCGCCGGGGAAGCGCACGACGCCCGCGCGGACCGGCAGGTAGTGGGCGTGCGAGTGGACCTGCGTGCGAATCATGTGCGCCTTGCCGGGCTGTAGCGCGTCCCACGCGACCCGCTGGTGGTCGTCGGCACCAACGGGGGCGCACGCGAGCATCGCGAACAGGATGTACAGGACAACGAGGAGCAATCCGAGCTTGATCATGCCGCTCCCGAGGTTGTCGAGCCCGCGGATGAACGGTGCCTTGAACGGGTCCTTGACGCCGCAATGCGGGCACGTCTTGGCGTGGGAGGAAATTTCCCGCTTGCACTCCCGACAGGGTTTCATCGCCATGACGGAAGCCTCCCTACTGACCCTTGCGCGCGGCATTGATACAGACTTGAGCGCCTGTCGCATAGATGATGGCACGTTGCTCAAGGGTCTCCATCTTCTGCACGACGGGGAGCAGACTGCCGACCATGTCGTCGACGGCACCGGCTTGCATCACCTTCAGCAGTGCCAACATGTCCTGGTCGCTGACGCCCTCGACACGATTACGCTTGACTGAATCGAGAAAGCAGGGGTCGACCACGTAGGCGATGATCTCGGTACGGTAGTCGACTGTCTGCGCGACGACTACGGGTTGTTTTGGCGGAAGGGACACTTGAGCATGCGCCAACGGCGCGAGTGCAAACGCAACAGCCAACAAGGGCCAGTTGAGAATACGCATGGGAATCTCCGAGAGGTGGTTCCCGGCGCTCGAAAGTGGCGCCGGGCCGTTGCTACCACCTCTCGGAACGTGAGGAAGCCCCGCCTATTCGCCGGGCTCGGGGAGCTACCCTCCGCCCAGGTTGATGGCTATGGTATTCGGCGGGCAGCCCGGCAGAGCGGGATGCCCGAAAGGTGGTAGCGCCAGCAATTCTCATTTTGGCGAGGGTCGGGCGCGGGGTCGGGCAGGTGGCGAGTTGAAGGAGGCTTGACAACGTAGGACTCGGCGCCTATGGTGCGTGCCATGGGCAACCCGTGGTTCGGGTCGAAGGCGGCGTCGGGG
>JAJEGJ010000036.1 GCA_022819905.1 Alphaproteobacteria bacterium
GTGAAAACAGAGCGTGCATGAAGTGGTGCGCAACCTCGGCCCGCCCTGGCCGCCAGATCACTGCGATGCATCACATTGACGATGCGGTAGAGAAAATGCGGGAAGGAACCATTACACTAACCCTATACGACTCAAGCTCCGCACCACTTGCTACGAGGCAGTGATGGCCGATCCGTTTACTATTCGCATCTTTGTCCCTGACGGCGACCCAGAAGGGGTCCGTTTGATCAGCCGCATGAACTGGACCGGTCTCGGGCTGGTTTTTCGCAGGTCGGACTGGTCCAACGTACGCCAACGCCCTGAAATGCAGAGCGCAGGCACCTACGTTCTCGTTGGCTACGATGCCGAGGACGACGATCGGCCCACTCTCTATATCGGGCAGGCTGACGGCGTTAATGGCCGCATTGACTCGCACCACAAAGATAAGGACTTCTGGGATTGGGCCGCAGTGTTCGTTTCGACCAGCGGTGGACTGAACCGGGCTCACATCACTTGGCTCGAATATGCCCTCATCAAGCGGGCGACGGAGACAGGGCGTTGCCGCCTAGACAACGGTAATGCGCCGCAAGAGCCTGTGCTCACCGAAGCCGAGAAAGCCGACACGCACGGGTTTATGAAGGAAATTCTACAGATCCTTCCTCTAGTCGGTCTACGGGTATTCGAATTCCCGAAGGCGATGGCGGTCCAGCGCGCCACTGATCCTGGAGTCGACGGCCAGAAGCGCGACACGATCATCGTTCCGGCTCAGAAAGAAGGATTCCAAAAGGTGTTCCTCGGTGAAGACTGTTGGTACGCGATCCGCATTTCGGGCGGCATGCTCGACAAGATCAAGTACATCGCTGCTTACCAGACGCAACCTATTTCGGCCATCACACACTACGCCCCTGTCTCCTGTATCGAGCCCTATGGCGACGACGGAAAATACAAACTCGTGTTTTCGGAGCCCGCAAAGTCCATTGAACCCATACCTTTAGGAGACGCCCTCCCTACGGCCATGCAGAACTCTCGCTATACGTCCTTCGCAAGACTACGGAAGGCCAAAAAACTGACGGACGTTCTCGGCAAGAACTGATGTCCGCCTCCCATTGCAGTCTCCGGGGAGTCGGCTTCAAGCACCCAGCCGAACCGGGACGGGTCACGATACCGCACCCGAACAAGGACATTCCGCTCGGAACGGTGGCGTCGATCTACCGACAGGCGGGATGGAGCAGGTAAGGAGGAATAGACGATGCGCTACGTGTCCTTCATCCACCGAGACAAGGCTGGCTATGGCGTCAGCTTCCCCGACTTTCCGGGCTGCGTATCGGTCTGGGACACGGTCGACGACGCGATTCGCCACGGAAGCGAAGTCTTGGCCTTCCACGTGGAGGGGCTTGCCGAGGACGGCGAGGCGATTCCGGAGCCACGCACCATCGAGGCCATCAAGGCAGATCCAGAACTAGCCGACTGGTGCCGGGGGGCTGACCTGGTACTGATCCCGCTCCTTCTCGACCGGGGCACCTCGCGGAGGGTCAACATCTCCCTCGACCGCGGCCTTCTCGAAGCCATCGACGATGAGGCCAAGCTGTAGCGCGTCAAGCAGCGCCGGATGACTCGTTCGGCATTCTTGGCGACAGCGGCCCGGCGGGAGATCGAGGCCACGTAGCCTGGAGGTGGGGATGCGAGAGATCGCGCCTGATGGGAACGATGACCAATGTGATGCACCGACGGATTTCGACGAAGGCTGAAGTTCTAGATGGCAGCTGGGGAAAAGAGGCCTAGGAAAATGGATCAGAGGATGGGACGGCCAGCGCAGGACGCATTCAAGCTCCAGTGTTCGTTGGCAAGAATCACATGCAACCCGTCGCTGGAGGACGACCACGGTTGGGACTTCATGGTCGAAGTCCCCCAAGAAGTGGAGGCACAGACTCCTCACGACCAAAGGCCCGCAGCTCGATCGGTGCTTGTTCAGGTCAAATGGACCGGAGGGGTGCGCCGACGCCTGTCGATGAAGGTTAGCAACGCACTGGAACTAGCCAACAAATCGGAACCCTGTTTTATGGTGCTCTATCACGAGACGACATCAGGGCGGGAGATATTCGCGAGGATGTTCGGGGAAAAGGACATGGCTCGCGCGCTGAAGCGCGGGCGGGAGCTGTTCGTGCGTCGGAAGTCCACACACAAGGCCAGAATAACGTTCGGTTTCCCCGACAACGAGGAGCGGTTAGAAGCGGGTCTGGTGCCATGGCTGGTGGACTGTGTGCGGAGCCTCTCTGACAGCTACGGCAGCGACAAAAGGAAACTGGCGGAGAGTCTCGGATACGGCAACAAGAACTACCGGGCGAACATAACCTTTGTTGGAACTGGTGGCGTGAATGATCTCGTTGACCTTGAGCTCGGGATCAAGGACGAACTTAGGGTATCGCGGTTCACGGTGTTCGACGAGCGTTTCGGTATCGCGCTCCCGGAACCAGTGAAGGACATCAAAGCGCCAGCAGTCTTCACGATGAAGCGGCAGCGCGAAGACGAGTGCGTGGTAGAACTCAAGACGAAGGACGGATTGATCGCCATCCCGTCCGTGGCAAGGATGTCGCGGGCAGGCTCTCGTCCGGGCGAGCTTGGGAAACTGGGGTTCGTTAACGAACTATTCGCGCTTGTTGTGTCGACCGGGTCTGGAGTCGGGTTGAATCTTCAAGCGACAGCGGCCACAAAGCTTCAACCGGAACGGTTGGCACAGCTAGCGACGATGCTGTCCTGGAACGAGGAAGAGCTGAAAATACAGGTCACGGGCGACAACGTGCCCGAAACGGTTTTTCCAACCGCAACTATTCGTCAAGATCCCGTGGTGGATCAATGTTTGGCGGGTGCTATTGGCGTCCTCAAGTCGGTCGCAGAAAGGAGTAACGCGGGCCGAATAGAGTTGTCGCTCGACGACGTAGTGGCGGCCCACGGTGAGTTGATGATCTTCTGGGGCATTCTTGGCGTAGCGGAGGTGCAACTCCTCACCGCGGCGAGTGGGCGTCTATTGGAAGACGGATTGCTCAAGAATCTTGTGGGATTCATCGATGTAGAGGTCGGAGATTACACCTTCTTGGCCTTGTTTGATGCCGCCGTTCAAACGCATATTGAGGAGCCGCAGAAACTAGTTGTCAAACTCGGTCGTAGAAATCTTAGGGATTGTGTCGTTGGGAAAGGAAGACAGACGGTTCGCGCAAGAGGGCGGGCTATCTACGAGCAGTGCGGGGGCGGGTACGGAGAAGACTGGCTGGCGGTCGGCAGTGTGAACGAGCTAATCGAATCATATGCGCAGGCGGAACCGATCCATCCCGACGTCCGAGCTTAGGGGGGGCGATGCCTAGGCAAAAGGCGGACGCCAACGTGTTGTCGAGCGCGAGAGTATATCCCTAGGGCGAACAGTCTTGAGAGTGGCATCAAGACATCGGGCCTGTGGTCACATGCCAACGACAGCTAGATTCGAGTGACCGCAGGTGCAATTTCGGAGCGAAAAGCACCCCGTAGCAACCCGAATCGACCAAGAAGCCCCGCAATCGGACTCGAGTCCGATTGGGTTTGGGGCCGGCCCAAGGCGGCGCTCTAATGGGCCATGAGGATAGAGCTATCCCGCTTGATTGCGTCGCGATCGCTGCGTAGATTACGGGTTTGGTAGTTCTGCAAGCACGGTGGTGGCCAGTATCACGATCCGAAATCTCAGCACCTCGTTGCCCTTAAGCTCGATCCTCCCAATTTCAAGGCTGTTGTGTGAGTAGCACCACCGAAGCGTTCGCCCGCGTCAAGATCGACGCGCTCCTGAAGGACGCCGGATGGGATGTCACCGACGGCACCAGTGTCCTCTTCGAGCACACCCTGCCCGACAGCACTCGCTCCGACTACGTGCTCTGCGACCGCGCCGGTCGCCCGATGGCGGCGCTGGAGGCGAAGCACGCGGGCATCGATCCGATCACCGCCCAGGACCAAGGCCGCCATTACGCCGAACAACTCGAAGTCCCCTTCGCCTTCCTGTCCAACGGCGAGGAGGTCTGGTTTCTCGACCGCGAAACCGACGCCCACGCGCGGAAAATTGCGGGCTTTTACTCCCAAGACGACTTGGAGCGCCGGATTGCCGCCCGGCAGATTCGCCGCGACCTCTCCTCCGTCGAAACCGACCGGCGCATCGTTGACCGCGACTACCAGATCGAGTGTATCGATGCGCTGTGCGCGGAGATATCCCGAGGCAGGCGCAGCCTGCTGGTCGAGATGGCGACTGGAACCGGCAAGACGCGCACTGCCGCCGCGTTCGTCAAGCGGCTCTTTGAGGCCGGCGTAGTCACCCGCGTCCTGTTCCTGGTGGACCGCATCGCTCTGGCGGGTCAGGCGGAAGACGCCTTCACGGACCACCTGCGCGACTACCCCTGCCATGTGCTTCGCCCCGGGCGCGGGTTCGACCGCGCCAAGCGCATCACCATCGCAACGCTCCAAACCATGATCGCCGAGTACCGGGATCTCTCACCCGGCTACTTCGACCTCGTGATCACGGACGAGTGCCACCGCTCCATCTACGGCAAGTGGAGCGGCGCATTGCGGCACTTCGACGGCATCCAACTTGGCCTAACCGCGACGCCCTGCACTATCGAGGCACACGAGTTGCCCGATCCGGAGGACGGTCAGTTCGTGCGGGACACGCTACGCTTCTTCGGCCTTGAAGAGCCCACATTCCGCTACACGCTCCGCGAGGCAATCGACGACGGCCATCTCGTGCCCTACCGCATCTACAAGGCAATGACGGTCAAGACCGCCGCTGACGGCGGGTTCACTGTCAGGCGGGACGAGATCGACTGGAGTGCGATGGACCAGGCGACAAAGGATGAGTTCGAGAAGCTGTTCGGGGTAGCCGATCGCATCACGGTGGACCCCCATGCCCTGGAGCGGAAGTTCACCATCCCGGAGCGCAACCGGGCGATGGTGCGCGAGTTTCGCGATTGCTTCGAGAAGGGATTCATGGGCAAGGACGGCGTCCGCCGCACACCAACCTTTGGCAAGACCATCGTGTTTGCAGTGACCAGACGCCATGCGCAGACGCTGGCGGCAATGTTCGACGAGCACTTCGCGGACCTCAAGCCCGATCCGGCCACCCGCTTCGCGGATTTTGTGGTGAGCGACGTCGGAGGCGGTCCCGCGCCTGACGCCGGGGCCATCATCAAGCAGTTCAAGAAGGAGAAGTTCCCGCAGATACTGGTCAGCGTGAACATGCTCGACACGGGCTTCGACTGCCCGGAAGTGGTCAATCTGGTCATGGCGAGGTTCACGCGAAGCGCCATCCTGTACCGGCAGATGCGCGGTCGCGGAACGCGCAAGGCAGACCACATCGGCAAGACGGACTTCACCCTGTTCGACTTCGTAGGGGTGACAGACTTCCACGGTGACGATGAGGAGGACATCGCGGGTACCCTGATCGAGAAGAGAGCCACGTACAAGCTGGAACACGACCCCCGCATACTGCTCACGCTCGACGTGGACGACCACATCGACCCCTCAACCCGAGAATGGCTGACGCTCGATGAAGACGGCCGGATCGTGCGCACGCCAAAGCACGAGACGCGGGCCGCGGAAATCGGGCTGCGCTTCGAGGCGTGGCGCGGAACACAGACCTTCACGGCGGAGCAGGCGCGCTGGGCCGGCCTTATCGGACGCCGGATGATGGCGGACGCCATGCATCCCGAACCGTTCGGGGACTACCACTTGGACGAACACCCCTTCGACGCCCTCGGCGGCTACGATCAGGCGCGTCGCGTGTTTGGTGGCACGGACGCACTTGGGGAGCTAATCACCCGGTTCAACGCCCAGGTGCTCGAAGCGGGAACCGCCAAGGGTTCCCCTTTAGGCGAGCAACCGCGATGAGGAGTCAACCGTGCCAATGACGCCCGAACTGCGGCGCGGCGTGGACCGCATCCGCGACTACCTGTTCGGTGGCGGCTATCCCAATCCCGCGCAGAACGCGGAGCAGCTCAGCTTCTTGATCTACTTCTATATGTACGAGGCGGCGGACGCCGCACGGGTGCGGGCGGCGCGGCGACCCGGCGCAGACCCCTTCACGAGCGCCTTTGAGGGCGACTGGCAACTGCGCAACCCGCGCAACGCCCGGGAGGATGGTGTGGGCACAGTGCCGCGCGAACTGCTGCGCTGGTCCTCGTGGGCACACGCGCTGAACGGCGAGCGCCTAGTGAACTGGGTCCGGGAAGAGGTGTTCCCTTTCCATGCGGACCTAGCGGCCACCGGCGCCACGGACTTCATGGACGGAGCGCGGCTGGTGATCGACGAGCCAACCGTGCTCACCCAGGTGGTGAGCCAGTTGAACGACCTGCACCTCGACCGGGTGGACGCGGACACCAAAGGCGACCTATTCGAGCATGTGCTGCGTCAAATCCGCCAAGCGGGCGAACTCGGCCAGTTTCGAACACCACGCCATGTCATCCGCGCGATTGTGCAACTGGTCGATCCCCGCATTGGTGAGACCATCTACGATCCGGCGGCAGGAACAGCCGGCTTTCTAGTTGCCGCTTGGGACCACATCCGACTGGCGAACTCGTCCCCCGACGGCATTGAGGAGATCGAGGCGGAGGGCAAGACGCTCAAGCGCGGACTTGGCGACACGCTGAACCGGGAAGCGGTGCGCCAACTGCACGAGGCAACCTTCTACGGCGCGGACGTGGACCCGCAGATGGTGCGGCTTGCGACGATGAACCTGACCCTGCGCGGGCTGGACCAAGTGCGCGTGCTGCGACGGGATGCGCTCACGCGCTCGCTTGATCGGGCGGCGAAGGCGGAACTCGGCATGCCGTCGCAGGGGTTCGACGTAATCCTCGCCAACCCACCCTTCTCAGGTCGGCTGGATCGGGACCGGATTGTCGAAGACGTGAAGGTCGGACGCACCGCGCAGACGGAGTTGTTGTTCCTGCAGTACATGCTGAACCACCTCAAGGAAGGTGGGCGTTGCGGGGTCGTGGTGCCAGAAGGCGTCTTATTCGGCTCGACCGGCGCGCACCGGGATCTTCGTCGGAAGCTGGTGGAGAACAACACGGTCGAAGCTGTGCTTTCGCTGTCGGGCGGCGTGTTCAATCCGTACTCGGGCGTCAAGACATCGGTGCTGGTCTTCAAGAAAGGCGGCACGACCGACCGCGTGATGTTCTTGCACGTTGACAATGACGGTTTCAAATTGGACGCTAACCACGACCAGCCCATCAAAGATGACGACCTACCCGGACTGACGAATGCGTACCGCGAGAGGGACAAGAGTGAAAAGGACTGGCGCCACCGCGACACGGAAGTCGAGTGGCCGAGAAAGTGGTGGTTCGCGGAGATCAACGCTATCCGCGAAGCGGACTTCAACCTGAGCGCCGGGCGCCATCGACCGCTGAGCCACGTCGCGGTCGAGCATCGTGACC
>JAJEGJ010000063.1 GCA_022819905.1 Alphaproteobacteria bacterium
GGGCAGGGCGATGGTGCGCGCGGCGCGGACCACCCGCACCCGGTCGCCGTCGCCGCGCATGAAATCGCTGTACGCGCTGGTGTCGAGGGCGACGTTCACGGCCACGCGTCGGCGTCGACGCGCTCGAAATCGGCGACGGCGAGGTCGAAGGCTGGATCCTCCTGCCAGGTGCCGATCAGATGATCGAGGTCCGTATGCTCGGCTGATCCGGCCTCCAGTTCCAGACCACGGGCGAGCGCTTCGACCACGACCGCATTGATGCTCTTGTCTTCTCGCCGGGCGCGGTGCCGCACGGCGCGGTCGATGGCCTCGGGAATGGAACGGATAGTGTACTGCATGCCCATAATGCATGCAATATATGCACGAATTGCCTGCTATGCAATCGGCCGCGCCCCGGAGGAGTGGATTGGTCACCGCGGCACCGCTGCGAGAAGGGCTTTGCGTGAAGTGGGGCAAGTCCCAGCCGACGCCCGGGCGCACTCGGTACGAGTCGTGCGGATTTCCGCCTGACCGCCGCCGGCCGTCCCGCTGCGCTGCCGCGCCCGTGCGGCTACAGGGCATCCACCTCGTCGACGGACAGCGTGTAGGCGCCCAGCAAGCCGGGGACGGGCGCAGAGGAATACGAGGACACCGACACGTAGTAGGTTCCGTCCTCGTCCGGCGTGAACCGCTTCGGCTTCGTCGCCTCCCCCGGCAAACAATGCGTTCCGTCGATGAACTCCCCCTCGTCGTCAAAGATGGAGCCCAGGATCAGGGAGGTCTCCGCCCCGTCCTTCGTGCCCGACCGCGTGATCTCGTAGGTCTTGCCCGCCTCGAGGGTCACCGCGAACCAGTCGCTGTCGTTCCTGTAGTTGATCTCGCCCGACGCCTTGCCGCCGACCGCGACCGTGCCCGTGGTGTCCGTGTCGTCCGAGTAGTCGTCCACGATCGCCGCGGCTGACTGCCGCACCCTGGCCCGGTCGCTACCGTCGAGATCCAGTGCTCCGTCCTGTCCGCCTCCAGCACATCCCGCGCAACCTTCCGCACCGGCTTCCAGAAATGGTAACGGCCGCATGCATCGCGTACGATCCGGAAGTTGCGGCGGCAGGGTGACGCCATCCCGTACGGGTCGCAACGGAATGGCCTTGTCGGGTGATCGGATGCGACGTTACAGGGGCACGCTGCTTGCGGCCTGTGTTCTACTGCTCACGGCCACCCAGTACGCCGACGCGCAGGAAGGGCCGTACGTCGGCATCGCGGCCGGTTGGAAGCGGGCAAGCGCCGACTACACAAAGGGAATCGGTCTCGACGTGCCACCCGCGAGCTACGAGACCGCGACAAACGAGGTGCGGCGCGGGGCCGGCACGTTGCGGGCGTCGCTCGGCTACCGAACCTTCGTCGCCGACCGCCTGTACGTTTCGGGAGAGTTGGAAGCGGCATTCCACGGGGGCGGCGGCCCGGCGGGCTACCTGCGGGAGGGCACTGGCGTTGGCGACCGGGACGTGTGGCCCGGCCCGTGGAGCGTGGAAAAGGAAGGCGGCGTCGGCATGAACGCCCGGCTGGGGTACGCGCCGGGCGGGCTGCTGGGCGAAGGGGGATCGGTCTATCTCATCGCCGGCGTGCATTGGGAACGGGCAACCGTGCGGCGCGGTTCCGACATCGGTGGCAGAGCAATCCGGAGTGTGGCCGAGCACACGCTGCGGCCGCGAGTGGTCGGTATGGGTGCCGAATGGGGGAGCCTGGCAAGCCGCATCGGGCTGGAAGTTCGGTACTCGGCCGCTGAGCTGGAGTTCCGCACCGGAGGGGACGGATCGGCGCTCGGGATGCCTCGCATCGACCACCGGTTTCACGTGCGCGAGGTCGGCGTCCAGGTGGGCTACACCCACGCGTTCTGACCGGGGCTGCAGCGTCAGCCGGCAATGGCGGGACGCTCGGAGCGACAGCGGGCAGCCACTCGTAGCGCGCCGGGTCGAGGTGCTCGAAGTCGCGGCAGCGGCACCTGGCGGGACCGCGGTGGCCCGGGAGTCGAGGCCGGAGATCGAGGGTCCGTGCCGCTCACTTCCGTCTGCAGAGCCCTGACCTTCCACGCCCAGGCCCGCCATCCGGTTCGCGACCCAACAAGACAAGCTCGACTTGCGTCGCACGATGCCCCAACCGTATCGAGCGTGAAGTTTGTGCCCACTTGCCAAGGCTCGCACACGCGCCGAGAACCCACGAGCGGATCAGCACTAGGCTCATACTGCCGGTGCTAGAGACGGCTCCGCTGGAAGCATCGCCCGGGATGTCGGAGGAGCGGCGCACGGCGATCGCGTGAATTGAGTTTGGGTCTCCGGACTTGTTCCAGCTAGATGTTCTACTTGAGGAATGGCATATGCGGCGCATTCAGTCACGTTACCCCGAACGGCTCCCTCCGCCTCTTGCCATCGGTCTGATAGCCGTCGCTAGGTATCGGCCTAGCGGGCCACATTCTGTGCAAGGTCTCCGGACAATATCTCAAGCCGTGCAACTGTCGCTCTGAACGGCCAAGAGCTCCCCCCGGCACTATTCGGCTGCGCTGCTCGTACTCAGCAAATCTGAGTATGGCGCTCGCGCATTCTTGCTCGTGGGAAGCTACCGCCCTTTAAACCGCAGGTCGCAAGTTCGAGTCCTGCAGGGCGCGCCAGTCGTTCAGGCCGCGCGACGGGCCTCGGCCAGCGGCGCCCCGGTTTTCACCTCGACGTCGCTGAACTGGACGCCCGGCGCCAGTTCCACGACCTGAACCACGCCGTCCTTCGGCATGAAGACGCCGAGATCCGTGATCACGAGATCGACGCACGCCTGTCCGGTCAGCGGCAGGGTGCAGGCCTCGAGAAGTTTCGGGCTTCCGTCGCGGGCGACGTGTTCCATTACGACGATGACACGGCGCACGCCGGCGACCAGATCCATCGCCCCGCCCATTCCCTTCACCATCTTCCCGGGAATGGTCCAGTTGGCGAGGTCACCGTTGGCCGCCACCTGCATGGCACCGAGGATGGAGAGGTCCACATGCCCGCCCCGAATCATGGCGAAGCTTTCGGCGCTCGAGAAATAGCTGGAGTCGGAAAGCTCCGACACCGTCTGTTTGCCGGCATTGATCAGGTCAGCATCGACTTCTTCCTCGTACGGAAACGGCCCCATGCCCAGCAGCCCGTTCTCGCTCTGGAGCGTGATGTCGACGCCCTCGGGAACGAAGTTCGCCACCTCGGTCGGCATGCCAATCCCAAGATTCACGTAGAACCCGTCCTGGAGTTCCTGCGCGGCACGGGCACAGATTTCAGTTCGATTCCAAGGCATGGTCGCCTCCGTTCGCGCGCTCAGGGCCTGGGCCGTGTGGTCCGGTGCTCGACCACCCGACTGTACTGGGATCCCTGCAGGATCCGGTCGACGTAGATCCCGGGCGTGTGGATCTGGTCGCCGTCGAGCTCGTCCGGTTCAACGAGGTGCTCGACCTCGGCAACCGTAACCTTGCCGGCAGTGGCCATCACAGGATTGAAGTTCCGGGCGGTCTTGCGGTAGATCAGGTTGCCCTTGGTATCACCTTTCCACGCCTTCACGATTGCAAGGTCTGACACCAGTCCCGTTTCCATGACGTACGCCCGGCCGTTGAACGTGCGGGTTTCCTTGCCATCAGCGACGACCGTGCCGGCTCCAGTCGCCGTGTAAAATGCGGGAATCCCGGCGCCGCCGGCTCGAATCCGTTCCGCCAGTGTTCCCTGGGGATTGAATTCGAGTTCCAGGATGCCGTCCAGGTACTGCTGGGCGAAGATCTTGTTCTCGCCCACGTAACTGGAAATCATCTTCCGCACCTGTCGGGTTTCCAGCAGGAGGCCCAGACCGGCGCCATCGACGCCGGCGTTGTTGCTGATGACCGTGAGGTCGCGCGCGCCTGTTTCCTTGAGCGCAAGGATCAGGTTCTCCGGAATGCCGCAGAGTCCGAAGCCGCCAGCCATCACCGTCATCCCGTCCACCACCAGCCCATCGAGCGCGACGGCAGCGTCCTCGTACACCTTGTTCATGGAGCCATGATCCCGACCATCGGCCACCCCGGCCGGCAAGAGAGTAAGAAAGACTTCGGCGGGCGGCAACGGCACGGCCGCCCGCGCCCGAAACCGGTACCGGTTGTAGGCTCGCGGCATTGTCCGCAGCGACGACCGGCATACGCGATCCCTAGCAAACCGGCGCTTGGACCCGGCTGCGCTACCCTTATCGGCTAGGGAGCGCGGCGCGTCACATGGCCACAGCCTCACGAATTACTGCTGTCGTGGTCGCCGGTACGATCGTGCTGGCGGGGTCGGGCCACACTGCGACGCCGGCGATCGAACAAGGCAAGCCCGTGAAGCCGCTTGCACAGGTAACGGAGGAACTCCTCCGGGCAGGCGTGCCGCCCGTACTCTCGCAGGAGGATGCAAAGCGCTATCGGCGCATCTTCACCCTGCAGGATCAGGGTGACTGGGCCACGGCGGAATCCGAAATCGCCAGACTCCGGAACCGCGTCCTGCTTGGCCACGTGCGCTACCAGAAACTCATGCATCCGACGGAGTACCGCTCGTCGTTCGCGGACCTCGCCGGATGGCTGGAGTCCTATGCCGATCATCCGGGCGCGCGCCTGATCCATCGCCTCGCACTCAGGCGTCAGGGACCAGACGACGATCGGCCTCCGACGCCGGCCAGCATCAAGCGCCTTGGCGGCTACGGCCCCGATTGGCCAAGCCACGCACTGAAGATCGGCGATACGCGGTCGCAGCGGAGGTTCGCCCAGGACATCATCCGCCTGGTCACCAGGGGGCAGTACGACCGTGCCCTGGCGCGCCTGCACGGGGGACCCAACAACCTCTCTCCCGAAGACGTTGCGCAGCTGGAGGGCCGGATCGCCATCGGCTACTACGCGGACGGCGACTACTGGCGTGCGTTCACGCTGGCCGCCGCCGCCAGCACGTCGGTGGAGCCTGGATTCTCGTGGATCCATCTGCGCGCGGGCCTGGCGGCGCTGCAACTGGATCTGACCTATTCCGCGCTCGAGCATTTCGGTCAGGCCGCAGTCACGCCCGGCAGTACGTGGGAAACCGCCAGCGGCGCCTACTGGGCGGCCCGGATCCACGCCCGCCTCGGCCACGACGGGGACGCCGAGGACATGCTGCACACCGCAGCCGAGTTTCCCCTCACCCTCTACGGGCAGCTCGCGCTGGAAGAACTGGGGCTGGCCGAGCGCCACAGCTGGGTTGACCGGCAGGCGGTCACAGTCAATCCGGAATCGGCGATGCTCGCGCTGCCCGCCGCCCAACGCGCGGTGGCGCTGGTCCAAGCGGGCCGCATGTACGAGGCCGACGCCGAGTTCAGGCTGCTTGCCGGCGAAGATCGCGGAACCGCGGACACCGAACTCCTCGCCTTCGCGATGGCGCTCGACTTGCCTGGCGTGCAGATCCGGCTGGGCAGCCGCCTCGAACGTTCAGGGTCCCGTAATCTATCGGCGCTCTACCCGGCCTCCGACTGGCTCGGCAGCGCCGCAACCGAGATCGATCAAGCCCTCGTGCACGCGATTGTCCACAAGGAATCCGGCTTTCACATCCGTGCCAAGAGCTCGCGCGGTGCCCGCGGGCTCATGCAGGTGCTGCCGCGAATTGGACGGAAACTTACCGGCGACCAACGCCTCCGTGGTCCCGGCGCCGACTACCTCTACGATCCCGTATTCAATCTGCGCCTGGGCCAGCGGGTGCTTGGCGACATCCTGAAGCACCCCGATATCGGGCGCGATCTGATCGGCGCCCTGGTGGCCTACAACGCGGGGGCGCGCCACTGGGTCGCCTGGAAGGAGCGGATCGACGCCGACCATCCGCTGCTGTTCATCGAGAGCATTCCGTTGCTCGAAACGCGCTGGTTCGTGAAACGAGTCCTGGCCAGTCTCTGGATGTATCGAGACCGCTTCAGGCAGCACAAACCGGCCCGGACCGCCCTGAGCCACGGCAAGTGGCCGCAGTACGTCCCGCTGGACTCCGGAGCCGGAAAAGACGATACGGAGCTCTATGTCGGGTCTTGACGAATCCAGACCGTTTCTGCCGGTGCAGATCGCCGTCCTGACCGTATCGGATTCGCGGTCGCTGGCCGACGACCGTTCGGGCAACCTGCTGGCCGAACGCATCACGGCCGCGAGTCACATCCTGCAGGCGCGCGCGCTGGTCCGGGACGAGGCCGGCCTGATCGAGGCGCAGCTGCGGCAATGGATCGCCGATCCCTCGGTGGATGCGATCATCGCAACGGGCGGCACCGGCATCACGGGACGCGACGTCACGCCGGAGGCGTTCGAGCGCGTCGTGGAGAAAGACATCCCCGGCTTCGGAGAGCTCTTCAGGATGCTGAGTTTCTCGAAGATCGGCACCTCCACGATGCAGTCCCGGGCGCTCGCCGGAGTCGCCGACGGCACCTACTTGTTTGCGCTGCCGGGTTCGCCGAGCGCCTGCCGCGACGGCTGGGACGACATTCTCGTCCACCAACTCGACAATCGGTTTCGCCCCTGCAACCTTGTCGAACTGATGCCGCGACTCAACGAACATCGCCGCTGATCGCCGAACCGGCGGTCCGACAAGACCTGTAGGACGGCAACTTCCCAGGTCTTGGCAATGAGTCTGCACAGGATCCGAATTCTCTGGGCCGCCATCCCTCCTCCCGTGCGCGGCGCCCTGTGGATGATCCTCGCGAACGTCTTCTTCACCCTCATGAACACGCTGGTCCGCGAGCTGTCGTCCCGCTACGGCCTGTTCGAACTCCTGTTCGTCCGCTCCCTGTTCGGGCTCATTTTCGTGCTGCTGCTGGTCTGGCCCGCGGGAATCCGCTCGCTCAAGACCAAGCGGCCGGGCCTGCAGGTCGTTCGCGGCCTCCTCGGGTTCACCGCGATGTACCTTTGGTTCTTCGCCGTCAGCAACATTCCCCTCGCACAGGCCACCGCCATCAACTTCTCGGCCCCGGTCTTCGCGGCCGTGCTGATCGCCGTCTTTCTGGGGGAGCGCATGCGGGCCCGGCGCTGGACGGCCACCGCGCTCGGGTTCGTGGGGATGCTCATCGTGCTGCGACCGGGGTTTGCGGAATTCTCGTTTGCGGTCGCGGCTGCGCTCTGCGCGTCCATGCTGATGGCGGTCGGAGCCACCGTGGTCAAGGTGGTGGCCCGCACCGACCACCCGAACTCCGTGGTGCTCTATGTACCGCTGTTCCTGTCCGTGTTCGCCGTCATACCGGCGCTGCTGGACTGGACACCCCCCACCGGGACGGATCTCGTGCTGATGGCAGTCCTCGGCCTGGTCGGCACGCTGGCGCACCACTGCTGGGTGCGCGCGTTCGCGGTCACTGAGGCCACGGCCGTCCTGCCGTACGATTTCGTCCGCCTACCGATGATGGCCCTGGCCGGCTACGCCCTCTATTCCGAGGTCCCCGATCTCTGGACCTGGCTCGGCGCGACCGTCATTCTCGGCAGTTCCGTCTACATGGCGCATCGGGAAAGCCGCGCCCACCGGCGGCGCCAGTGATGCGCGGGTTTCAGGCTCCGATGTCGGCGCACACGCGCGCGACGCTCTTCATTCTCTGCGCCGCCGCGACGTTCCCGGTGATGGCGGCGCTGGTCAAGTTCCTTTCCACCGACTTCCATCCCCTGCAACTCGCGTTCTTCCGGTGCCTCTTCGGCGGCGTGGTCCTGATCCCCTTCTTCCTGCGGCGTCCCGCGGCGGTCGTCACCGCCCGGCCGCGCATGCATCTCTTTCGGGGCCTGCTCGGGGTAGTCTCCATGTGGATGGGCTTCACGGCCCTGTCGCTGCTGCCGCTGGCGGAGGCGGTGACCCTGGGCTTCACGCGCATTCTCTTCCTGATTCCGCTGGCGGTCCTGATCATGGGGGACCGCGTCGATCTCCCGCGCTGGATCGCGACCCTCGTCGGGTTCGGCGGCATCGTGCTGATGATCAGCCCGGCCGGCACGGACCTGCCGGCGGCCGGGGTGGCCTTGTCGCTGGCGTCGGCGGTGACCATTGCCAGCGTCAAGCTGACGGTGAAATCGCTGGCGGAGACCGAGGCGACGCTCACCATCCAGCTGTGGTTTGCCGGCTTCGCGACGCTGGCGACGCTCGCCCCGGCGCTCTTCGTCTGGCGATGGCCGGAACCATTCGAACTGCTGCTGCTGTTGGCGATCGGCGGCGCCGGAACCCTCGGGCAGATGTTCACCGTGCTCGGGCTGCGGGGCGTACAGCCGAGCGCGGTGATGCCGATCGACTACACCCGGTTGATCTTCGCGACGTTCTACGGCTTCCTTCTCTTCGGGCAGCTCCCCGGCCCGGCAACCATCACCGGCGCCGGCGTCATCGTTGCCGCCACGCTCTACATCGCGCGGCGTGGTGAACGCGTCGCCACGGCCGAGCTGGGACTCATCCGGCGACGCTGATCGGTGCGTGGACCAGGAACGTGCCGGCCCAGAACAGCACCGCTGCCGTCACCCACTTGCGGACGGTGCGATACCACGCCGGTGCGACCCCTTCGCGCACCGCGCGCAGGTCGGCCGCGTGGGAGGCAATGAACGCAGCCAGAAACAGCATGATGACCCAGAAATAGTCCACGAACCCCGCCAGCGCCGCCAAGCCCGCGGTCGCAGGCAGGAACGGAACCACCCACCAGAACCCGTGCTGGCGAAACCCGCGCCCGGTGGCCGCCAGCGCCAGCCCCAGGTGCAGCGCGCCGAGGAATCCCAGTGACGCCAGGGCATAGTTGAGACCGGTCAGGTAGAGATAGTCCCTCCAGGCTCCTTCGAGCAGCCAGAGGCCCGCGGCCGTCGCGACAAACGGCGCAGCGGCGCAGGCCGTGGCCAACCGGGCCCCGGGCGGGGTAGGGTCTACGGGCCTCGGTCGCTCCACGCCCGCTCCATGGCCAGGGCCAGGTCGACATCGAGCCGGGTGACCGCGCCGGCGTCATGGGTGGCAAGCGTCACCTCGACCCGGTTGTACACGTTGAACCACTCCGGATGATGATTCATGCGCTCAGCGACTTCCGCGATCCGGGTCATCCACGCGAACGCGGCCCGGAAGTCATCGAACTGGTACGTCTTCCGGATCGCCGAGCGGTCCGGATGCCGCTCCCAGCCGGCGAGGCGATCAAGTGCGCCGGCCAGCTCCGGTTCCGTCAGGGGTGTGGCCATGGCTTCGCGCTGGGCTCCAATTCCTCAGCCCGGTCTCGGACTTCAGGGACACGGTGCCCAACCGTGACGGAAGCTGCAAGCGGCGGGACGCCGCGGGACTTCGGCCTGGCGCCCTCGCTCGACGACATCGCCGCAATCGCGACGGTCGAACTGGGCCGGTTACCGGAGCCCTTTCGCTCGCAGGTCGGAGCGATCGCCTTCCGGGTCGAGGAATTTTGCGACGACGACGTGCTGCGCGACCTGCAGCTCGACAGTCCGTTCGAGCTGATGGGGCTGTATCAGGGCGTGGCGATCGGCCACAAGGACTCCGGTTCGGTGGCCGACGGGCCGGACATGGTGTTCCTGTACCGGCGCGCGCTCATCGACTACTGGGCGGATTCCGACGACAGCTTCGAGACCATCGTGCGGCACGTGCTGATCCACGAGCTCGGCCATCACTTCGGGCTGAGCGACGAAGACATGGAGCAGATCGAAGCCCAGGCCGACTGACGACCGGGTCAGTTGCGGCAGGCGTCGGCCAGCGGCCGCGTCTCCAGCGCCGGCACGCACACGCTGTCGGCACCAATCGCGATCAGGCAGGCATGCTCCCGGAGGTCGACGGAAATGTCGCGCTCTTCACACTGCTGCACATCCCAGTTCTGCAGCGTGGCCAGTCCCTCGTCGGTGCGAAAACATCGCAGGCTCCCGCCGTCCAGCCAGAACATGGCGTTGCCGGACCGGACTCCCAGTGCATCGGCACCGTCATTGCGGACGCAGATGAGCTTGGCTGAAGCCGGCAGTGCAGTAACGATTGCAACGGACAGCACCACGCAGGCGGCGACAAATCGAGACACGGCAGAAGGTCCTCCGTTCAGGCGGTTCGGGGTCGCGTTGCAGCGCAACATAGGGCGTTCCGGCACGATCGGGCGAATCCGGCCGAACCGCCGGGCTCGCGAAGACGCGACCCCGCCCATTCGGGCCTAAGGCGTCATCCCGGCGCCGACGCCACGACGCGGCGGTCAATCCGACCGAACGCGCGCCCTGGCAGTCGCCTCCCTGAGCAGCCACCCCACAGCGAGCGCGGCCAGCACCGCACCCACCGCCTGCGCGGACAGGAAGCCCGGGACGTCGGCGGGTCGAATACCGGAGAACGTATCGGACAGACTGCGCGCGATGGTGACCGCGGGGTTGGCGAAGGATGTTGACGCGGTGAACCAGTACGCGGCCGAAATGTACAGGCCGACGAGCCAGGGGACCGCCGCCGGCCGAAACCGGAGCCCGGCCAGGATGGTCGCGACCAATCCGAACGTCGCAACCACTTCCGCGAACCATTGCGCCGGGCCGGTCCGAACCGTCTCGGAGAGTTGCAAAGGAGGTTGCTCGAACATGAGGTGGGCAATGACCGTGCCCATCACGCCGCCGATGATCTGGACCGACGCAAACGTGGCTGCCTTGGCAGGGCGGATCTCTCGACGTACCGCGAAGGCCAGCGTCACGGCCGGGTTGAAATGTGCTCCCGACACGGGACCCAGGACGGTGATCAACACCACCAGGATCGCCCCGGTCGCGATCGTGTTGCCCAGGAGCGCCACGGCCGTGTCGTCGGCAAGGGTTTCCGCCATGATGCCGGACCCCACGACGGTGGCGACGAGGCCGGCCGTGCCGACCGCCTCGGCTGCATGCTGCCGGATACGATCGAATTCCACGGCGTCGACTATTCCGGCGCGGTGGGGGCGGCGGGCTCCCGCCGCTGACCGATGTCTTCCAGCTGCCGTTGCAGCGAGAGTTCGTCAAGGGAGGCAATCGGCAAGTTCACGAAGATGGAAATGCGGTTGATGAGCATCCGGTACGCGTCGGCGAACGCGAACCTCCGCTCCGCCTCGCTGCCGGTCACCGCGGCAGGATCCGGCAGGCCCCAGTGAGCGGACATGGGCTGGCCGGGCCAGGTCGGGCACGGTTCCGCTGCCGCCTGGTCGCAAACGGTAAAGACAAAGTCCAGGTCCGGTGCTCCGGGTTCGGCAAATTCATCCCAGCTCTTCGAACGGGCGAATGACATGTCGTAGTTCAGGCCCTCGAGAAATTCGTAGGCAAATGGATGGATCTCGTCCTTCGGGTACGAACCCGCGGAGTAGGCCTTGAACCTCCCGAACCCTTCACGCCCCAGGATGGCTTCGGCCATGATGGAGCGGGCAGAATTCCCGGTGCAGAGGAACAGCACGTTGTAAATGCGGCTCATGTGTTTCTTCTCGATTGAGCGCCGTCGATCCGTCGCGCCAAGGGTGGCGACGGCGACGAGAGACGAGCAGATTTCCGGATTTCCGGCGCAGCAGTCGCGCACGAGGAACGCCATGAGTTCGCGCATCCCGTCATAATTGGCGGAGTACCGGATGGTCCGGCCGTTGCGGGCCGGCATGACCAGTCCGGCCCGCGCCAGGAGCCCGAGGTGCGTCGACAGGGTGTTCGGCAGCACAGTGAGCTGTTCCGCGATGACGCCAGCCGACAGTCCCCCCGGACCCGCCGTGACGAGAAGCCGAAACACCGACAGCCGGGTCTCGTGTGACAGGGCGCTCAGCGCCTCCAGTGCACCTTTGCTTTCCATAATTCGCGAATTATCGAAAACTTGGCGCATCGTCAAGTCGGCGGACCGTCGCCCGCACCCGCCGGCGCTCCGGCACCAAGCCCGCGGGAACGCCTGCAGTGCCAAAGGGGGATTCCGGCGGCGAGAACACTGCCCTTCCGGCTCCGGCCGCCTGCGCCATCGGGATCCGGCCGCATGAACCCCGCCTACGTCCTCCCCGACGTCCTGCGGACGGGTTTGGTCACCGTGTTCTGCGGCTCGGCGGTCGGCTTCACGTCGGCCAGGGTCGGCGCGTATTACGCCCGAGGCGGGAACCGGTTCTGGGCGGTCCTGCACGAGGCCGGCTTCACCGACCGGCGGCTCCGGCCGGACGAGTACCCGCTCGTGTCCGGCTACGGCCTGGGCCTGACCGATCTCGCAAAGTACGAGTTCGGCAACGATGCCGACCTGTCCACGGAGGCCTACCAGTCGAACGCGCTCCGGAAGAAAATCGAACGGTACCAGCCGCGCTTCCTCGCGTTCACCGCCAAGGCGCCCGCGCGGGTGTTCTTGCGCGAACAGTTCGGCGTAGCCCTCGCCGCCGGGCCGGACGGTTACGGTCTGCAGCCGCACGCCATTGCCGGGACGCGCCTCTGGGTCCTGCCTTCCACTTCAGGCCGGGCGAAAACTTTCTGGCGGCCGCAGCCATGGCACGAGCTCGCGGCGCGCCACCGCGCCGAGCGAGCACGCAGGACAGGCACGTGAACCGTCTGCAAGTTGTGCGTGTACCGAAGGTCCTGTACGTTCCGCAGCCCAAGGCTCCGATGGATGCCGGACACTGCGCCGGGTCCGAACAGCGGCCGAACTGCTTCCGAGCCGGACGACCATCATGGACATCACTGGCGGCTTGGGTGAGTTCACCACGCAGGTCATTCCTCCGTCCCGACCGATTCCGACGCTAGCGGATGACGTGCGCCACCTTTTGCTCGGTTCGCCGCGTTCCTTGCCCCCAAAGTATCTCTACGACGAAGCAGGTTCCGATCTGTTCGACCAAATCTGCCGGACCAAGGATTACTACGTCACCCGCACCGAGGACGCGCTCCTGACTGAAGTGGTCGGGAATGTCGCCGCGACCGTCAGACCGGCGACCGTGTTCGAGTTCGGCAGCGGAATGTCGCGAAAGACGCCGCAGATCATCGACGCGTGTTGTCAGGTGGGGCCGCTGGCAACCTACGCCGCGTTCGACATATCGCCGGATGCCCTGCGGGCCGGTGGCGAGGGGCTCCGGCAGAGCCATCCGGAAATGTCGGTGCAGCTGTTCGTCGGCGACTATACGGCTGGCCTCGACGCGCTGCCGGTACCGAAAGGACCTCGTCTCTTTCTGTTTCTCGGCGGGACGATTGGCAACTTCACCGAGCCGGAAGGCATCCGCTTTCTGCGCGATCTCGCCGCCAAGATGGAGCCCGGCGATTTCCTCCTGATGGGTGCCGACCGGATCAAGGACCGGCAGGTTCTGCACGACGCCTACAACGATTCAGAAGGGTTGACCGCGGCCTTCAACCAGAACGTGCTGCGCGTGTTGAACGCGCGCCTCGGTGCCGATTTCGAGCCCGAGGCCTTTCGCCATGACGCCGTCTACAGCGAGCAGAACGCCCAGATCGAGATGCGCCTGGTGGCGATGCAGCCGCAAACCGTGACCATCGACAGCCTGGACGAGCAGATCCGATTCGACCGCGGCGAGTCGATCCTGACCGAAGTCAGCCGGAAATTTAGCCGCGAATCGTTGGAACGCCTCGTCCGCAGCGCCGGTTTCAAGCTGCGCCGCCACTACACGACGGACGACGAATACTTCTCGCTGGTGCTCGCGGAACTCGGGAACTTCGACGAGCGGCTGTGAGCGCGGCTCACCGCTCGGTTTCGGCGCCGCGTGCCGGCCGGCACCCCATCCAGGACTGGAGTGTTGTTCGGGCAGCGTCGGGCGGACGGCGCTCGGCCCGGTCCGGTGCCGACCGTCTGTCAGCGGCGGCGGCGGACGATGCTACGCGGAGCCCGGTTTGGAGCGGGCGATGAGATTCGAACTCACGACTTCTACCTTGGCAAGGTAGCGCTCTACCCCTGAGCTACGCCCGCTCGGCCGGGTTCGGCATGATAATGTAAGGTCCCGGCTGCGCAACCTTCAGCACGCGGCAAGCCCTCCCTCCATCGGAAAATCCATGCAAGATTCCGACGTCCTGATCGGCGGCGCTCAGGCCGCTCCCACGGGCCACATCTTCGATACCGACACTGCCCGGTTCGCTGAGGATGTGCTGTCCGCGTCCCGAAATCGGCCGATCATCGTGGATTTTTGGGCGGACTGGTGCGGCCCATGCAAGCAACTCACGCCGATGCTGGAAGCGGCGGTCAGCGCCGCAGGCGGCAAGGTGGCGCTCGCGAGGGTCAACGTCGATCAGAACCAGACGCTGGCCGCACAACTGCGGGTCCAATCGCTACCGATGGTGTACGCATTTGTCGATGGTCAGCCGGTCGACGGCTTCGCCGGAGCGCTGCCTGACACCGAAGTGCGCGCGTTCGTCGACCGCATCGCCCGGCAGTCCGTGGGCGCGGTGCAGCAGCAGATCAGCGAGACGCTCGACGCTGCCGATGCCGCGCTTGTGGACGACGCCAAGAAGGCGGCCGATCTCTACACCAGCGTGCTGGAGCGTGACGGCGCCAATGCGCGCGCGATCGCCGGGCTCGGGAAAGCGCTGCTCAAGGCCGGCCGCGCCGCCGACGCGCGGGAAATCCTGGAGAACATTTCGGAAGATCTCGCCAAGGACCCGGCGATCGAGTCGCTCCGCTCGGCAATCTCGCTCGCCGCGGAAGCAAGCAAGGCCGGCGATGTGTCGGCGCTGAGGGCCAAGGTCGAGGCAGATCCCGACGATCATCAGGCTCGCATCGATCTCGCGAACGCGTTGCTGGCCAACGATGCCCGCGAGGAAGCCGTCGACCAGTTGCTCGAAAGCGTGCGACGCGACCGTCAATGGAACGATGCCGCCGCCCGGAAGCGCCTGCTGAAGCTATTCGAGGTGTTCGGAGAGGGTGATCCGCTGACCTCGCAGGCGCGTATGCGGCTGTCTGCGATCCTGTTCGCCTGAGCCGTTCTGTGCCCCCGCCCGGCCCAGAGGAGTTACCGACACACCTTCCGCTGTTTCCGCTGCCCGGCGCCGTCATGTTTCCGCGTGACCGGATCGTGATCCAGGCATTTGAACCCCGCTACCTCCGCATGGTGAACCACGCGCTCGCGGGACCGCGTCTGTTCGGCATCATCCAGCCCCGCGAGGACGGCACGACACCCACCCATCCGATTCCCAACGACTGCCCCCTCTACTCGGTGGGCGGCGCAGCCTACATCCAAGCGTTCCACGAGACCGACGACGAGCGGTACCTGCTGCAACTCACGGGGGTCTCGCGATTCCGGATCACGTCCGAGGCGCTCGATCAGGGAGGGTACCGGCGCGCCACCGTGGATTGGGATGAATTCAAGCCCGACTTCGACCCCGCCGAATGCAGCGACCTTGACCACCAGGGCCTGCTGACCGCGCTGCGGCGGCATGCCCAAACGCACGGCCTGAAGGTAAACTGGGACAATCTCGCGGATGACGCGACCGAAATGCTCCTTCATTTCGGGATTCGCATCTGCCAGCTGGACAACCGCGAAAAGCAGGGAATGCTGGAAGCAGGCGAGGTCGTCGAAAGAACACGCATGTTGCTGGCGTCACTGGCCATGAAGGAAGCAGAGCGTTCAGGGTCCGGGTCCGGGAGCATCAATTGACGGACGCACCGCCGGGACCTGCGGTGGACCCGCACCTGCTCGAGATCCTGGTCTGCCCGGTAACCAAGACCAACCTCGAGTACGACCGTGAACGCAACGAGCTCATCAGCCGCGCGGCCGGCCTTGCCTTCCCGGTCCGGGACGGGGTTCCCATCATGCTGGTGGATGAAGCAAGGGCGCTGGAGGACGACGAGCCCTGATGACCTCTCCCGGTACGCGACCGGTGACAGTACGAGTGCGCCGCGCGGAACGCGTCGTCGACATCGCCTTTGACGACGGGGCCGCATTCCAGCTACCGGCCGAGTTTCTCCGGGTAGAAAGCCCGTCCGCCGAGGTCCAGGGACACAGCGGCCCCAAGCAGCTGGTCCCGGGCAAAGGCTGCGTCGGCATTACCGCGGTCGAGCCGGTGGGGCATTACGCCATTCGCATCTGCTTCGATGACGGCCATGACAGCGGCATCTATTCCTGGAGCTACCTCAGGGAACTGGGCGAACACCAAGCGGCACTTTGGAAGGACTACCTGCAGGCACTGCAAGAGGCCGGCCTGAGCCGTGAACCGTGAGCCGGCCGACCGCGCGCCTGGGCTTGGCCGGGGTGACGCCTTGGGGGCGACGGGCTTACGAATACCTGACCTTCTTCGGACTTCAAGCAGATCAGCTGCCGGGAACGGTCCTCGACTGCGGCGCAGGTCCGTCGTCCTTCACCGCGGAAATGACCCGGGCGGGCGTCAATGTCAGGGCGGTCGACCCTGGCTACCGGCTCTCAATACCTGCGATGCGGCGCATGCTCGCCGATGCGGAGCACCAAATCGGGGAAGCGCTGGCTACCGAGCAGGACCGCTTCGTCTGGGACTTTTACGGCGATATCGACGGCCTGTTGGCGGCGCGTCGCCAGGCCGCCGAGCTGTTTTTTCGCGATTACCCACAGGGTCGGCTGACCGGACGATACATCTGCGGAGAACTGCCTAGCCTCCCATTCGCCACCTCTCGTTTCGACCTCGCATTTTGCTCGCATCTACTGTTTCTGTACAGCCGGGAACTTGACCTGGAGTTCCACCTGAGCGCTCTGTCAGAACTCACGCGGGTTGCTGCTGAAGTGCGGGTGTTTCCGATGATCAGCCTGGACGGCACGCCGTCCCCGCACGTGGAAGCGTGCCGGCAATTCCTAGAACGAAGAAACGTACGAGTCGCCATCGAAGCGGTCCCGTTCGAATTCCAGCGTGGCGCCGACCATGTGTTCCGCGCCTGGCGAACGGCAGATTCGCGGCAAAGCCGACGAGACCGGACGACGTAGCCAGCAGCGGGGATCGCGGTCGCGGCCGGTCCGTGGTGGCGGGAACGGCTAGCCGCGACGCGGCATCTGGACCGCTCCCTCGGATCCCTACTCCCCCTGCAGTCTAGCCTCGGGCGCTTTCCGCACGGCCCGGTTGGAACCCGGCACGGCCGGTCGTTCCCCTCGTGAGCAAGTTCAGCCGAGCCGGGTTTCCATCAAAGCGGCTCGCCCCGAATCAACCGCGGCAACGGCGTGCCAATGCCGGAAGCGATGCCCATCGCCTGGCGCATGAGCGCCTGCTTCACCGGGGGAATCGCGTTGACCATCCCCAGGCCGAGCGCACGGACCACGCCTAGACCCGGCAGTCCGTTCGAGAACAGGCGGTTGACGCCGTCCGTGACTGCAACAAGGCTCGCCGTGTCCATACGCCGCCGGTCGGCAAATTCGGCGAGCACCCTCGGGTCACCGGGTTCGAGCCCCAGCCGCATGTGATCGGCGGCCAGTTCCGCTAGCAGCGCAACCCCGCGCAGTCCGAGGTTGAACCCCTGGCCGGCGATGGGATGCAGCGCATGGGCCGCATCTCCGACCAGGACCACGCGCCCCCGCGTGTGCCGCCTGGCAAGCACCAGCGACAACGGGAACGCCGACGGCGCGCCCTCCACGGTGGGAGCCCCGAACATCCCGTCGAACCGTGCCTCGAGTTCCGTCTGGAAATCGGCGGGCGGCAACTGCATCAGCTGGCGGGCCGCGCTCCGCGGTTCGGTCCAGACGACGGCGCTCCGGCGACCGCGCAAGGGGAGCACGGCGAACGGCCCGGAGGGGAAAAATCGCTCCACGGCCGTGTCCTGGTGCGGTTCGGTGTGCCGGATCGTGCACACCATTGCGGTCTGCCCGTAGGCACGGGTGCGCTTGCCGATCCCGGCCAGTTCCCGGACGGGCGAGGCCCGCCCGTCGGCGCCGACCAGTATCCGGCTGTCGATCGCCGAGCCGTCGGAAAGTCGGGTGCGCACCCAGCCCGGCAACTCCTCGAAGGACTCGACGGCATACGCGTCCGCGACCACGCCGAGTCGCTGGAGCCTGGATCCCAGGGCTCCCGACAGATCGTCGTTCGAAACGATGTGCCCGACCGGCCCCTCGCCGAGGTCATCACTTTCAAAGTGCAGGTACAGCGGAACGTCGCTCTCCGCGACGCGAATCCGGCGGATCGGCTGCGCCCGCGCGCGCACCGCCCGCCAGACTCCGATCGCCTCGTACAGTCGACGCGATCCGCAGGTGATGGCCGTCGTTCGCGCATCGCGCCGCGGACTGCCCGCCGCGGGATCGGCGATCCTGCAGTCGATACCCGCAGAGGCGAGCGTGGTCGCCAGTGTCATTCCGGTAAGACCGGCGCCCGCGATCAACACTTCCGTCCGGAGCGGTGCCTCCGACATATGCTCTGAGGACTCCTCCGCCGCCACCTCTCGGGGAGCATACGGCAGCCGACCGGAAACCGAAGACGTCACCGGCTGCCGCACGCGTCGCCAATCACTATCCTCGTTCCAGCCATGACAGACGACGCACGCCAGCCGACCGCGCTTGCCCTGGGGCGCGCAATCGAGACGGGAGAAGTCAGCCCGGTCGATCTGGCGGAATCATGCCTTGCCGGGATTGAAGAAGCCGGCCTCGAATCCGCCGGCTTCGTCCGGCTCACGTCGGACCGTGCGCGCGCCGAGGCGGCTGCCGCCGCGGACCGCGCCGCCGCCGGCCTCCGGCGGAGCCCGCTGGACGGCGTGCCGATCTCGTGGAAGGACCTCTTCGACACGGCCGGCGTGCTCACGGAGGGCGGCTCCCCGCAGCTGGCGGGTCGGACGCCGGCGCTTGACGCGGAAGTCGTCCGCCGCGGCCGAGAGGCGGGTCTCGTCTGTATCGGCAAGACGCTGACCGTCGAGTTCGCGCTTGGCGGCATCGGCACGAATCCGCACTTCGGCACGCCGGCCAACGCTGCGATGACTGATGTCCCGCGGGTTCCCGGCGGCTCCTCGGCCGGCGCCGCCGTCTCGGTGGCCGGCGGGCACGTACCCGTCGGGATCGGCAGCGACACGGGCGGTTCGGTCAGGATCCCCGCCGCCTGGAACCGCCTGGTCGGCTTTAAGACCGGGATCGGCGCCGTGCCACGGGACGGCGTCCTGCCGCTGTCCTCGACACTCGACACGGTCGGGCCGCTGTGCCGTTCGGTTGCCGACGCCGCACAGATGTTCGCGATCCTCGCCAATGACAGCCCGGTCGATCTGGCGGGCGCCCGTACCGAGGGCCTGCGCCTCCTGGCAGCCAGCAATCTCGTGCATGACGAGGCGGATGCCGAGGTGGTCGAAGCGATGCCGACGGTACTCGAGGCCTTGCGACGATCCGGAGCGACCGTTGTCGAGGCGGAGATCCCGGAATTCACCGAGATTCACGACCTGCTGCAGCGTCACGGCGGCATCGTGACAGCCGAGGGCTACGTAACCTGCCGCCATCTGATCGACGGCCGCGAAGCACAAATCGATCCGGACGTGCTTGCGCGCATGGCCGAAGGCCGGGCCATGTCCGGAGTGGATTTTCTCACCGTGCGCGATGCCTCGGCGAGGCTGGCCGGGGCGCTGGCTGGACGCCTTGCCGGCTGGGACGCGCTGGTCCATCCAACGCTGCCCATCCTGCCGCCGCCGATCGCCAAGGTCACCGCCGATCGCGACGCCTACGCCCGCGCGAATGCCCTCGCCCTGCGGAACACTCGACTGGGCAACGTGCTCAGCCTCACCGCCGTGACGCTGCCGGTGACCGACTCGCTGCCGGTTGGCTTCATGGTGGCTCGGCCGGCCGATCAGAACCGCGCCCTGCTGCGCGTCGCAGCGGCCATTGAGGAGGCGCTTACCGCCTGACGCCGCGCCTCAGTGCCGGAAGTGCCGCATCCCCGTAAACACCATGGCGACGCCGCGTTCGTTGGCCGCGCGGATGACTTCCTTGTCCCGAACCGACCCGCCCGGCTGTATGACTGCGGTGGCACCCGCCTCGACGGCCGCCAGCAGTCCGTCCGGAAACGGGAAGAAGGCGTCGGACGCGACGACTGACCCGGTCGCCAGAGATGCGCCGAGACCCGCTGCCTGAGCCGCCTCCGCCGCCTTGCCGGCCGCGACCCGCGCGGAGTCCACGCGGCTCATCTGGCCCGCTCCCACACCGACCGTCGCACCGTGTTTGGCGTAGACGATCGCGTTCGACTTCACGTGCTTGCAGACCGTGAACGCAAACAACAGATCACGCTTCTCCGTTGCCGTCGGTTCCCGCTCCGTCACCACCTCCAGATCGGCTTCGCCGACCCGTCCGCTGTCACGATCCTGCACCAGCAGACCGCCGGCGATGGTGCGCACGTCCGCCGCCGGGCTGGCGGGATCCGGCATCCCGCCGGTCTCGAGCAGACGAAGGCTGGTCCTTCCGGCCTCTTCGAACACGGCGCGGGCCGAGGCCGAAACCTCGGGCGCCACCACCACTTCGACAAACAGCGTCGCGATGGCGCGAGCCGTCTCGGTGTCCAGCCGCCGATTGAGCGCGACGATACCGCCGAACGCGGACACCGGATCACACCGCAGCGCCAACCGGAATGCATCGGCCGTCACTGCCGCCGTGGCCACCCCCGACGGATTGGCGTGCTTGATGACGGCGACCGCCGGATCGGCGAACTCGGCGACCAGCCGAAAGGCCGCGTCGGCGTCGTTCAGGTTGTTGAAGGACAGCTCCTTGCCCTGCAACTGGCGCGCCTGCGCCACGCCGGGCTCTGCCGTTCCCGTCGCGAACAAGGCGCCGTGCTGGTGCGGGTTCTCGCCGTACCGGAGCGTGCTCCGGCGCGGCCCGCCAACGCTGTACCAGGGAAAGGTGCCGACCTCGGTGCCCGCGTGCCGGGCCAGCCATTCCGCCACCATCGAATCGTACGCGGCCGTGCGGGCGAACGCCTTCGCCGCCAGCCATCGGCGGGCCTCGGCGCTGATGCCCCCGGTCTCGGCGATCTGCGCGGCCACCCCGCGATAATCGGCGGGATCCACCAGGACCGTGACAGAATCGTGGTTCTTGGCGGCCGATCGAATCATTGCCGGCCCGCCAATATCGATGTTCTCAATGCATTCCACCGGCGCGGCGCCTTCGCGCACCTTGGCTTCGAACGGATACAGGCTGACCACCAGCAGGTCGATCGGACTGATCTGACACGCGGCCATCGCATCAAGGTGGTCGCTCGAGTCGCGGCGTCCCAGCAGGCCACCGTGGATGACGGGGTGCAGCGTCTTGACCCGGCCGTCCAGGATCTCGGGGAATCCGGTGTGGTCGGCAACCTCGGTAACCTGAACCCCGGCGTCGCGGAGCGCCGCTGCCGTCCCACCGGTCGACAGGATCTCGGCGCCGGCCGCCACCAGCACCTGGCCGAATTCAACCAGGCCGGTCTTGTCGGATACCGAGAGCAGCGCGCGCCGCACTGGTGCGGTGCCGGGGTCCACGGCGCTCATGAAGCGGCCGTCGAGCGGTCGCGGGGACGAAGGAACCGCCGCCATTCCGGAGAACCCTCAACCAGGAACGCAGGATTCTCCCTTGATGGCTTGCCGTAGCGGAGCTGACCGCCGGCCAGCTGCGAGACGGCGCCGCCGGCGGCCACCACGATGGCATGGCCTGCCGCCGTGTCCCACTCCATGGTCCGACCGGGCCGCGGATACAGGTCGGCGGTCCCCTCGGCCACGCGGCAGAATTTCAGCGCACTGCTCATCGATTCACGCCGTCCCCCCTCGATCCGGCCCATGCTGCGCTCGAACGCGGCCTCGTGCCAGTGACTCGTCAGAATTGTGGGCCCGTCGGCCGGACAGGGGCGAACCCTTAGCATGGTGCGGTTGCCGTCCGCATCGGCGGCGCGCGCCGCCACGTTGACGCCGCCCCAGTAGAACCGACCGCCGACGGGGTCCAGCATGCTGCCGAACACCGGTTCGCCGCCGATCACCAGCCCGACATTGATCGTGAAATCGCTGCCGCCCGCGAGGAAGCTCCGGGTTCCATCAAGGGGGTCGATCAGCCAGTGACGCGCGGCGCCGTCGAGGCCCGCCGGACGCTGGCGCTCCTCGCTCACCACCGGGGTGTCCGGGTCGAGGGCCTGCAGCGCGGGCACCAGAATGGCGTCGGCCCGGCGGTCCGCCTCGGTCACAGGGGATCCGTCGGACTTGAACTCGGGCTCGGCCGCGCCGGCCGCACGGACCGCCAGGATCGCCTGTCCGGCCGCGCGCATCGCCCGCTCGATCTCGCCGATGCCCCCGTCGTCCGGCAGGGTCAACGCCATGGCTCCGGCCCTCGCGAAGTTGGAGTCGATTTTGACGGAATCGCGAGCCCCCGATAGGTTGGTCGGCGACAGGACTGCCACCGGACGCGAACTTGCAGATCGCAGATATTGAGTACCGGCTGGGTTCCCGGACCGAGACCCTCGAAGAACTCGGCGCGCTGAACCCTCACTGGCGAATTGAGCGCTTGCACGCCAAGACGGGCGTCAGCACCCGGCGCGTGGCGTCGCCGGAGGAAAACGCGACCGTGCTCGCCGAGGACGCCGCGCGCCAGCTCCTCGAGCGGGTTGATCCCGCGTCCCTGGACGGCCTGATCCATGTTACGCAATCTCCGGAGTCGACCCTGCCGACCACGGCCTGCCTGCTGCAGGAACGGCTCGGACTGCCCAGCACCCTCCTCGCCTTCGATCTGATTCAGGGATGCTCCGGTTTCGTGTACGGACTGTCGGTCGCGGCGTCGCTGATCGCTAACGCCCACCCCGCCCGCATCCTGCTGATCTGTACGGACCATTACAGCCGCTACATCTCGCGGTACGACCGCACGTCGCGGCCGATCTTCGGCGACGGAGCAGCAGCCTGTGTCGTGGAACGAGACGGACCCGGAACGATCGGGCCGTTCGTGTTCACCACCGAGGGATCCGGCGCACCCTACCTCACGCTTACGCCGAACAACGGGGTTGCCGACGTCGACGGGCCGGTCCTGTTTATGGATGGTCCGAAGGTGCTCGCCTTTACCCTCCGCGTGGTACCCGATGCCGTTCGCGAGCTGCTCGAGCGCGCCGATCTGGTCCAGGACGATATCGACCTGTTCGTCTTTCATCAGGCGAGCGCCGTGGTGCTCGACCGCCTCCGAGAGCAGCTGGGCGTGGTCCCGGAGAAATGGTTCCAGAACCTCGACGGCGTCGGCAATACCGTCTCCGCGACCATCCCCATCGCGCTGCGGCAGGCGCAGGAGCAGGGTCGCCTGCAGGCCGGCATGACCGTGCTGGTCATGGGGTTCGGCGTCGGTTTGTCGCTCGCCGGCTGCATCATCCGCACCTGACACGTTCACGCCACCTGCTCACTTGCTGTCCGAGCGGAGCAACTGCCACGTAACCGCGGTCACCGGGCCGCGGTAACGGCCGGAGAGCACCACCTGCCAGGTGTCCGCGACTTCCCCGCCGTTGTCCACGTAGACCGACGGCTCGATCGACAGCGCGGCTTCGCCCTCGAACCGGAATTCCCACTCGCGCCCGCTCCGGCTGAGCCGAATCGAATGTGAATCCTCGCCGCCGATCGGGTGCACCTTCGGATGCAGGTGAAACCGGATCGCGAACGGGTGCTCGCGGCGCCCCGTCAGCGTATCCGTGCCAGTCAGCGTACGGCCGTCGCGGGTGAGTGCCAGCCGGCGCACGTGGACGATCCCGTAGCGCGCTTCGTACCCCCGATGCATGCCGGTCACCTCTTCGCCGTCGTCCCGCGGATGCCGTTCCGCCGTCACCATCGGGTTGCGCCGGTCGGACCGTAACCGCGCATCGCTGCCGTTGACCGACAGCGTGGAATGCGCGGCATTGTCCGCCAGCGTGGTGCCCGTCACAGGGGCGAGCATCCGGACCGGACCGCAGTTGACGATCATGCGCAGATCGGCGTCGCTCATTTCGAAGGAGAGCGGCGCGCTGCTTCCGCCGGTTGGGGGAAGGCCGAAGTCCGCGAGCACCGTGGTGCCACCGACCGACATCCGCCGGTAACCGGTCGCGTCGACCGAACCGGGTCCGGCGTCCCGGCCGACGTTCACCAGCCGGCGAATCTCCCTGGCTTCGCCGGCCACGCCGCCGTGGAACCGCCCAAGCTGGTGGTCTCCCAGCAGGCAGGTGCTGAGACAGGACGTCGTTTCGCGCAGCGCCGAAGCGAGGGTTGCCGCCGTCGGCTCGTCGCCGCATTCGATCAGGAACCCGTGCAGCGTGATCAGCTGCTCGAGCAATCCCATGCACTCGGACGGTACGGGAGAGACCGATGGATCGTGGCCCGGTGCCGTCTTCAGCGCCTGCGGCAGGAGGGATTGCGCCTGCCGCAGGCGCTTGGCGCCGCCACTCAGCAGCCGGGCCGACAGCAGGAGCCCGCGCGCGGCGGCCATGGATCGGGACGGGAGCCGGGAGGGGCGAGCCCCATGCGCCAGGTGACGGACCTGTGCCGTCAGTGCCGCTTCGAAGCGTCGGCGAAAGTCATCGTCCGCCCGCCGCAGTAGGAAATCCGCATGCAGCATCCAGGCCGACACGCGATTGCTCAGGATGTCGAGGCGCCAGAAGCTTGGATGCCACTCCGCGTAGGCCTCGAGCCACGACTCGATCAGCTTGCGCGCGTGCAGGGCTGCGAGCTCGTCGCCGGCGGCGCGTAACTCGCGAATCCAGAGGAAGCCGTGCAGGTCTTCGAGCCAGGCGGCACTGTGCCCTTCCGGTTCCCAGACGGGCTGGCTCCGGGAGATGAGCGTTTCACCCTGAAAGGAGTAGCTCCCGGTGAACAGGGCGTCGCCCAGCTTGGCGTCGCCGGGTACCGCATCCGCCACGTGACGGACAACCGTCTCGGCGCCGCCCCGGCGCAGCCACAGTCTCCAGAGCGCCGATCCGTACAGTGCATTGCGCCACTTAGGTTCGGAGCCATACAGGTCGCGGGCGGCTCCGCTCCCGATCACGGCGCCCGTCCGCCGGACCTCAGTCTGGCCAGGTTTCCGTGATACTCGGCAGCGCCGCCCTGAAACGCGGCCGCCCCGGCCACCAGGATGTCGGCTCCCGCCTCGATCGCCAACGGCGCGGTCTCCGGGTTAACGCCTCCGTCCACGCTGACATCCACGGAGAGCGAGCGCGCATCGATGTGTTCGCGAAGCGTTCGGATCTTGCGGAGCTGATCGGTGAGGAACGTCTGGCCGCCGTAGCCGGGGTTCACGGTCATCACCAGGACCAGGTCGCAGATCCCGAGCGCCGGCTCCAGCAGGCTCTCGGAGGTACCTGGATTGAGCGCCACGCCGGCCTTCTTGCCCAGTTCGCGGATCCGGCGCAACGTGCGGTCGAGATGCGGACAGGCTTCGATGTGGACGGTAATGAGATCGGCACCGGCGGCGGCGAACGCCTCCACGGCGGGCTCCGCCGGCTCCACCATCAGATGGACGTCGAACGGCAGGCTCGTGTGCGGGCGCAGCGCCTTGACGATCGCGGGGCCAAAGGTCAGCACCGGGACGAAATGCCCGTCCATCACGTCGACGTGAATGAGGTCCGCGCCCGCAGCTTCCATGGCCCGCGTCTCGCTTCCCAGCGAGGCGAAGTCTGCCGCTAGCAACGACGGGGCAAGACGCGGTCGTCCAGACACGCTTCCACCTTACTGAACAGAGGCCAAAGCCGACAGACCGAGACCCACCGGCCAAGCTATCGGGAACGAAGACACGAGACGAAGCCTTGCGGGGACGAGGCCAACGCCAAGACTGTCGGTATTGCCAATTGCAGGCGGCACCCGACGCCATAAGCTGGCCGGAGATCGCGCCATCAACCCCGAAGCAAGGCGCTTATAGCACGGCAGCGGGGGACATCGGGACTATAACTCGGCCAATGCCGCGAATTTCGGCGCATAACTTGGCCAATACCGCAGCTCATAAGCAGTGCAGGCCCTCAACGCCCCTCATGAAGGGAGCGTCGTGCTACTTCCGCTGGGCAGTACCGTTCTCAGGCTGCAAGCCTGTACTGGCTAGGATTTCTGCCGTCAATTCGTATCTCGGTAACCTCCACCGCCCAGTCCGATTGTGATGCCATTTCTTCGATGGTCAGTTGAGGGTCAATACCGAGTTTTTCGTTGGTCAGCGCTTTCATGACCGTCTCGACCGCAGGGTCAATCGTCGTTTCCCCCCGCTCCCACCGGCTAATGGTGACGCGGTCACGACCAAGTCGCTTTCCTGCTTCTTCCTGTGTCAGGCCCATCTCGCTCCGGAGGAATCGGAACTCGTCGCCTGTCATCCGTTGACGCGGGCGGCTGATGATCGTGTGAGCGATCAGCTTGTGGAGGCCGAGGATGTTCTTGATCGTGTAGGTCTCCTCTCCTTGATCGTCTTGTACAACGTCAACATCGTGGATGAAAACGTTACTGAGCCCGCACTCGGTGTACTGGTAGGTCTTCACTGAGCGCTCCCTCCCTTCTTGAACGTGTCATGTGCCATCTACCCCCATGACAGTGACGACTTTAGTGGTCGGCGTCCGGACGTCCGGAATAACAACCGCTCGAACGGTACGGCCCTCGGAGTTCGGAGTTACGCACTCGATCTGGGTTTTGAACAGACCTAGTCTCGTGGCTTCGGGTGGTGGACAAGGTTGCTTCTCATGTCCTGGAATATCGCCCCGCGGGTTCGCAATAGCTAGTCAATGCAACAAAACGCCACATTCAACAAGGGGGCCGATAAACCGGCTTCCATCAGGTGAGCCGCGGCCCGCTGAGCCGCCTTCCCGTGCGGTGCACGCGCTGTGGCTGCGGCGCCGTCTCCCCCGGCCGCCCCCTTGAGCCGTGCGACGCGCCGGTCCGCCCGACCAACGTCAGTAGGCCGGACTCCGGATAGACGCTCTGCCCCCGCCACCGTGGCGGGTATTACGCCATCTCCTTGCCCCCACAACCTAAATCCCTGACCGCGCACAGGTCTCCTAATTCCCGAGCAACAGATCAAGGTCGATCGATTCCGCCATCGCCTTGTACCCGGCGTCATTCGGATGCAAATTGTCACCGCAGTCGTATGCCTCAAGAATGTAGTCGGGATTCTCCGGGTCGCGGACTGCCATGTCGAAGTCGATGACACCATCGAATGCGCCGCTGTCGCGAATCCACGCGTTGACTTCCTTCCGCACCGCGTTCTTCGCCTCGCTGTAATAGCCTTCAAGGATTGCGCCTTGGAAGGAATCGGCAAACGGTGTCAGGGTGGCACCGAGGATGCGGATGCCAAGCATGTGCGCTCGATCGATGATCATTTGGTACATCCGCGTGACATCGGCACTAGAGGGAACTGCGTTCCACGGGTCCAGCGCCATTGCCGACCACCCGATGTCATTGATTCCCAGCATGATTACCATCGTGGTGACGCCCGGCTGCGCGAAGACCTCGCTGTCCAGTCGCGCCAACGCGCTCTCACCCATGCCGTCCTTGAACAGCCTCGCTCCGGAAACGCCAGCATTGATGATTGCGACGTTGGTGATGCCACCGGCATGCAGGCGCTCAGCCAGGAAATCTGGATAGCGATGGTTGGCGTCCACGGTCGAGCAGTTGCCGTCGGTAATTGAATCGCCGAACAGGACGATCGCTCGAGCGTCGGCGGGAGCATCGACCATGATCCCGCTGAGGAGCATGCGCGACGGATTGGTCATCGCTGCATCAAACGCTGGGTGCGCGACGAAGTTCCCCGGCCCGGAGATGTAGGCAGTCTGCACTCCGTCCCAATGATAGGTCTCGATCAGGGAATCGTTCGGCAGGTAGATGCTCACCGCTAGGCTGTCGAACGCACTCACTGAGCGCTCGACTGGGTCACTGATGATCCGGGCGCCTTGCGGAATGCGGATTGCTTCGGCTCCCGCAAACGTCAGGGCTTGGCTTGATCCTTCAACGATCGCACCGCTCTCTCCTGCTGCGGCTACGGATGCTGCGCCAATATGGAGGGGCAGGTCATTGTATTCATTGGAGATCACCACCCGCACCTTGCTGCCACCAAGATTGAGGCGTGCTACCTGCCGGATGGTCTGGTTGGTCAGCGACTTTGGCGGCGTGTTGGGCAGGATGAAATCCGGCGCAAACCGGGGGTGCGGGCTGGCCGACCAAGCGGTGATCCAGTCGTCGGCGTGACTTCCGCTCGGCATGCCCAACGCCAAGAGGACCACGCAGCCAATAAGGGAGTTGAACGCACCGCGCCATTTGCCAAGCGCTGGGTTCGGTCGCAGTTGTGCGCGTTCGCCGGTTCGTTGTCGGCACGCTGTCATGGACGCCTCCTGTGCTCCTTTGGGCCATCCCGCCTCGCCCGCGCGGAACATCGAGGCTGACGGGCAGGAAACTGCCGGTAACCCAGTTTAGCCCGGCTGCAAGATGCTTTCTGGTTTCCGGCGGCGTTCACGAACCGCGGCGGTTTTCGTCGACCACGTGCCCGGCCGTGCGCTGGGCTACCGTCCGCCGCCTCCAGTGACTGTCGCGACAGCAAACCCGCCGGACGGACTCCGCTTCGCTCCGTCGCCTGGCCGGCTTGGTCTGACCTGCTCCCCCAACGTTAGACCACCGGCAGTGCGAAAATCGCGGCTGAAGCGCCTCAAGGCCGGCATGCCGGCCTTGAGCTTCTTGCCAACTCGATCGGGGTTTTCTGGCCGATTGAGCTGTGTGGGCGAACGGTACTGCAATCCGTTCGCCACGCCTCACATTCTGCCCGGGCATCCGCCAGGCCCAGGAACCAACAGGGGTTCAGGCACTCCGCGTTGAACGACCCGTTGAACGATTCGATGAACGCGTTGTCGGTGGGCTTGCCCGGCCGGGAGAAGTCCAGGGTCACGCCGTTGAGCCAGGCCCGCAGATCGAGCGCCTTGCGGATGAACGCGGGCCCGTAGCACATTGGGAAGGAAGCGGGGGGCATCGGGACCATAACTCGGCCAATGCCGGAAATTTCGGCGCATGACTTGGCCGATACCGCAGCCCTTATGAGAATGTCATTGTCAGGCGGCGTGCGCGGCGCAGTCTGTAGCACTGGCCGCTTGACAGGGCAGGAATTCATGAGAATGCGTTTGCAGGTAGGTCCCAGCCTTCCGGCAGACCTCCTTGACCACCGTCCATTCCTCTACCTGGCGCAGCATGAACACGACCGAACGCTCGCTGAATTTCGACCGTAACATGGCCTCTTTCCCCGCGGGTCCATGAAGACCTAACCAGGACTTCTCGCGTTATCCGTGGTCCAGGCTCTAGGGAGCAGATCACCGGGCGTCGGCGTGCGCAGGAGGGTTTCGTGAAGCCGGATCCGGGGCGTTCGTTCTGCCGACGCGGGCGAGGATGTGGAGCCGATTCCCCGCGCCCCGGTCAAGACCCCGCCATGAACCTGTCCAACCCCGGGGCTCACTTCACTCCGGAGAAAAATCCGGCACCAGAGGCTGACCCCCTGAAGCGAAGCGGGAGCGGCAGTTGGCTTGCCGATTGGCATCGAATCATCCGTGCGCCGGCCGACACTTCGGTTCGATTCATGTTCAGTCCCAATGGGAAGGACAGCCCATGTTCTGCGTGATCTACCGGTTCACCGTGAAGCCCGACCGCGAGGCCCAATTCCGCCGCCACTGGCTCGCCGTCACCAGGTGGTACTATCGCAACGCTGGAAGCCTCGGTTCACGCCTGCATCGAGCCGACTCCGGCGAGCATATCGGGTATGCCCAATGGCCTAGCCGCCAAGTGTGGGAACGGCAGCGCGTCGAATCGGACACTGAACCGCAGGCGCATCGTCAGGCCATGGGAGCATGCTGCGAGTCAATCGAGGTGGTCTACGAACTCGAGACGACGGACGACCTGCTTCAGCTAGATGTGGCTGGCGGCCGAGAGGAACCATTCGGCAAAGGCTCTCGATAGCCCGCATCGTCGATCTGCAACCTTGCGCGAAGAGCGATGTCGTTCAGCCGGGAGAGGCGACGCCACATGACGATGTCGCCCGGCCGCGAACTCCAGACCGCGATGTGAGGACGCGGGCATCGCGCGAACGATGCTCCACAGGAGCACCGCGCCGGGGTCACGCTCAGGACGAGCGGGTGAATGGCGGCCTGGATTGACCCCCGCAAGCCGTCGCAAGGACACTCACGCGAATCAGGAAATGGAACAGGCCTCCCGCGGATCGCGGGTACTCGTGGCCGTCCCGGCGTCGTGCCTGATGTCTAGTGCCGGCGAAAGTGCACGGGCTGACGATGGTTCGTTCCCGGCCGCTTCAATCGGGAGCCCGCTGAAGGCGGCGACAGGAGACAAAGGATCCGAACACCTGTCCGGGCTGGACGCCGCGCAGGCAGATTTGTGACCCGCTCAGCACTAACGTTGCGCCTGGACCAATCGTTCGGAGCCGCCCACTTGCCTGCGAAGGTCGAAGAACTGCGTCAGAAAAGCAGCACCTGATAACGTGGCCAATGCCGTCGGCACCTCATTACGTGGCTAAATGGCCAATTTGTCGCGATACCGACAAAGACTGTCGGTATTGCCAATTGCTGGCCGCGCCTGACGCCATAAGCTGGCCGGAAGCCGCGTCATCGAGCCCGAATCACGGCGCTTGTAGCTTGGCACCGGGTGGCAGCGGGACAATAACCTGGCCAATACCGCGAAACTCGGCGCATAACTTGGCCGATGCCGCAATTCCTACTTAGACTCCCTTGTCCAGCGGCGTGCGCAGCGCGAATGCCAGCGGGCTTGTCGGGGCTGGGCGCGCTCGCGGCGATGCTGGCGGGGCGGGCGCGGCGGCGGCCGGGGTCAGGTCTGCGGTAGTCCCGTGCGGCTGTAGGAGTTGTGTAGGTGACCGCGCGGGTCTCGCTCTGCGGGGATTCACCAGGTGGCCGGCTTCGAGATCCCAGTGCCCGGCAGTGGGTTCGGGAACTGCGCGGAACGCAGGTGAGCGAGTCTGATGTGACGCACACGGCTGGCGGCTTCTTTCAGCTTGGGGGCGACGTGCCACCGGCCGGGGCAGACGATGAACACGGGTTTCCTTCGCTCTGAGACCACCAACCGAATCGGGGTGACGAGGTCAGTGTCGTTCGATATCACGGCAGCCGCGTCGAACCGGTCTTCCCAGGCATCGTTCAGGAGGTGGACCGCGAGATTGACGTCCGAGCCTTTTTCTTCCGCGGTGTAGGATTCGGCGATTACGGCATCGCGCTGTGGCTTGGCGTTGCGCTGCCTGTTGCGCCGGGAGGGTTCTCGGTACCTGCCTACCGGCAGGGTGTTGCCGCCGTTGCGGCTGACGGGAAGGTTGCCCGCTGGCAGTGTCACGGCTCCTTGCGGTATGGTGATGGGTCGGTCGGCAACTGGCAGATTCGTCAGCGGTCGCCACTTGGTCTTTCCGAGAAAGTTGCCGAAGTGCAGTTCAGTCTCCGGAAGCGTACTCAGCGCCTTCAGGTAAGCCTCTTGCCGGGCAGGCGCCTTGCGATCGATTTTTCCGGACACGCGGGCCGTGAAGTAGCGCAGTTTCTCGATGGCGTAGTTTGGGGGCAGGAGCAATCTGCTCAAGGCTACTGGGTCGAGCCATTTGAACGGAGTTGCCTTGACGGCTCCGTAGTACAGATTGAAACCGTCAACGTAAATCCGGGTTTTCACACGCATTGTCCCCGTACAAAGCAAGGGCCGCTCCTCGGAGCGGCCCTTGAGCCGACAGCACGCTGTCGGCGGGTGACTGCATGCAATTTAGTCATTCAGATTGCGCCCTGCAAGCGTCGTTGGCGCTCCTCGGCCAGTCCCACTGACCCCTCATGACGTGGCCGTACGGCCAATTTATGCCGATACCGACAAAGACGGTGGTGGGCGCGGCTGGGATTGAACCAGCGACCCCTACGATGTCAACGTAGTGCTCTCCCGCTGAGCTACGCGCCCGCCGCATACGGGCTCCGACTATAGGTACCTGCGCCCTCCTGGCCAACCAGCCGAGCCGGCGATCGCGGTGGCGGCGCAGCCCACGCCGGTGATCCGGCACGCAGGCCTTCCCGCCCGATCTCGGCACGCAACCGCCCCGCCGCCACCCTGCGCCGCGATCCGGCGAGCACGGACCATCGGCTTCATCCGGGCGAGCGCGGTTCCGGCGATGCCTCGGGCGGCGCAAGACCGGCCTGTTGCAAGGCGCGATTCTGGTTGCGGGTGAGCGCCTCCACGGAAAAGCCGCCCATGATCTCCTCGATCAGTCGATGCCAGTTGAGCTGGGCGCCGAGCGTGGTGAAGACCGACCCCAGGCCGATCGCGGCCCGGTCGACCAGCACAAATTCCCGTGGGGGTTTCACCCCGCCCAGGCGCCGCAATTCCCGATGGACATGGACGACGACCCGGCGACCCTCCGTGGTGCCTTCCTGTATCGGGCGGGTCTGATCATCAAGCAGCGGCGCATAGAGGTAGTCGGCCCAGAGGTCGAGTACATCCAGCATCTCACGCGAGAGGCCGGTGAAACCCCATGATTCGTAGGCCGCGACAGCCAATTCCTTGTCGTGGTCGCGTTTGGCCCGATAGAGGTTGATCACCCCTTCGACAAATCGTGCCTCGAAGCTGCGCACGCATCCGAAGTCAAGGAGGTTGAGGGCTCCATCCTCCGCCAGCGAGTAATTGCCTGGGTGCGGGTCGCCGTGGATCACGCCGTACCAGTAGAACGGTTGGTACCACGCGTGGAACAGCCGGAGCGCCGCCTGGTCGCGCACTTCCTGCGGCGCGTCCGCGAATTCGTTGAGCCGCCGGCCTTCCAGCCAGCTCATGGTGAGCAACCGGTCGGTGCAGAGCGTCTCGACCGGTTCGGGTACCCGGACACCGTCCGTCGAGGCCAGCATGTTCGCGAACATCCGCATCGTCCGCCGCTCGCGCTCGTAGTCGAGCTCCTCCTGCAGCCGCGCTGCCAGTTCCGCGTAGACCTCGCTCGTGTGGATTGCGCGGTCGTAGCGACCGTACAAACCGAGGAAGAACCGGAGCTGCTTGAGGTCGGCCCGCACCGTCGAGATCATGTCGGGGTACTGCAGCTTGAGCGCCAGGTCGCGTCCGTCGGCGCGGGCGCGATGGACCTGCCCGAGTGATGCCGCATGCGCCGCCGTACGCCCGAATTCCTCGAAGTGATCCTGCCAGCCGGGTCCGAGTTCCGACGCCATGCGCCGGCGCACGAACAGCCATCCCATCGGGGGAGCATCGGCCTGCAGGGTACTCAGCTGCTTGGCGTACTCTGGCGGCAGCAGGTCGGGAACCGCCGCCAGCAATTGGGCGACTTTCATGATGGGCCCCTTGAGACCCCCCAGTGCCCGGACCAGGTCAGATGCTCCGGATACGCCGTCGTCCTGGCGGCCACTGGCCCGCCTTCCGACGTAGCGAGCGGCCACCCGGCCGGCTTCCACGCCGAGGCGGGCATGCCGCCGCGCCTGCCCGCCGACCCGGGTGTCAACCGCCTCCCCACCGGGCTTGTCGCCGTCCTGACCCATCGTGTTCCCCGGTGCGGCCCCCCACCATACGCAAGCTTGAAATAGCCCAAATCGCGGGGCATTTCGCGCCCAGCGCAAACCCGCGCCCGCTAGCCGGCCCGGCCCGGCCAGAGATCGGGAGGAGGAGGAGGCCACCAAACGGGCTGCGCACCGGCCGCCCACGGCCGGCACGTTTGCCGCGCCCGCGATGGGTACGGCCGCCGGAAGACCTAGTTCATGGGTATTCTGACGCTCACGCCGCGCTTACGGGACCAAGAAGATGGATTCGAAGCGGCCAAGAATTCATGGCACCCCAGGTCGCCAGGACCTGGACCTCGTGCTCGGCGCTGCGCAGCATCTCGACATCGCGGAGTACCAAGTGTTCGCCCTGGCGCATCGGAACTGGTTTGGCGATCTGGATTCCGTGGCCGTGGAGCGGGCGTTCACCGCCTACCTCGTGGGCAAGGTCGTCCCGGTGTGGGTCCGCCATTTTGCCCGACTGACACTGCGGCGCGGAGCGCCGCCGCAAGCGCTGGCGGATGCCGTTGCCCCGCCCACTCCGTCGCCGCGCCAGGGCGTCATTGCCGGCGGGCTGGTCCTCGGGGCGGTTGTGCTCGTGGTCGCGCTGGCCGCTGCCGGCAACCCGCCCGAAGGCTGTTTCTTCCCGCCCTGCTACTGACCCCGGGAACCGTCCGACCCCCGCCATGGATGCGCTGCTCGACTGGGTCTTCCTCGCCGCGACCGGCGCGATTGCCTGGCACGGGATTACCTTCCGGGACGAAGAGGGCGAGCGCGACTGGGTGCGGCTCCTCTTCGGCTGTATTGCCCTGATTTTCGCGCTCCGGGTGCTGGCGGTCGACATCCTGGGCCTCCCGGTCTTCGGATAGGCCGCCCACGCCGCCGCTCCTTCAGCGTTCGTACGGACGCTGCAGCAGGTCTTCGAGCGGCCGGACCAGCACCCGGCGGTGTGCCGGCAGGGCCAGCTGCTCCTCCAGGTAGCGCATGCGATCATCGATGGTCGGCGGCCGCACCTGCACGTTGTACAGGAGCCGGTCGATCCAGTGCATGCCGTCCGACAGGTCCGGGTCGAGTGCCAGCGCCGCCTGGTACGCCTTGAGCGCGTCCGCGTGACGCCCCATCGTGTCCAGCAAAATGCCGCGATTGGCGATCCCGGCCGCGAACTCCGGATCGATCGCGAGGGCGGCGTCGAAGGCGGCAAGGGCGGCCTCGTGCCGCTGGAGGCGTTGCAGGCTGCGGGCGATGCCTTCCGCCGCGTAGACGTTTTGCTCGTCCTCGGACAATGCTGCCCCGTATTTTTGCAACGCCTCCTCGTACCGCCCGTCCAGAAACGCCCGGTTTCCTTCGCGGTAGGCGATGCGTCCCGGATACTTGCCGGCGACATCCAGGTACTCCGCCAGCATCCAGACGACCGTAAACACCGCCATCGCGATCGCGATCCAGGACAGCACCCGGTACCGGCGATCACGCATGGGGCGACAGCAGCCAGAAGTTGAACAGGAACGCGAACGGCACCACGACCAGAAACGCGATGAAACCGGCCCGGCGCTTTTGGCCGGCAATTTCCGCGGCGTCGAGGCGGCGCTTGGCGCGCCGCTCGAGGCGCCGGATACTGAGGGTCCAGACCAGTCGCGACACCGGTATCCACAGTGCGGCCGCGAGCAGTCCGGTGGTCAGCACGAACCACGCCATGCCGAGCCTCCCGCGGGACGGGGGCGCGCCCGGCGCGCCCCCGTCACAGCCCTACGACGCCGTGCTGGTGGCGGGCGCCGGCTGGTCGCCGATGTCCTCCGTGATCGGCTGCACCGCCGTCTTGGGTGGCGTGGACAGCTCCATCCGGTAGGCCAGCATCCACATCATGTAGACGCCGATCGCCCAGAACAGGATCTGCCATGCCCAGATCGACGGAATGCCGAAGATCCATTCGCTCGGCATGTTCGGATCGCCGAAGATCCAGTTGCCGATGACGGCGCCGGGCCCGATTCCGAAGAAGAACCACGCCAGCGTGATGATCCACGCGATCGGCACCAGGGAACGTTTCTCCTCCGGCAGCGAGGCATGCTCGCGCAGGAATGAGTGGAAGGTCATCCGGTGCCGTGTCTCCGTCTCGTCTTGCGTGAAGTACGAGACGATCACGGCGATGCCGAGGTTGAAGATGATCCCCCAACCGGCGGAATGGATGGTCAGCGGCCATCGGCCCCAGGCCTCGATCCCGAACCAGTCGCGACCGAGGTTCTCGGTCAGCGTGACCGCGACGAGGCCGGCGATCAGCCCGAAGACCACCCCGGCTCGGGTCAGCCACGGCCACCAGCACACTGCGATCAGCGACGGCCACATCTGGAAACCGTAGGCAACGGCAAGGCCGCCCAGCAGCACGAGGGCGTCACTCGAGACGGTCGCCACCACCAGCGCCGCCAGCACGATGAACGCGACGCCGATCCGGCCGTAGGTCTTCTGGGCGGTGTGGCTGGCGTCCGGGATCAGGTAATGCTTGATCAGGTCGCGGGTCAGCATGCCGCCGGCCGTCGACATGTAGGCGGCGCCGGTCGACTGCATGGCGGCCAGCGCGCACACCGAGAGCAGCGCCAGCAGCCACGGGGCGGTTCCCTCCAGCAGGTTGATGAGCTGTGGCACCAACATCCCCTGCTTGCCGGCCTCGGTCATGAGATCGCCGGTGGCGAGGCCGGGGCCGATGACGTTGGTCACGGTCTCCGGGGCCGCCGCCAGGAACGCCGCGTCGGCGCCCAGAAGGTGCCCGCCCATGCCCTGGATGGCGGTGAACGTGAACAGGATGAAGCCGATTCCGAAGGACGATGCCCAGACCTGCTGCGGCGCGAACGGTTTTGGATCGCGGTTCGAGTACGCCCACATCGTGAAGGCGGGCGCAGCCTGGATGCCCATCAGCGCGAACATGTAGGTGAGCACCATGATGCCGGTCCAGGCTCCACCGACCGCGGATGGACCGGCTTCCACGAACTGGATCACCCCCGGGATCGCGACATAGTGGCTGTAGCCGTCGGGGGTCAGGTTGGTGTCATGCTCGGCGAGCACCTTGATGCCGTCCACCAGGTTGCCGATGCCGCCGACGTAGGCAAGCGTCACGATCCCGATGATCATGATCCCGCCCGCCAAAAGGATGCACTGGAGCGTGTCGACGTACGCAACGGCGCGCAGCCCGCCCGACGCCACGTAGATCAGCACCACCAGCGACAGCAGCCACATCCCGACCTCGACGTTGAGCAAGCCGTCGGTCAGAACGTTGAAGAGGAAACCTGACGCGCGCAGCTGCACCCCCAGGTACGGAATCGAGAACACCAGCGCCACGATGACCACGAGGACACGGATCGCGTCCGAGCGGAAGTACGTGGACAGCATCTCGCCGGGCGTCACGAACCCGAAACGCTTGCCGATCATCCACTGGCGTTTCAGGAACAGCACGCCGGTGAACGGGATCGTGATGGCGTAGAACGACGCGTACGCGTAGGGAAACCCGTCCCGATAGATCAGGCCCGGATGCCCCATGAACGTCCAGCCCGAGAAGGAAGTCGCGGTGGCGGCGAGCACAAAGACCAGGATGGAAATCCGCCGACCGGCGATGAAGTAGTCCGACGCGGTACGGGACGCTATCGCGCCCTTGATCCCCCAGAAGATGCAGTATCCCCAGTACAGAACGACGAAGATGGCAAGCCAAATCATCTTTGGGCTTGCCAGCGCCTGTGCAATGGAGTCCATGGCTGAGCCTCCCAGCGGTGCGATCCCGTTCCGGATCAACTCGGACTCTTCCATAACCGGCACGGCGCCGCAAACCGCGTGGGCTCGATTTCCGTGCCGCCGGGTGATTGACGAAATGGGAACGGGGGGCAAGGATGGCGGACAAGGAGACTGCTATGGCCGTTGCATACTTCGCCGCTGGATGCTTTTGGGGTGTCGAATCCGCCTTCCGGAAAGTCGACGGCGTGCGTTCAACCTCCGTGGGGTACATGGGCGGCACGCAGGCCGATCCCACGTACGAAGATGTCTGCACGGGCACGACCGGGCATGCCGAGACCGTGCGGGTCGAGTTTGATCCGGCCGCCGTCGGCTACGAGGACCTGCTGGAAATGTTCTGGCAGATCCATGACCCGACGCAGGGCGACCGGCAGGGCCCGGACGTCGGCACGCAGTACCGTTCGATGCTCTTTCCCGTCGACTTCGGCCAGACGTTGCTCGCCAGCGCGTCTCGCGAACGGGTCACGCGGGAAGCTCGATTTGCCCGGCCGGTGACCACCGACATCGTCGACGCGGGACATTTCTGGCTGGCCGAGGACTATCACCAGCAGTACGAGGAAAAGCGACGCGGAACGAGAGTCTGATGGCTCTTTTCGCGGCCGCCGACGTCCTCCCGGAGGACTTCGGAGAGGGGACGTTCGCGGGCCGCGTCTGGCGACCCGATGTCGCGGGACCGAGCGTGGTTCGCCTGGACCCCGGCGGCGTGGTCGACGTGACCGGCAGCTGGGCCACCATGCGCGACCTGATCGAGGAACCGGCGCCGGCGGCGGCGTTGCGCGCAGCGTCGGGCGAGCGAATCGCCGACCTCGAGGACTGCCTCGCCGCGACCGCAAGCGGCAGCGATGACCGGCCCAGACTGTTGGCGCCGGTCGACCTCCAGGCGATCAAGGCATCCGGCGTTACCTTCGTCCGGAGCATGCTGGAACGCGTGATCGAGGAACATGCCCGGGGGGATCCTGCCCGAGCCGAGACCGCGCGGGCCGAGATGACCGGGATCCTCGGATCCAGCATTGCCGAGGTCCGCCCCGGAAGCCCGGAAGCCGCCGAACTCAAGCAGCATCTGAGCGCTCGCAACCTCTGGTCGCCGTATCTCGAGGTCGGACTGGGCCCGGATGCGGAACTGTTCACGAAGGCGCAGCCCATGGCCGCGGTGGGCACCGGCGCGGACATCGGCGTGCATCCGGATTCCGCATGGAACAACCCCGAGCCGGAGGTGGTCCTGGTCATTGCCTCCGACGGCAAGGTTCAGGGCGCCACGCTCGGGAACGACGTCAACCTCCGGGACTTCGAGGGTCGTTCCGCGCTGCTGCTCGGACGCGCCAAGGACAACAACGCGAGCTGCGCGATCGGACCGTTCATCCGGCTCTTCGACGAGAACTTCGGGCTCGACGACGCGGGCGCCGTGGAAGTCCGGCTTGAAGTGGACGGCACCGACGGCTTCCGGCTGGACGACACCATCTCGATGACGCTGATCTCTCGGACTCCCGCCGATCTCGCCGGGCAGTTGGTGAATCGCCACCACCCGTTTCCGGATGGCGCGGTGCTGTTTCTCGGCACCATGTTTGCCCCGACCCAGGATCGCGGCACGCCCGGCTCCGGCTTCACGCACCATGCACACGATGTCGTCAGGATCCGTTCCCCGCAGTTCGGCGGCCTGATCAATCGGGTCCTCCCGACCGACCAGTGCCCGCCTTGGGAGTTCGGCAGCCGGGCGTTGATGGCGAACCTCGCGGCCCGGGGTCTCCTGCAGGCGTAGGCGCCGGCCGGGACGCTGACAGCGGCGCTGCGATCAGCGCGCCGAGGCCTTGAGTTCGGCCAGTACGGCGAAGGGACGGTCCGCGGGCGGACTGGCATGCTGCCCCTTCCGGCTCCGCTTGCCGTTGCGCCGCCGCACCCAGAGCGTCTGCCCTTCCTGAACCCCGGTCCGCTGGTACCCCAGGCTCCCCATCAGCTGGGCGGCCGGGGCCGCGGGCAGCCCGGTCTCGGCCAGCGGATCGAAGGCGAACGGACCGCTTCTGGCGCGGCGCGCCAGTCGGCCCGAGAGCTTCTCCACGACCTCCACGCGGCCTGCCACCCGGCCGACCGCCACGTACCCGGCGGCGGTCCACAGCGCGGGCCGACAGGTGGTGGCATCGCACCACGGCACGTCCGGCGGCGGCCGGGCCTCGTCGACGCTCAGTGCCTTGAGCATCCACACCAGCGCGCCGCGCTCTCCCTGCCGGAGGGCTGGAACATCGAGGCTTTCCCGGCCCACCCGGACGCCGAGCCGGCGGAGACGGGCACGATCCGCGCGCGTCAGCGTGGTGAGCACGGCCTGCACCTCGCGTCGGGCCAACACACCCGCCTCCTCCCGGAGCCGCCAGGCGAGCCCCCGCACCGACGCCGACAGCGAGCGGTCCGAGAGCGCCACCAGCGGCGACAGGACCCGGTCGACATGTCCCCTGAGCCACGCCCGCAGGCGCTGCTCGACCAGCCGCCGCACGGTCCCGTCGAGCAGGTCGTCGGCGTCCAGTTTCACCTCCGGACGCCACCACGACTGGCCACGGAGGAGTTTCGCGACCGGCGCTTTCTCCCAGTACAGCTGCCCGTCCGCCGTGAGCCGGACATCGTCGTCCGCCGCGGCCACCAACCGGTCGGCGCGGCCCCGCACCTCCTGCGCGATCGCCTTTCGTGCAGCCGTCCGGACGGGCCGGGCATCCCATTCGTCCCGGGAGGCATCGGGCGTGAACCGGAAGCCAGCGAGGGTTCCAACGTATTGTCCTTCAACCACCACCTCGCCGTCCCGGCGAACCGCCCCTACGAGTTCCCCCGAATCCTGCAGGCGCCGCATCAAGGTGGCCATCCGGCGGTCCACGAAGCGGCGGGTCAGCGCCGCGTGCAGCGCGTCCGACAACCGGTCCTCGACATCGCGGGTGTGGTCGCGCAGGCCGCCGGCATCCTCGACCCAGTGCACGCGGTGGGCGACGTAGCGCCAGACCCGGACATGGTCCAGGCGGGCGACCAGCAGGTCGAGGCTGCCGTCCACGCGATCGAGCGCGGCCACCTGCGGATGGGTCCATGACGACGACAGCGTCCCGTTCCCGTCGGTCAGCCGCAGGTAGATGTCGGCCAGCAGGTTCGTATGGCTGTCGTCGAGGTTCTTCCGGAAGTCCGGAGTCGAGGCAACGTCCCAGAGAACCCGGATCCGCGCCGGGCTGGTGGCGCGCGCCGCCACCCCCGGATCCCTGGCCAGCACCTTGAACGACCGCTCGTCGTCGGCCTCCCGCACCCGCACGAACATCGGGTCGGGGGGTGGCGCCTCCAGGCTCCGCTCGAACGCCCGGGTCGAGGAATAGTCGAGATCGCGGCTGCGCCACATGAGGCGTCGCACGGGATCGAACCGGTGCTCCTCCAGCGCCTCGACCAGGGCCGCATCGAACGGCGGGCAGCCGGCCGTCGTCCCGAACGTGCCATCCTGAACGTGCCGTCCTGCCCGGCCGGCGATCTGGCCGAGCTCGGCCGGCAGCAGGTCTCGGTGCTCGCGGCCGTCGAACTTCCGCCGGCCGGCAAAGGCGACATGGGTGATGTCCATGTTCAGCCCCATACCGATAGCGTCGGTGGCCACCAGGTGGTCGACCTCTCCGGCTTCGTACAGCGCGACCTGCGCGTTGCGGGTGCGCGGGCTGAGGGCGCCGAGGACGACTGCCGCCCCGCCGTGCCGCCTGCGCATCTGCTCGGCGATCCCGTAGACATCGTGGGCGGAAAAGGCGACGACGGCGGTACGCCGCGGCAGGCGGGTCAGCTTGCGTTCGCCGCTCCAGCGCAGGGTCGAGAACCGGGGCCGCTCCTCGATTTCCGCGCCCGGCAGGATGCGCCTGAGGATCGGGCGCACCGTCGCGGAGCCCAGGAACATGGTTTCGGCCTGCCCGCGCGCATGCAGGAGGCGGTCCGTGAACACATGCCCGCGTTCCGGGTCCGCGGCCAACTGGACCTCGTCCACGGCCAGGAACTCGACGTCGAGATCGCTCGGGATGGCCTCCGTGGTCGCGGCGTAGTAGCGCGCACCGCGCGGAACGATCCGCTCCTCACCGGTGATCAGCGCCGCTGCCTGTCGGCCACGGACCCGGACGATGCGGTCGTAGATCTCGCGCGCCAGCAGACGCAACGGGCATCCGATCAGCCCGCTGGCGTGGCCCAGCATCCGGTCGACGGCCAGGTGCGTCTTGCCGGTATTGGTCGGCCCGAGCACCACCCGGAGCCGCGCCCCTTCCGCGTACCTATCCACCGCTATCGCCTTCCCGACGCCGGGCGGCGGAACTTGGCCGGCACGCCCCGCCGTGGACGCCATCCCGCGTCGCCTGGTCGCGTGGACCGACCGGACCGGCCTCAGTCGGGCTGATACAGGTGCGTGTAGTGCTCGGCGACCCGGTAGGGCGTCACCGACACCTTCTTCCAGACACCCTCGGTCGTGTAGGGGTCGGTCGCGATCCATTGGTCGAGCTCATCGCGGGTTGCGAAGTCGGCGATCGCCGCCGTGCCGATCATGTTGCCGTCGTCGTCGAGCAGAGCGCCGCCGACAAGGAGATGGCCTTCGGCCTGCAGACGCGAGGCGCACGCAATGTGCGCGGCACGCGCCTTCAGGCGGCGGGCGGGCGCATCGGGATCGTCCCCGTCCCAGGCGAGCACGAGGTAACGCATTGGTGATCTCCGGGGGCGGCGATACCGGCAATTCTATAGGCGTCTGTACAATCGACCACAGACAATGTCAGGAGATCATCCATGAAGGTCGTGATCACGGGCGGCACCGGCTTCGTCGGCCGTCGCCTCGCCCGGGCGCTCGCCGCCCGCGGAGAGCTCGCCGGACCCGACGGCACCCGCCAGTCCATCGACGAAATCGTGCTGTTCGATGCGGTGGCGCCCGAGGGGCCGGTGCGGGAAGCCCCCGACGCGACGGTCGTCAAGGGCGACCTGGCGGACCCCGCGTCGGTGGCCGGCGCCATCGACCGGCCTGACATCGCCATCTTTCACCTCGGCGCCATGGTCAGCGGCGGCTGCGAGGAAGACTTCGACGGGGCCTGGCAGGTCAACGTCGAGGGAACCCGCAACGTCCTGGAGGCGGCGCGGGCTGTCGGGTCGGCTCCGCGTCTGGTCTTCACGTCGACCATGGGTGCCTTCGGCGGCGACTACGTCCGCGAGCCCGTGGGCGACTTCACCAAGCAGAGCCCACAGACCACCTACGGCGTCAGCAAGTCGATCGGCGAGCTTCTGGTCAACGACTACGCACGAAAAGGGTTTGTCGACGCCCGGGCCGCCCGACTCGCGACCGTGATCGTTCGCGCGGGCAAGCCCAACATGGCGCTGTCGAGCTACGCGAGCGCGGTCATCCGCGAGCCGCTTGCGGGCATCGACTACGTGTGCCCGGTGGCGGCCGAGACCAGCATGCCGATGATCGGGTACGAGACCTGCGTCGGGTGCCTGATCCGGATGGCCGAACTCGACGGCGACGAGATCGGGCCCGACCGCACCGTCAACGTGCCGGGCCTCTCGGCGAGCGTGACGGAAATGCTCGACGCCCTGCACCGGGTGGCGGGCGACCGATCGCTGGGCACGGTCACGATCGACGCCGACCCGCTGGTCGCCAAGGTCACGTCGGGCTGGCCGCGGGACACGGACAACCGCCGTTCCGCGCAGCTCGGTCTTCCCAGGGACCGCAACGTCGACGAGATCATCCAGACGTACATCGGGGACTACGTCGACGGCTGAGCAGGGCCGGGCGGCATGCCGGCGCTGATCGCCACGCTCCGCATCCTCCTGCCGGCGGCCGGCCTGCTCCTGGCCGCCGGCGGCTACACGCTGTGGTGGCACGCCGTCGCGGACGCGGTGAGCGCGCGCGTCCCCCTCGTGGTCGCCGCCTGTGCGGAAGCGGGCATCGTCGTGGATCCCGGAACGGCCGAGGTGGGCGGCTTCCCCTACCGGGTGGAGCTGGCCCTGCAGGGGCCGGTCGCGACAGGTCACGACTGGCGCTGGGCGCCGGAACGGGTCCAGGTCTTTGCCCAACCCTGGAACCTGCGGCACCTGGTGGTGCTGGCGGGCGCCGCCCACCGGTGGGGCCGCGAGCCACGCGGCACGACGCTGGCTGCGGACGTCTTCCGCGCCAGCCTGGTCCACGGCCGGGACGGAGCCCTGGAGCGAATCTCGATCGAGGCGACCGGCCTTTCGGCACCGCACTGGTCATTGGACCGAATGGAGCTGCATGCCCGCCGCACCCCTGGCGGTTTCGAGACCGCCGGCAAGCTGGAGGGCGGTCGCTCCGTGGACCGCGACGCCGCGACCCGGCCGACCATCGAGTATGTGCTGCTCGAGGGCACGCTCGCGCCCACGCCCGGCCTTCGGGCGCTGGCCGATCCGGCGGGCTGGGCGCTGGCGGGCGGGATCCTCGAGATTTCCCGGTTCACGTTCGCCTGGGGTCCGCTCCAGGGCGACGCACAGGGGACGGTTACCCTCGACGGCGCGGGCCGGCCACTTGGCGCATTCACGCTGCGCACCGGAAACTTCCCGGCCGCGATCCGATTTCTCGAGGACCAGGGATGGACGGCGTCTGCCGCCGCCCGCGCCGCGGAGGCGGCGACGGTCGAAGCCGGGCGCCACACGGCGGAAACCTCGATTCCGGTCACCGTGCAGGACGGCGCGCTGGCCGTGGCGGGCGTGCCGCTCCTGGAGACTCCGCCCCTGGTTCCGGTGCCCGGACCTAATCCTGTTCGAAGGCGATCACACCCTGACGAATTTCGCGGGTCCGGGTAATCAGCTTGATGAGTGCGTCGCCGTCCTCGTGACGGATGAGCCGCTGCAGACTCGCGAGATCCTCGGTCGCCCGCGCGACCATTTCCAGCACGGCGTCCTTGTTGCTGAGAAAGATGTCGCGCCACATCTGCGGATCGCTGGCCGCGATTCGCGTGAAGTCGCGGAAGCCGCCCGCCGCGTACTTCATGACCTCGGCCTGGAGGTGCTCCTCCAGGAGGGTGACCGTCCCCACGATCGAGAAAGCGATCAGGTGCGGCACGTGCGATGTGATCGCGAGGACCCGGTCATGGTGCTCGGGGTCCATCTCGTCCACCTGCATGCCGACGGCTTCCCACATTTGCCGCACCTTGGCGACCGCCGAACCGTCCGTCTCGGGGGTCGGCGTCAGGATGCACCAGCGGCTGCGGAAGAGTTCCGCGAAGCCCGCGTCCGGCCCGGACTTCTCGGTCCCGGCAATGGGATGGCCCGGTACGAAGTGGATTCCGTCCGGAAGGTGCGGCGCCACCACCCGGATCACCGACGTCTTTACCGACCCGACATCGGTGACGACCGCCCCGGGCCGGAGCGCCGGCGCGATCGCGGCGGCGACCTCGCCGTACGCTGACACCGGCGTGCCGATCACGACGAGGTCGGCACCCTCGACGGCCGCGTCCGGCGCGTCGACCACCGTGTCCACAATCCCGAGTTCGCGCACGCGGTCCCGCGTCGCCCGGGTGCGCGCGAACACCACCTGGTGTTCCGTCGCGCCGCTTGCACCCAGGGCCCTGGCCAGCGAGCTGTTGATCAGTCCGCAGCCGATGTAGGCGACCCGCGCGAACAGTGCTTCCGGCCGGCTCATGTCACACCGGCCGCCACGATGCCGGCAACCCGTGCGCCGGGCCCGGCCCAGTCCGGCGGCTCCGGCACGTGGCCTTCGAGCGCGAGCAGGCGGAGCGTGCCGCTGCCGCCGGCCGCCGTGGCCAGCACGCAGGGGGCATCGGCGCCGGCGGGAACCGTCGCCGCGGACGTGATCACCAGGGTCACGTCCGCGTCGGATGCCTCCGGGGCCTGTTCGGCGACGAGCGCGGCGGTCGGGGCAGACGGCGATCGCAGCACCGGGATCTGCCCGACAATGTGGAGATTTGGATACTGCAACATCGCCGGCCACCAGCCGGGATCGTGATCGGCGGGTTGACCCGGAAACGGCAGCACGGCAACCGCGGCCCGGTGCTGAACGACGGCGGCCAGTGCCTCCTCCGCAGCCGGCGTTTCCCGAATGTCGACGCATGATCCGAAGTGATCGCGGGCGAGGCGCACGTGGGGGCCGGGCGTCACGGCTACCACCATGTTCCCCTGCAGCAGGAGGTTGCCGGCGATGATCGCGCGCCACACATCCTGCAACACGGCGCGAGGCAGCGGGCCGCGATGCCGGGCAAGCAGCCGGCGAAGCACCCGGGCTTCCCGGGCCGGCCGAAACAGCCGCGGCGGACCGTCCCCGGCCTGCTTCCGCTTGGACTCCCCGACCAGGGACGCGATCTCTGCCCGACGCATCAGCAGGTCGTGGATGCGATCGTCCACGTCGTCGATTTCAACACGCAAGTCGTCGAGTCGCATCTCACCGCTCATCGCCCGGGGGCTCCCGCTGTTACACACCGGCGGCGCATCGTAGGCAGTTCCGTGTTTCATGGTGTGGCTTTCTTCCAAGTCCTGCCGCCGGGACAGTCGAGAAACCGACGTTCCTTCCCCTGGCGCATCCCATCGCAGAAAGAAAAGCCAAACTGGGCCGTCATCTTAGTCGACCGACAGCTGACAATCCCACGCCTCCCGCAGCTCGCAGCAAACGGGCTGCCGCATGCTGCGCGCAGGCTTGTCACCCCTGTACACGCTGAACGGCACCGCCATCCGGTTGTCGGCACCGCCCGTCAACCGGGAGCGGAACACCATGCGAACATTCCGATCGGCACCGTCAGGGCGGTCCGCACCGCCGCTGTCACCCCGTCGCCTAGGCTTGCACTCCCAGGCTTCGGCGGCCGCGGCCGCCGAACCGCACCGGGTCTGCCGGAACACGGGCCCGCTGCCGCCGCGCGGCGATACTACTGCGGCGCCCCCGAACCGGTGACCGGACCGATGCCCGCCAACATCGGCCCCTTCCGCACGTCACCGCGCCGGAGTTGCGCAGCCTCGACGCAGGTGCTGTAGCGTCCGGGCCCGGCACGTACCGGAGACGCACCCATGAATGATCGCAATGACTTCCCTGCTGCAGTCAAAGCACTGTGTTTCGACGTATTCGGTACCGTGGTGGACTGGCGCGGGTCGGTGATCCGCGAATGCCAGGCCCTGAGCGCAACGAAGGGCCTCCAGGTCGATTGCGAGGGATTTGCCGACGCCTGGCGCGCCGGCTACCAGCCGGCGATGGCGCCGGTGCGAGAGAACGTCCGCGAGTACGTGCACCTCGACGTCCTGCACCGAGAGATTCTTGACGGATTGTTGCCCCGCTTCGGCCTCTCCGGTCTGAACGAGGAAGAACGCCGCCACCTCAATCGGGCGTGGCACCGGCTGGACGGCTGGCCCGATGCGGCCGAGGGCATGCGCCGACTTCGCGAGCGATTCCTGCTTGCCGCGCTCTCGAACGGACACGTCGCGCTGATCGTCAACATGGCGCGTCACGCCGGGCTGCCATGGGATGCGCCACTGGGTGCCGAAATGGCCCGTCAGTACAAACCACGCGCCGAGGTCTACGACACCACGATCAGGATGCTCGGACTCCGTCCGCAGGAGACCATGATGGTCGCGGCCCACAACGACGACTTACGCGCCGCGCGCGGGCGCGGCATGCGCACCGCGTTCGTCGCGCGACCCACCGAGTACGGACCTCAACAGACGTTGGACCTGGAACCGGAGGAGGCTTGGGACGTCGCGGCGAGCGACTTTCTCGATCTGGCCGCTCAGCTCGGCTGTTGACCGGAACCCTCGAGGCACGGTTGCCGGCGCTGCCCCCGGGCAGGCGCGCGCCGGCAGACGCCGGGGACCCGCGACGGGACCATCGGCTGGCTCACGGGCCGGCGTTGCGGAGCCCGCCCAGGAAGGAAAGCAGGACCTCCGTGAAGGCCGCCGGCTGCTCTTCCGGCACGAAATGGCCGGAATCGGCGATCACCGCCTCCGTCACGTCGTCCGCAATCGTCCGCAGCGACATCGCCGGTTCCCGGGCGCGGCCGCGGGCCGCCGTGCACCCGCCGCCCACCGCAAGCACCGGCATCGCGAGACGAAATCCGCCCTTCGCCAGCGCCTGGTTGGCGGCGACGGTGTCGGGGATGCTGCGGTAGTAGGCGAAGCTTGCACCGAGCGCGCCAGGACGGCCGTAGCTCCGCAGATACTCATCCATGGCCGCCGTGTCGATGGCGTCCGGCCGCTGCGAAAACGCTCGGTAGAACCAGCTGAGATACACACGCTCGCGACCCTCGGTGAGCGCCTCCGGCAGATCCGGGGTCATATGAAATGCGTGGTGCCACCGACGCCCGCCCTGCGACAGGTCCGGCCCGAGGCCGGGCACCGTCACGTCGACGACCGTAAGCGACCGAACGGCAGCCGGGGCCGCTGCAGCCGCGGCAAATGCCGTCGCGCCGCCCCAGTCATGGCCGACGAGGTGAAAGTGCGGAATTTCAAGGTGGCTCTGCAGCAATTCCACCACGTCGCCGGCCACTGACCCGCTGTCGTATCCATCAGCTGGTCGGGAGGTGTCTCCGAGGCCGCGCAGGTCCGGGGCGATCACGGCAAAGCCTGCCCGGGCGAGGTGCGGTATGACCAGCCGCCACGCGTACCAGGTCTGCGGCCAGCCGTGCAGCAGCACGACCGTCTCGCCGGCACCCGCTGCGGCGACGTAGTGCATCGCGACGTGCTTCAGTGCAGCCGTCCGGTGCTGCAGGGGATGGACCACCGTCAGAACCCGCTCGTGTCCGCTCCCGGTTCCGGGACTTCGAGCCCGGGTAGCCGTCGGCCGGCAACCGGCCGGCCGGCACAGCGATACACCGCCCGGAAGCCTCGATCAATTCCTCACGTCCTCGCGACCTCCTGGTGCAACCCGGTCAACCCGGTTCGTTCTCGGCGGTCGCAGCCGGCAATCAGGAGGGCGGGACGTGGAAGAACCGCGAACATCGCGGTCGATGTCGAGTGCCCGATGTTGGCGACGTGCGTTGGCTTGGGTCGGTCGCAGCGTCGTTGCACGCGGGCCGGACATTCCGCCAAGGGGACTGCAATATTTCCCCTGTTGATGCCTTCATGTTTCCATTGTATTCTCACATTCAGAAAACACGAAGCTGGCTCTCGATGAGTCTCGTGTCGAGACGAAGGACGACTAGAATGGCTGTAAACCACCTCAAGGTGATCGATGTGAACACCCCTACCGACGATCGGCAACGCAATCTTGATGCCGCACTGAAAGACATTGAACGGAGTTTCGGCGCCGGTTCGATCATGCGCCTGGGAACGGACCGTGCGATCGAGGTGGAGGCGGTCTCCACGGGTTCGGTTGGCCTCGACGTGGCACTGGGCATCGGCGGTCTTCCGCGCGGCAGGGTCATCGAAATCTATGGTCCCGAGAGCTCGGGAAAGACCACACTTGCGCTGCATACGGTCGCCGAAGCACAGAGAACAGGGGGTATCTGCGCCTTCGTCGACGCGGAACACGCGCTGGATCCCATGTACGCGCAGAGGCTCGGAGTAAACGTCGAGGACCTTCTGTTGTCCCAGCCGGACGCAGGGGAACAGGCTCTGGAGATCGCGGACAGCCTGGTGCGATCAGGCGCGATCGACGTGCTGGTGATCGACAGCGTGGCGGC
>JAJEGJ010000053.1 GCA_022819905.1 Alphaproteobacteria bacterium
CTTGGGTGTCAGGGGTTCCCGACGCCGTGGAGCTGGCCGATGCAGGCGGCATGGAAGGTGTTGGTGCTGAGACTCGATCGAAGAATCCTGACATATATTGCCAGCTTTGGCACTGGATCGAGGCAGGGGCACCAGTTAGCCGGTCCGTCTTGCTTGGAGCCGCTAGGGCAATTGCAGTGAAGCGTCAGAGCCGAGCGGTGCGCCTATTCCGACCAAGTAGTAGTCCGGACCCTGCCGTAGGGGCTGAGATGGTGCGTCACTTCGTCAGCCGGTTTGAGGTTCTATTGAACGAACTGCCGACACGAGGAAACCCCTACCTTGCTCACGCTCTCCTTGGAACGTACCCGAGGAGTGCGTTGCCCGATTACTTTCGGATGTCATCGCGTGGGGCACTGCGTGGGGCGAAGTCCAGAGTAAGCTTGGTAAAGTCTGACTTGGCGGATGCGGTGGACGGTATGGGCGAGTGCACTCTAGCGGGCGCTGATATTTCCAATGTTGGGGAATTTTTGTCCCGCTCGGAGTGGGACCGGGTGTTTGTGGCGCTACATCGCACGCTCCAGCCAGGTGCGGCTGTCGTCCATCGGAATTTTATTTGGGATGAACCGTATCCAGTGGCCCACGGATTCTGGAGGGATGAGACGGTGTCTTCGTTGCTGTACAAGCGCGATCGGTCGTTCATCTATCGCGCCATTACGGTCGACCGTAGGGAAGCGTGAAGGCGCTGGCTAGTGTTCACGGAGCTTGGTGATATCGAGGAAAGATGCGATCAGTTTTTGACGAGGCGGGCGGCGGTCATCAAGTCGATGGACTCGGCCCCGTATTGCTGCGCCATGTACGAAAGTAGAACTCGTCGAAGCAATGCGTTGTCCTCGGGCAAGAGCACAGAAATCCCACGGACCAACTGAGCTGAGATGTTCTTTCCGCGCAGGCATTCGCGAACGACGCGTGGCGAGACACCGCATTGTAGCGCGAGTTCGCGAGGCCGCACGTCGAGCGCTTCCATTACTGTCGACAAAGCATCGGTCAGTCCGACGTCGCTCGGCGGAAGGGGGGGGACGAACCGGCGTCTCAATGAGGATTGTGAGACGAGATGGGCGCGTTGGAGAATATCGAGCCAACTTTCGCCAAGTTGGAGCGCGAGATGCGAGATCAGGGCATATCGAAGCACCTTTGGTCGGTCGCGAAGCTCGAAGACGTCGATGAGTCGCAGCACGAAACGGGCGTTGACAGACTTGCAATCGAGCGCATTCTTGACCGTTTGGGGTTGCACGTCGCAGAGGCGCGCCGTTTCGTGGCGATCCAACCCTCTCTCTGACATGAGAACGGCCAACAATTGGCCAAGACGCGGCAACTCATCCGGCGGGTTGCCGGAGGTTTGTGATTGTGACTTCGCCTCGTCCACAGTAGCGGCTCGTGGCAATAGAGCCCCGTTTGGAGGAGCTAGCTTCCCCATTGCTCTGCCTCCGTGGAACTCGTCGACGGAGGCTGAGCAGTTCCAATGTGCCCCGAGCCTCTCTAGCTGTCAAGATTTGCGGAATGGCGCAATTAGCTGGCTGGGGCGGGAAGCCGACCCGGATAGCCATGTCTGACAAGGAACAAAAGACGGCGTCGAGTAGGTCGGCGATCGTATTTCCGAAGCCCAGGCACGGAATTTCGATCCAGAGCCTCAAGGCATTTGCGGCCCGCGGACAGGAGTGCCTCGCGAAGCTGGACAGGCGTGCAGATGCTCGGTTGGAGTCGTCGCGCACAACTCGGTATCGGTTGGCAGGGAATGGGCGACTGTCCCCACGCGATGTGGCAGCGGAGAATATTGGAGAGTTCGGTTGCGGAGTTAGGGTTGGGGACAGACACGGGGTTGGGTTTGCGGTGGGAGAAGGAGCGTTCTCATGGTCAGAGCTTCTGTCCGCTGCCGGACAGCATACACGTGGCACGAATCGCAATGTGTCAACGCTTCCGTCGTATGCGGAGGATGAATTGTGCGAGCAAAACACCTATGCCTTGCCAACGGAGTTAACGACGCCGACTCGAAGCTGGTTCGTGGGAGTGCACCAAGAGCTGCAGTTCCCGCGCAAGAGTCTAGTGCTGAACGAATTGGGGCTTTGGTGCACGATTGGGTGGCGAGCCGTACTTCGCAGTGGTGGTACTTATTTGCTGCGCAACGTCCACGATATCCGGCTGTCAGCGCTGGGGACTGTTAGGAGCCCGTGGGGTGAGCAGTGGCCGGTCAGCGTTTCGGCGGGATCAACGTACGACTGGCTTGGTATGGGTGTGGCATTGCTTGGAGCGGTGTCAGGACTGGATGGGTTACTGCGTTTCGACCGAAGGCCGGAGACAGGAGACTACGCGGGGCCAGTTGTGCTGGATCCCCAAGTGGCCGGGTTCCTTGTTCATGAAGCAATCGGCCACTTGTCAGAAGCTGACCGGTTGCCGCGAGACGTCCGAAATCAGATAGTCACTGGCGGTCGTGTACGAGTTGGCCCGGACGAGTTGAACATAACCGATCATGCGGAGGAACCGCTCGCGCGCGGAGCAATCCCATTCGATGATGAGGGCGTCAGGTGTATCGCTGCGCCATTGGTTCGCGGCGGTTACTGGGAAGGGTTGCTTCACTCCGGGCAAACTGCAGCTGCTGACTCGGCGGCGGCCACAGGGAATGCGCGCACGACGTCCTTTCGTCATGTGCCGTTGTGTCGGATGCGCACAACCGAAATGCACGGTGGTAGTACGGCACGAGAAGACATAATGCTAGATAGTGGTGATGCTTTGTACCTAGGCTGCGCTCAAGAAGGGGAGGTACCGGGAGGGAACGTCCAGATTCGGGCTTGGGCATGGCGTATTCGAGACGGTGAAGTGAGGAACTGCCTAGGGCCAGTAACGCTATTTGGTGAGGCGCCCACGGTCCTCGCGGCGATAGATGCGATCGGCTCGGACCGCAGGGTGATTGATGGTCACCCAGGCTGCGGACGAAAAGGACAGCCGGGACTACTCCCAGTGAGCATGATTGCTCCTACAGTGCGGCTGCGAAGTGCGGAGGTTCGATTTGGATGAGGTCTAGATGTCAGAATAAGATTGGATAGTTTCCGATTTCCCTCAACATCCCTTCCGCCCATTTTCACGTGTCATTGCGGGGACTTTCGCATGAACTTTATCATCCCCATGTGCAGAATCACTTATCTGGTAGATACTGCTCAATAGGCTGGCGCTTGCTCCAAAGAACGTCAGCGGAACGCTGCCAGAGCCTCAGTCCGGCGCTGCGTTCAAGGCTCCAATCGCTGTCGTCGGCTTGCTTGAATGCCGGCTCTTCGGACGAACCGGATGAAGAGGGTATCCAACGCTACGCTGTGGTCGCCAGCGGGCACAGCAGCAACGCTATCCAGGAAGTGGCCCTAGGTGGCGTGCTCTAGGGCCACCAACTCGTGCGATGCTTGGTCGAGTCTGGATAACTCAAGTCCGACAAGAGTTTGCGTGCCGAAAACGTTGCCCGCCTCGCTATCCGCCCCGCCCGACCAAACATTTGCATCGCGGCATTTGTCGTGGTCGCCGCGCCGAAGTGCTCGCCACGCGGTGGGCCGGATCAGCCTTCGACAGTTGGTATTTCGTGGTGCTCAGATGCAAGGTTGGGGTAGCCAGAGTTAGCCTTGCAGATTTCGTTGTCCCATCCTGTGTTCTCGAATCGCTGAAAGTATATCGTCAGGCGTTTCGTCTCTCGGTGTCAGGTGCGCTGCGTACGACCTACCTGGATGAAGAGTGTCCCATTGCGATCGGCGCTGATTACGTCGCCCCTTTCCGGGATCGTTGATCCCGAAGCCAGCCACTACGACATTCCACAGGGGTTGGTATTCAGCAATAAGGACTTGTTCGGTGAGACCGATCCAAACCTCATCGAGCACGAGCCATCGGCACATGAAATCCGAAAGACAGATGTTGCTTGCATTCTTTATTGAGACCGCGTGTTTGGTTAGCCGATCATACAGTGCTGGCTTGATGCTTTGGGACAAGGACCGTTCCAGTAACGACCTACCCTGCCGTTTACCCGGTGGATCGGCCTTCCCGACGTAAATGGGTTCGTGGTCAGGCATCCCGTGGTAAGCGTTGAAATCACCGCGATAGTGAATTGTGTACACGCCAGCACCCTCAAATGACGAATGCGGAGGGAGTTGCTCGGCGGGATAACTCATCAACGCTCGGGCGGCGTTTTGCCCAAGCTCGTCCACGTTGAGCGGGTTATAGGCCCGCACGGTTCATCTTTCGCAGCTGCGTCCGTTGCGGCAAATGATCCAGAAACAGTGCCGCTTTCTGGCGTGGTGCGCATTCTTCCACTTCGTTGAAACCATTGGCCCAGTTCGCACCTTCACGATCAAATCACACACAGTAAAGCCAGCTTCATCTGCCATGCGCATGAAGTCGCAGTGCGGCCATTTGGAGCGATGACTATTCACCATGTCAGTGATCTTCGCCAATAGCAGTCCGCGAGGCTTAAGAACGCGCCTAGCTTGCTTCAAGAACGGTGGATAGAGATAACTGAGGGTCCAACCTTGCTCTTTCCCGCATTCGACAGTGGCACCGAAGTCCTCATCGAATCGTTTTCGGCTCTTATCGCGCCCTTGCGGGCCGACGTGCGGAGGATCATAGACAACGCAGCCAAAAGTTGAATCGGGAATGCCGCCCATATCCCGATTGTCACCGACGATCATGGGATTGAACTTGGGATTAATGTCCATTGACACGACACGGCGGACCGAGCCTTTCCAAAACCGGCCAGTGTTGTATGTGGAGTCCAAGATTGGTTCTGGTGGGATGGAAGGGTAAAATCGCAGCATCTGTTCAAGCAGCCTGCTGTCGCTACCCTCCCACACGCTGCTGAGAGGTTCGTACTTCTCAAGACCTGGGAGTGATCGAGAGGATGTCTCATCGAGATTCTGGGCGCGACCTCTAGAGAATAACTTGCTACTCACGACACCAGCTCCCTGCAGCGGAGGCTCTGGTCCGCTGGGCCACGAATAACGCCCCACATTTGGTGAACGGTGTAGGTCTCTCGCTGATTGTGACGATTCGAGAATTCACTCGCGTGCCAGTTTAAGTATTTCTCTCTGAACTGATGAATTGCTGAACTGACGTAAAGTGCCGACATATCGCTGCTTTAGTTTGCTCCAGAAAGATCTGTTTCCTTTAGTGTGTGCCATGTTCCGTACGTATTCGCCGGTTGAGTGCTTGATTGCATTGAGCGGGTTGGATGTCCCTACGTAGGTGACAGCCTCAACAGTGTAGACCCTCGCCTCGGGCTTTGCAGCATCCGCCCCGCTACATTACGAACGTCACCAAGCCCTCTTGCCGCGGTGGCCGGTGCGTTCGTTGCAGCGGGGCAGGACCGTCCGGTTGCGAGAACCCGCCAAGGACATCCCAACGGCGCATTGTCGGGTCGCGCAACCTAGGCTCCGTGATAGAGGGTCACGACGTGCTTGGCCTCAGCGAAGAACAGCCAGCGTTCGATGACCACCCCCACCGACCCCGAGAGCGCGGCAGCGACCGCGGCACCGGCCGCGATCCAGGAGTGGGTCGCCACCGTCGCCAGGGTGAGCACGAACGGCAGTGCAAACAGAAGTACGGAAGCGTAGCGCCTGAGCTTCGCTGCGTGCCTGCGGGCGACGCGGTAGCCCATCTCCTGGGTCACGTAGGTCGTCTGGGTCCGGGGCGGATCCAGCAGGCGTACCTTCCCGATCGAGCCCAGCCCGGTTGCGGTTTCCGGCGTTGATCCAGCCCGGGCGCCGTCCAGATAGCGCCAGTACGCCCATTTGAGGGAAACCGACAGGAGAAGCGTCGCTACGACCACCAGCGAGGCATCGGCGGCCGGGTGGCCGAAGAGCAGGCGAATTGCATTCAGCCAAAGCGCGCCGGTGAAGAGGGCGAGCGAGAGGTAGACCGGAACGACCCACCGGTTGCACCAGGCAGGAATCGGCCGCAGCGATGCGTAAATCATGCCCGTGGAATAGACAGTGAATCCGGCCAGGACGGCGGCCGCGAGCCCGCAGACACCCCAGAAGCCGACAACTTCGCCGAAGCCGATCCAGCCGATCGCGAACAACCCGGCCGGCGCGTACGTCACGGTCGCCAACACGCCCTCGCGGGAGAGCCAGCTCGACCGCCATTGCGTGTAGGCGAGGAGCACGCGCTCCGGGTGGCCAAGGTGCCACATCGACGAGACGAGCCCGAAGGTGACGGCGCCGAGGGCAAAGCCCAGGGAGACCAGGCCAAACGCGCGGTTGTCCGGGATCATCTCTGCCGGAGCCAGGACGCCGAGCAGGATCAGGAGGCCGTAGCCCATCCCCGATGCCGAGGGAAAGAAGATCACCGAATAGGCGGGTTGCAAGGGATTCGTCCTAGCGGGACAGCGTCGCGTCGAGCCAGCGAAGGAAACGGCCGCCGTCGGATTCCGGCTCGGGCCGCAACGGGTCCGCGCCGCCTTCTGCGGGATCCGTGCCGCCGCGCGTCGGCCGCGGCGGCAGGTACTTGTTGACCGGCCGATACCCCAGTTCCGGCATCAGGTCGCGGCCGCCGCGCTCGGCCACCAGGCGCGAGATGGGAGAATCGGGATCGCCGAGGTCGCCGAAATGGCGGGCCGACGTGGGGCATGCGGTCACGCATGCAGGCACCCGCTCGGGCTCCGGCAGGTTCTCGTTGTAGATGCGGTCGATGCACAGCGTGCACTTCTTCATGACGCCCGCGTCGCGGTCGTATTCCCGGGCCCCGTATGGACAGGCCCAGGAGCACAGCTTGCATCCGATGCACAGGTCCTCGTCGACCAGGACGATCCCGTCCTCCTCCCGCTTGTAGGAGGCGCCGGTGGGACAGACGCTGACACAGGCGGGCTCGTCGCAGTGCAGGCACGAGCGGGGAAAGTGCACCGTCCGCCCGCCCATGCCGTCGCCGGCCTCGTAGGCGTGCACCCGGTTGAACCAGACGCCGACCGGATCGGCGCCGTAGGGGTCCAGGTCCGTGAGCGGGGCGGCGACGCCGCCGGTGTTCCACTCCTTGCAGCTGACGGCGCAGGCGTGGCAGCCGACGCAGGTATCGAGGTCGATGACCAGACCGAGTTTCTTCGGTCCCGGATCACGGGGGAGCGAGGTCATCGCGCTGCACGCTCTGGGCGGCGAGGCCGAAACCCGGCACCGAAACGGAGGACGGAAGACGGCGCCGCCAGTCCCGGCGGCCGGGGCAAGGGATCGAACCGGGGCGCGCTCGCAGTCGCGCCATCGGTCGCCGGCTTAAGGCGGACGCGCAGGTCGTACCAGGCCGCCTGCCCGGTCACCGGGTCGGCATTGGCGTGGCGGTGGCCGTCCGGTTGCGGCGGCAGCCGTTCGGGGATCAGGTGATTGAGCAGGAAACCCTCGCGGGACTCGGGGGCATCGTCGGAGAGCGCCCAGGCGCCGGCGCGCTTGCCAATCGCGTTCCAGGTCCAGACCGTGTCCTCGTTGACGCCCTCCATCAGCTTGACCCGCGCGCGGACCCGCCCGTGCGGACTCACGATATCGACCCAGCTGTCGTCCTCGATACCGAGCGCTTCGGCTCGCCGGCGCCCGATGTAGAGCCGGTTCGAGGGATGGATCTGCCGGAGCCAGGCGTTCATGGACCCCCAGGAGTGGTACATCGCCATCGGTCGCTGGGTCAGCGCGTGCAGCGGGTAGGCGTCGCCGTCGGTCGCGGCTTCGTGGAACGGCTGGTACCAGATCGGCAGCGGGTCGAAATAGCGGTCGATCCGCTCGCGCAGCTCGGCGGGCGGGAGGACCTGGCCGTGTCCCCGTGCGGCCAGGCGGAAGCGCTGCATGGGCTCCGAATAGAGCTGCAGGATGATCTGGTCCGGCGAACCGATCCAGCCCATCGCGACCGCATGCTTCAGGTAGTCGCGGTTGGCGTGCTTGAAGAAGCGCATTTCGGGCGCCAGCGGCTGTTGCCAGAAGCTGCCGGCCTCGACGTAGCGTTCCAGCTGTTCCGGATTGGGGTCGCCGGTGCCTTCCATGGTGCCGTCGACGCCCCGCCAGCCGGCGAGGCTGCCGATACCGGGGACGCGCTGATGGTTGACCAGATAGTCGGGGTAGCCACCGGGATAGCGCGGCGACCCGTCGTCCCGAACCAGCCCGGGAAGGCCGAGCCGGGCGCCGATGTCGATCAACACGTCCTGGAAGGGTCGAACGTCCCGGTCGGGCTGCACCACCGGGTGGCGGATCGCATCGGCCGCGCCGTCGGCGCTCGAGATCGGCCGGTCGAGCAGCGAGATACAGTCCCAGCGCTCGAGATAGGTGGTGTCCGGCAGCACCAGGTCCGAATAAGCGACCATCTCGGAGGCGTAGGCATCGGCGCAGATGATGTGCGGAATGCGGTAGCCGCCGGCGTCGTCCCGGTCGGTCAGCATGTGCATGGTTTCGGCGGTGTTCATCGCCGAATTCCAGCTCATGTTCGCCATGTAGATGAACAGCGTGTCGATCGGATAGGGGTCGCCGCGCCAGGCATTGGCGGGAACCATGTGCAGCATCCCGTGGGCAGCGAGCGGCGCTTCCCACGAGAACGCCTTGTCGATCCGGACCGGGCTGCCGTCCTCGTTCACCAACAGGTCGGCGGGCCCGGACGGGAAGCCCAGGGGCGGCCCCGGCATCGGCGCACCGGGCACGATCTCGCCGGGTTTCCCGGCGGGCTTGAGCGGCGGCGGCGCGGGTTTGGGAAACGGCGGCTTGTAGCGGAAGCCGCCCGGTACATCGACCGTCCCCAGCAGCATCTGCAGGAGATGGATCGCCCGGCAGGTATGAAAGCCGTTGGAGTGGGCGGAAATGCCGCGCATCGCGTGCATGGCGACCGGCCGGCCGGTCATCCGCTCGTGCCGCCGTCCGGCCCAGTCCGTCCACGGCTGCTCGATCGTCACCGTCTCCTGGAACGCGGCGGCGGCGACCTCGGCGGCGATCCGCCGAATCGTTGCCGCCGGCACGCCGGTCGTGCCGGCGACGGCGTCGGGTGCGAATTCGGGCTGCTGGTAGCGGCGCACGAGGAGTTCGAACGCGGGCGTCCCCGAGCGGCCGTCGGGGAGACGGTAGCTGCCGGACAGTGCCGGCGAGATGTCGGGCGCGAGCGCCGACGACAGTTCCTCGGACCGCAGGTCCCAGCACAGCGGAGCGCCGTCCCCGTCGCGCGCGATCAGCCCGTCCTCCGGACCGCCCTCGTCCCGGATCACCAGCCACGGCGCGTTGGTGTAGCGAATCAGGAATTCAGCATCGACGCTGCCGGCGCGCAGCAGCTCGTGCACGAGGGCAAGCACGAACAGCCCGTCGGTGCCGGGCCGGATTCCGATCCACTCGTCGGCGATCGCCGAGTAGCCGGTTCGTACTGGGTTGACCGAGACGAACTTCGCGCCATTCGCCTTGAGCTTGGAAAGCCCGATCTTGATCGGATTGGAGTCGTGGTCCTCGGCGACCCCGAACATGAGCAGCAGGCGGGTGCGTTCCCAGTCGGGCTCGCCGAACTCCCAGAACGATCCGCCGATCGTGTAGATCCCGGCCGCCGCCATGTTGACCGAGCAGAAACCCCCGTGCGCGGCGTGGTTCGGCGTGCCGAACTGGCTCGCCCACCAGCCGGTGAGCGCCTGGCTCTGATCCCGTCCGGTGAAGAACGCGAGCTTCTTCGGATCGGAGCGACGGATGGCGCCCAGCCACTCGACGGCCAGCGCGATCGCCTCTTCCCACTCGATTTCCTCGAACCGGCCCTCGCCACGCGCGCCGACCCGCCGCAGCGGTTTCCGCAGGCGGGCCGGTGAGTTGTGCTGCATGATGCCCGCTGAACCCTTGGCGCAGAGGACGCCCCGGTTCACCGGATGCCGTGGGTTTCCCTCCAGATAGCGAATGTGCCCGTTCCGCAGATGCACGCGCACGCCGCAGCGGCAGGCGCACATGTAACAGGTGGTTTCCTTGACCTCGTCGCTTATCTTCGGCGCGGTGTCAACGCGTTCGCGTTCGCGGTTCGCTGGCAATCGGGACTCCCGTCTGCGCGGCGCGTGAGTGGTCGGAACGAATAGGGGGTAGATGAAGTGCGGTCAAATCGGGGCGGCGGCAATGCCTGGGACCAGGCGGGCCGGGTTTGTTGTAAAATTTGCGACGGGCGAAACCGTTCAGCGGGCAGGTTCGATGCGAGCTAGGGTCGATGGGTTTCTTGATCCCACGACCAATTCGATCTCCTACATCGTCTCCGACCCGGAGACGAAACGTGCCGCGATCGTCGATTCGGTGCTGGATTTCGACCCGGAAGCGGGACGGACGATGACGGGATCGGCCGACAAGCTGATCGCCGCTGTGGAATCCGATGGTCTTCGCGTCGAGTGGATTCTCGAGACCCATGTCCATGCCGACCATCTGTCGGCGGCGCACTACCTCCAGGGAAAGCTCGGCGGACGCACCGGGATCGGCGCCGGCGTGATCGAGGTGCAGAAGACGTTCAGCGCGCTGTTCAACATGGGAGGGGAACTCGCGACGGACGGCTCGCAATTCGACCGGCTCCTGTCGGACGGGGAGACCTTCCCGCTGGGAGGTATCGCCGGTCGGGCGCTCGCCACGCCGGGTCATACACCCGCCTGCACATGCTATGTCTTTGGCGACGCTGCGCTTGTCGGCGACACGATGTTCATGCCCGATTCGGGTACCGCGCGCGCGGACTTCCCCGGTGCCTGCGTCGACACGCTCTACGATTCGCTGCGCCGGATCCTGTCCCTTCCGCCCGAGACCCGGCTGTTCATGTGCCACGACTACGGGGCGGGCGGCCAACGCGAGCTCGCGTGGGAGAGCACGGTGGCGGCGCAGCGCCGGGACAACATCCACTGCCGCGACGGGATCAGTCGCGAGAGTTTCGTGGCCACCCGGCGGGCCCGGGACGCCGAACTCACCGTGCCGCGGCTGATGGTGCCAGCCGTCCAGGTCAATGTCCGCGGCGGCCGCATGCCGCCCCCGGAACGCAACGGAACCGCCTACCTGAAGCTGCCGATCAACGTGTTCTGACGGGACCGGCCATTCCGCCTGCCGCGGCCCGCTTCGTTTACAGCAGGCCTGCGTCGGCCACGAGTCCCTGCAGGTCCGCTTCCGGGCGCGCGCCGTGATGGCTGATGATTTCGGCCGCGCATACCGCACCGACCCGCGCAGCCTGGGGCGGCTCCAGCCCACGCCGAAGCCCGAAAAGGGTTCCCGCCGCAAACAGGTCCCCGGCCCCGGTGAGGTCCTCGATGCCGCCGGGCACGCCGGCGGCCGGCACGGCATCCATGCGCCCGTCGAGGGCGACGACGGCGCCGGCGGCGCCGCGCGTCAGGAAGGCGATCCGCACGTCCGCGGCGGCAGCAGCCGCGGCCTCGCGAAAGTCGCGCGTGCGGTAGAGACCGGTGACCTCTTCCTCGTTGGCGAACAGCAGGTCGACTCGCGAGCGGACCAGGTCCAGCAGCTGGTCCCGGTTGTGTTCGACGCAGTTGGGGTCGGACAGCGACAGTGCGACCGTGCTCCCGTTCGTAGCGCCCCACCCCGCCGCGGCCCGCGCCGCCCGCGCCGTGCACTCGGCGTAGAACAGGTAACCCTCGATGAACAGGGTGGCGCCACCGGTCACGTGCGCGGGATCCAGATGGTCCCTGGCGAGCGTCGCGGCCGCTCCCGGAAACGTCATCATGGAGCGTTCGTGGTCCGGAGACACCAGGATGATCGATCGACCGGTCGGTGGGTCGGGGGGGCCGAATTCAATCGGATGCGCGACCCCCGCAGCCTCCAGGCTGTCCCGGAACGCGCGCCCCATGAGGTCGTCAGCGCATCGTCCGAGAAAGGCGGCAGTGCCGCCGAGCGCTGCGACGCCGACCGCCGTGTTGGCGGCCGAGCCGCCCGCAACCTGGCGGGCGGCCTGAAGTTTGGCGGTAACGGCCAGCGCGTCCGGCTGGCTTCCGAGAATCATGCGCCCGCGCTCGAATCCGTGCTGCGCGACGAAGTCGTCGTCGACGTCGGCTACCAGATCCATGATCGCGTTGCCGACCGCGACCACATCCCGGGCTGAGGCCGGCGCGGCCATAGAGCGGGCGACGGCTCCCGAGGCGGTCGTCAGTGAATCGTCGCGCCGTCCGGGACTGCATCAAGAGCAGCGTTCCGGACGACGTCGAGGCCGTATTCGGCCAGCGTTTCGCCGTTCACCAGCAGTTCGAATCGGTAGGTGCCGGTCTCCGGGAGGTGGATCTCGGAGAGATTGGACGTGCTTTCAACGACTCCGCCCGGCGAGGCGTTGTAGCTGTGGGTTTCCGTGGTGGCACGTTTGCCTGACGGGGTCACGATGGCAAGGCCCATCTCTACCCCCTGCATCTGCTGCGGCAATACCAGGCGGACGTAGACGGTGGCGTCGCGGTGCACCGCGGGCAGCTCCTTGACGGCGATGTGGTCGAACACCCCGGTAATCTGAATCTTACCGCTCGACTTGTCGCGGAGGGCGCCGTCACAGATCAGGAATGCCTGCAGACGTGGTGATGCCATATCACCCTCCGAGCGTGGTATCGAGTATTGCCACAACCACGGACGCTTGCAAAGTCAGATCGGGCCGGGGGACGCTTCCGCGTGCACCCGGCTAGCATGCTCTCGAAACGTCCTGGCCCCGGACCGGGCGGAAGGACCTTCGGCGGAAGGACGAGGACAGACACACCATGCACGAACTCGCTCGCATGAGCGCGCGCGCGGTCGTCGCGGCGCTCAGGAATGGTGAAGTGACCCCGGCCGCAGCGATTGACGCCGCGCTCGAGCGCATCCGGGAGACCGATCCCGTGATCAACGCGGTGCCCACGCTGTGCGAGGACCGGGCGCGCCGTCGGGCCAGCCGCCTGCCGACCGACCGGCGGGACGATCCGGGATACCTGCACGGGCTGCCGGTACTGATCAAGGACCTCACGGACGTGGAAGGCGTCCGCACCACGTACGGATCCCCCGTGTATGCAGATCACGTCCCCGAGCGCTCCGACATCGTGGTCGAACGCATCGAGCGCATGGGCGGGGTCGTTCTGGGAAAGACGAACACGCCGGAGTTCGGCGCCGGTTCACAGACGTTCAACAAGGTGTTCGGCGCCACCCGCAATCCCTGGGACCCTTCCAAGACGGTCGGCGGTTCGTCCGGTGGTGCGGCGGCGGCGCTGGCGGCGGGTTCGGCCTGGCTGGCCACCGGTTCCGATCTCGGCGGCAGTCTTCGGAACCCGGCGTCGTTCTGCTCCGTTACCGGGTTGCGCTGCAGTTCGGGGACGGTCGCGCACGGGCCACGCGAACTCGCCTGGGATTCCCTGATGATCAGCGGGCCCATGGCGCGTGACATCGCCGATCTCGCCCTGTTCCTCGACACCATGGCCGGGTTCGACCCCCGTGATCCGCTGTCGCGGCCACGTGCCCCGGACCCGACGGGCGGGCCGGCAACGTACACGGAGGCCCTCGATCCGGACGCCTGGCCGGCCAGGCCACGGCTTCGGCGGGTAGCCTGGACGACCGGGTTCGGTTACCTCCCGTGCGATCCGGAGGTGGCGGCCATCACCGAGCGCGCGGCCGGGCGGTTCGCTGAACTCGGTGCGGACGTGGTGCCCGCAACGCTGGACCTCGGGCAGGCCGAGGACATCTTCCAGACGCTCCGTGCCGACCTGCTCGCCACCGACAAGGGCGCGCTCTACGCGGCACACGGCGATTCGCTGAAGGCGGATCTGCGGTGGAACATTGAGCTGGGGCTTGCACAGGAACGTCCGGACGCGGGCCGGGCGGCGCTGGCGCGCGGCCGGATGCTGGCCGATGTACAGGACTTCTTCGTCGATCACGATCTCTTGCTCGCGCCGGTTGCGATGGTCCCGCCGTTCCCGGCGGATGTCCCGTGGCCGCGCTCGGTCGCGGGGGTCGAGTTCGACAACTACGTGGGCTGGCTGATGACGGCGGCCACGATTTCGCTCACGGACTGCCCGGCGCTCTCGGTGCCCTGCGGCTACACCGAGACGGGCCTGCCGGTGGGCCTGCAGGTGATCGCGCCCGCGCGCCACGAGGGACGGCTCCTGTACTGGGCGCGCCGGTTCGAGGAGCTTGCCGGAATTGCCGGCGGGGTGCCCAGGGATCCTGCGACCGGGTGACGTTCGGGGGCGCAGTCGTCGCGGCGGGCAGGGATCTCTTCCGGAGGCAGGTACTTGTCTGGGTCTTGGCCACGGCGCTCGTGGCCGCGGCCGCCGTGGCCGCGTTCTGGTCGGCGCTCGCCTACTGGCTGCTGCCGTTCTCCACGGGAATCGGCTGGCTCGACGACCTGTTGGTCGACTATTTCGTCTTCGGCGTTGGTGCCGCCCTCGCGTTGTTGATCACGGCGCTGCTGTTTCCCGCTCTCGTCACGACGCTTGCCGGCCTGTTTACCGACCGGATCGCCGCCGTTGTGGAGCAGGCCCACTATCCGCACGTGGTGGCACGGGACATGGGCGTGTGGGCCGGGATCGGATCGGGATTGCGGCTGATCGGCGTGACGGCGATGGTGACCGTCGTGATGGTGTTTCCGCTCTGGCTGCTGTTCGCCGGGACGCCGGTCTGGTTCCCGCTGTGGATCGTCATCCTCGGTTACCTGTTGGGGCGCGAGTACTTCGATGCGGTGGCGGGGCGGCGCTGTTCGCTGGACCGGACCGCGGCCCTTCGCCGGTCCCGGTTTCTCGAAATGTGGGGGGCAGGACTGCTCATCGCGGGCGCGTTCACGGTTCCGTTCTCAGCGTTGTTCGCGCCGAGTTTCGGGACGGCCCTGATGGTGCACGTGGTGGAGCGCGGTCTGTCGCGGCACGGCCCGTGAGTGCCGTGCCGTCATGCCGGCAACGGGGTAAAGCGGGTCCCTGATCGTGGCGGCGGTCCAAAAATTCGCCCCGAATGAGTCGGGCCGCGACTTCGTCGTGGGCGACATTCACGGGACGTTTCCGGAGCTGGAGGCAAAGCTCAGCGAGGTTCAGTTCGACGTCGCCAGCGACCGGCTGTTCTCGGTGGGCGACATCGTGGATCGCGGTCCGGCATCGGCGGATGCGCTGGAGTGGTGGAACCTCCCCTGGTTCCACGCCTGCCGCGGGAATCACGAGCAACTGCTGCTGGACTGCCACCGGGACCCGACGCGTTGGTCGCTGTGGGCGATGAACGGCGGAACATGGTGGGTGGACGTCCCGGCCGCGCGGCGGGACGCCTTTGTCGAGGCTTGCCTCGCCCTTCCTTTCGCGATGGAGGTCGAGACTGCCCGCGGGCCGATCGGCATCGTGCATGCGGACCTGCCGCGCGGATGCACCTGGGACGGCCTTCTCGATGCGCTGAACCGGGGTGATCGCGACGTGATGGCGGAAGTGCTGTGGTCGCGCACCCATGTCCGGGAGGATGGGCCGGTGCCGGACCCCGGCGAGCGGATCCGGCACGTGTATTGCGGCCACACCGTGATCGGGCAGCCGAGGACGCGCGGGAAGGTGACCTGGATCGATACCGGCGCTTGCTACGCGGACCGTTTCCCGCCTGCGCGCCTGACCCTGCTGGAGTTCCATCCAGGCGGCGCCGATGCCTGAACCCGCATTCAGCGATGCAGGATGCCGTCGTGCTCCAGATGTTGGCTGTCGCGCCCGGCACACGGCTGGTCAGTTGCGAGGCCGCCTGATGACGGTGCCCGCCGTCCGGGCCGCTGCCGGGCGGGAGTTCCGCCGCGCGCCCGGGCCTTGCCCTTCGGGTCAAGCTGGCGGCGGTGCGGCCTGATCTACGCCATCACGTCGAGGCGCGGTGTCGCACGGACCCGACGACAATTCCCTTGATTTCGAATTGGCCGTCGCCAGACGAAACGCGCTGAAAGTCAGGGTTATCGGGCACCAGGTCTGCGTGCCCGTTGTCGCGGAGCAGCCGGCGAACGGTGACGTCGCCGTCCACTGCGGCCACGACCAGGCTGCCATGCCGGGCGTCCGAGGCCTTCTGGGCAGCGACGAGATCGCCGGCATGGATCCCTGCGCCCGCCATGGATTCGTCCCGGACCCGCAGCAAGAAGTCCGTCCGGGTTCGGAACAGGGCGGTCGCGGTCGATGCGGAGACGGAGTCCTCGATGTTCTCCTCGGCGAGCAGGTCGGCGTCGGGGACGATCCGGCCGATAATCGGAATGTCGTCGGCGCCGGAAACCGGGCTCGCCAGACCAACCCGCCGGGACTCGCCGTGAACGATCTCGATCGCGCCCTTGCTGGTCAGGCGGTTCAGGAAATACTGCACCGTGCCCAGGGACTCCCAGCCCATGGCGATTCGGAGTTCTGTGCGCGACGGAACCTCACCCGTCCGCTCGACGTGCCGTTCGAATGCTTCCAGGAGCTTCGCTTCGCGGCGGGTGAGATCAGGCATCGGGCTTGTCGCGCGTGTGTCTAGACCTTGTCTACCATACCGCGGCTTTACAGTTTGCCGAGCCCCCGTCCGAACGGGTCCCATCATCAGGACGTGCGGATAGGTATCTGCACCGATCCGCTCCTGACTCGGCTTCCGATAGCTGATAGCCCGATCCGGGCCGCGCCGATGTCCCCATCGAGGTCGGGAACACTCACGCGGCGAGCGCGTTCTCCAGCCCGAGAAACGAGGCGGCGGTCCCCGTGCCGAAGCCCCGCCCGCCCGGCCCCGCCGAGCGCGGACGAGACGTCAGGCAGTGCGCTCGGGGAACCGGCAGAGGTCGGGTATCGGGCACTCAGCGCATTTCGGCTTCCTGGCCACGCACGTATAGCGTCCGTGCAGGATCAGCCAGTGATGGGCGTGCAGCCGGTACGCTTCCGGGATCCGCCTGAGCAGGGCCTTTTCCACCGCCAGCGGATCCCGCCCGGGTGCCAGTCCCGTTCGGTTGGAGACCCGGAAGATGTGCGTGTCAACGGCCATCGTGGGCTCGCCGAAAGCCACGTTGAGGACGACGTTCGCGGTCTTGCGGCCGACTCCGGGCAGGCTTTCGAGCTGTTCGCGGTCGGCCGGCACTTCGCCGCCGAATTCTTCGACCAGGCGCCGGGACAGCGCGATCACGTTCTTCGCCTTGTTGCGGTAGAGCCCGATGGTCCGGATGGCCTCGCGCAGCCGTTCCTCGCCGAGCGCGACCATTGCGGCGGGATTGTCGACCGACCGGAAGAGCGGCCCGGTGGCCCGGTTGACGCCGGCGTCGGTCGCCTGCGCCGAGAGCACCACCGCCACCAGCAGGGTGTACGTGTTGGTGTACTCGAGATCGCTGCGCGGCGACGGGTTGGCGCGGGCGAATCGTTCGAACGCCTCGGCCACATCCTTGAGCGGCATCGGCCGCGTCGCCCGCGGGGTCGTCACTTCCCAGTCCTCAGGTCACGCTGACCCGATACCGATCGACAAGCCGGTCACCACTGTTCGCAGTAGGGGCGCATTTCCACCTGGAATGACCAGGCCGAGCGGTCCTGGTGCGCCACCCGGTAGATCTCTTCCGCAATGGCGGTCGGCTTGGCGAAGAACTCGTCGGGCTTGTCCGGCGCGAGCATCGGCCGCGTGCGCGGGGTGTCGATCATGGCGTCGATGATGAAATACGCCACGTGGATGCCCTGGGGACCGAACTCGCGGGCCAGGGATTCCGACAGGATGCGCTGCGCCGCCTTGGTCGAGGCGAAGAAGCCCCAGTACGCCTTGCCGCGCGTGGCCGAGGTATTGCCGGTGACCATGATCGCACCCTTGCCGGCCTCGAGCATGGCCGGGATCAGCTCGCGTGCCAGCACAAAGAGCGCCGTGGTGTTTACCCGGAAGTTGGCCTCCAGATCAGCCGGGTTCTGTTCGAGGATCGGGCCGCGGGTCGCGCGGGGCGCGTTATGCACGAAGATACTCGGCGCACCCAGATCGGTTCGGACGCGGCCGATCGTGTCGGTCAGCGCGTCCAGATCGCCGACGTCGCACGGAAACGCGGTCGCGTTCTCGTAGGCGTCTTCGAGGCGAGCGAGCCGCTCGGCATCGCGGGCCAGCATGGCGACGCTGTAACCGCCGTCGGCGAAGCGTCGGGCGATCTCCGCCCCGGTACCGTTTTCAGGGCCGACACCGGTGACAAGACAGACAGGACGGGTCATCAACTAGCTCCGTTATCGTAAGCGGCGAGATCTGCAGCGATGGCCGGCTCCGCGAGGAGGCGGCGGAAGTGGGCAAGGGCGTTCGGATAGGCGCCTGGCTCCACAATGGGCCGGAGCTCCTGCTCCGTGAGCCAGTCATGGAAGCGGCGCTCCCGTCGGAACTGGGCCAGGTCGCAGACGAACGCGATATCGGCAATCGACAGTCTGCCGCCCACCAGGCCGGCAGGGGCTTGAGTCGTGGCGGCGTCGATGCCGGCCAGGTAGAAGTCGTATGCGTCGCGCATCCGCGCCGACAGCTCCGGGCTGACGTCGCGGGCCTGGAGAGCGAGGAGATAGACCTGCGCTTCCCGGGCGAACACCAGGCTCTGGTCGAGGAAGCTGTCGATCCGCGAGGCCTCGAGATCGTTGGCCCCGTACAGGTCGGCATCGCCCGCCCGGGCCACGGCACGGAGGATGCTGTTGGATTCGAAGATGCCGACCGCGCCGGTGGAGTCGAACGCCGCCGGCACGGTGCCGAAAGGATGCGCATCGAGGAACGCATCGGTCTTGTAGAGCGTGGCGCCGAAACCGCGCCGAGCCGTCCGTGCGTGCGGACTGTCAGGGTCGCGCTCCGCATCGGCCAGCGGGCGGGCGTCGAAGTCCCAGAGCCAATCGGCCAGCGCCTTGGGCCGGTCGCCGACCACGTCGATGTCCACGCCGCCGATGCGCCCGGCAATCGTGGCTTTCCAGACCCTGGGGTTGGGCAGATAGGAGAAGATGCGGAAATTGGGCACTGGCGTCACAGCCCGCTCGGGACGGGTTTCTGTCAGGGAGAACGGCACACCATACACGCCTGCCGCGGGCGGCTCCCGACGCTCCCGAACGCGGCGGCCGCCACCCGACTAAGATCGGCCCCGGAAATCCCGCAGGGAGGGAAACATGGACATCACAGTAGTGGGGGCGGGCGCCATGGGCGCCTCCTACGGTGGCCTGCTTGCGGCCGCCGGAAACCGGGTGAGCCTGATCGACACCTGGCAGGATCACGTCGACGCCATCAACCGCGATGGCCTGCAGGTCGACGGTGCGCACGGCGAGCATCGCCTGCGCCTCGAGGCCGCCACCGAGCCGGGCGCAGGGCACTCGGCCGATGTCGTACTGATGTTTACGGACACGAACGGTACCGGCGATGCGGCCCGCACCATTGCCGACATCCTGTCGCCGGACGGCTTTGTGGTCACTTCCCAGAACGGGATCGGCAACGTCGAGATCCTCCAGGAGGTCGTCGGCGAAGAGCGCGTGGTTGGCGGCTCGAGCATGTGCAGCGCCGCAACGATCGGTCCCGGACATGTGTCGCTGACCCATCTCGGACCGACGTCGGTCGGCGAGGTCAAGGGCGGTTCGAGTCAGCGTGTGGATGCGTTCCTGGCGGCCCTGGAAGCTGCGGGTTTCCCCTCGAAACCGGCACCCGACATCATGGCCGAGATCTGGCAGAAGTTCGTCGTGAACTGCTCGGCGAATGCGGTGGCCGCCGTCACCGGCCTGCGGTCGGGCGAGTTTGTCGACATCCCGGACCTCATGGAGTATCGCGTTCGCGTCGTCGAGGAGGTCATGACCGTCCTGGACGCGAAGGGCATCACGCTTCCGGACCCCGAACTGATCAAGCGAATCTGCGCGGGCGGCCGTCGGATGAACCGTCCGTCGATGCTGCAGCATGTTCGCATGGGACGGAAGACCGAGATCGACACGCTGAACGGCGCGTTGGTGCGGGAAGCCAAGGCGCTGGGCATTTCGGTGCCGTACAACGAATCACTGGTGGCGCTGCTGCGGGGACGTGAACTCGCGCAAATGCGGGCGGTGCACGAGCCCGATCTCGACTATGCGGCGTGGGAAGCCAGCTTCGAGAATCCGGACAAGGCGTGACTGCCCACGCGGTTACCGTTTGGGGGATTGGGTCCACGCGGACATTCCGGGTCCACTGGACGGTCGCTGAACTGGGCATCCCGTGCAGCGTTCGGCCGATTCGCTCCCGGACCGGCGAGACTCGGACCGAGGAGTACGGTCACGTCAATCCCAAGCGGAAGATCCCGACCCTGCAGCACGAAGACTTCGTGCTGTCCGAGAGCGGCGCCATCGTGGCCTACCTCACCCGCGCGTTTCCGGTGCCGCCCGGGTTCTTCGTTCCTCGGGAGCCGCGCGCCCAGGCCCGGCTCGACGAGTGGGTGTCGTTCGCCAGCATGGAGCTTGATGCGCACTCCCTCTACCTGCTGCGCCGCCACCGTTATCTGCCCGAGATCTACGGCGAAGCGCCCGCGGCGTGCGAGTCTGCAGTCGAGTACTTCTCGACGCAGGTCGGCGCGGTTGCCGAGCGGGTGCCTGCCGGCGACGGCTACCTGCTGGAGGAGTTCAGCATCGCCGACGTCCTGATGACCACGATCGTCGACTGGGCGATCGCCTACGACATCGACCTGCCCGGCCGCCTGGTCGCCTATCGGGACTTCACGGCCCGCCGCCCGGCCTACCGGACGGCGCTCCGACTCAATTTTCCGGAACGGTTTGACAACGGGAAGACAGCATGACGGGACCCCTCGACGGATTTCGCGTTATTGATCTGACGGCCATGGTCTCGGGCCCGGTGGCCACCATGATGCTGGCCGATCAGGGCGCCGACGTCATCAAGATCGAGCCGCCGGGCGGCGAACTGATGCGCCGGGTCGGCATCGACAACCGGGGCATGGCGTCGTCGTTCCTGTCCTGCAACAGAAGCAAGCGATCGCTCGCCGTCGACCTCAAGGCGCCGGAAGGTCTCGCCGTGGTCAGAAAACTGGTGGGCACGGCCGATGTCCTCGTGCAGAACTTCCGTCCCGGCGCCATCGACCGGATGGGACTGGGCGAGGAAACGGTGCGGGCGATCCGGCCGGACATCGTCTACGTCTCGATCAGCGGCTTCGGCGAAAGCGGGCCCTACTCGGGGCAGCGGGTGTACGACCCGGTGATTCAGGCGCTGTGCGGTCTTGCCGAGATTCAGTCCGATCGCAAGACCGGGACACCCCGGATGGTGCGCACCATCGTTCCGGACAAGACCACGGCCGTCACTGCGGCGCAGGCGATTACCGCCGCCCTGCTCGCCCGCGAACGCACCGGCCGCGCGCAGCACGTGCGGCTCTCGATGCTCGACACCATGGTGGCGTATCTCTGGCCCGAGAGCATGTCCGCGCTTAACTACGTGGGGCGCGAGGGCGACCCGGCGCGCGGGCAGATGGGTCTCGACCTGATCTATCGGACGCAGGACGGGTACATCACGGCCGGGGCGGTGACCGACGCCGAATGGCTCGGCATGTGCGAGGCGCTGGAGCGTCCCGATCTGGTCGAGGACGAGCGCTTCCGCACGCCCGGCGCCCGTTTTCGGAACGCGGCGGAACGCCGCGAAATCACGGCCGGAGAAATCGCCAAGCATGCCTCGGCCGACCTGATCGAGCGCCTGCAGGCGCGCCAGGTCCCGTGCGCGCCGATCTTGAGCCGGATGGACGTGCTCGAGAACGATCAGGTCGAGCAGAACCGGATCATCGAAGTGCATGAGGACCCGGTCCTGGGCCCCGTGCGTCAGCCGAGACCGGCCGCCCGCTTCGAGGCGACTCCCGCGACCATCCGTCGCATGGCGCCGTTTCTCGGTGCCGACAACGCCGACATTCTCGCGGAGCTGGGCTACGGGACGGACGAGGTGCGGAAGCTGACCGACGACGGCGTGCTGGTGTCGCGCCCGCCGGAGCCGGCGGAGAGCTGATCGACGTCAGGCGGGAGCCTGCCCCGGCGGAAGCCGGCAGACAGCAGGCGCGCTGACGTGACGGGCGGCTTCCCGTCGATGGTTATGCGCGCCGGGCCGCCTCCTCGGCGACCAGTTCCTTCTTGGAGAGCTTCCCGATCATGGTCTTCGGGAGCTCGTCACGGAACTCGATGTGTTTCGGCATCTCGTGCCGGCCGACCTTGTCCTTGAGGAACGCCCGGAGTTCGTCGGCGTCGAGGCTGCTGCCGTCCTTGAGCTTGATGAATGCCTTGACGGCTTCACCGGTGTAGTCGTCGGGCACGCCTATCACCGTGACCTCGTCCACCTCGGGGTGGCGGTAGATCCCTTCCTCCACGTTGCGCGGGAACACGTTGAACCCGCTCACCAGGATCAGGTCCTTCATCCGGTCGATGATGAAGAGGTAGCCTTCTTCATCGAGATAGCCGACGTCTCCGGTGCGGAGCCGGCCCTCGACGATGGTCTCGGCGGTGGCCTCCTCGCGTCCCCAGTAGCCCATCATGACCTGCGGGCCGGAAATGCAGATCTCCCCGGCTTGGCCCAGCGGCAGCAGCGTCTGCGGATCCTCCTTGTCGACGATCGTGATGGTGGTGGCCGGCAGCGGCATCCCGACCGACCCCTCCTTGCCCGGGGCGCCGATCGGATTCGCGGTGGCCATCGGCGAGCATTCCGTAAGGCCGTAGCCCTCGACCAGCGAGCAGCCGGAGAGTTTCTCGAAGCGCTGCTTGACTTCCATCGGCAACGGTGCGCCGCCGGCCATGCACGTCTTGATGGAGGTGAGGTCGAAGCGCCCGATTTTCGGATGGTTGATGATGGCCATGTACATCGTCGGCACGCCGGGAAACAGGGTCGGTTTCTTCTTCACGATGTCCTTGAGGACGGCTTCGAGTTCGAACCGTGGATGCATGACGATCGAGCCACCCACGGCCAGTGTCAGCCCCATCACCACCGTCATGGCGAATACATGGAAGAACGGGAGCACGCCCATCATGCGCTCTTCGCCCCGCTCGACCTCCTGGTTCCAGAGCAAGGCCTGCTGGATGTTGGTGTAGATGTTCGCGTGCGTCAGCATGGCGCCTTTCGAGACGCCGGTGGTGCCGCCGGTGTACTGGAGGACGGCGATGTCCTGCTCGGGCTGGATGTCGACCGGCGGGCACGGAGCCCGCGGCGCGACCAGTTCGCGGAAGGTGACATGCGTGTCGTCATCGGCGACGTCGGCGATCTCGGCGCGTTTGAACAAGGGGAACAGGAAATTCTTCGGGAAGGGCAGGACATCCTGCAGATCCCCGACGACGAGCTTCCGGACGCCGCTCTTCTTCATCGCCGACGCCATCTTCGGGTACAGGGCCTTGAGGCTCAGCGTCACCATGATGGTGGTACCGGAGTCCTCGATCTGGCGAACCAGGTCCTCCTCTGCATACAGGGGGCTGTAGTTCACGACGGTCCCGCCCGTGCGCAGGACGCCGAAATAGGCGATGACGAACTGCGGGCAGTTCGGCAGGAACAGACCGACCTTCACGCCCTTCTCCACGCCTAGTGACCGGAACCCGGCGGCGGCCCGTTCGACCAGTTCGCCGAGTTCCGCGTACGTGTAGGTCTTGCCCAGGAAATCCATACATTCGTGGGTAGGGAATCTGGCCACGGAATCGTCAAGGAGCGCGGAGACGGGGCGTCCTGACAATTCTGCTTCCCAGGACACGTGATCAGGGTAGGCGTTGAGCCAAGGGTGTAGGTCTGTCACGGGCGGAGTTCCAACGAGAGCGCGGTGGAGCAGAGACTACCCACAATTTGCCAGGAGTAGCGAGTGCCGAAGACCGCGCCGCGCGGTTCCGACGCCGCATGTCGCGTGAGCGTTCAGGCCCGGTGTGACGAGTTGGCCGCAAGCAGGCCGGCGGCGACTCCTGCAATGGCGATCCGGCGGCGCCGTCCGGCATCGTTGCAAGCCGGTGGCAGAGGTCCCGAATCAGAGTTCCAGCGCGAGAGTCATGAAGACGCTGTTCCGGTCTGGAACGTACGCGGCGAAGGGCTCGCATTCGACGAACCCGTGTTTCCGGTAGAGCGCGCGGGCGGGCTCAAAGTACGACCACGAGCCGGTTTCGAGGCTAAGCCGCCGCGCGCCGCGTTGACGTGCGGCGTCGATGATATGCAGCAGCATGGCGCCGCCGACTCCGGTGCGCCGGCTGGCGACCGCCGTGTGCATCGACTTGATTTCGAAGTGGTCGCCGGACAGCCGCTTCATGGCGCCGATCGCAAGCAGTTCGTCCTCGCGCCATACCGACCAGAAGTCGATGTCCGGTGCATGCAGGTCTCGAAGGTCCAGCGCATGGGCGCTGCCGGGCGCGGTTTCGGAGCGAGCCTGACGAAGGTGCGTCCGAAGGAGGTCCTGTACGCGTGGATCCTCCAGCCCGCCGCGACGAATTTCCATCACCGAAAGCACCTCGCGTGGTGGCCGTGATCCGACGGCGGCACGAGCAATGGCCCGGCCGGCCTCCGGCGGGGCGGCCGGACGTTGCCACTTGCCGACCGCATCCGCACCAGGCATCCGCGATATCCGACCTGTGGCCTTGCCGGCGAGCCGGGGCTGCAATGGGAGCGCGGAAGATGTGAGGATATTCGCGCCATGCTGCCGTTGCCTGCCGGGCGGACAGGTGCAGGTGTTTGCTGATTCGTTATGGCATGCTGCCCGGACGAACTCGCCGGAGAAGCGGATGCGTTCGAACCGGCCCGTCGGATCCTGGGCGGCGAGTGATCGCCGATGACGTCGTGACGCTCCCACTCTGGCTGGTCGTCGCGGGGGCCGTACTCGCAGCTTGGTCGATCATCGACCGCATGCTGGTGCCGAGCGTTCGCTGGTTTCTACGCCGCCGCCTCAATCGCGTGATCGAAGACCTCAACGAGCGTCTGCAGTTCGAGATTCCCCGCTTCGCGAGGACCAAGCGCCAGGTCCTCATCGATCGCCTGACCTACGACCCCGAAGTGCTGGAGGCCGTCGATCAGCAGTCGTCCGCGACGGGCACCCCGCGAGACGTGCTGATGGCGGAGGCCGCTCGGTACGCCCGGGAAATCGTGCCGTCGTTCAATGCCTATGCGTACTTCCGCGTCGGCCACTACCTGGCCCGGCGGCTCATTCGGCTGCTGTACCGCGTGCGACTCGGGTCCACCAACGAACAGGCGCTGGCCACGATCGATCACAACTCCAGCATCGTGTTCGTCATCAACCACCGCAGCAACATGGATTACCTGATCCTCGCCTACATGGTGGTCAATCGGTCGGCGCTGAGCTACGCCGTTGGCGAATGGGCGCGGATTTGGCCGCTGCAGACGCTGATTCGGACGCTGGGGGCGTACTTCGTCCGGCGCGGCTCGGGGAACAGTCTGTACCGCAAGGTTCTCGCCCGATACGTTCAGTTCGCAACCGCCGGCGGGATGGCGCAGGCGGTGTTTCCGGAGGGCGGACTGACCCGTGACGGGCGCCTCCGTACACCCAAGCTCGGCCTGATCAAGTACATGGTCTCGGAGTTCGATCCGGATGGCGACCGTGACCTGGTCTTCGTGCCAGTCGGAATCAACTACGACCGTGTCCTCGAGGATCGTTCGCTGGTCCGCACGCTTGAACCCGGCGCCGCCCGACGAACTCGAGCATTCATCGTCAGGACGGTCTTGACGTGGATCGGTCACAACGTCTGGCTCATGCTGAGCGGGCGCTGGTATCGATTTGGCTACGCTTGCCTGAGCTTCGGGCAGCCGTTGTCCATGCGATCCTATGTCCGCGAGAACGGCGTCGACTTTCGATCCGACGACGCGGACAGCAGGGAGGCGGCGCTCCAGGTACTGGGAACGCAATTGCTGGACGCTGTTGCTCGTTGCATTCCTGTGACACCGGTTGCCGCCGTCGCGACGGTGTTCGTGCAAAACCCGGCCGAGGCGATGAGCGAACTGGAAATCAAGGCGCGTGCACATCGCCTGATCGAGGATCTCGAGCATCGTGAAGCGTACGTTCACATCCCGCGCGCCGACCGGGACTACGCGGTCACGGTCGGCCTGCGCATGCTCACGCTCCGGCATCTGGTGACGACGTCGGACGGGCTCTACCGCACGAGCGGCGACGCCCTGGATGTGCTTGCCTTCTACGCCAATTCCATCGAGCATTTTGCTTCCGGCAGCCGGGCGAAGGCGATCGGCGCCTGACCGCGCGCTCTGCGCGTCGCCGACAAGGGCAGACCGTCTGAACGGGATGTCGCCACAAGCGTTGGCGCGCTTCTCGCAACCCTATGCTGGCCCCACGGGGAGATGGCCGATGACCCTGGACGAGTTCCGCGAAACGCTCCGCGAGACAACACCGCCCGCAGGTCTGTCACGATCTCTCGAGGCACTGTGGCAGATTGCCAACGACGAATGGGACGCCGCGCACCGATTGGTGCAGTCGGGGCTGGGCAGCGACGGGGCGTGGATCCATGCCCATCTGCATCGGATCGAGGGCGACCTGTCCAATGCGTCGTACTGGTACCGCCGCGCCGGCAAACCCGTCTGCTCGGTGTCGCTGGACGAAGAGTGGGCGGCCATTGCCAACGCCCTGCTTTCGGCCAGCGACTGAGCGGCCAGTACCCTAGCGGATCCCGCTGCGAGCCCGGCTGCCAGGAATCCGCCTCGGAAGTACCACTTGGGGCCGGGTGCTAGGGCGCAGCACCTTTGTCCTGACAGCAGATCCGACGTGGCGGGTGGCCGGCCGACGCCCGGGGCGTCGTTGAACTCAGCTGGCCTCGCGCAGCCCTTCCGCGTGCGCGAGATCCACCGAGACCATCGTCGAGACACCGGGTTCCTGCATGGTCACGCCGTACAGGCGATCCATCTGGGTCATGGTGAACGGGTGGTGCGTGACCACCAGCAGGCGGGTGTTCGAAGCCTTGGCGATCTCGGTGAGCAACCCGCAGAAACGCTCGACGTTGCTGTCGTCCAGCGCGGCGTCGACTTCGTCCAGGACACAAAGAGGGGCAGGCCGCGTCAGGAACATGGCGAAGATCAGGGAAAGGGCAGCCAACGCCTTCTCCCCGCCCGACAGCAGCGAGATTTTCTGGAGCTGCTTGCCCGGCGGGCTGGCCACGATCTCCAGCCCCGCCTCGAGCGGATCTTCCGAATCGACCAGTTCGAGGCGCGCTTCGCCTCCCTGGAACAGGGTCTTGAACACGGATTGAAAGTGCTGGTCGACCGTGCCGAATGTGCTTCGCAGACGCCCCCTGGCTTCGCGGTTCAGCCGGTTGATCGCGCTTCGCAGCTTTTCCACGGCCTGGACCAGTTCCGAGCGGCTCTCGGACAGCTTGTCGATTTCGGCCGCGGCCTCGTCTGCCTCCACTTCGGCGCGCAGATTGACGGAACCCACGTTGTCGCGTTCGCGGTAGAGCCGTTCCAGCGTGCGTTCAAGCTGATCGCGGGGCGCAAGCATTTCGCCTTCCTTGAGACCGGCGAGTTCGGGAAGCCGGTCGGGGGCGGCACCCAGGCGCTCCCGGATCCGTTCGCGTTCGCCGGTCAGGCGTTCCTCTACCTGCTTGCAGGCACCCTCGGCCCGGGCCATCGCCTCCCGGGCCTCCGCTTGTCGGTTGTTGGCCTCCGCGACGGCCTGGTTGGCCTCGCGGAGCGCCGATTCGCGCGACACGCGCGCATCCGCCGCGGACTGTTGCTGACGCTCTGCCTCCTGCAGGCGATCGACTAGCCCTTCCAGCTGCGTCTCGAGTTCCTGCGGTTTCCGGTCCAGCACCGCAAGCTGACCATCTAGTTCATCGAGACGCCGACGTAGCTCCACCAGGTGCTGCTCGGTCGCGATCTTCCTTCGCTCCCAGTTCTGCCACTGCTGACGCACGGTCTCGAGGCGCTGCTGCCGATGGGTCTCCGCTTCCTGCATCCGGGTATGGGACTCGAGGGCCCGATTGAAATCCGTGAGCGCGGTCTCGGTTTCCTGCTGTCGTTCTTCCGCGGCCCGGGCCAGAGGCTCTGCCCCGGCGTAGCTGCTGGCTGCCGAGCGGGCGTCGTCGAGCGATCGCTGGTGCAATGCGCGTTCTTCGGTCAGGCGGGCGTGCGCTTCGCTGAGCGACGCGTGCTTGGCTCGGACCTCGACGCTGGCGGCGAGCGCCGCGGCATGGCGGTCGCGCGCGGCCTTGCGTTCCAGTTCCGCCGCCTGGCGGGTCTCGACGGCGTGGTTCAGGGCTTCCTGAGCCTCGGCAGTACCGGCATCGGCGACCCGGGCATGCTCTTCGGCGGCGCTCGCGCGGGCCTGCGCCTCCGCGCGTTGCTGCTGGGCAGCATCGATCGCGCGGGCCAGCTCGTCGAACCGGTTCTTCTGCTGGAACCGGCGGGACACCGGAGTCGTTTCGCCCGAGGAGTGCGTGTACCCGTCCCACCGCCAGAGCGCGCCGGTGCGGTCAACCAGCCGCTGACCGGGAACCAGTTCCTCCTGAAGGGCATTGCCCGCGTCGTCGGCGACGACGCCGGTGAAGGAGAGTCGTCGCTGCAGCGCTGCCGGGCCGCTCACGTATTCGGACAGCGGCACGCTGCCGGCCGGCAGCGCGCTGGCGGCGAGTTCCCCCAGGTCATGCCAGGTCACCGGGCCACCGGCGGGGTCCGCCTCCAGGTCGTCACCCAGTGCGGCGGCAGCGGCACGCTCGAACCCCGGCTGAATCTCCACCAACTGAGCCAGCGTGCTCTTGCCGCTCGCGTCGAGTTGGAGGGCGAGCGTGTCACGTTCGGCACGGAGCGGATCGAGGCGGCGATCGGCAGCGATCAGCTGGGCCCTTGCCGTCTCGAGGGATTCGGCAGCGGACTTGCCCGCCTTCTCGGTTTCGGCAAGCCGGCTTCGTGCCGTGGCCTCCGCAGCCTCCGCGGCGTCGGCGCGCGCGTCGACCGCACGAACGTCGGCCTCGAGCGCATCCGGGTCGCCAAGTGGCGTCTGGTCCCCTGCCGCCAGCTCCTCGAGCGCCGCTTCGGTCGCAGCGATACGGCCGTCCAGTCGATCGAGTGCGCTGGCCTTTTCGTCGACGTCCTGCGCCAGTGCCGCCGCCTGCGCTTCGGCCCGGGTAAGGGCCCGGTCCGCCTCGGCCTGCGCCGCTTGCGCGGTCTCCAGGACGGTCCTGGACGCGGCGAGGTTCGATTCGAGATCAGCTCGGGTCTCGGCCTGGCCCCGGTGCTCAGCCTTGATCGTCTGCTGCTCATCCCGAAGCGCCGCCTGCTCGCGGGCAATGTCGTTCAGGCTCTCCTGTTCGCGTGCCAGGTCGTTTCGCGTTTGGCCGCACTCGGTATCGAGCTGCCGCCGGCGACCGGCCACGTCGTCGAGCTCGCGGTTGAGGAGAGCCTGCTCGTGCGCGATCCGCTGGACGGCGGCGCTCGCCTTCGATTCCGCCTCGCGCAGCTGCGGCAACTCGTCTTGCAGGGTAGCTTGCCGCGAACTCTCTTCAGCCGCCGCGGTGGTGGCCGCCGTGACGTTCCGCCGGGCGCCATCGAGGTCCGACCGCGCCGCCTCGCCCTCCTCCTGGGCCGCCCGCCAGCGATGGAGGGACAATCTGGCGTCAGCGGTTCGCAGCCGGTCGGATACCGAGCGGTACCGCGCGGCCTGGCGGGCCTGTCGCCGAAGCACGGCCAGCCGCGCCTGCTGGGTGCCCAGCAGGTCGTCCACGCGGTTGAGGTTCTCTTCAGTGGATCGGAGTCGGAGCTCGGCCTCATGCCGTCGGGAATGCACGCCCACAATGCCGGCGGCCTCTTCCAGCAGCCGCCGGCGATCCGCCGGCTTGGCGTGAATGATCGCGTCGACATGCCCCTGCGCCACGATGGCATGCGAGCGGGCCCCGAGCGCGCTGTCGGCAAACAGCAACTGCACGTCTCGGGCGCGTACTTCGCGCTGGTTGACGAAGAAGGAGGAGCCCTGGCCCCGCCGAATGCGGCGGCAGATCTCGAGCGTGTCCGAGTCGTTGAACGGCGGTGGGGCGCTCCGGTCCTCGTTGTCGATGACGATCCGGATTTCGGCGAGGTTCCGGGCAGGACGGGCTGCGGTTCCGTCGAAGATGACGTCGTCCATCTCGGCAGCACGCACACTGCGGGGGGCGTGTTCGCCCATCGCCCAGCGAAGGGCTTCTACCAGGTTGGACTTGCCGCAGCCGTTCGGGCCCACGACACCGGTCATGCCGGGGCCGATTTCGAACGTCGTCTCTTCGACGAAGGACTTGAACCCGGTCAGGGCGACGCGCGTCAATCGCACCGGAGGCACTCCGTGGAGATTGCCGCAAATATACCATTGCGGCGGAAATGACACAGCATTTGGTAGCTCCGGGCAGGATCTTACCCATATAGCGTGTAGCCGTCTGCCGCGTCAGGCGGGTGAGCAGGTTGCTGATGAGCTTCGGTTGACCGGTCTGGGACGATGGACGATGCTCCGCGCCATGCAGATTGAGCCTATCCTCCCTTCGATCGAGTTCGGCGCGCGGATCACCGGTGTCGATCTCGGCTCCATGGACGACGAGACCTTCGCAGCGTTCGAGGCAGCCGCGAATCGGTACGCGGTACTGGTGGTTCCCGACCAGCTCATGGACGATTCCGTTCAGTTGGCCTTCAGCCGTCGGTTCGGCCCGCTGGAAACCAGCATTCTTGAAGACAGTGTCGCGCACGGCTTCCCGCCCGAGATCCAGCATCTCGGGAACATGGATGCCAACGGGCGCTGCCATGCCGCCGAAAGCAAGAAGGTGGTCTACGACCGCGGCAATCGGTCGTGGCATTCCGACAGTTCGTTCAAGACGGTGCCGGCCAAGTTCTCCATTCTTTCGGCGCGCATACTTCCGGGCGAAGGCGGGGGCACGGAATTCGCCGATGCCCGGGACGGGTACGACAGCTGGACCGGCGGCGAACACGGCGTCGACAAGGAAGCGTTGGTGGACGAGATCTGCGCCCACAGCATCATCTATTCGCGCATGCGCAATACTGGCGACATCTTCGACGAGACCGAGAAAGCCACGCTGCCGGGGTCGCGGCAGCGCCTCATTCGTCGCCACCCCGCGACCGGAAGGCGAAACTTCTACGTGGGGTCGCACGCGGCCTACATCGAGGGCTGGGAAGAGCAGCGCAGTCGCGACCTGCTGGACGAACTGATCGACTGGTGTGTGCGGCCCGAGCGCGTGTACTCGCACACCTGGAACGAGGGGGACGTGGTCTTGTGGGATAACCGACGGGTCATGCACCGCGGCAAGGAATGGCCGGAAGGCGAGTACATCCGGGTCATGCACAGGAGTACGGTGGCGGGCGACGCCCCGTCGGTCGATGAGCCCACTTGAGGCAAGGGCCTCTGGTGCTGACCTGACGGGTTCCGGCTCTCGGCCCTGACGAGGGGTCAAAACGAGTCACTGAGCGCGCCGCCAGGCGTCGTGTGAAACGAAAAGCCTGGCCGCAGGTACCGGGTGCAGTCGCGACGCTTGATGACCTGGCCTCCACAGGTCTTCACCGATCAGCCCCCGCGCACGGGGCCCTGCAACACGTCCGCCCACGGCGAGAACCCGGCCGGCGCGCTCGGAACGCAGGCAGCGACGGCATTCGCGAAGCTTCGTCGAACCGCGGCGCGTGCGGCCTCGGTCGGGACCGGACTCGAACCGGCAACCAGCGCCTGAGAGCCGGCCCGACCTGTCCTCCCAATGAGTTGACAATGGCCGGCGCCTGCTACATGAAGCGGCGCAGACGGTGCCCCGCAACCGGGGCCTAAGAGGGAAACCGGTGAGAATCCGGTGCTGTACCCGTAACTGTTAGCCGGGAGCTGATGGCCAAGCGTGCCACTGGGAAGCAATTCTTGGGAAGGCGGCCAAAGGCGTGGATCGGCGAGCCAGGAGACCTGCCGTCGCGTCGTTCGTCCGTGGGCCGGGATTCGCCCAGCGGGCGGGAAAGAGTAAGCGCACGAAGCAGGCGTCTTTCCTGAGTAGCGACACCCGAATCGGCCCAGCCGTCCACGCTGGCGTCAGTGGGGCCGCATGTCGTTGCGAAGCGCACCTCCTCGATGGGCGGCGAGGTGCGACAGGGAAAGGCCCATGCCACACAGAAAAATCCTTCTCGGTGCGGTGGCACTGGCTGCCGCGATACCCGCCACCGCGCTCTCGGAGGACCGCGGGGAACGGGCACTCGACCGCATCGTGGTGGAGGGATTTCGGCTCGGTCAAACGCTTCCGGAGGTCGGCTCCAGCGTGACCGTCATTACCGCCGAGGACATCAAAGCGCTCGGTTTCGGTTTCGCGGTCGACGCGTTGGCTGCAGCTCCCGGCGTCACGATCAATGCGAACGGCGGCTTCGGCGGCGTCGCCAGCATGCGGATTCGCGGCGCCGGCAGCGAGCAGACGCTCGTTCTCGTGGACGGAGTACCGGTGAACGATCCCACCGCCCCCGGGGGCGGATTCAATTTCGCACGCCTTGACACCGCCAATATCGAACGCATCGAAGTCCTGAAGGGGCCGCAATCCACGTTCTGGGGAACGGACGCGATCGGCGGCGTCGTGTCCGTTATCACCAAGCGACAGGAGGAACCTTTCGAAGCGAGCGCATTCGGCGAATACGGGTCGTTCAACACGTTTCGCGGGGGATCGTCGGTCGGCTATGCGAGCAGTCGGGGCGAGTTCCGGCTGGGGCTCACGGGAACGGAAACAGACGGGATTTCCAAGGCAGACCGGCGAAACCGCAATCCCGAGGAGGATCCGTACAGCTCCCGCGCGATCTATTCCCGCGGGGGATGGCACCTGGGAGCGGACACCCGGCTCGAAGCAAGCCTGCAATGGAGCACGGCAGACACGGCGTTCGACAGCTATTCGGCCGATGCGCAGGGCAATGTCGCAGACGGGGACGAGGACGACGAAACCAGGGAACTCACGGGGAACGTGCGCCTCAGTTGGCTGCTGCTCGACGGGCGGCTCGAGAGCGTCGCGTCGATCGGCCATGCCGAGATCGAGAGGCGAAGTCTGGCGGGGGGCCTGACCACGTTCACGGCCGACGGCGAACGCCGGATCTATCGCTATCAGGGCACGCTCGCCGTCGACGCCCGCAACGCCCTCGCCTTCGGTCTCGAACGCGAAGAGACCATGGCGAACGGCGATGAAGCCTCCTCGGATGGTTACTTCGCGCTCTACGAAGTGGAGCCGGTGGAGCCACTCGTTCTGACCGCGGGATGGCGCGTTGACGAGCATGGGCATTTCGGTTCGCAAAGTGCCGGCCGTTTCGCGGCCGCTTGGTCTGCAAGCGAAGCGGTCACGCTCCGCGCCAGCTGGGGGCAGGGCTTCAAGGCACCCACCATCTTTCAGACCACCTATTTCTGCTGCGGTGCGACGGCGCCCAACAGCGCGTTACGTGCAGAGACGTCGGAGTCGTTCGATGCAGGAGTTGAATGGCGCGGCGTCGATGACCGGGCGACGTTGGCGGTCACGTACTTCGACCAGCGCACCGAGGATCAGATCGACTTTTCATTCGCACTCGGCGGCTACGAGAACATTGCGGAGGTTGATTCCCGAGGTTTGGAACTTGCTGGAAGCTACCGTCTCAACGACTGGCTGGCGCTGACCATTGACTATGCCTACATCGATGCGAGGCAGGGAACCGGGGAGCCGCTCGCGCGACTTCCGAGGCACTCGGGAGATCTCGCCGCCCGGTTCGAACCCGACGGTCCGTTCTCGGGAACCGTGTTGTTGCGTCACAACGGGACGGAACGAGCCGGGAGCGATGCTTCACTCGGAAGCTGGACCCGCATCGATATCGTCGGTGCCTACGGTCTCTCCGATCGCGTGGAGTTGTTTGGTCGCATCGAGAACTTGCTTGACCACGACTATCAGCAGGTTCTGGGCTACGGAACGCCGGGCCTGTCCGGATCGCTCGGCCTGCGGTTACGCTACTAGCCCCCGTCGCGACGTCAATCGCAGGAATTGGTCGCGAGTCATCGTGGTCCGGGCAGATCTAACGCCGGATTCGCGTGGCGGCTTGAACGCTACGCGAACCCGGTGGCGGCACACGAGGACCGTGTGGTCCAAGCCCCGCGTCCGTCGAGGATCCGGCGATCACGGTCACGATGCCGCCGGCATGAGTAGAAGATGTCGATGGCAGCGTGCACTGCAGACGTTCGATAGTCCCGATGGGAGATCAAATGCTCTTCTCAATGTAAAGGTCAACGATAATATACGAAGGTTTGCTTGACAGGACTAAACTTGATAGAGCCTAAACACGGGAACGGCGTTTTATTTTTGAAAGTAGATTGATACAATTTCACTTCAACCCTGAAGATTTTCTTGACAGTAAAATCAGGAAGCACGAGTTAGACACAATTGGAACCGGGATTTTGTTGCGTTCGAATGTTGTGTTCCTATAATTTGGACAGTTGGGTGGACCATCAGGTTCAGTTTGCACTCTGAAGCCTGGTGCTCCGCCACCATCTCCACCTGATCATCCCGGCGCGGTCAAGCGGAACCTTAGGCGCGTCGGGCTGTAACCCCTGAGATCCGGAGTTCTTGCATGTCTCTTCGTATCGGTGACGTGGCTCCCGACTTTGTCGCGGAGACGACGGTCGGAAAAATCAGCTTCCACGACTGGATAGGCGATTCATGGTGCGTCCTGTTTTCGCACCCGAAGGACTTCACCCCGGTCTGTACCACGGAACTCGGATACATGGCAGGGCTGCAACCGGAATTCGAAAAACGGAACTGCAAGATCATCGGTCTCAGCGTGGACCCGGCCGACCGTCACCAGGAATGGTCCAAGGACATTGCCGAGGTGACCGGTCACGCTCCGAATTACCCGATGATCGGGGATACGGACCTGGGGGTTTCGAAGCTGTACGGAATGCTTCCGGCTGACACCGCCGGCGGTTCCGAGGGGCGGACCCCGATTGACAACGCGACCGTGCGAACGGTCTTCGTGGTTGGCCCCGACAAGCAGATCAAGCTGATGCTGTCCTACCCGATGAGCACCGGTCGCAATTTCGACGAGATCCTTCGGGTCATCGATTCGCTTCAGCTGACGGCTAACTACAAGGTCGCCACTCCGGTCAACTGGCAGAACGGTGAGGACGTCATCATCGTCCCGGCGGTTCCGGACGACGAGGCGCGAAAGCAGTTTCCCGAATGGAAATCGCCGAAGCCGTACATGCGGATCGTGCCGCAGCCGAATTGATCCTTCGAGGTTGAAGGAGAGGCACATCCGGGCTCGCGTACCGCGTTCGGATGTGCCTTTCGGCAGGCTGTTGCTGACGGACGCGCGGGCCCTTGTTCCGCTTGCGGTCGCATCGGAGCAGGAGTCGCGAGGTTGCCCGCTTAGGTATCGCAGATAGAAGCTGAGCGATTTTTGCGGAAACAGGTTGCGGTGAAATTTGCCGGAGCTCGTCACCGGAATCCGGACAGGCGAATCCGCCTTCAGTGCGAAGCGAAGCCGTCATCCCCGCGTTGGGGAAGCGCCAGTGCTGCGCGGCGCGACAGGGAAGCTGGTCAGCCTTCCAAGCGAAATGCCGGGACTGCGACCGACGCACAGCGAGGGAATCCGTCCCCGGGACCGACGAAGCCACCCGGGCAGCGCTGGCGGAACGGCGGTCGGGCAGCATTTCACGTGCCGGCTCGGTCGCGCAATCCCGAGCGCCCTGACGGTCTGATCGCGCGGAATCACCGGCCCACGCTGGGCCGGTGTCGGGTCGCCGGCACCGTCCCCCACACTTTGCGCCCGGCAAGGTACGTCGCCCGTACGGCCCGGTCGTCGCCCAGCAGCATCAGGGTGAACAGCGTGTCCTCGAGATTCCTCGACAGCGCCTGCCGCGCTTCCAGGACGGGAGTTGCCGAGGGGTTCAAGACAACGATGTCCGCCCACCGTCCCGGATCGAGCGTCCCGATCTCGTCCGCAAGCCCGAGGCGCACGGCGTTGCCGCGCGTTGCCAGGTGGAAGAGTTCGTGGGCGGTGAACACGTGACCGCGCAACTTGGCGATCTTGTAGGCCTCAGCAAGCGTTTGGAGCATCGAATAGCTGGTGCCGCCAGCGACGTCGGTGGCGATGGCGATGGGGACGGGACGGTCCCGGCGACCGAGGTGTTTCGCGTCGAAGAGCCCCGAGCCGAGAAAGGTGTTCGACGTCGGGCAGTGCACGATCGTGGTTCCGGTGGCGGACAGCCGGGAGCATTCGCGCTCTGAGAGGTGGATGCCATGCGCGTACAGGCTGCGCGGCCCAAGCAGGCCGAAGCGGTCGTAGATGTCGGTGTGATCGCTGGCCCAGGGGAACAGCTGCTTGACGAGCGTCATCTCTTTGCTGGATTCGGCGAGATGGCCCTGCACGTAGCAGTCGGGATACTGGGCGGCGAGGGCGCCGGCTGCCCGCAGTTGCTCTTCGGTCGATGTGACGGCAAACCGCACGGTGATCGCGTACCGGGACCGGGGCCTGCCGTGCCAGCGCTTGATCAGCGCCTCGGTGTCACGGGCGCTCGATGCAGGGTCGTCGCGCAGGCTGGCGGGCGCGTTGCGGTCCATCATCGACTTGCCGCAGACGATGAAATGCCGGCGGCGATCGCCTGCGGCGAAAAGCGCTTCGGTGGCTGACCGGTGGACGCTGGAAAACACGACCGCCGCGGTCGTCCCATGCTGGGCCAGCCGGTCGAGGAAGGCATCGGCGGCGGCGCGGGCGTGCGCCTTCGATGCGTACCGGGATTCTTCCGGGAAGGTGAAGCGCTCCAGCCAGTCGAGCAGGTCGCTGCCCGGCGCTGCAAGCATCCGGTGCTGGGGAAAATGGATGTGGGCGTCAATGAATCCCGGCAGTACGAGCGCGCCTTGGTAGTCGTCCACCGGCAGGCCCAAGTACGCGCGCGGTAGCCGCGCCGCGTGGCCGCGCCAGGCGACACGCCCGCTCTCGTCGATGGCGACTGCGCCTCGCCGGTAGTACCTGACGGCCCGCCGACTGCCCAAATGGGAAGGATCGTCGCGAAAGCTGACCACGCTCCCGAGGATCACCCGCGCCCCGGGAGAAGCGCCCGAGTTGCCTTCCATCAGCGGTCTTGGGACAACATCCGGGCTCGCCTCATCAGCGTTGAAGACGGATGGATCAGGGCGCCGGCGTCATTCTCGGTTGGGCGCACATCATGGGTCCCGCGACATCCGGAGCGGTCATTCTCCCCGGATGGTTCGGGGCAGCCAGAGCGCCAGTTCCGGCCAGAACAACACGATGGCCAGGCCGATGACCTGCAGCGCGATGAACGGCCACATCGCCTGATAGATGTGACCAAGCTTGATGTTCTCGGGTGCCACGCTCTTGAGGTAGAAGGCGGCCGGTCCGAACGGCGGGGTCAGGTAGCTCGTCTGCATGTTCATGCAGAAGAGGATCCCGAACCAGACCGGGCTGTAGCCCAGCGAGGCAACGACCGGCACGAAGATCGGCATGGTCAGCAGGCAAATCCCGATCCAGTCCATGAACAGGCCGAGCACCAGCAGGATGCCCATCATCACGACGACGATGCCCAGCGGCGGGAGCGGGAGTCCCGTGATCAGGTCTTCGACGAACGTGTTGCCGCCGATCAGGTTGTAGGTCCCGATGAGCGCGGTGGCCCCGAAGGTGATCCAGAGCAGCGTGCCGCACGTGTTCATGGTCTGGTAGAGCGCATCGCGGAGCATCGCCCACGAGAGCTCGCGTCGCACCCACGCCGAGGCGATGGCGCCAAGCGCCCCCATCCCCGCGGCTTCGCTCACGGATGCGATACCGAGATAAATCGAGCCCAGCACCCCGGCGCCCACGCCGATCGGGAGCACGAGCCCCCGCAGCAGCCGCAGCTTCTCCTCGCGCGGCAGGGCCCGCTCCTCGATCGGCGCCGGCGGTCCCAGGGCCGGGTTCAGGTGGCAGCGGACCATGATGTACGACACATAGAGGGTCGCCAGCAGGAGGCCCGGGACGATGGTCGCGATGAACAACTCACCGATGTCCACGCCCGCGGTCAGCCCGTAGATGATCAGGACGATGCTCGGCGGGATCATGGTGCCGAGCGAACCGCCGGCGCAGATGGTCCCGATCGCGAGGCTGCGGTCGTAGTGCAGGCGCAGCATCTGCGGCAGCGCGACGAGCCCGAGCAGGATGATCTCGCCGCCGATGATGCCGGTCATGGCGGCCATCAGGATGGCGACCGCCATCGTCTGGATTGCCAGGCCGCCGCGGAGTCCGCCGGCCCAGATATGCATGGCCCTATACAGGTCCCGGGCGACGCCGGATCGCTCCAGCACGGATGCCATCAGGATGAACATCGGCACGGCGACGAGGACGAATTCGCGGACGAAGCTGAAAATCCGGCTCTCGATGAGGTAGAGGCCGGGCAGCCCGAAATAGCCGAAGGCGAATGCCAGCGCCACGAATCCCGTGACGAAGGCCAGCGGCAACCCCAGTACCAGCAGAACCGCCATCGACCCGACGAGGACGATGGTGGCGAGTTCAATTCCCATCGGGTAGGGAGGTCAGTCGCGCGCGCGGATGGCGCGGGCAAGATGCACGGCGCCCAGCACGAACATGGCGGCGCACGCGATTGCCAGCGACGACTTCACGATCGGCGGCAGCGGCAGGCGCGAGGCTGTTCCCGCCGTCTCCATGATCAGGATGGAGCCCCACGCATCGACGGCGGTCTGCGCACCGAGCAGCCCGACGAAGGTCAGCACGATGACCCCATTGAGGATGTCGATTCCTCGGCGAACGGCCGGCGGGAGACGGTCGTAGATCAGCGTGACCCGGATATGGGCCCGGCGCTCCATCGTGTAGAAGCCGCTCATCACGAAGCCGACGGCTGCCAGAATCGTGATGACGTCGTGTGCCCACACAGTCGGAGCCCCGAAACCGTACCGGGCCACCACCTCAATCGCGATGATCACCATGCACGCGAAGAAGAGGTAGCTGAAGACTTCTCCTGCCCGGCGGCAGGTTCTCTCCACGGCCGTGTTACCGGACTTCATCTCGTTCTGGTGTCCGGCGGCTACTTGGCGAGCAGACCGAGCTCCCGCAGGAACGCGATCTGGGCGGTATAGGCGGCTTCGGCTTCGGGGCTGCGGGTGCTCCAGTCCGCCCAGATCCCGGTCGCAATTTCACGCAGGCGGGACCGTTCCTCCATGGGCCAGTCGATGATCTCGACGCCGTCCGCCCTGGCCGCAGCCACGTCCGCGAGGTCGCGGAGCTCAAGCCGATACGTGATGTCGCGGCTGAAATCCCAGACAGCCGCCTCCAGGATGGCCTGGACATCGGGCGCCAGCGCATCCCAGCGTTCCTGATTCACGGCGACGTCGATCACCGGCAGCGAATGGATGCCCGGGTATACGGGGTACTGCGCGATCCGGTGGAAACCGAGCTGGTGGTTCATCGAGAACGTTGCCCAGTCGGCCGCGTCCACGACGCCGCGTTCGATCGCCGTGAACACTTCGGCCGCGGGCAGGTTGACCGGGGCCGCACCCACCACGCTGAAGATGTCCTGGGCCATGCCTTCCGGAGCCCGGATCTTGATGCCATCCAGGTCGTCCACGCCACGGAGCGGGATCGTGGAGACGAGGGCTTCCTTGCCGGTCGCGGCGCCGCCGATGTAGTACACGCCGTACTCGGCGTAGAGGTCCCGCAGGAGGCCGTCGCCGCCGCCGCGCCGCAGGAACAGGAACATCTCCTCGGTGTGGTTGTAGGCGGCGATCAGGTCGCCCAGCAGCGCGAAGGCCGGGTTCTTCCCGGAAAAGTAGACGGGCGCCGTGACCTGGCCGTCGAGGATGCCGGTGCCGACGGCATCCAGCGTCTCGCTGTACTGCACCACCGAGCCGACCGGCAGCAGTTCAACCTGCAGCCGGCCGCCGGTCAGCGGGCCGATGCTGTCGGTGAACTCCTTCATGATCTGGAATGCGATCTCGCCGGCCTGGGTGGCCGCCTGCATTTTCCACTGCTCGGTCTGCGCGTGGGCGGGCGCGGCGCCCGCGGCGAGGGCGAGGACGCCTGACAGCAGCAGGGAGGCAGCTCGGTCACGGGCACGCATCATTCGTCCAGCAGTCCAATCTGCCTCAGGAAGGCAAGGTGGGATTCGTAGATCCGCCCGGCCATCTCGCTGCGGGCTCCGTACTCCGCCCAGACTTTCTGGGCCGCTTCCCGGAACGTCCGGCGGTCGGCGTCGGACCAGCGGATCAGCTCGATCCCCTTGGCCTCGGCGTCCCGGATCACTTCCGCATCCTGCATGGCGATCGTTTCCACCATGTCGAGCGCAAACGTCCGCACGGCCAGCGTCACGATTCGCTGCAAGTCGTCGGGCAGCTCGTCCCACCGTTCCTGCCGCACCGAGACGTCCGTCAGGGGCAGCGAGTGGAAGCCCGGAAACAGCGGGTAGGGTGCGATCTGGTGGAATCCGAGCTCATCGTTCATGCCGATCGACCCCCAGTCGGCGGCATCCACCACGCCCCGCTCCAGCGCCGTGTAGACCTCGGCGCCCGGCAGGTTGACCGGCGCCGCCCCGATGGACGCGAAGATCTCCTGGCTCATGCCTTCCGGGGCCCGGATCTTGACGCCCTGGAAGTCTTCGATGGTGCGGATCGGCGTCTTGGCCGGGATCGACTCCGCCGCCCATGGCACGCCGCCGATGTAGAAGAGGCCGTACCGGGCAAACAGTTCGCGGGCGAGTTCCATGCCGCCGCCGTACTCGAGCCACATCAGGATCTGGCGCGGCGTCTCGTACGCGCCGTTGAGGTCGGCCAGCAGCGCGAAGGCGGCATCCTTGCCGGAGAAGTACCCGGTGCCGCCGTTCTGTCCGTCGAGGATGCCGGCGCTGACCGCGTCCAGGGTCTCGTGGTAGGCGACCACCGACCCGACCGGCAGGGGCTCAATAGTGAGGCGGCCGTCGCTCATGGCGCCGACGCGGTCGCAGAAGCGGGCGAAGACCTCCTGGTTGATGCTGCCGGCCTGCCACGGCGACTGCATCTTCCATCGGATGGCGGTATCGGCCTGGGCGGGCTCCGGCTCGACTGCCGGAGCCGCTTCCTCAGGCGGCGGGCTCCGGAGGAGCAGGGCCCCGATCAGGATGCCGGCGCCGACAGCGACGGCGCCGGCGATGAGATAACGGCGGGATCGGTCCATGACGGCGTTCAGCCCGGGACCGTCCCGAGGCTGCCGTGGGTTCCCCGGTACAGAATCTTCGTGTGCACCTCGAGCAGGTGGCGATGCCGGTCGAGCGCCGCCGGATCCAGATCGCTGTCCGGCCGTGGCTCCGGAGCAAAGTGCTGGTAGCGGTCCTGTCCGCGTACCAGCGTCGCCGAGTCCTCGTCGCTGTAAAGCTGGTGAAGGTGAGGCGCCGCATAGCGGATCGCGTAGCCGATCCGCCGGTCGTTGGAAGTGTTGGCCCGCGACCCGTGGATCAGCCGGACGTGATGCAGCGACATTTCGCCCGGCTCCAGCAGGACGTCGACGGCAGCGTCGTCGTCGACCTCGGCCTGGACCACCTGCCCACGTGACAGCATGTTGCCCTCCGCGTGGGTGTCGGTATGGCCGATCTGTTCCGCATGGGTGCCCGGCACGACGCGCATGCAGCCGCTCGCCACGGTGCTCGGGCTGAGCGCGATCCATGCCGTGCAGACATCCGGTCCCGACAGGCCCCAGTAGGTCGAGTCCTGGTGCCAGGAGACGTAGGCAGGGTCGTGTGCCTCCTTGGTGAAGAAATTGGATGCCCAGCAAAGGACGTCATCACCGAGAACTTCCGACACCGGGCCGGTGATGCGGGGGTCGCTGACCAGGTCGTACAGCCACGGGTACAGCAGGTGCGGCTTGAACTTGAGGCCGCCCTCCAGCTTCCCGCCAGCCGCTGCCTCGGCCGCTTCCAGCTTCTGCCGGAGCGCCGCCGCCTCGTCGGCCGGCATCGCCCGGACCGGATGGAGCGCGCCATCCCTTTGGTAGGTCTCGACGGCCTCGGGCCCGAGCGTCTCGGCCATGATCGTGTTTTCTCCAAAAAGATTCGCGGTGCAGACTACCACGGTCGGTCCCCGGACCCGGATCGGAAGGGCTAAACTGCCAGCATGAGCACTATTGATCGCGTTGAAGTCCACGTCTTTAGTTTCCCGCTTCCCGACCTGGGAGTCGGGAAGGCCCGCGGCCCCGGTGTCGGTAACGTCGTCTTTGAGCAGGGTGCAACCCTGACGCCAACCCGCTTTGCCGTCCGCATCTGCACCGACGACGGCGCCGTCGGATCCTACGTGACGCACTGGGTGGGCACCCGTGCCGCGCTGGGGCAGACGGAGATGCTGGCGCCGCTGCTGATCGGGCGCGATCCCGCCCACCGCGAAGCCCTGCACGACGACATGAAACGCGAGCTCCGCGCCTACGACCACATGGGACAGGGCCCGCTCGACATTGCCCTCTGGGATCTGGCCGGGCGGCAGCACGGCATGTCGGTGGCGGCGATGCTGGGCGCCTTTCGCGAGCGGCTGCCCACGTATGCGAGCACCTATCACGGACAGTCGACGCCCGGCGGCCTCGACACGCCGGCCGCGTTCGCCGACTACGCCGCCGCCTGCCAAGAACGCGGCTTCCACGGCTTCAAGATTCACGGCTGGAACGACGGCGACGTCGCGCGTGAATCGGAGAACCTCAGGCAGGTACGGGCACGGATCGGCGATGACATGCCGCTCATGCTCGATGCGGCCTGTGAGCTCCGCACGTGGATGGACGCCCTGGCGGTGGGACGCGTGTGCGATGAGGTCGGGTGCTTCTGGTACGAGGATCCCTACCGCGACAGCGGGGTCTCGATCACCGGCCACCGCCGGCTGCGCGAGCGCCTGCAGACGCCGGTGCTGGTGAGTGAGCATATCCGCAGCGTCGAGGAGAAGGCCGAGTTCCTGATCGGCGGCGGCTGCGACATGATCCACGTGGACCCCGAGTACGATCTCGGCATCACCGGGGCGATGAAGATCGTGCACGTCGCCGAGGCCTTCGGGCTCGACGTCCAGGTGCACGCCTGCGGGCCGGCCCACCGGGCGGTGTCCGCCACGGCACGCAACACGCATTTCTACGAGATGGCGCTGATCGGCCCGGGCATGGCGAACTGCGTGCCGCCCGTCTACGACGCCGGCTACTCGGACCAGCAGGAGGACCTGCCGGCGGACGGCTGCGTGCCGGTTCCGAACGGCCCCGGCCTCGGCGTGGAGTACGACTGGGACTTCATCGAGCGCAACCGCACGGACCTCCTCGTCTGGCCGTGATCGGATCGCGTGCCGCGGGCTCCGCGGCGCGACTCGCCCTCTCGATTGCTGGCGCCGGTCTCCTGTGCGGCGCCGTTGCGGCCGCCGAACCCGACCCGTCGCGGGACGATTTCTCGCGGCCGCTGCCCGGTCTCGAGGGCGAGGAATTGGCCGGTTTCGCGCTTGGCCGGGCGCAGTTTCGGACGATCCGGCTGTCGGGCGCACGCGCGGACGGGAGCGGCGGTCTCGGGCCCGTGTTCAACCGCACGTCATGCTCGGGCTGCCATGTCCGGAACGGCCGGGGGCGCCCGCCGGAGAGCGATGCCGCGCCGCTGACCACCATGGTGATCCGCCTCGGTCCCGGATCGCAGTACGGCGGGCAGCTCAACGACAAGGCCGTGCCCGGCGTGGAGCCCGAAGGGCGGGCGGTGTTCCTGCCGAATCCGGCGGTGCACGTCGAGCTCGACGGCGTAGCGTGGCCCTTGCCCTCGGCCCGTGTCGCCATCCGGAAACCGGCGCTCGGCCCGCCCGCGCCGCACGTGGCGCTTTCGCCGAGGGTGGCCCCGCACGTCGCGGGCACCGGACTGCTCGAACGCATTCCGGACGCGGCGCTGGCGGCGTTGGCCGATCCCGACGACCGGGATGGCGACGGCATTTCCGGGCGACGCGGTGGCGACGGCAACGGGCGGCTCGGCTGGCGGGCGGAACTGCCCGGTGTCGAGGCGCAGGTCGCGCGGGCCCTGCACGAGGACATGGGGGTGACCAGCAGCCTCCAGCCATCGGCGAACTGTGCTGTCGGCCACGACGCGTGCGCGGTGCAGGCCGGCGGCGGGATTGAGATCTCGGATGTAGCGTTCCAGGCGTTGGTGGCGTACGTCAGAAATCTGGCGCCGCCGGCACCGCGTGCCTCACCCGCTGCAGACGCCGGCAGCAGGGTCTTCGATGCCATCGGGTGTACGGCGTGCCACACCGCTGAATGGGAACTTGAGGGCACGCCCGTCCGCGTCATTCGTCCCTATACGGACTTGCTCCTGCACGATCTTGGACCCGGGCTGGCAGACCGAAGGGTCGACGGCAGTCTGGGCAATCGCGAGTGGCGCACCGCGCCGCTATGGGGAGCCGGGCGGATATTCGCGGTCAACGGCCATCGCCGGCTCCTGCATGACGGGCGGGCACGGGGATTCGTTGAAGCCATCCTCTGGCATGGGGGGGAGGCGGCTCCTGCCCGCGACCGGTTCCGAGGGCTCGAGGCTGCCGACCGGTCGGCACTGCTCGCGTTTCTGGCTTCGCTGTAGGTCGGCATCCGGGACGGGCACGAACGGGGCGGTGCCAGGTAATTCTGCGGGCGGGTTTCTAGAATTCGACGTGGAATGACCTGCTCGCGTTGCTGGCGGCCGAAATTTCGTGCCAAAGGACCGTGACGGTGTTGCAAGGCTGAAAAGGGGACTATATGGTCGATACCGTGCATTCAAAATGCATGATATCGACCTATCTGTGACCGAATCATATATCGCCCGCTCTATCGAGCCGGTCCTGAAGAGAGCCGCCGCCGAGTTCCCTGCTGTCGCGGTCACTGGGCCGCGGCAGTCCGGCAAGACAACGCTCTTGCAGCGGCTGTTCGGCGAGACGCATCGGTACGTCTCCTTGGAGCCGCCAGACGTTCATGCGGCGGCCACAGCCGATCCCCGTGCATTTCTGGAAGTGTTCAAACCCCCTGTCATCTTCGACGAGGCGCAATACGCACCGAGTCTGTTCCCCTACGTAAAGGAGAAGATCGACGCGGATCGACATCATGCCGGGCAGTACCTGTTGACGGGCTCACAGAACCTGTCGTTGGCGGAGGACATCAACGAGTCGCTGGCCGGCCGCATCGCCATGCTGTGCTTGCTGCCGCTTTCCCGACGGGAGGCGGAAGGACGACCGGACCTCCTCCTGCCGTGGGAAGCACAGCGCCCCCCGACCCCGGCCAGGCGTTTTACCTACGACGGGTTCTGGAGGGCATTCCTGAGAGGTGGGTTTCCCGAGCTCTGCGCCCAGCCGGAGCGCGATGTCGCGCTGTGGCACGGGAGCTACAACCAGACCTATCTGGAGCGGGATGTTCGTGCGCTTCGGCAGATTGGCGACCTCACGGGATTCCGTAACTTCCTGCAGGTCCTGGCGGCCCGAAGCGGGCAATTGCTGAATCTCACCGGCATTGCGCGCGATCTGGGTCTGGCCGTCAACACGATCAAGGCCTGGATATCCGTGCTGGAGGCGACCTACCAGGTGTTTGTGCTCCGCCCGTACCATGCCAATGTCGGGAAGCGACTCGTCAAGACTGCGAAAGTCTATTTCATGGACACCGGAACGCTCTGCCATCTCGCGGGCCTCCGGGATGCTGGACATGCCGCGTCCGGTCCAATGGGGGGCGCCATCATGGAGACAGCGGTACTGTCGGAGATCGTGAAGGCGTTGACTCACAGGGGGATTGCACCGCAAGTGTTCTTTTGGCGAACCTCGGCGGGAACCGAGGTCGATTTTGTCGTGGTAAGTGCGGGAAAGCTCGTGCCCATCGAGGTCAAGCTCTCCGCCACGCCGCGGCCCGGCATGGCGGCCTCGATCCGCGCGATGCGAGGGGATTTCGGCGAACAGGCCGTGGCCGGCTACGTGGTTCATCCAGGCGACGTGCAGTTGCCGTTGGGTCCGGGCGTGACCGCCCACCCGTTCGCGGACCTATGATGACCGTGGCCCGTTCCCACGAGAGCGGGCGACACCAATTGGAACGATGCCCGCGTCGATCGAACGCAGGCCCGTTCGGATGCGGTCACGACGTCGTCTCGCGATCCCGAGGGCCCGACTGCCCGGTGGCTTCGCGAAACCCGGCGTCGTCGAATGCAGGCCCTCTTTGCGGTGCCGGGCCACCCGCTCGTATGGCCCAGACGATGCGCGGCCGGTGACTCGGAATGATGCAACCCAGTTCTGACTCACCTTCGGCCGGGACTGCCGTCGGTCGCCCCGGCGGCGTCCTGTCCGGTCGCTTGCGGGTGCCCGGCGACAAGTCCATATCCCACCGCGCCTTCCTGATCTCGGCCCTTGCGGTCGGCGAGTCGCAGGCCGACGGCTGCCTCGAATCGGACGACGTGCTGGCCACGCAGGCGTGCCTCCGCGCACTGGGTGTGGAGATCCGGCGAGCCGCTCCGGGCGCCTACCGGATTCACGGGCGGGGGATCCACGGACTGGCGCCGCCCGACGGCGTTCTCGATTGCGGCAACAGCGGCACGGCCGCCCGCCTGCTGGCAGGGATCCTTGCCGGGCACACCTTTTCCGCCGTGCTTTCCGGCGACGCCTCGCTCCGGAGCCGGCCCATGCGGCGGGTGATCGACCCGCTCATGGCCATGGGGGCCGAGTTTCTCACGTCCCAGGACGGCAGGCTGCCGATGACCGTCACCGGGACCGACGAACTGCTGCCCCTCGACTGGAGTAGCGCGGTGCCGTCCGCCCAGGTGAAGACGTGCGTGCTGCTCGCCGGGTTGCATGCGAGCGGCACCACCACCGTGGTGGAACCCCGCCCCAGCCGGGATCACGGCGAGCGCATGCTGCGCGGGTTTGGCGCGGCCGTGTCTACGGCCGCGGTTGATGGCGGCCTGGCCGTGTCGGTGGAGGGCAACGCGCCGCTGCGCCCGACAGCGATTTCGGTTCCCGGGGACGTGTCGTCGGCGGCGTTCCCGATCGTGGCTGCGCTGCTTGCAGACGGCTCCGAGGTGGAATTCGAAAGAGTCGGCACCAATCCGACCCGAACCGGCGTGCTGGACGCGCTCCGTGCGATGGGGGCCGACATCGACGAGGAGGCCGTTGCCGGCGCGGGAGGCGAACCGATGGCCAACCTCCGCGTGCGCGGCCGCGCCGGTGGTCTGCGGGCAGTGGATCTCGGGCCCGAATACGCGCCTCGAACGATTGACGAGTATCCCGCGCTGGCGATGGCCGCCGCCTGCGCCGATGGCGTAAGCCGGTTCCGCGGTGTCGGCGAGCTTCGGGTCAAGGAGAGCGATCGGCTCGAGGTGCTCCGGTCTGGCCTGGTTGCGGCGGGGGTTGCCGCGCGGGTCGAGGATGACGACCTGCTGATCGAGGGCACGCCGCGCCCCCGCGGCGGCGTGCGGATCAATTCGTCGCTGGATCACCGGATTGCCATGGCGTTCCTGATCCTGGGTACGGCCTGCGCGGAACCCATCGAAGTCAAGGGGGCGGGCACGATCCGTACCAGCTGGCCGGAATTCGGCGCGGCCATGCGTCACCTTGGCGCCGCGATCGACACAGGGACGGCTGCACCGTGATCATCGCCGTGGACGGGCCGGCGGCAGTCGGCACCGGCACGCTGGCCCGGGGGCTGGCGGAACAGTTCAACCTGGCCCACCTCGACAGCGGCCTCCTGTACCGCGCCGTCGCTGCGCGCGTGCTCGCGACCGGCGGCGACGGCTCCGATCCGGTCGGCGCCGAGGAAGCGGCGCAGGCCGTTACGATGCAGGACCTGACCGAGCCCGATCTGCGGAGTGAACGTGTGGGTCGGGTTGCCTCGATGGTGGCCGTGCACCCGGGCGTTCGGGGCTCGCTGCTGGAGCGCCAGCGGAACTTTGCGCGTCATCCGCCCGGCGGGGCGGCCGGTGCCGTGCTCGACGGACGGGACATCGGAACCGTGGTACTGCCCGACGCCGACGTGAAGATTTTCCTGGCCGGATCAGCCGAAGTCCGGTTAGCTCGGCGGGTCAAGGAGTTGCGGGCCCGTGGAGAGCCGTTTATACAAGCCCGTGTTGAGCAGGACATGCGAGAGCGTGACCAGCGCGACCGGTCTCGCGCGGCAGCACCGCTTGCGGCCGCTACCGACGCGCATGTGATCGATACCACAGAACTTGACGCCGACGCTGTGCTTGATACGGCCTGTCGGCTGGTGAGGTCGAGTCCGAGGGCCTCACGCAGGATGGTTCGCGCGATCAGCGGCGAACTATCGGACACCGCCCTGAAGGTGCGGAATCAGGAGAGCCCATGAGCAACACAGTGCCGTCCGCCGAGACGCACCCCGCATTCGAGGAGAACTTCGACGAGCTGTTCGCGGCGTCGGTCGCCGCCACCGAGAAACGTGAAGGCACCGTTGTCGTTGGCAAGGTCATCGCCTTGGAGAACGACGCCGCCGTGATTGATGTCGGCCTCAAGGCCGAAGGCCGCGTCCCGTTCAAGGAATTCATCGCGCACGGACACGGCAGCGAGCCTGCCGTCGGGGACGAGGTCGAGGTATTTCTCGACCGCATCGAAAATCGGAACGGCGAAGCGGTGCTGTCGCGCGACCGCGCGCGGCGGGAGCAGGCCTGGGCTGAACTCGAGGAAGCGTTCGAAGCCAAGACGCAGGTGACGGGGATCATCTGGGGGCGGGTCAAGGGCGGCTACACGGTCGACCTGCAGGGGGCCAGCGCGTTTCTCCCCCGCAGCCAGGTGGACCTCCGACCGGTCCGCGACGCCCAGCATCTGTTCGGCACCAAGCAGCCCTTCTACATCCTGAAGATGGACCGCCGACGCGGGAACATCGTGATCTCGCGGCGCGCCGTCCTAGAGGAAACCCGCGCCGAGGCGCGCGCCGAATTGGTGGCCACGCTCAAGGAAGGGCAGATTCTCGACGGGGTGGTCAAGAACATCACCGAGTACGGCGCCTTCGTGGACCTGGGCGAGGTGGACGGTCTGCTGCACGTGGCGGACATGAGCTGGCGGCGTGTGCATCACCCGAGCGAAGTCGTGTCGGTCGGGCAGAAGCTCCGCGTGCAGGTGGTGCGGTTCAACCCGGCCACGCAGCGGATCAGCCTCGGAATCAAGCAACTCGAGGCGGACCCGTGGGAAGGGGTCGTCGAGAAGTATCCGAAGAGCACCAAGTTCCGCGGCCGCGTCACGAACATCACCGAGTACGGCGCCTTCGTAGAACTGGAGCCCGGTATCGAGGGCCTGGTCCATGTCTCCGAAATGAGCTGGACCCGCAAGAACGTGCCGCCGTCGAAGCTGGTGTCCACGAGCGAAGAGGTCGAAGTGATGATCCTCGGCGTGGACCCCAACCGCCGTCGCGTCAGCCTGGGGATGCGCCAGTGCGCCGGGAACCCCTGGGAGAAGTTTGCCGACGAGCATCCGGTCGGCAGCGTCATCGAGGGCGAAGTCCGCAACATCACCGAGTTCGGTGTGTTCCTGGGCATGCCGGGCGACATCGACGGCCTCATTCACCTGAGCGACCTCGATGCCTCGCGTCCCGGTGAAGAGGCCATCAAGGAATTCCGGAAAGGCGACCGGGTCCGGGCGAAGGTGCTCGAAATCGACGTCGAGAAGGAGCGCATCAACCTCAGCACGCGCCAGCTCGAGGAAGAGAAGGTGGCCGGCGCGCTGGCGCCGTATTCGCGCGGCCAGGTCGTGACCTGCGTGGTCACGGAGGTCACCGACAGCGGCCTGCGGGTGACGGTGGACGAGGTCAACGGCTTCATTCGTCGCAGCGACCTGTCGAAGCTCCGCACCGACCAGAATCCGCACCGGTTTGCGGTTGGCGAGCGGGTGGACGCCAAGGTGGTGTCGATCGACACCAAGGCGGCGCGCCTGGTCCTGTCGATCAAGTCCCTCGAGATCGAGGAGGAGCAGCGCGTGCTCCGCGAATACGGGTCCAGCGAGTCCGGAGCGTCGCTCGGCGACATCCTGAGCGAGGCGCTGAAGCCGAAGGAGGAGTGACGCCCCGGTGGCGGATCTGCTCCACGGTTTGACCGGCACGCCGCGATTTGGCAGGAATCAGCGTGGAGATTCGTCCATGGGAGGTACGTCCCCGTGAACCGGTCTGACTTGGTAAAGCGGATCCAGAAGGCATATCCAGACCTGCATGGTGTGGAAGCCGACCGGGTCGTCCGAATCGTCTTCAACGAGATCGAGGAAGCTCTTGCTAGGGGGGATCGCGCCGAGTTTCGCGGGTTCGGCAGCTTCTCGGTGCGTCTTCGCCCTGCCCATACGGGCCGCAATCCGAAGACCGGCGCCGCGGTGCAGGTACCCGAGAAGAGCGTGCCGTACTTCCGCGCCGGCAAGGAACTCAGGAAAAGGGTCGATACCGAGGAGTAATCGCGGGGCTCGACCCGGGGTCACATGATGCTGCGCCTTGCGCGGCGCATCGCCGTCCTGCTTCTCACGCTGCTGTTCATCCCGTTCGCGCTGTCGAACCGGCAGACCGTGGCGCTGGCCTTCTGGCCCTTCGAAGGAGTCGTCGAGGTGCCTCTCTACCTGCTTCTGGTGGCGGTACTCGCCCTGGGGATCATCCTCGGTGGCTTCGCACGGCTCGTTGAGCGGCTGGGGTCACGCGGACGTCCGGGGCGCGTGTCGTCGTGACGCAGCGGTCCGGCGCGCGAATCGTCGTCGCCATCGATACGCCCGACGTCGAACGCGCAGAAGCGCTCGCGAGCGAATGTCGGTCGGCCGCGGCGGTGAAGCTCGGGCTCGAGTTCTTCGCGGCGCAGGGACCATCGGGCGTAGAGCGTGTCGGGCAGGCCGGCGCCCCGCTGTTCCTGGATCTGAAGCTGCACGACATTCCGAACACGGTGGTGGGCGCCATCCGGGCGCTCCGGCCGCTCGCTCCCGCCATGCTGACCGTGCACGCCGGCGGCGGCAGCGCCATGCTGGCGTCCGCGCAGGCGGCAACCCAGACATACGAAGAGCCGCCGGCGCTGCTCGGCGTGACCACCCTCACCAGTCTCGATTCAGCCGACACCGCGGCGATCGGGGTCCATGGTTCCACTTCCGACCAGGTGGTCCGGCTGGCCATGCTTGCCCGCAACGCCGGCCTCGCCGGCATCGTCTGTGCGCCGACCGAGGCGGCGCGGGTGCGCAGCGAGACCGGACCCGATTTCCTGATCGTGACCCCGGGTATCCGCCCGGCAACATCCGCGGTACAGGATCAGAAACGCGTGGCCACGCCGTCGGTAGCAGCGGCGGCCGGCGCCGACCTGCTGGTCATCGGCAGGCCGATCACGGGCGCCGAGCATCCGGCCGAAGCCCTCGCGGCCATCGCGTCCGAGCTGCGGGCCGCCCCGCGGTGAGCGTGCAGGTCAAGATCTGCGGTCTCCGCGAGCCGGGACATGCCGCCCTGGCGGCGGCGCACGGGGCACGGTGGATCGGGGTGGTGTTCTTCCCTGCCTCGCCCCGGTACGTGGAACTCGACCGGGCACGCGCGATCGCGGCCGTTCTGCCGTTGTCGGTCGAGGCGGTCGGGGTGATGGTGGACCCTGATGACGAGGCGGTGCAGGCGGCCGCCGCCAGCGGCCTCGGCGCCTTGCAACTGCACGGTCGCGAGACGCCGGAGCGGGTCGCGGCCGTGAAACGGATCGCGGGCGTTCCCGTGATCAAGGCCCTGGGGATCTCCACGCAGGACGATGCGCGTCGCGCGGCATCGTTCAGCGGGGCTGCCGACATGGTGCTCTTCGACGCCCGCCCGCCTGAAGGGGCCACGCGTCCAGGGGGCAATGCGCGGGCGTTCGACTGGCAGGTCCTCAGCGGCCTCGACCTCCAGCTCCCGTGGATCCTCTCGGGCGGACTGACGCCGGCCAATGTCGGGGAGGCCGTCGCGAGATCGGGCGCGGCGGCCGTCGATGTCTCGTCGGGGATCGAGCGCGCGCCCGGCGAGAAGGACGAGGCGCTGATCGTGGAATTCCTGGCCGCCGCGCGGGCACCCGTGCAACGCCCGGCGCCGGTTTTGCAGTAAGGTCGGCAACGACCCACTGTCGGCGGATACGCACTATGGACCAGTCCAACACCCTCCGGAGCGGACCCGACGAGGACGGGCACTTCGGAACGTACGGCGGCAGATTCGTCGCCGAGACCCTGATGCCGCTGATCCTCGATCTGGAGGAACACTATGCGGCGGCCTCGCGGGACGAAGCGTTCTGGTCTGAATTCAACGATCTGCTCAAGCATTACGTCGGGCGCCCCAGCCCGCTGACCTTCGCGCCGCGCATCACCGAACGGTTCGGCGGCGCCAAGATCTATTTCAAGCGCGACGAGCTCAACCACACGGGGGCCCACAAGATCAACAATTGCATTGGGCAGATCCTCCTGGCCCGGCGCATGAAGAAGACCCGCATCATCGCCGAGACCGGGGCCGGGCAGCATGGCGTCGCGACCGCGACGGTGTGCGCGCGGTTCGGCATGCCGTGCACGGTGTACATGGGCGAGACGGACATCGAGCGCCAGCAACCTAACGTCTTTCGCATGCGCCTGCTCGGCGCCGAGGTGCGCCCGGTGAGTTCGGGCACGCGCACGCTGAAGGACGCCATGAACGAGGCGCTTCGTGACTGGGTCGCGAACGTCGAGGACACCTTCTACATCATCGGCACGGTGGCGGGACCGCATCCGTACCCGGCGCTGGTCCGTGACTTCCAGGCCGTGATCGGCAACGAGGTGCGGGAGCAGATCGTGGAGGCCGAGGGACGGCTGCCGGACACGCTGGTCGCCTGCATCGGCGGCGGGTCCAATGCGATGGGGCTGTTTCATCCGTTCCTGGACGACCCCGACGTCCGTCTGGTCGGCGTCGAAGCGGGCGGCGAGGGCGTCGAGACGGGGCGCCATGCGGCCTCGCTCACGGCGGGGCGGCCCGGCGTGCTGCACGGCAACCGCACCTACCTGCTGCAGAACGATGACGGCCAGATCAACGACGCGCATTCGATCTCGGCGGGCCTCGACTATCCGGGAATCGGGCCGGAACATGCCTGGCTGCACGATGTCGGGCGGGTCGAGTACGTGTCGGTGACCGACACCGAGGCGCTGGCGGCGTTTCAGCTCTGCACGGAGCTCGAGGGGATCCTGCCGGCGCTCGAGCCCAGCCACGCGCTCGCGCACGTGGCGAAGATCGCGCCGGACCTGCCGGCCGATCACCTGCTGGTCATGAACCTCTGCGGGCGCGGTGACAAGGACGTCTTTTCGGTGGCCGAGGCGCTGGGAGTCGAGTTGTGAGCAACCGCATCGATGCGCGGTTCCGCCGGCTGGCCGAGGAACGCCGGGCCGGCCTGGTCACGTTCGTGACCGCCGGCGACCCGAACCCCGCCGAGAGCCGGCGCATCCTGGCCGACCTGCCGCGGGCCGGCGCTGACGTGATCGAGCTCGGCATGCCGTTCAGCGATCCGATGGCGGACGGCCCGGCGATCCAGAAGAGCTCGCTGCGGGCCCTCAAGGCGGGTCAGACCCTGGCCGAGACGCTGGCGATGGTGGCCGAGTTCCGGTCCGGCGACGACGCGACGCCGATCGTGCTCATGGGGTACTACAACCCGATCTTCTCCTACGGGGTGGACCGGTTTCTCGAGGACGCGACCGGCGCCGGCGTGGACGGCCTGATCGTCGTGGACCTGCCGCCCGAGGCGGATTCCGAACTCTGCCTTCCCGCGCGTGCCTGCGGGATCGACTTCATCCGACTGGCCACCCCGACCACGGACGACCGCCGGCTGCCCAGCGTCCTCCGGAACGCGTCGGGCTTTCTCTACTATGTCTCGATCACCGGGATCACCGGTACACGCGTGGGGGAGTCGGACGTGGTGGCCGGGGCGCTCGCCCGCATTCGTGCCCATACCACCCTGCCCATCGCCGTCGGGTTCGGGATCAGAAGCCCCGAGCAGGCCTCGCGGATCGCCGAGACCGCGGATGCCGTGGTGGTGGGCTCGGCGCTTGTCGGCGCGGTCGAGCAAGCCCCCGGGAACGCCGCTGCCGCGGTCTCCGAGCTCGTGGAGGAACTGAAGGCCGGCGTGCTGTCCGCGCGAGGGGGTGCCCGGGGAGGTCGCGCATGAGCTGGCTGTCCGAATTCATCCGGCCCAAGCTGCAGGCAGTCGTGGGCCGGCAGGCCGTTCCGGACCTGTGGACCAAGTGCCTTGGCTGCGACCGCATGATGTTCCACAAGGAACTGGAGGCGCAACTCCGGGTGTGTTCGGCGTGCGGCCATCACCTGCAGATGCCGGTCAGCGCCCGCCTCGAGCTCCTGTTCGACGAGGGCAGCTACGAATTGATGGAGCTGCCGGCAGTCGAGGAAGACCCGCTGCGGTTCCGGGACCGCAAGCGCTATACGGAGCGGCTGAAGGTTGCCCGCGCGGAATCGGATGCCGCCGACGCGATTGCGGTGGCCACCGGGGAGATTGGCTTGCGTCCTTCGGTGGTCGCGGTGCTTGACTTCGGCTTCATGGGCGGCTCCATGGGGATGGCCGTCGGCGAGGGGCTGGTACGGGCGGCGGAATTCGCCAGGAAGCAAGGCCAGCCGTTGATCGCGGTCACCGCTTCCGGCGGCGCCCGCATGCAGGAGGGGATTCTCTCGTTGATGCAGTTGCCGCGCACGGTCGCGGCGATCGAGGATGCGCGGGAAGCGGGCTGTCCGTACGTCGTGATCCTCACGCATCCCACCACCGGTGGAGTGACGGCGTCGTTCGCCATGCTCGGCGACGTGGCGCTGGCGGAGCCCGGTGCGTTGATCGGGTTTGCCGGGCCGCGGGTCATCGAGAACACGGTCGGCGAAACCCTCCCGGAGAACTTCCAGCGTGCCGAAAAGGTGTGCGAGCTCGGAATGATCGACGCCGTGGTGCCGCGCTCGGAGCTGAAGGCCACGCTGGTACGCATTCTCGCGCATCTGACCAACGTCCCCCTGCCGCCTCGAGAAGACACGACAGCGGGTTCCACCAGCGTTGCCGTCATCGCTTGACGCGCGGCTGACCCGCCTCGCCGAGCTTCATCCGCGATCCATCGACCTTTCGCTGGAGCGAATCCAGCACCTGCTTCGGAAGCTGGGCAATCCCGAGCGAGGTCTCGGTCATGTGGTGCACGTGGCCGGCACCAACGGGAAGGGCTCCGTCGTCGCCATGCTGGACGCCGTGCAGCGGGCAGCCGGGCGCACGGTCAATGCCTACGTGTCCCCGCACCTGCTGCGCTTCAACGAACGGATCCTGATCGACGGGCAACCCATCGACGACGGCGCCCTTGTGGCCGCGCTCGACGCGGCCGAGCAAGCCAATGCCGGCGCGCCGATCACGTTCTTCGAGATCACGACCGCGGCGGCGTTCCTGGCCTTTCGCGCGCGCCCGGCGGAGGTCACGCTCCTGGAGACCGGGCTCGGGGGACGCCTCGACGCCACCAACGTGGTGGAGCGGCCGGCGCTCACGGTGATCACGCCGGTCGGGCTGGATCATTGCGACCGCCTCGGCGCCACGTTGCCCGAGATCGCTGCCGAGAAGGCCGGGATCCTGAAGAAGGGGGTGCCGGCGGTGGTGGGGCGCCAACAGCCGCCGGCGATGCAGGTCATCGCCGAGCGCGCGGCCGCACTGGGTGTGCGGTTGCATCGCCATGGTGTGGAATGGCGTCTGCAGGCGGATGGAACACCGGCCCGGTACGTCGATGCGGCCGGCCGCCGGATGGACCTGCCCACTGCGCTGCCAGGCGCACACCAGGCCGAGAACGCGGCGATCGTCGCCGCGAGCATCGCGCTGGTTCCGGAACTCGGCGTACCGGACGAAACCGCCGCCCGGGGATTCGAACGCGTGCGTTGGCCGGGCCGGCTTCAGCGACTGAAAGAAGGAAGGCTTGCCAAAATCGCTGCCCCGTCCGAGCTCTGGTTGGACACGGGGCATAACGCTGACGCAGCCAGAGTGCTTGCGGACTGGGGGCGGGAAGGCCCGCCGTTGCGGTTGATCGTCGGGCTCCTGACGACCAAGGACCCCGCTTCATTCTTCCGGCCGTTCCGCGGCGTTGCCCGGGACGTGGGGACCGTACCGCTCGGATCGAGCGCTGCCGCGTGGTCGCCCGCTGAACTGGCCGATATCGCGCAAAGCGTCGGTCTGTGCGCCTCGCCACACGATTCACTGGAAGCCGCCGTGAGGCGGGCCGGCGGGACGGGGCAGCGTCAGAGGATCTTGATCGCCGGATCGTTCCTGCTGGCCGGGCAGGCGTTCAACTGTTCGGGGGTGGACGAAATCGCGATGGGCGGTTGAAGAGAAGGGTGTGCCGGAGCCCCGCGCGCCCCTACCGGCAGCAACGGGGGGCCGGCGTACTGATGGTCAGGCGTCGGTGCCGGCCCCCAGCGAGTCGTCAATCCAGTTGTAGAGGGCCTGCTTGGAGACGGATCCCACCAGGCTGTCCACCAGCGTGCCGCCCTTGAACAGCATCACGGTGGGAATGCCGCGCACCCCGTACTCGGTCGGCGTGGCAGGGTTGGCATCGATGTCGACCTTCGCGATCTGCAGCTTGCCTTCGTACTCCTTGCTGGCCTCGTCGAGAATGGGGGCAATCTGCTTGCACGGCCCGCACCATTCCGCCCAGAAGTCAACGAGAACCGGAATCTCCGACTCCAGTACGTCGGTCGCGAATGAATCATCGGTAACTGCCTTCGTGCTCATGGCCTCGGTCCTCGTTCAGATGCAACGGATGAATGCGTCGCGGAGTCTAGCGGCGGCGCGCTTCGGTTGCCTCCTCACCAGAAACATCGCGCACGCACATACGCATAGCGCTCCCGGTATTCTCGCCGGGGGAAACTGGACCCCAAACAGATTTCGGATCTTCCAATCGAGGTGCGTGTTTGTGAGCATATTGGTAACGGGAGTCGCCGGTTTCATTGGGTTTCACGTGGCAAAGAGACTTGCCGAGTGGGGTGAAGCGGTTCTCGGAGTCGACAACCTGAACGACTTCTATGATCCGATGTTGAAGGAAGCTCGTTTGCGGCAGCTCACACAGCTGGCAGGATTTACCTTTCGACGAGTCGACATCGCCGAGCCCAATGGATTGGATGAAGCGGCGCGGGGGATGGAAATCGACACCGTGATCCATCTTGCCGCCCAGCCCGGAATCCGCAACGCAGACCCCCGCGCCCATGTACGCGACAACCTTCTGGGTCAAATTGAAGTCTTGGAATTCTGCCGCCTGCGCTCCGTGGGACATTTCCTGCACGCCAGCACCAGTGCGGTCTACGGGGCCAACCGGAAACTCCCGTACTCCGAGGGAGACCGCGTCGACGATCCGCTCTCCGTATATGCGGCGACGAAGCGTGGCGGTGAACTGTTGTCTCGGACGTATTCGGCCCTTCATCAACTTCCGGTTACCTCGCTCAGGTTCTTCACTATCTACGGACCATGGGGGCGTCCCGACATGGCCGCGTGGCTGTTCACTGACGCCATCCTTGCCGGACGGCCAGTTCGCCTTCATGGTCGTGGGAAAATGCGGCGGAGCTTCACGTATATCGACGACTTGGTCGACGGGATCGTCCGGGCTAGAAGCCGGGTTCCGGGATCGGGTGGGTCAGGTGCCAGGCATGCCGTCTACAATTTGGGGGACCCGGGCTCGGTGGACCTTGAACGCTTCGTGTCCATTCTGGAGGCTGCTATCGGCCGACCGGCTACCCGTGAGCATGTGGACGGAGCTCCGGGTGAAGTTGAACTCACCGCCGCCGACATTCGGTTGGCTGAAAAAGATCTTGGATTTCGGCCCCGCGTGTCGGTCGAGGAGGGCCTGAGGCATTTCGTGGACTGGTTCCGTCAATACCGGGAAGAGACGGTGGAGGGATAGGAAGCCTCCCCTTCAGAAATCGAAAATAATGAACGGAACCCATCTGCATGCGGCAGCCGGGCAACGGCGTCCGGTGGCATACCGGCGACGAGGTCGCCAACCCCCGGTGCATCGTCCCAATGGTCGAGCTTGTCTAGAAATCTCAGATTTCTTGGCACAGTGAAACAAATTGAACTCAATCGCCGATACAGTATGAGCAAGCGTGCTCATCTTCGCCCGACACCCATTCTGTCCTCCCTGATCCGACGTTGAAATTCCTGACGTCTAGACCATTCCCGCTGAACGCAATTGATTCCCCGGCGCCACAGCACGTATGCTGAATTTGCTTTTTCTCGATGTTGTAGGGGCGAAAGTACTCGATCTTCCGCAATCTGGGAATCGCCTCGGTCGTCATGAGCAACAACAGGCGGGTCCAGATGGAAGATGTTCAAGCCAGTCTCCCAGTAGTAGTTAATTGCTTGGTCAAGTTCCCAGGTCATTTTGGGGGTAGAGGCTAGGAACCGGCGCGCTGCTCCTCGAGTGATGACATAGCCTTCGGTTCCGAAATCGTGATAGCGCACACGCCCCACTCTATGCCCGGTTGAAAGCCGCATGGACGACACAAATTCTTTTTCTGGCGTGCGTCGGCTCAGCTTGACGATGTCGAAGGCGAGAGGCAGTTGCTCCAGCGCTGCAAGGACCGATGGGAGGTCTGGTGAAAGCTCCGCATCATCCTCGAAGATCGCGAACACTTCCGTCCCGTTCTCTGCGACTTCCTGCATCACGCGACGCTGGCTCAGCCAATTGGCGATGGAGCCGTCGGCTTGTGGCTTCAAGCCCATGCGCTTCCGAGCGTTCCGGTCTACCTGGGCATACTGTTTCTTGGTCAGGTGCCTGCCGTCGACAGCCTCGTGAAATTCCACTTCCAGTCCAAGCTCGGTGAATTGCTGAAGCATGTAGCATCGACGGGCTTCAGCACGCGCCAGATTGATAACGAAAATGCGCACATGCGGGTCCTTTGCTGATCCAGCTGGGCTCGACTATAGGTCAGCCAAGAACAAACGTTTCACGCACCGACCTCAATTCGCTTTCATCAGGTCGTCCGCCATTCTGCGCGCCTGCCTTTCGCGTACTACGCCAAGGATCAAGCGTTCATAGCGCTCGATCGCATCGTCAACATCGAACGTCCGACCTCTATTCCGCAAAATCGCCTTGTCGGGCGGAGAATCAAGCGCATGACAAATTTCCCTCGCCAGTGCCGTCGCATCTCCAACGCGTACTAGGGGCCCAATTCGTCCGTTCTCGAGAATCTCTGCTGGTCCGTGTGGACAGTCCGTACTTATGCATGGGCAGCCGCAAGCAAGCGCCTCGACAAGCACATTTCCGAAACCCTCATACCGCGACGATAGAACGAAGACCGATGCCCTTCGCATGAAAGGAAACGGATTGTCGACCCATCCGTTGAAACACACGCGGTCCGCAACCCCTAGCTTTCGAGCCCGTTTCTCCAGCCGCCTTCGCCAACGGCCATCCCCAAGCACGATCAAGCGCATCGAACGGGTTCTTGCCGCCTCAGCAAATGCTTTCAGCAATGTCGGAAAATCCTTGACCCGCGACAACCTCCCGGCCGCCAGTACGATTGGCGGCCCGCCGTCATGTAGCCACGGATGACCTGCCTCTTCGTCGGCCAGCGCCTCTATGCAGTTGCTCACCACAGGGTTATAGATCCTTTCAACTAGCCCTTTCTTGAGCCCTAGCCTCGAGATCAGATCACCAGAAACACCGTCAGATACCGCGATGATCTTTTCTGAACTTGGAAACATTATCGAATACAGGTAAAGGTACTTACGTGGTCGATTTGAAAGATTACTGTGCACGACCGGAACTATCGATTGGTCCCTTGATGAGAGATAACCTGCGATAAATGCGGCTACTTTCATTTTCGGCAGTGACGGAACGACACAGTCGGGGTTCTCTCGGTCGAGATACTTGGCGAATCCACGAGACTGCCCGACTAGCGTACCCGACATGCAAAACGCAGCGCGCAGCCCAAATGCCCGCACCATAAGGCGACGGTCTTGAAGCCAGCCCCTGCGTTCTGGCCTCAGAACGAAATACCGCGCGCCCTCCGGTAATTCTATCCCTCCCACAGGTCCATCACGGAAAACCACCAGGTCGACCCTGTGGCCGCGTTCCAACAGTCCACGAGCAATTCGCAACGTAGTTCGTTCCGCACCTCCGCCCCACAGGTGTGGTATCGCTAGAGCTACATGAACCTGCTTTGCATCCATTCCCTAAACGGCCCACCACCCATTGGTTTGGCTAGGAACGCTCCCACCATTATCTCCGAGCTTGCCTACTACGTCAGGCTGCCATGAGTTGGCACGTTTCGACCGATTGAGTCGGCTCCCGTTCTGGTTCTGCGCAACCACCTGAAGAACTCCGTTACCTTGGCTGCGCAGTGGACGACCATGGGATGCCCGCCGACTTCCAATAGCACGCCGGGCCAAATGTGGCGAACTCTTGGGTGCAAATGCTCAGTTGGAATAATGTGTTTTGTGAGCACAGAATGTAGCTTTCAGGGTGTCAATGGTGACATGTTCGTAACGCTCGATGACTCTGTCGAACGAGAACATTTCTGCTCTGGCTTGCTGGTCCCCCCCCTTTCGGGAATAATGGAGGATTGAAGCAGCTATTTTGACGGATTTCTGCAAGTCTGAACGGACAATCGGCGGAGATGCATGGACAGCTGATTGCAATTGCTTCAGAGCGCACGTTACCAAATACCTCGAAGGGATATGACTTGGCTAAATACGTGCACGACTCGTGTTGCGCCTCATAGAGTTGACGAGAATGCAAGAACAGATTGTTGGTTGAAGGTCCTCTCAAACCCCAAATACGATTCCAGTCTTGGCGTTGAACTCTCGACACGTGTTGGCGTAGTCCCTATAGGCTCGTCGAAACCTCAAGAGCCTTCTCCACCGCTTGATCCAAGGCTTTCTCCGCCCCATGAAATGCCATAGCTTCGGATTTGTGGCGGCCTCCAGCATCTGCGCACGTAAGTCTTCCGAAATGTGCCGAAACTGGTGTTTGCGCATTTCAACATCTCTCACGATTCCGGGGCGCGTGTTCCACTTCAACGGGAACTGATGCCACCGACCTGCGAAGAACTCGTTCAATCGATCTTGGTCCGGCAGGCTATGCAGGTTGTGGATGTATGGGCGGAGTTCGTCCATGCTGGCCAGGTCGGCATGATCGGCAAAGTTGCTTCGAATAGTGTCGCAGTCCATAACTAGAACGCCGGAATTGAAATAGTTTTCACCGGGCATAAATCCCAAGTTGAGAATTCGATCAATGTGGTTCCTCTTCTTGAGCTGCGCACGGGAAGGCTGAAACAAGTCCGATGCTCGCGTTTTGAGAAGCCTGTCCTCCAAGGTCACCTGACCAACATCCGTGCAAGCGCCGATGGGCATTCCGCCCAGATCTGCAGTCAATAGTTCCCAAATATCCCCCATGACCAAGGTGTCGGCATCAATGAACAGGCATCTCCCATGCATAAGGTGAGGCAAGAGCAGTGGCAGTAAACTGACTACTGGATAACCTGCGCCTGAACCAGAATATTCTTCGAATCCGGTAGCATCAAAGTCCTTAACCTGAATAGGCAATCCACACTCTTCGCTAACCCGCCGTATCATGTCAAGACTATCTTCATTGATGGCTTCAACGTAGATCGTAACACCAACTGACTTGCTGGCGTGCTTCCACACAGAGTAGATCGATACCAAGGCAGGTAGCACATAGTCTGCGTTCACGCCATAAATGATTTGCATTAGTCCTCCATTGTGCAAGGACTAGTGTTCTTGAAGCCAAATGGTGCCATGCCATTCCACCAAAAATGAAAAACGCGTGTAATGAAGAAACATCTCCCGCCGAGTGAATTCTAACTGGATGAGAAAGTAATCGATAAAGTGACCACAGCCGTAGCGTGTAGAGAAGAAATTTGACTTTACCCAGCCACCTGTCCGACGTTGCGTAAACGGTTGTTGTGTTTGCCGAGTACTGCAGCTTTCTGGTTGTTGGCTTAGTAGACTTGGAAGAGTACAAGAAATCGGTAATCAGCGCAACTGAGCCTTTTCTGGCGTCGGCGCCGATGTGATGCTGTTGTTCTCTATTTGGATGTTTGGAATAGTGACCGATAGAAATCAGGAAAAGATGATTGGGGAAGCCCTGAGGGAGTATTCTGATGTAGCGAGGGATCATGGTGGACCCGTTCATAACATTGTCGGCGGATACGGCTGGTCACGAGTAATTTGATCGGTGGGGAGACAAAAATGGGGGTGACCAGAGGGTTAGGCAGCGTGGCACTCAAGGACGACTGAGCAAATTCGCCAGTGTCGACAGCAATTCAACAGTTGAAAGCAATATGCATAGAATACAAGACGCGGCCGGGGTCTTCCGTCGGATTTCTCGAGCCCGACGTAACGATGAATGTTGGTGGAACAGGGACAGCGGTATGGAATTGATCGTCACGAACCTGCATCGGAGCTTTACTGGGGTGTCGGCGACCACTGCTGCTGTCGTTTGCCGGCAGGCAGTGCGTTACCGCATGCGGCTAGTTGGGCGTGCGTTACCTGACTGTCCTGCCCCAGTGTCGATCTGGCAGGGGATGACTGGTTCACGGAGGCCGACAGCAGGCAGGACACACGTACTCTGGCATGTGCGTCGAAACAACGAAATGCGTGCAGCTTTGATGGCTCGTGACGTCCTTAAGCTTCCGGTGCGAACCGTGTTTACATCGGCTGCACAGCGTAGTCATTCCGCGTTACCGCGTTGGCTCATGTCCCGCATGGATGCCGTAATTGCCACGACGGAGAAGGCAGCTTCGTTTGTTCCGAACCTCCACGCCGTGGTCCATCACGGCGTGGACGCCGACAAATTCCATCCACCTGATGATCTTGAGCTTGCGTGGAAGCGAACTGGCTTTCCGGGCCGTTTCGGGATTGCGACGATCGGCCGTGTGCGGCCCGAGAAAGGTACCGATCTGTTTGTCGAGGCAGTGACCCGTGTGCTGCCCGACTTTCCCGACGTGACGGCGTTGGTTGTCGGCAAGGTATCTCTTGGAGACCGACGCTTCCAGGCTGATCTTCAGGCCAAGGTCGAGGCGGCCGGACTGTCAAGACGAGTGATCTTCACCGACCAGATCAAGGCGGAGAAGATGCCCGCGCTCGTTCGGAGCTTGGGGCTGCTGGTCGCATGTCCACGATACGAAGGGTACGGCATGACCCCGCTTGAGGCTATGGCAAGCGGTGTGCCGGTCGTAGCGACCGATACTGGGTTTTTCTCGTCCTTTGTTGGTGACAACGAGGCCGGGACGCTGGTGACGGAACCCACGGGCAGCGCGGTCGCCGAAGCCATTCGCGTGCTTCTGGAACAACCGGCCGACCGCGCACGGAAAAGTCGCGTTGCTAGGGGCAAAGCGGTCAATCGATTCGGGATCAATATGGAGATTGAAGGTATCCACAGGGTGTACGAAGACTTGTGGTCAGGCAGGCAATAGGAGAACGTTGTCCCGGAGATCGTCTCAGAGGCGGCTGTCGGGACGATCCCTGAGTGGCCGGCAACAGTGGTGAAATGGGCTTTGTGCCGCAAGCCGGCATTCATGGATCGGTTTGGCCAAATGCATGTTGTTCGGTCTGGCTCTCTGGGGATTGGGCGCTTCGTTCGGTTGTGCGCGCTGCACGACCCCGCAGTCTGGCGGTCAGACCTCTTAGTCGGTCTTCGAGAGCAACACCGGCCCTTCGATGTAGAACAGCATCCCGCGAATGTTCCGTCCGGGGTAGGTGTTGGCCAGGAGTGCAACGTAGTCGGCGATTTGGTCGCGATAGCCAATCGGCGCGTCTTGCCAGGAAGAAGGCGCCGCCCCGGTCTTGAAATCAATGACGATTACCTCGTCGTCGGTCACGACGAGCCGGTCGATCTGCCCCTCGACCAGGCGGCCCTCGAGTTCGCCGGCAATGCGAACTTCGGCCCGGCTGTCCCCCGAGAACATGAATGCAAACTCGGGGCGTTCGAACACGTCCAGCACGACCGAGCAGAGAGCTGCGCGCATGCTGTCGGGCAGTTCGGGGGCCAGCCGTTCGGCAAGAGCTGCAGCGCGCCCGCGCCGTTCCGCGCCGCCGAGACCGGCGAGATGCTCGAGCAGCTGGTGCGCCAGCGTCCCGCGCGCGAGGGCCACGGCCTTGCTGTCGTCGTCAACGTCGGGAGCGGCGTGGCGTGCCAGTCGCGGCGCGCGCTCGGACGGGGCGAGAGTCTCGAGCCAGGTCGGGAGATCGGGTCGGTCGACGGAAGCGGATGGGGCCGGCTTCGGTTCCTCGCCCGAGCCCGTCACGTTCTCCTCGAAGACGTAGGCCGGGGTCTCCGCCTTGTCGACGCTCGGAAACGTGGGGTCGACGGTCACATCGAACTCCGCATTGTCGATCAGCGCGCTCCGTACGAGGTTCGACCACCAAGATCCCAGCTCGTTCTGCGGCCGCTTTTGCCACGATGCGACGACGATCCGGTCCTTGGCTCGCGTCATCGCGACGTACAGCAGACGTTCGTATTCCCGTTGCTCTTCCTCGGCGAATTCATGCTGCAACACGGTCACGATGTCCGGCCGCTCGCCTTCGGGCAGCTTGAAGATGGCGGTGTCGTCGGGGTCCCAGACGATGGAGGAGCGCAGGCGCGGTTTGCCCTCTCGCTCGGCAATGAACACGACGGGCGCCTCGAGTCCCTTGGCGGCATGCACGGTCATGATCCGGACGCTGCCGCTCGTCAATTCCATGTCGCGCTTGACCTCGAGGCTCTCGCCCTCGATCCAGTTGGTGAAGCGTTCAAGCGAAGGGATCTCGCGACGGCCGAATTCGAGGGCCTGGAACAGGAATTCCTCGATGGCATCCGCTGCATCGGGCCCGAGGCGCGCCAGCAGGGCGGTGCGCGATCCCTGCTCGCCGTCGAGGGCGAACGAGAACAAGTCGAACGGAGTTTCGCTGGCCGCCTTCGCGGTAAGCACCCGGAGCCGGTCGTAGGCCGAGCGGTACGCCGCGTCCGCGTCCGCATGATCGCGAAGGCTGGCCCAGAGGCTTTTCCCATCGCGATCGTGCGCGAGCGCGAAGAACTGGTCCTCTCCCAGGCCCTGGTCCAGTCCGGCGAGGGGCCCCTTGAGCACGTTGGCGAGGGCCAGGTCATCGTGCGGATGCAGCAGGAAGCGCGCGAGTTCGATCAGGTCGATCACCGGGGGCTGGTCGATCAGGCGCATCCGGTCGACACCCGCGACGGGAATGCCGGCTTCACGGAGTGCCCGGACGACGAAGGGCATCAGCGGCAGCCGCTGCCGCACCAGCACCATGATGTCGCCTGGACCGTACTTGGACCGGGTGCCGTCACTCGGGTGGATGAGCGTCCTGATCCGTTCGGCCATGAGGCGGGCGAGCCGGCGGACATGGGCATTCGGGCGCTCGTCGCCCTCTTCGGGCTCCACGGGCGGCCACACCTCAATCCGGCCATGCGCATCGGCCCGCTGGGCGGTGTGCGTCGTCTGTTCGCCGTCCCGAGGTTCATCCCGTTCCGTGTTCCAGAACTGGTCGACGGCCTTGAGCAGCGCCGGTGCGGACCGGAACGAAAGATCAAGTTGGACGGACTTCCAGGGCAGTCTTGCGCCGGAGACCCGCTCCTCGAACTCGTGGCTCTTCCTGGCGAAACCGTCGGGGTCCGCCCCCTGGAAGCGATAGATCGATTGCTTGGGGTCGCCCACGGCGAAGATGGTGCGTCGCGCTTCCTGGGCCGCGCTCGCGCCGCTGAAGAAGTCCTCGGCGACGGCTGAGATCACCTGCCATTGGGAAGGTGCGGTGTCCTGAGCCTCGTCGACTAGGATGTGACTCACACCCCCGTCCAGCTTGTAGAGGATCCAGTCGCTGGCCGAACGCTTGGTGAGCAGGTCGGCCGCGCGGACCAGGAGGTCGTCGTAGTCGACGGCGACCAGGTTTCGCTTCAGGCGCTCGTAACGTCGCCGTTCCTCTTCCGCTAGGCGCGCAACGGCGGAACTGAGTCTGAACGTGCGGATCGACTTCAGCGTTTCAATGTCCTCCAGCACCGCGCCGCATTCGGCTTCCAGAAACCTGACCGTGTCCGGGTTGTCGAGGGATGCCCAGGGAAGGCGCTGGCGCGGCGTTCCCTTCTGGGTAACGAACACGTCGCGCCACCTGCTCCAGCAGTCGAGGCGGGCGTCGTCATTGTCCGGCGCGTCGATCCACGTCTCGAGGGCATCCGCAGCTTTGGCCAGCGGGGTCTTCGGGTTGGCTTTGCTGGCAATTACGTCGAGTGCCTGCCGCGCCGGACTCCCGGCGTTGCCGGGTTCCGTCCGGAGCCAGGCACGGCGGATGACACCTGCTTCGGTGTCGGTCGGATCGACGTCCAGCCGCGCGGCGATCCGCGCCACGTATGCGTCGATGCCGCCGCTTCGATTCACGATTTCGTGAAAGGGTTTGCGCCGCGAGGAGAAGTCGTTGAGGACTTCGCCGATCTGTCTTTCCGCAAGCGTGTGGGCCAGGGTTCGAAATGCCTCCGCCAGCGCGCCGCCCTGCTGGCCGGCCGCCTGGAGCATGCTGGTGCGGGCTTCCGTGCGAAGCGCGGCTGCCTCGATCTCATCGAGCGCCCGGAAATGAGGCGCGAGCCCCGCCTCCAGCGGGAAACTCGCCAGCAGGGACTGGCAGAAGGCGTGGATGGTCTGGATCCGGATACCCCCCGGGCACTCGAGCACCTGGACGAGCAGTTTGCGGGCGACTTCGGCAGAGCCTTGCAGGTCCCCTGTCGCGTGACCCACCAACTCCTTCATCCTCCGTTCGATGGCGGCGTCATCGTCTGACGCCCACTTGGTCAGTTCCGCGAACAGCCGGTTTTCCATCTCGGCTGCCGCCGCCCTCGTGAAGGTGATGGCGACGATGTGCTCCGGCGGCACGCCGTTCAGCAGCAGGCGGAGGAATCGATCCGTCAGGACCTTGGTCTTCCCGGTACCGGCGTTGGCCGAAACCCAGGCCGAGATGTCGGGGTCCGCGGCCTCCCGCTGGCGGCGGCGCGCCTCGGTCGCAGCGTCGTTCACTCGTCGGGATCCCTGAGGCCCGCCAAGGTCCATTCATGGGTGCGGGCCAGGGCGGCGTAGTCCGAGTACGGTTCCGGATCGTGCGTGGCGGTATAGGCGGTTGCCGGGTCTTCGAACGCACGGATCAGCGCCTTGAGCCGGCCGAGGGACACGGCCAACGCAGCCGATGTGTCCGCTGGCGCGAGCGCCGGTCCGTACTCGCCGCCATCCCGGCGCCCGGTGAGCTTCCAGTAGACCAGCCGGCCGACGGTCCCCTCGGCCGGAAGGTCGGGAAACCCGCCGGCTTCGGCAATCACGCCGGCGAGTGGGAGCTGGGGCTCGACGCCGCTGGCAACATCCTTCTTCTTCGGGACCAGTCCGGTCTTGTAGTCGATGATCGTCATCGAGCGATCGGTCCGATCCACTTCAATCCGGTCGGCACGGGCGACGAGCGTGAAGGGAGGATTGCCGAACGTGTACTCGCCCGAGGTTTCCCCCCAGACGGCATCAACGTTGTTCCTGTGGCGCTGCTCCTGAAGGAGAAACCACCGCACGATGGCATCGAGCCGGTGCACCCAGGTGAAGCGCTCCCACCATTGCTCGTCCTCTCGGTCCGCAGGCTGGAACCGTGCGAGCACTTCCGCCGCGAGCGCATGGAGCTGCGCCACCGCGTCATCCGGCAGGTTCGACCCCCCGTGTGCCTGCGTGAACCTCTCCAGGACTTCGTGCACTGCATTGCCGAATTCGGCCAGACTGGGCCGGCGGCCGGGCCGGTCGAGCGCCCGCAACCCGAGCACATGGCGCGCGTACGTCGCGTAGGGTTCCTTCAGAAACGTCCGTACCTGCGTCACCGACAGACGGCGCGGCCGGACCGAGAGCGGCGGCGCGAATTGGGGCCGCGGCAGCGGCCTGTAGGCGGGCGGAGCGGTCAGCTGCTGCCACAGACCGATCGCCGGCGGAGCAGACGGGGTCCGATCGGCCGAACGGAGCACCGTGTTGAGACGGGTGAGCCACCGCGAGCGAATCGTCGGATTGCCGCGTGTCTTGCTGGCGAAGCACAGGAAGGCCTCCGGCACGCTTGCCGCGTCGACGAAGTCGTGGGCACCCATGCCCGCGCGGTGAGCGTCCGTCAGAAGGCCAAGCGCCGTTTGCATGGTGCGGCTGAGCCAGGGATTGGGCGTTGCCCGCCGCGGCCAGTTGCCCTCGACAAGCCCGCCGGCGATGACCCGGTCGGCACTGACGAGGCGCGCTTCCAGGGGGCTCAGGATGCTCAGGCGGGGATGGGTGCCGATGCGCGGATAGATGGCGATGTCGGAGAGCGCCTCGTCGAACAGGGCGGAATACTCGCCGCCCGGGATCGGCCCGAGGGGCTTGGCCGCTGCTTCGAATTCGCGCACGAACCTTTGCACTCGCTCGCCGGAATGATCCGCGTAGAGCCCGTCCGTGCCACCGTCGGCCGGGGTCGCCAGCCATTCGGTGAAGGCCCGGTGGGCCGCCACGATGGCGCCGGCGTCGGTAGTAGTGGCCAGGGCCTTTCGCAACGGTGCCATGCGTTCACGGAACTCTTCGAACCACCGTTCAAGGCCGGCCAGCCGGGGCCGCCGCTCGATCTGCCTGCGCAGTTCCGCCTCGACATCCGGAAGTTCGTGCCACGCGTAGACCCGGCGGACGACGTGGTGTTCAAACGCCCTGACGTTCGCAATGAAGCTATGTCGGCTGTCGCCCCCGGTCGCCCGCGGATGCTTGAGCAGCGCCAGGAGGTCGAGGGGCCGGCCGTTACTGGCGGCCGCCCTGATGGCGAGGCGAAACAGCACGGCGGCAGACGTATTGCCCAGCGGTTCGCCGCCCGAGTCGTCGACGTCGATATTCCAGCGCCGGAGCGTGGTCCGCACCCGGCTGGCGAGTTCCCGGTCGCTGGTGACGAGGGCCGCGGTCTTGCCGGGCGTTTCGAGCGCTTCGCGCATCAGGACCGCGATGGCGCCGGCCTCTTCGACTGAATCGCGCGCTTCAATGACCTGCAGGCCGTCGAGGCCCGCGCCGACGTCGATCTGCGGCACCGTCTCCGGCCACCGGTGCGACGTCGCGGCCGGCCGCATCACTTCCGCCAGCAGCCGGGTCCGGGCGACTGCTTTCGGGGTCGGCTCGGACCCGGGCCAGTCACGAACCCGTACGCGATCCGAGCCAAGCGTCTCCAGCAGCTTTTTCAGGCCGAACTGCGGGTGGGATTCGTTGAGCGTCTCCCACGATTCCGCGTCGACCGTCCGATCGAGGCCAGCCAGGACGACTTCGCCGCGGGGCAGCTTGGCCACAGTCGAAATGAGGGCTCGGGCGGCCGGAATCGAACCCGTCGATCCGGCCACGATCACGGGGCCGCGCGGCGGGGACCGTTCCCACATTGCGGCCTGGTGCCGCAGCAGCCAGGTGCGCCGGGCAACGGGATCCATGCATCCAGCCTCGGCCAGGATACGGGGCCAGTGATCGCGGAGGATCTCGAGAAACTGGAGCGTCTCCTGCCAGTGTTCGGCCAGGTCCTCGTCCACCAGGGTTTCGAGGTCGGCCAACTGCACGTCCTGGTTTTGCAGCGCGTCGAGCAAGGTACTGAGCTCGCTGGCGAGGCGCGCCGCTTCCGCGAGCGCACCGCCCGCGCGCTCGCGGCGCATCCTGGCGACCAGCTGGGTCAGGAGCAGCTTGCGGTGCACGGGTCCGATGGCCGGCCGCAGCTCGGCCATCGACGGCCCGGGGCCCCCGTCGTCGTCCCAGCCAAGGTTGAGCTCCTCTTCGCCGACCTCCCCCAGGGGCGTAATCCGGGGGAGCAGAAGTGCCCGGGGATGCGCCGCCGAGGTAAAGGCGCGCGACAGGGTCCGGGCGGCGCGGTTGGTCGGTACCAGGATCGTCGTGTCGGCCAGGTCGGTCGACGGATGGGCACGCCGCAGCAGTTCGCCTGCCAGGCGCCGGGCGAACGGCAGCCCGGCGGGAATCGTCCACACCAGTGGCTGCACCGCCGGTTCTAACATGCTGCGTTAATTACGATTAGTTCCTCGCATTCAGCTTCCTCGGGTGCTGTTGCCCCAATTGCACTTCCCCGATTCCGAGCGTCTGCCGAGGAATAACACAATGTCCGCCGCCCGTCTCACGCAAGTTCGGGCCGGATCGTCAGAACGAGCAAGACAGAGAAGCAGACCGCAACCGCAGGAGGGGAGGAAGCTGAGGCGGTAAACGTAGCCGCAGCCGCTCTCGCAGCAGGCGTTCCCCACGGGTCACCCGGAGCAGGTTTTCTTCAAGACACGCGCCCCGCTGGCGCCCTTCCTGCCCGTGTTCGCCCTCGCAAAAACCGGCGGGAACGCCTGTAGGGTCAGAGCCTTACAGAGCGAACGGATCCGACCGTCCGCGCCGCTTCCTCGACAAAACGCCGCCGCGGCTGCTTCCTGCATTACCGCCCAGCCGCGCCGCTCGAAGGAGGAGCCGCGATTGTGAACGAACGATCCACCTTCGCCCGGCGCGTCCGCGCCGCCACACCCTACGACCGGCGCCGCGACATCCGCGACGACATCGGCGCCCGGCCTGATTCTCCGGGTCTACCCGAGCGACGCGCGCAGCTTCACCCTCGAAACCATGGTGCGCGGACGGCGGCTTCGACGATCAGGCCCGCTAGCCCGCCCAGCACCAGCACGGCGCTCTGGGTGACCAGCCGCCTGCCCGTTACGGGTCCCATCGGCAGCGGAGCCACTCTCCCCGGTTGAGCCTGCACACTTGGCCATCGTGCCTGGAACCTTCGCTGAACGCCTTGCCGTCGACGTAGCAGACGTTCGGGAGAACGATGGTGGCATCTGGCGGCGGCGGGGCTACCTGTTTGGCGAGTAGTTCCGGCACTGCATCGCAGGGCACGTATCCAGCCGCGCCCACGCCGACGATCAGGCCGTCGGCAGTCCGATCAAACTCCTCGCTCACATGAGCACACCCCACGTCCGCTTCAGAGAGATCATCCACGCACACAGCGAAAAGGCCCGGCCGGTCAGGTTCGTAAATCCAAACCGCTTGCTAGCTCTGCTCGCAACCAAATGTGATCGCAAGTTCCATATCGTCGAACGTGGCCTCTCCGCTCCGCCCGGCGGTCTGTGCCGGGCCGCTTGCGATCACGGCCAACAATCCGCACAGCGCTGCCACTGGTACGTTCAGGTGTGCTCGGCTTATCGTATCCCCGTCCTGCTGCTACGGCCACGATGAGAATTTGCATGCAATATAGTATCGGAATATATCCATAATGCTAACATAAAGATAGGATGTCGACGAGTAAGCAATGCGGTAATCGTGCGGTTGGTCGGAACAGGATCCGGCGGTGACGTCGCCTCGCTTGGAAACCACGGAAAACGTGCCACGTGAGGGATTGACGTCTGGCCGTCAGCGGGTTCTCCGCGGTCGGCAGAGCCGGCCTGCTTGACCGGAGCTCGGCTGGAGGAACACGGCGATGATCGATGACAGGTACCACCTCTCCGCCCGCCTCATTCACTGGGGCATGGCGCTGGGCTTCGTCTTCATGTGGGGGTGCGGTTATGCGATGACGACGCTGGTGGAGGAGGACTCGCCGCTGGAGGAGTTGCTGTTCGACCTGCACATCTCCGTCGGGGTGACGCTGCTCGCGCTCCTCGCAACACGCATCGGCGTTCGCATGGCCCACCGTCCGCCGCCGCTGCCCGACTCGATCCGAGGAATCGAACGCACCGCGGCGCATCTCGGCCACGCCGCGCTCTACGCGTTGCCTGCCGTGGTGATCGCGGTCGGCTGGGCGGAGACCAACTTCAGCGGCTACGCCGTTCAGTGGTTCGGCGTCGAGATGCCCACGGTCTTCCCTGAGACCGGGGAGTACCTCCAGGACCTGTCCGCGGAGGTTCACATGTGGCTCGCCTACACGATGCTGGCGGTCGCCGCAGGCCATGTCGCGGCCGCCTACAAGCATCGCTGGATCGATGGCCACGACGTCATCCACCGCATGACCTTCGGCGGGAGATGAGGGGGGGGGTGCTGACCCGAGTCGGGGACACCGCGCCTGATGCGCCCTTCGGGGCACCCCCCAGCCAACCCAGAGCACCCGCGGTGGCAGCGGGACCCGGAGAACAGTTCCATGGTGCCAAGAACCAGCAGGCCCGGTCTCACGTTCCCGCTCGAGGAGCGGTATCTGACGCCGAAGGAGGCGAGCGATCTGCTAGGAATTTCCCGGCGAACGCTGGACCGATATCGGACCCGGAACAGCGGCCCGGCGTTTTACAAGTTCGGGAGCAAGGTTCGATACAAGATTGAAGATCTGCACGCTTGGGCTGCCCGGCGCCGGATTGTCAAACGCAGAAGGCGGGAAGTTCCGGCCGTTGCGGAGGAAGATTGAGCGGACGCGCGTCGCGCTGGGGCCTGCTGTGTCATGCGTCCGCACGGAAGGGCCCCCATCTTGTGTGGTGACAAGCGAACAGCCGATTACCCACGGACTCCGTTAGGCGGAGAGAGAGCCCACGTCGACCGGGACGTGGAGCCGTCAACTCACACCGCGCTAGGGGTTTCGCTTGCCGGCGAGGCGGCCTTTGCTGCGGTCCAATGGTTCGGCATCGAGATGCCGAGGTAAGTTCTGGTGACCGGGGGAGGACCTTCAGGGCCAGTCCGAGGCCCCGCACAAGCGGCTCGCCCAAGGCATGCTGGCGGGCGCCGCGGGGCTGCCGCCGCCCCTGATGACTGAGCTCACCCCGAGTGATTTTCCGGCGGATCCCGGACCCGAAGCGGCCGGGCGGGCATGAACGGGTGCGTTATACGGTTGGCAACGCCGCGTTGGAGATATCGAGAGCCGATGCTGGCTGAGGGTCGGTGAGCGAGTTCCCCGCCCCGCGTGTCCGGCGAGGCCTCCGGCAGGCTCAAGGAATCCGTTCGGTCCAAACGAACTTCCGCGTGTGCATGACGGGTGGTCTCCACCTGGGCAGAAGCGACGCGCCCGTTTATGAGAACCGTGTGTGATGCCCAAGTTTCATGTGATTACAATAAAGAACGGTCCAGGGCATTGTCGCAGGCGCCGACGATTGCATGTGGCGGCCTACCGGTCGATCGCAGGCGCGCCGGCTTGGTGCCCGGGGGGGCCGGGGGAGGGAGCGACCCGTGACGCAGCGCGATGCCAACCCGCACGGGTGGCCTGAGCAGCAGGAACCCGAGGGCTCGCGCGACCGTGCGTCGACGCTGGCCGCAGCGATTCTTGAGATCAGCGAGAGCCTCGATCCGGACATCGTAGTGCGCAGGATCGTCGAGGTCGCCCAGGGCCTGACGGGCGCCCGCCGCGGCATCATTTCCACCGTCGATGAGGCGGGAGCACCGGGGGAGTTCTTCTTCTCGGGGTACACACCCGAGGAGGAGGGCGAAATGCTCGACTGGCCGCACAGTTTGGAGCTGTTCGAGCACTTCCGGGAGCTCCCCGGGCCGTTGCGCCAGGGGGATTTCTCGGTATACGCCCGCGAACTCGGCCTGATGCCGCTACCGAGCTTCGCCATGGCATTCCAGGGCACACCGATGCGCCACCGGGGCGTGAATATCGGCAACTTCTTCCTCGGCGATAAGGCGGGTGGCGAGGCGTTCACCGACGCGGATGAGGAGGTGCTGGTGCTGTTTGCATCGCAGGCCGCGGCGGCGATCGCGAACGCGCGCACGTACCGGAGCGAGCAGCGCGCACGGACGGATCTTGAGGCCTTGATTGAGACCTCGCCGGTGGGCGTGGCGGTCTTCGACGGGGTGAGCGGGCGAATGGTGTCGTCCAACCGGGAGGCGCGACGGATCGTCGAGAGCTTGCGCACGCCGGGTCGGCCACTGGAGGAGCTGCTCGAGATCATTGTGTGCCGCCGCGCGGACGGGCGCGAGGTGTCGCTGGCGAGACTGCCGCTGGGGCTGCAGTTCGCGGACGCTGAGGTCGTGCGCTCTGAGGAGGTCGTGCTTTCGGTTCCCGACGGGCGCAGTGTGAGAACCCTGATCAATGCCACGCCGACCTATGCAGAAGAGTCCGGCGCGGGATCGGTAGTGGTGACCCTGCAGGACCTCGCGCCGCTCGACGAGATCGAGCGGATGCGCGCGGAGTTCCTGGGGCTCGTGAGCCACGAGCTGCGCGCGCCGCTCACGTCGATCAAGGGATCGGCAGTCACGCTGCTGGAGCAGGCGGCCGGGCTGGATCCGGCCGAGATGCGCGAGTTCGTCCGCATCATCGTCGAACAGGCGGAACAGATGCGGAGCCTCATCACGGACCTCCTCGACACGGGGCGGATCGACTCTGGGACGCTCTCGGTCTCGCCCGAGCCGTCGGCGGCGGCAGACCTGGTGGAGCGGGCCCGGAGCACCTTCCTGACCGGCGATACCCGGCGCGGCATCGTCGTCGACCTGGCGGATGACCTGCCCCCCGTCATGGCGGACCGGCGGCGCGTGGTGCAGGTGCTGAACAATCTCCTTGCCAACGCCGCCCGGCACACGGAGGCTGCCGCCGTGATCCGCGTGGCGGTCGTGCGCGAGGCCGAGCAGGTCGCGTTCTCGGTTGCCGACGACGGGGAGGGGGTCGCGCTCGAACTGCTGCCGCGCCTCTTCCAGAAGCATGTGGCCGGTGCTGGCGGCGCTGCCAGCCGCGGCCTGGGGCTCGCCATCTGCAAAGGGCTCGTCGAGGCGCACGGCGGGCGCATCCGCGCGACCAGCGACGGCCCGGGGCAGGGGACCACCATCACCTTCACGATCCCGGCGGCGTCGGAGTCCCACGGCGCGGGAGCCATCGGCAGCGGCGCGCGGACGGGCGCGGAGCCGGAGGAGAAGCCGCGCGTTCTGGTGGTCGATGATGATCCGCGGACACTCCGCTTCGTGCGCGACACGCTGACCGGGGCAGGCTACGCGCCGCTCGTGACTGGCGCACCGGACGACTTCGCGGGGCTGATCCGCGCGGAGCGGCCGGAGCTCGTGCTCCTTGACCTCATGCTGCCCGGGCGCGACGGGATCGAGCTGCTGCAGGAGGTGCCCGAGCTCTCAGACCTCCCGGTGATCTTCATCTCGGGCTACGGCCGCGACGAGACGGTGGCGCGGGCGTTTGAGCTGGGCGCCGACGATTACATCGTGAAGCCCTTCTCGCCGACGGAACTGGTCGCGCGCATCCGGGCGGTCCTGCGCCGGCACCGGGAGCCCGAGACGTTCGTGCTGGGCGAGCTCGAAGTCGAGTACGAGCGCCGCCGGGTCACGGTGGGGGGTACAGAGGTGAAGCTGACCCACAAGGAGTTCGAGCTGCTGCGCCTGCTGTCGGTGAATGCCGGGCGGGTCGTGCATTTCGAGACGCTCCTGCGCCGGATCTGGGACGGGCGCGAAAGCGCGGACGCGAACCTGGTCCGGATCTTCGTGCGGACCCTGCGGCAGAAGCTCGGCGACAGCGCCGAGGATCCGACCTGGATCTTCAACCACCGCGGCGTCGGCTACCGGATACCGAGGCCCGGTCAACGCTGACCCGCCGCCGGCGCCCGGATCCGGGGGAGTCAGAGGCCCACGCGCGCGGAAGGGTCCATCGGAGTCGGCTCGTCCCAGCTGGTTCGGGATGGCTCCTGGGAACGGCGGGGCTGGGGTGAGGGAGCAAGCTGCGAGCACCATCCACGGCGGTGTGCGCCTCCCCATGATCGAGATGCTGAGCAGGGGGCTGGTACGGGTTCCTGCCGATGTCGGCGCGGAAGAGAGAGGGGCGTCAGTCCGCGTCCCCGACCAAGACGGACAGCCGGCCCAGAACGGGATCGACCGTGCCCGTGTTCTTGAAAGGGTCGCCGTCGCAGGACGATCCGGCTCCGGCGCTGAACCGCGCTCTTTGACGAGGCGATAACCAGCTCGGGAGACGCTGCGCTCGCCGCTTCCCTCCGACATCAGCCACGTGCCGGCGTGGCGAGCGGCTGCGCGCACGTCAGGGCGCAAGAGGCCTGGCCTGCGCCTTCCGGGCCCCCCGATGTAACGGGGGAACATGGACGAGAGCAGCGAGCAGCCTGACCTCGACCAGAAGTCAGGGCGCCAGCACGGCGGGGCAGGTGGTTCGTCCCCGTCGTGTTCGCGCCCTTCGCACGCCCTCTCTGGTAGTTCAGGACCGGGGTCAATCCCGCGTCCGCGAGGTCGGAATCAGTGTCGGTCATTCAGGCCTTTATACGAATGGAGGCTGCTTGACCTGATCTGCTGCGATCCTCTACGTATCAGTGGCTTCGCGCATGACACTTCTTCCGCTACGGCCTCGAAACCATTGCGGAACACCGACCCTGGGAGTTGACGCTCTCGGGGTTTCTGTGCGTCTTGCGCATGCGTATCAGATCGTTTTCCAGGGAATTCCCCTGAACCATCTTCGGGCGGCATGTGCCGCTCTCTCCATGTTCGTTCTCGCGCAGTCCGCCGCCGCCGATGAGGCCGCGAGGGCGAACATCACGATGGAGTTTGAACGCGCCGACACGGCCATCGAGCACCTCGACGGCCACCGCCTCGCCAGCACGGTCGAAGGCACTGGCACGATCGACGGACGCTCCAACCCCACCGTCTGCGTGGGCCAAGCGCACGTCACCAGCACCGAGTTCCACGCCACCATCTGGTGCACGATGACGGACGCGGCGGGCGACCGCTGTTCATGATGCTGGAGCGCCGTGGCGACGGCGTTATCGAGGATGGCGGCGAGGGAGAACTGACGATCCAGGGCGGCACCGGCAAGTATGCCAGCATGGAACACGCTTGCCCGTACGTGGCAAGCCAGCTGCCGGACAGGCGCATGATCGTGAAAGCCGCCTGCAACTGATGACGACCAGGACGACCCGCTGAACTGATGGCCCCGGTGTTGCAGGCCCCGGGGCCTCTCCTGGTCCTGACGATCTCCCCCGCCAGCCACGCACCCGCCTGCCTCGAGTTCCTTCCACTGCTCTGTGGAGAGGGCCCGGTCCGCGGACATGCGCCTGGTCTCGAGGCCCGGCAGATCGCGGGAGACGGCAGGCCGCCGCTCGACGAGGGGTTCGCTGGCTGGTTGGAAGGGCGGGGCATTCTGGCCATGGAGCCGCTCCTTCACGGCTTTGCCCGCGCTGGCGGCAACCCAATGAGCTGCAAGCGCACAGAGCGCCTTCTGCGGGTCAGGCCTGCTGTAGATCTTGCCCCTGCGCTGTCGCTTGAGACAATTAGCTTGGGTTGTGGAGAAACTGCGTCTCCGGCATAGAGAAGTCGCACTTGGCCCGCGCATCCGCGAAGCGCCGTAAGTCCAGCCGCAGCAACGGCTTGCAGTCCGCGCGGCGATTGAGCGCGGCGGTCCGAACCCTTCCCGGTCCCGAACCCGGCGGTGTTATCCGGCGTGCACTGGGCATTCCCCGACAGTGGGCGCCCGTGCCGTGACGGTCGTGACCGACACGCAGGGGAGGGATCGGAAAGCGGCAAACAGAACGAAGATCACCAGGGCGCCGCCGTCAGGCGGACGCTCGGCACGCTGGATGCGCTGATGGTCGAGGGTGCGCGGCCCGCGGTGAGGGCGCAGCTCGACGGACTCATGGAAACGACGTTCGTGGTGTGGGTGTTCTCCGGCAACGGTAGCGACGAACCGCTGGACAGGAAGGACCTGCGGACGTTCTGGACGCGGGCTGCAGCGGGGATCGTTGCGGACGCGCGGCTGCATGGCGTCCGACACGCGCACGCTTCGCCCGCGGTGCCGAACGGGAAGAGCCTCCATGTCGAGGGGTGCCAGCGTGGGCAACGATGGTCCGGCACGACTAACCGCTACGTTCACCTCGACGACGCGACGCCGGGCGAGGCCGACAAACGGGTGGTCGCCGCCATAGCGCGCAAACTGCGCCACGCCGGCGGGAGCCGAGCGGCAGGCGCCGCGGCGAGACCTACCGAATCGACGCCGGATTTTACGAAGCTAAGGCGGATAACAACGCATCTTTACACGGGAATTATATAGAAGGTCGCACCACGCAGCCGGTGATGATGCTAACATGATGCCACCAGACGATGAAGGCCGTGCCCCCAAGACGTTTTGTGCCAGCGGCGGGGTGCGGCCTTCGCCAGAGGATGAGGACTGGCTTGCCCGGTTCTCGTCTAGGGGCCGCCCGCGATATTTCAGCACACCTTTCAGGCCGTCGCGGGCGGCCTCACTTGTGATCAAGTCGATGATGATGGTTGTACAGGCGCGGCAGATCGTGCAGCGCAATCTTGAACTGCGTGCCGTGGTTGCGTAAGCCACGACCGTTCAGGGTCCGCGCGTCGAAGTCGATGGCAACCGTGCCGTTGGCGACCATCCGAATGAAGCCTGTTGCCTGCGGTTCCCAGCAGAGCCGTTCCGCATCGTAGGCGACTTGGCGGATACCATGCCGCGTTCGCGGACGGCCTCGGACTGCGATGAGTCTGCGCAGTCTGCCCACAGACGCATTGATGAGCCGGTCGTGCGCCATCAAGAGCGGCTCGATCAGATTGCGCCACGTGAGAGTGATCTCGTCGGCACTTGAATGAACCTTCTGGGCCCAGCTGTCCTGCAAGTCCCCCTGTCCGGATAACATGGCCTCGATGACCGCAATGTGGCTGCCCGCCGTTTCCGGGTTGAGCGTTCCTTGGACGGTCGCCTGCAACCAGCGCACCAATTCCCGGTTGTCGGCGTAGATGCGCCATCGTTCGTCCGTCAGTTCGCTCCTCACAAACAGGGCATGGCCGGCGCCCCTGGGCGAACAGGTGATCGTCCAGAGGCAGGCATCGCTCAAAAACGGTCCACCCGGCGCACGGCTGAGTCGAATGAACGGCTTCTCGCCGTTCAGGATCAACTTCCCCGGCACAATGGGGGGAAGCCCTGCCCCCCCCCGGTCCCGCTGAACTTGTCGAAGCTTGCAGTTGTCATGAGTTGTGTTCCCTACGTCAGCGATCGATGGCCAACGGCCGCTTCCGCTCCGCGATACGCACGGCTCCCCGGTATCAGGGTGTCCATGCAACTTGCATAGGCGGTTTCCGCATCGTGGGACCAATCGAGTTTCAAGAGCGCTGGACATCACCATCGACCCTGCCCCCGCCGAGGCCTATTCCGGCGCCATTCGCGTCGACGGGGGGGAGGGCAACGGCCAGCCAAGCGATCACAACCGCAAGCATTCGCTCCTTGGCTTATGGCTCCTTGAGGAGACCCGGTGACGGGACGGCTTGGCGGCTTCCCGCCGCCGAACCTCCGCAGGCAACCTGACGGGAGTCAGGCCGATTACCAAGGTGCATGCAGCAGGGGAACTGCAAGACACATGACTCGCCCCCCTTCAGACAGGACACCATGAAACATTAGCGACCGGATCCTATCCATTAACTTATCATGTCAAGACTGGTATTAAAGACCGTTAAGTCATAAAGCGAGATAGAAATGAGTAAAACTACCCGTGACTTCCAACGGTTGGTTTTCCGCGAACGCGGTGGGTCTACAGGTGCATTCGGTGGCAGACACCGTTGGCAGCGGCCCGGCCGTTGCGCCTGGATGACTGTCTTCCGTTCTCCGTGGCACTCCACGTGCTGCACGCCGGCATGCGCATCGCCCGCGAAGGCTGGGACGGAAAGGGGCAGTGGGTGGCCCTGCACGTCAACAGCGCCGACGACCGCATGGATCGCCTGTTCATCTACATCAACCCGGTCGACGGCATGCGCGTGCCGTGGGTAGCAAGCCAGACGGACATCCTTGCCGACGACTGGTGTGTGCTCACCCCCGCCGTGCCGGACATCGTTCTCGCCGCCTGAGCGCGGTCTCACCCGAAGGAGACCCTTCATGCGAAACCTCTTTGTGTCACTCGGGATCGTTGGTTGCGTGCTGGCACTGATCTATTGGGCTCTGCCAGCCACGGCGCAGGTGGAGTTCAAGCCCCTCTACCAGCCGGCTCCCGGCCTCTACGACTTTCAGCCGATGGTGCCGCTCTATCAGCCGGTCGTTGTTCCCGACGCCGGCACCGCGCACCGGAACTGGATGCGCAACTTCGAGGCCGAACAGGCGAGGCGCGACGAAAGCTATCAGCGCATGGTCGAACGCAACCGGTATCGGATTCAGCAAAGCGAACGGAGCTTCCTCGAGCGCTGCGCCCAGTACAACCGGGGGTGCCTCAGAAAGCTGCTGGATCGATGAGCGTGCGTCAGCCAAGCGGTTTCGACGTGTCGCTGGTACGTCGGAAAGAACTCGAAGCATTCGCTGCCCCTGTTATTGCCAGCCTTCTTCATGCTCGGCGTAGCCCTGCCGGGGCAGCGCTCGGAAGCGGCCGGACAGCCAGCGTGAGCGCGACCGCAGCTGCTGGCTGGGCGTCGACGTTTCGGTGATCCGGCCTTTGGGTTTCATGGCTGGAGGCTGCAGGGAGGTGCGCTGGACCGACTTCGAGAGCGACTGGTCTCCTCACACGCCGGCGGCCGAGGATCGGGAGGACGGGAGGCGAAGCCTGCGTTTCTCGGTCCACAACCGGGCTTTTGCGCTAATGGGCTTCAGTCCCACGCTTGTGGCGGTGCACGAGGAACTGGAGACCAACGCCCAGCTCTACGACTGCAAGCGCACCCGGGGGGGCAGCGCTTCGTGCGGCAGTTCTGACGGGGCGGGAGTGCGAGGGAGTGGCGTTCCTGGCTCGCGCAGGTGCCGGCGGCCGGCGGGTTCGACGCGCAAGCCCGCGGGGACCTTGGACGGCGGTCGTCCTTGCCGAAGGACTGGCCATGAAACGCTTGCTCGCAATGGGCGTGGCGCTCGCCCTAGGCGGTCGTGAAACCGCCGGCGTGCATTTTGGGGGCGGCTGCCGGCGCTTCTTCGCCGACGGTGCGAGCCTGAGCGCCGATGAGTTCGCCCTTCATGTGCCGGATCACTGCTGCGGCGTGCCGATGACGCGCGGCGGATGCGACATGCCGCCGTTCGTCACGCTGGAGGCCGAAGTGAAGGTGACTGTCCGGACCCTGCGCGTATTTGTTCTTGTGGGCGCCCGATTACCGGCAGCCTGGCCTCTTTGGGCGATGCTTCGGGGCGCGCAAGCGGCGCCCGCCGGGCTCGCGCCCGGGTCGCCAGGATCCGGTCGCCCGGGACTTCGCGAGAACGGTGGCGCGGCGGCTGCAGAACGGGCAATTTCCAGCGATCACCGGACACACGCCAGGCCATCCCTGCGGATCGCAGCCGACGACGTGCGCGGCTTTGCGGGAACTTGTGGCGTCACACTTCCTGGCGGCGACGCATGATCCGGGTTGGTCCGGTGGTGGTTGCGGCGGCGGCCCTTCTGGCGCTGTCCGCGTGCGACGGCGGCGACGGCGGCGGGCCTTCGGTCCTGCCTCCTCCTCCCGACGCCGAGCCTCCTCCCCCGCCCGTCGGCGATGAACCTCCTCCCGGCGGCGACCCGCGTCCTCCCCCCGCCGGTGGCGAGACCTTCACGCCGTACCGCGAAGTGGTGATCGGCTTTCCCGAACTTCTCGCCACCTCCAGCGCTCGTCTCGCGGAGATCGCCTGGGACGAAGCCGACCGGGTCGGTGCCATGCACCGGCGGGGCGGGACCGGTAGGGGCCAGATCGTGGGCTTGACGGACTCCGGTGCGCATATGGACCATCCGGATCTCGAGGGACAGTTCGCGCATGTCTGCGCCGTGGGCTGGACCTGCAACGACCGGGGCGACATACCGGCGGTGGTGGACCGGTACGGTGGGAGAGACTTTTCCAGCGACCTGTGGGACGGGGACGGTCACGGCACCCAGGTCGCCGGCGTCGTCGCCGCGAGGAAGAACGGCGCCGGGGTCTACGGCATCGCCTACGAGGCCGGGGTCGCGTCCTACGCGAACCAGGTGGGCCAGCTGCACGAGGGGTGCCACCGTCACGAGGACTGTCACGACCGGGGTCACGCCTGGGGCGAGATCTTCGACCGGGAGAATGCGCGGGGTGTCCGGTGGATGCAGGGCCTCGGCGTGCGCGTCGCGAGCAACAGCTGGGGACGGTTCCTGCACCGCCAGGGGGTCACGCCGCAGAGCTACACGGCGGCGCGCCTTCGCTCCATCATGGCCGAGAGCCTACCGGCCTACGAGGCCTATGTCGCCGCCGGCGGCGTCATGGTCTGGGCGAATGGAAACCAGCCCGGGGACCGGCATCCGTACCCGGAGATCCTATGAGGGCCAGGTCGGGAGAACGGCGCTACGGTGCCGCTCCTGCCAACCCTCATCAGGAGACACGGAATGCCCCCAGGGAACGAAACCGCCGCGCCGGCCGGTGCGGAGAATTGCACGCTGTACGTGGCAATCGAGATCAGCGGGACGAGCTGGGTGGTCGGGATCAAGAGCCCGGTGAACGAGCGTATCGGCTTGCACACGATCGAAGCCGCAGACGTCGACGCGCTGCAGGACTTGATCGAGCGACACCGGGCAAAGGCCGAACGGGGCCTTGAGCGAGAGGTGCGCGTTCTGAACTGCTACGAGGCGGGCTACGAGGGCTTTTGGCTGGCACGCTGGCTCGACAGCGCCATGAGCCTTGAGACGGTTGTCCTCGATGCCGCGAGCCTTCTGGTGAACCGGAAGGCGAAGCAGCGCAAGACGGATCGGATCGACGCGAAGAAGATGGTGCGCGCGTTGCTGGCGCACGACCGGGGCGATGCGGCCGTGTTGAGCCGGGTGCGGGTGCCGACTGTCGAAGAAGAGGACCGCAAGCGCTTGCATCGGGAGCGCCAGCGCCTGGTGAAGGAGCGAACATCGCTGACGAACTCGATCAAGGGGCTTCTCAAGTTGCACGGTGTCTTCGACGTGCAGCCCCGCTCGAAGGACTTCGAGACGAAGTTTGCCGCCGTGAAGACCGCGTACGGAGAGCCGTTCCCGCCGCGGGCCCGGCAGGAGATTGACCGCATCGCGAGCCGGCTGACTCTCGTGCAAGAGCAGATCGCGCAGGTCGAGGCCGAGCGCGATGCGGTGGTGCAGTCCGGAGAGGCGGTCTCGATGGCGGAGGCGCCCGAGGGTAGCGAAGCGCAGGCGGCGGCGAAGATCGCGACACTGACCAGGCTGAAGGCGATTGGCCCGAACGACGCGACCGTCCTGACGCATGAGGTCTTCTACCGCGGGTTCCGCAACCGCCGGGAACTCGCCAGCTGGGTCGGCTTGACGCCAACCCCCTGGGCGAGCGGGGACACGCAGCGCGACCAGGGGATCGGCCGCGACGGTCCGGCATGGATCCGGGCACAGCTCATCCAGATTGCCTGGCGCTGGTTGCGCTATCAGCCCGATAGCGCGCTCAGCAAGTGGTTCAACGAGCGCACCGCAGGGGCCCGCGGGCGCATCCGCCGGGTGATGATCGTCGCGCTCGCCCGCAAGCTGCTCATCGCACTCTGGCGGTTCACCGAAAGCGGTCTCGTGCCGACTGGCGCCAAGCTCGTCTGATCGCGACACCGCGCCGTTCCACGCTGGCCGGACGCGGCCGGCGCTGGGCCGGGTGGCGTGTGGCCGAGGCTCCGCCGGGCTGAAAGACGCCGACCCGGAGATGGGCCCCGCCCCCGGAACGCTGCGCCCGCAGCAAGCGGGATCGAGGGAAGGTTCCGGCGCTCCGCCGCCAAAGGACCTCCCGGATAAGAGGTGGGTATGCGCACAAGCGCGACCGATGCGAAAAGCGTTCCGACCTGGCCGCACGGCAAACCAACCGTCGATCAGATCAACCCGGAAGGTGAGCTCGTCATGCATTAAATCCATCCTGATTCTCCACTTGACTTGGTGTGCCCTCATAAGAGG
>JAJEGJ010000114.1 GCA_022819905.1 Alphaproteobacteria bacterium
CAACGGGAACCGTCTCGTGCAGCGCGTCATCGCGAATCCGGCCTCCTTCGTAACACCCGACCCGGCGTCGCTCCGCTCAACGCCTCGAGTCCCATCAAACACTGCAATCGCACCGCCATCAGTTACCGTGAGCACGCTCACATGGCTCGCTTTCTGCTCTTCCGACATCGGAGCGCCGCTTAGCAGGCCCTCAAGCGCCTGCCAGCGTCCTCCCGGCTTCAGCACCCGGAACACGCCGTGAAGATAGGCATGCTTGTCCTCTGCATAGCAGAAGGATTCGTGATTCAGGACCGCGTCGAATTGGGCCTCGGGGAACGGCAGGTCCATGAAATCCCCGTAATGGAATTCGACCAGGTGCCCGACTCCGCGCTCTTCCGCAAATTGCGTCGCCACGGCGATATGGGGTTCGCAGATCGTCAGTCCTGTGACTCTGGTGCCCCAGTTTTCGGCCAGCGCGATCGCGGTGCCGCCGACACCGCAACCGGCATCCAGCAGATGTCGGCCCGGACCGAGATCGCATCCCTGCACCAGCTTCCGATTGGCGCGCAGCAGGGCTTCCCGGTGAGTCGTTGTGTCCGGACCCCAAAGGCCGAAATGACAAGCCAGAACATCCCCGCTGTAATGCTCGATGCGTTCGGTCAGAGCGGCGTAATGCTCAGAAACGGTGGTTTCCAGTTCCATTACCCGGCCAATGAGGCCTTCTATCGATTACGCGGCACGACAGCAAAGGTAACGAGGCTATACAAGGGCTGTCAATCGGACACAAACTTCTGAATTTCCGGCAAAGCCTATTCACTTGGATAGGCGGGTAACGTCCGATTTCAGATATGGTATTGCATGGAGCCTGCAACCGCGCTCCGTGCGGGGAAGGTGCGCCTGTCTGGAGGGAGCATGACGCCGCCGAAAGAATCCGGCGATGCCAGGCAAAACGGAAGGGGCTCATTTGCCGGGCAGCTCGAGCAGTTTCGGGGGCTGATTTCTCCCGTGCTGATCGGGGAACGGGCTTGGGAGGCGATGCTCGACCGGGCGCGTGCATTGCCGGCCGAGATAGCAGCCTTCCCGTTCGGATTCGAGCTGTTGCTGAACGAGCGCCGGCCGGAAGCCGATCTCGGGATCAGTTTGGTGAGCGGCACCGAGCCTGCGGCATTTTTCAAGCGCGCCGGGCGGGTGGCGACTTCAGGGTCGGTCGCGGCCGGCCTTGCGCGACTACTACTGAATGAACCGGAACCGGAACCGGACGCATCCCCTGTTCGCCGAATCTTCAGCCGGAGCATGATGCTGGAATACGATATCGGTTCGGCGCCGAGCGGCACGCGTCCGGATCCTGGAGTCTTCCTGTACCCGGCCGAACCGTTGGTCGCCGATGACAATGCGGTCCGGAAGCTGCCCGCCATCGGGGCGATTCTGCACGCACTGACTTCAGCCGTCGGCTGGCCGCCGGACGAAGCGGAACGCGCGCTGGCCGAGCAGGTATATCGGGCGCAGTTCCCGGATACGAACATCTTTTCCTTCGGGGCGTTTCCTGCGCGCGAGAGGGCGGTCCGGCTGGCGGTGACCGGCTTTCGAAGCGCTCACGGTATTCTCGCGTTCCTGGACCGTCTCCGCTGGCCGGGGCCGCATGCTTTCGTAGGTTCGACGGTATCGCGCTTCGAACAGCACGGAGGCTTCGTTAGCCTGGCAGTCCAACTGGACATACATCGCGGCGGACTCGGCCCGACGCTCGGGCTGAATTTCTTCGCCAGGGACAGTTACCGGGCAGAACAACGCGCTTGGGTGGACAAACCTGGACTGTGGGACGAGTTCTTCCGCGGACTGCGCAAGGAGGGTCTGGTCGTGCCGGAAAAGCTTGCCGTACTGGCCGACTGGACGCGCGGTTCCACGATGCTGTTCGGTGCGGGCGCGCCTCGCTCGCTCTCGCGGGGCATGCACCACATCAAGCTGGTCCTCGAAGGAGAACGAGTAAGGCAGTGCAAGGGCTATGTCTACATCGTCCAGCCTGGAGCAACCCAAGCGTGACGCGGCGCCGTCTTTCTTGCCGCGTGGGCCGCTGGCTCGCAGCGCAGCGGCACGATCGGCCGTTCGTCGGGATTGGTGCGTGAAAGCCACCAACCGGCGTGATACCCGGACTTCGGGTGAGCACAACCATGAAAGCGCGGTCGCGCATCACTACGATACGCTGACCGAAGAGTTCTACCTCGGCGGGTGGAACCCCGACCACATCCACTTCGGGTTGTTCGAACGCGAAGATCGCCCCCGGCGCGGTGAATCCCTCCAGGAGTCGGCGGGGCTCGCGCGGGCGGTGGAACGTATGGTCGATGTGGTCGTGGCGCCGGCGGCGATAGCGGCGCACCATCATGTGGTGGATGCGGGGTGCGGCGTGGGCGGAACCGCGATCCGCCTTGTGAGACAGACGGGATGCCGGGTCACCGGCGTCAGCCTGAGCAGCAAGCAACTGGAGATCGCCCGCCGCAAGGCGGCCGATACGAACCTCGGTCACCGCATTGCATTCAACTTTGCCGATTGCTCCCGAAGCCTGCCCTTTGCGGACAATTCGGTCGACGCGGTGGTCAACATCGAGAGCGCCTGCCACTACAGCGACCGCGAACGGTTTCTCCGCGAGGTGCGGAGAATCCTCAAGCCGGGCGGCAGATTGGCAGCGATGGACTGGATGACGGTCGACAACCTTTCGAAGGATCAGAACGACAGGTTCATCCGGCCATTGTGCGAGGCCTGGCCGGTTTCCGGACTGGAATCCGAAGGCAGCTACACCGGAAAGTTGCGGGACGCGGGACTGCGGCTCATCGAGTTCGAGGGCTTCGACGGGAAGGACGAAGAAAACTTGCGAATCATCAAGGAAAGGCTGAATCTCTTGCTGACGCTGAAGCTGTTCGGGATTCCGGAGACGACGGTTCAACAGTACACCGCCCTGTTCGAGCCCCTGTGCGAAGCATGGAGCAACAAAGTCTTCGTATTGGGCCGCTATTGCGCGGAAAGACCCTGACCTGCCAGATCCGGCCCGACGGGCGAGGCGTCGCAGGGCGTCAGGCCCGATCCGGTCGAGAAATGGCGTGGCTCCTCGCGAGGGCGGACCGGGGTGAAATGCCGCTTTCTTGGGTCGAGCAGCACCGCCAGGATGTTCTTCGGCTCTGTGCCCGGAACACGCTGCCCGGAGTCCGGCGTGCCGGTCTCCCGATCGAACGCGATCAGAAGCGGCGGAAGCAGCAGGAAATCGGCGATGAGCGCAAACGCGATGATCATCGCCATCAGGAGACTGCCTTCCGAGGTCGGGACGAAAGGAGATGTAACCAGCAACAGGAGGCCTCCGACCAACACCGCTGTGGTCGTCGTCAGGGCCCGTCCGACCGTGTGGAAGGCGTAGCGTACCGCTTCGTCAGGGGGGAGGCGGTTGCTTCTTCTCGCGTGACGGTACTTGCTCAGAAAATGCACGCTGTCGTCGATCACGATCCCGAAAGTCATGACAAATGCGAGGGCCACCGTGACGCTGACTTCGCCGGACACCAGGCCCCAGACCCCAAACCCCAGTATGGCCGGGACAAAATTGGGGGCCAGGCTGATGAGACCGAGGCGCAGGGACCGCAGGATCAGCACGAGAATCATGGAAATGCAGAAAAGGGTGATGGTGGTCCCGACCAGCAACGCGCGGATATTGCGTTGCCCGATATGGGCGAATATCAGCGCACCGCCCGCGCCTTCGGCCCGGGCGATGCTGGAGGCGTTGTCGCGGAGCCAGCCCTCCGCACGCGCGTTGAGTTCCAGCACCTCGCGGGAAGACATGGTTCGCGCAGTCACCGACATGCGCGTAGCCGATTTGCTCTGATCGACCCGGTGGTTCAGATCCAGCCCCTGGGGAAGCGACAATTCGTATAGCAGCAGGTATTGCGCGGCGAGGTCACGGCTCTCGGGAAGTCGGTAAGCCGCCGGATCGTCGCCATGCATGCTCTTGTTCAGTTGCCGGAACGTATCGGTGATCACCTCGACGTGTCGCGTTTCGGGTTGCTCGCGGTACCAGTCGGCGAAAGCCGACACATCGGCGAGGAAAGCGGGTTTGGTCACGCCGCCCGGCTCGCCGGCGGCGAGCGCGTAGTCGAGCACAACAGTTCCATTCAATCGTTCGTCGAGGAAGTCCAGGTCCTGCCGGAACTCTGTCCCCTTGTCGAAGAAGTGCGCCGGCACGTCGTTGAGCTCGTTCCGAGAGACCGCCGCCAATGCCCCGAGGACAACCACCGCGGAGCCCCACAGCAGGGTCTTGCGGCGCCGCAGCACGAAGTCGGCGATGGCCGCTATCGCCCGGTCATCGCGCCGGCGACCTGCCGGCACACGCATGGGGAAGACCGAGAGCAGGGCCGGGAGAAGGGTGGCCGAGAGCACGAACGAGGCGGCGACCCCCAAGGCCACGAAGTTCCCGAGGTCGCGGTAGGGCGGGACCTCGGAAGAGTTCATGCCCAGAAACGCCAGCATCGTAGTCAGGCTGGCCAAGAAGATCGGCGGCAAGTTGACGGTGACGGATTTGGCGATCGCGGGGCCCCTGTCGTCGCCCGCCTCGAGGCGTTGGCGCAGTGTCGTCAGCAGATGGACGCAGTTGGCCAAACCGAGAATCAGGATGATCATCGGTGCGGCTGCGGTGGTCGGCGACATGGGTAGCCCGATCCATCCGCCCAGCCCCATGGCCGCGAAGACGGAAAGCATGATGACCAACCCGGTGGCCGCCACCCCGGCCAGACTGCGAATCAGAATTGTCAGGGCGACGGCCATGACCGCGAGGCTCGCGGGCAAGAGAACCTTCTGGCTTTCTATCGATGCCTTCGAGAAGGTGTGGTCGACGATGACTGAACCCAGTAACCGAACATCAATGCCGGGAAAACGCCGTTCCGCCTTGGCGGCCAGCGCGTGCGCAAATTCGACGATCTCGGGGATCCTGCCCGCCTGATCGCTCTCGAACAGCGCGACGGTGACGTTGACGGCGCTGACTCCGCCGTCGCTGGCAAGAAGACCGCCCGCGAGGCGGGGGTCGGCCAGCGCCGTCGCGCGAATCCGGGCGCGTTCGCGGGCATCGTCCAAGGTTTCCTGGTCGACGAGATTGCGCACGGTGACTTCGTCGCCGTCCGCGGTCGTGTGCTGGAAATTCGCGATCGAATCGACGCGTATGGAATACGGTGCGAGCCAGGCGCGTTCGGTAAGCCAGACTGAGGCCCTGAGTGCCGACTCCGATGTGGCGTCGCCATCCTCCGGGGCGATCATGAAGAGGAGGTTGTCGCTCTTTCCGTATGTGTTCTCAAGTGCTTCGAGCGCAAGGAACCGCGGATCGTCCGCGCTGAAATAGTCACGAAAGCTCGAAGAGAACTCCAGGAATATGCCGCCGGCGGACGCCAGCACAACACCCAAAATACTAACTACAATGATCCGCCGGCGGACGGTGAGGATCCATTCCGAAAATCGTCGTTCGATCGACTCTCCCGTGTTCAAGCCCTCGTCCCCCCAGGCCTTGGGTCACCAGACGAGGTGTGGCGGGTTCCTCCTGCGCTTGACTCGGGCGGGGGCGTTGTCGGCGAACGGGCGGGCAAGCACGCCAAACGCGCCGTCTCTGCGTACGTCAGCGTGCATGGGGGCGCCTGCAACCATCAGTTCACAACGTAGCGGTCGGTTTGACGATTGCGGCACGCTATGGAGCTCGCTGCTTACATACAGCCAGCAGAACCGCCGCCAACGGCCTCCAACTGCTCTTCGTACAGTTCAGGGTGGGCCGGCAGCACCACGTGAAAGTCTTCCAAACTGTTCTGGTGCACGTAGACATTGAATCCTTCCGGAACATCGATTCCGAACTCATCGGAGATAACGGTCTTCGGATCGGAGATCAATTGATTCCGGAAGTCGTCATCCTCGACCGACTTCGCCTGGAGGTGCGCCAGCATTTGTTCCGCCGTCCGCGGGTTTGTGCCGTTGGCCATCGGTAAATCTCCAATTTGCCTCTGTCGTTTGTCCAATCCGGATCGCGTCGCGGCTCCGGCATGACAATGGCGAGTGTAGCAGGGGCGACGCCCGTTCCGACTATCCAAGTGAATAGGAATTTCAAACAAAAGTTTCGCGCGGGTGACCGCCGAGAGTTGGATCTCCTCCGCGCCCATACCTTCGGTGTCCGACACCATGCTGTTCCCGGCTGGGCGGGCCTCGGTATGCCGAGATTGGCCGATGCACGGGCCTGCCGTTCGGTCCGGATGGCCCAATCCGCCCCCGGCAGGTCGGACAGAAATCCAGTGCCGGTGTCAGGCCATTTGCCTCTGCACCAGATTCCGGAAGATGCCGTCGGTCTCGGCCAACTGTGCAAAGGAACCTACCTGAGCCACCTTGCCGCCCTGCAGAACGTAGATGCGATCGGCCTGTCGCAGCGTGGACAGACGGTGGGCGATGACGATCCGGGTGGAGCCCAGCCGAGCGAGGTTCTCCATGACCGTGGCCTGGCTGTCGTTGTCCAGCCAATTCGTCGCCTCGTCAAGAAGCAGAATGCGGGGATTGCCGAGCAGCGCTTGAGCGATCATGATCCGCTGGGTCTCGCCGCCGGAGGCAGCGCGGGCGCCGACATACGTCAACATCTTCATGGGCATCGCGGATATCGCACGATCGACCCCAGCGAGTCTGGCTGCGCGCCACGCATCGTTCTCGTCGGCGGCGTGATCGGTGCTGACGATGTTGTCCCACACATCCTCGGGATGGAGTCGAATGGCCTGCGGCACCGCGCCGATCTGCCGTCGCAGTTGCCTGATGTTGAGGTGCCGAAGGTCGCGGCGATCGTAGTAGACCGTGCCGGAAGTCGGTGCATCCAGCCCAAGCGCGATCCGCATGATCGTGCTCTTCCCCGCTCCTGACTCGCCTGCAATCGCGATGAACTCGCCGGGTCGGGCATGGATCGACACATCGTCGAGGATCAGCGGGCCATCCCCGTCGTAGCGAAAGCTGACATGGTCCAACATTACGTCTCCGCGGAGGGTCTCGACCGTCTCCCCTTCCGCGGCGATCTCCGGCGGTTCGCGGAGAAACGGGCGTATCCGGTCGAGCGCCGGCCCGATGGCTGCCAGAGCACCAAATGACGCGCCGAGGCGCGCGACCGCCGACTGGAACACCATGAGGGCGGTGTAGACGACCAGAAAGTCTCCGACCGCAACAGCCCCCGCGCCCGGGCGCGCTGCAGCAATGATGAGCAGCGCGCCGGCCAGGAGAGGCAGGGCAGCGCTCAGCGTCTGCAGATGGCCTTCGGTGACGCCGCGACGCAACTCGGCCTGCTTTTGCTCGCGATAGTCGCGCGCCCAGACTGCAAACGCCGAGCCTTCCGCGCCCCCGACGCGCAGCGTGGCGATGCCGTTGACGAACTGAAACAGCCTGCCGGCCAGACCGTGCACGGCTCTGGCCACGTGGCCGTGAGAAGAAATCTGCCGCAGACCGAGGGCCACGGTCGCGGCCAGGGACACGCAACCGACGGCGGCGGCGACCGCGCCGAGCGTCGCATCGTAGAAGAAGACCAGCAGAAACACCGGCAACAGGAAGACGGTTGACAGCACGGCGTTGGCAACGACGCCCTGGACGGCATCTCGAATGTTATGGAACGCCAGGCCCCGCATGGCGAGGTCACCCGCCGGGAAATCCTGCATGAAGCGCGGTGGCAGGCGGAGCAAACGGTCCCAGAAGGCGGCCTCGGCCCGGGAAGCGACATGCCCTTCGACCCTCGACAGGGCCATGCCCTGGAGGACATGCAGCAACGCCCCGAGCAGGGCAATCGCGCACAGCGCAACGGCCGCAGCGTATAGCGGGCCAGCTTCGCCGCCGGGGATAACCTCATCGACGACGAACCCCAGGACGACGGCAGGAAGCAACATGATCAGGCCGCTGCAAAGCCCGGCACCCACAAGGCGCAGCAGCGCGGGAGCCAGACCCTTCGCCGCAACACGCGCCAGGTCCGGCAGACTGGCGCTCGAGGAGGTCAGTGGCCGATAGAATGCGAACGCGTCGGGCCTCAGGGCGGCGGCGCGACCACGCGTCATCCGCACCGCCCGGCGCCCGGCGGGATCCACTTCGCGATAGCGGCCGAGAATGCCGGGCAGCAAGGCGACCGGCCGACCATCCTCGCGCCGGAATGCCAGCAGCGCACCGCTGTCACCGAACCACCACTTGTCCCCGCGGTCGATCCGCACCCGGCGGGCGCGCACGCCGGAGGCATCGAGGATGTTGCCGAGCAGGTCGTCCGAACTGGCTGCCTCCGCCCGTGCCGGCGATTTGAATTCGATCCCCTCGCGGCGACCGATGATCCCCAACGCCTCGTGCAGCGCCGCATTGCTGTCGTCGGTGCGCAACCGTTCGGACAAGCCGTACAGGTCGAACAGTCTGTGCCGTCCGCTCTCCTCTTCGCGGCGCCGGTCCGCGGTACGTGCCCGTGCCAGGTTCGCCTGATCCAGAATCGCGAGTTCGCGGTGGATTCGCACCAGCGAAAGGGCCACGGAATGAAATCCCGCGAGGGCAGGCAGCAGTTGGTTGTCGTGCGCCAGTGCCTCGGAGGATCGGGCGCAGGACGGCACTTCATCCCCCGGCGAGAGCCAGGTCGCCGGCGTGAGCGGCAAGAGCCCGCCGGTATCCGTCTCCGTCTCCGAGGGGTCGATCAGCCCCAGGAACAAGCCCGAACGCGGCCCGGCCGATACCCATGCCACCCCCCGCCGCGCCGACACCGTACCGACCCCGGCCGGCGCGGACTGCCCGGCCTCGACAAGGATGTCGGCGCGCGGCGGATCCTCGATGTCGCGCGACAGCATCGCCGACACGTCGGTTACCCAGGCGTCGACATGCGCTGCGAGTTCCCGGTCGCCGACCGCGGCCAGACTGGCGAGCGGGATCCGACGCAGCATCGTGCCGGGCAACCCCTTGGCGATCAGGCTCAGTGTCTTGTCTTCCGTTTGCGGTGCGACACCGGGAATGAGGCGGCAACTTTCGGCATGCACAACGTGCTGCGGCGCTGCGAGCCTGACCCCGTCCTGGTGCTCCACCAGGAACAGGTCGACCGCGCCCTCCTCCACAAACCAGGCACTGTCAGGATCGCTCAAGTCCAACGGCTGATTGCCGGCACAAGGCACGGGTGCGCCGACTTCGGCGAGCAGCATGTCGAGCCAACCTCCGGAGGTCGTCATCGCGCTAGCCGGACTGGACGAGTCGGCGGTAAACCCCGGTTTCATCCGCCATCAGCTCTTCGTGGGTGCCGCGCTGTACTACCCCGCCCTCGCCAAGGACGATGATCTCGTCGCAGTCGCGAATGGTGCTCAATCGGTGCGCGATGATGAGACAGCTCACGCCGCGTCGTCGCAGGGCATGGTCGATCCGTTGTTCGGTGGCCGCATCGAGGGCGCTGGTGGCCTCGTCGAGGATCAGGATTGTCGGACTGCCCACCAGCGCGCGGGCGATTTCCAGCCGCTGGCGCTGGCCGCCGCTGAAATTGCTGCCGTCCTCGTTCACCGGAGTTTCGTAGCCGCGCGGTCGGGTGAGTATTTCGTCATGGATGCAGGCGTCCCTGGCCGCGGCAACGACGGCCTCGTCGGGGACCGAGGGACTCCAGAGAGTTATGTTGTCGCGTACTGTCGCGGAGAACAGGATGACATCCTGATCCACGATCGAGACCGACCGTGAAAGCACTTCGCCGGGAATCTCGCCGTGCGGGCGACCATCGAACAGGATTTCACCGTCCCAGGGCTCATGGACTCCGGAAACGAGACGAGAAAGTGTCGACTTGCCCGACCCGCTGGCACCTACGACAGCGACCCGCTGTCCTGGCTCGATCTTCAGATTGAAGTCCTGGATCAGCGGTGGACGGGCACGGTTGTAGCCAAAGGTCACATCACGCAGCTCGACGCTGCCGGCCAGTTGCAAACGTCCATCGAGGGTGGCGATGGACTCCGATGATGGAACGCGGATCCCGGATTCCGCTGTGTTCTCGCTCTCCGTGATGTCATCCAGGCGCTGCATGTCCACCTCGAGACTCCTCCGCTCGCCGGCGAATTCGACAAGGCGTCCAATGGGTGACAGGAACATGGGAACCAGAATGTAGAACCCCACGAGCATGCCCAGCGTCAGTTCTCCGGCCATGACTTGGAAAGCGCTGAAGATCAGGGCCGTGGCGCCGCCCAGCACCATGAAGAAGATGGACAAGGCGCCATAGACGTGCCTGATTTCGCCGAGGCGCTGGTGCGCGACCAGCTCACGGGCCTGGAAACCGCCCCAGCGGGAAAAGAGACCGTCGTCAGCCGCGGTCATTCGCAAGGTTTCGACGTGATGGAGCATCAGCGTGCCGATACTTGTGAACAGTCTCTGCTCGCGCTGCAGGGCATGGCTCCGGTCTGTCTGCAGGCGCGCGATCGTCCACGCGGCCGCCGCGTTCAGCACGGCCAACCCGATCACGATCAGCGCCAGCAACGGCTGGTAGACAAGTATCACCGCCAGGAACAGGACGCTCATCGCCACTTCGACGACGAGCGCGAGAAAATGCTCCGACAGGCCCGTGGCGATCCTGTCGATTGACAGCACGCGCGCGCTCAGTTCGCCGGCGATTCGATGGTTGAAGAATTCCACCGGCAAACGCAGCAGTTGCGTCATGTGGCGATTGCCGGCGACTACGGCTATCCGAACCGCGAGGCGTTGCAGACAACGTTGCTTGAGCCAGGTGAGGCCGCAGACCAGTACCGCCGCCGCGATCACGGCCCCTGCGATCGGACCCGCCCAGGGGTCGCCACCCACCAGCACGTGATCCACGAAGACGGCCAACAGCGCGGGGACAGTGAGGGCCAGCAGGGCGAGCCCCAACCCACAGACGACGGCATAAGCGAACGCGGGCCCGCTACCCCTCAACCATCGCGGAAGCCGGCTCAGGATGTTGGGGCTCTCGCCCCCTCGTGCGAACGAGGCCCCCGGCGCGAACTGCAAAGCAACACCGGAGTAGCTCTTGCTGAATTCGTCGGCGGCGAGAGCGCGGCGGCCAAATGCCGGATCGTTGATGTAGTACCGCTGGCGATCGAAGCCTTCTATGACGACGAAGTGGTTGAACTCCCAGAACAGGATGAGAGGGAGCGGATATTTTTTCAGATCCTCCAATGTCAAGGCATAGCCGGAGCATTCAAGGCCATAGTGCCTGGCGGCCCGCATGATGCCGGCGGCGGTAGTGCCGTCGCGGCTGACTCCGCACCTGGTCCGTAGCTCGTTGAGCGGCACCCAGCGTCCGAAATACGCCAGCACGCTTCCCAGGCATGCCGCGCCGCACTCGGTCGCGTGCATCTGCAGCAGCAGGGGCGTGGTGACGCGCCGGTTTCCTTGCGGCTGTGCGGCACTCTTGGTCGGCCCCCGAACCTCTCTGGCGCGCCAGCGCATTCAGTGGACTCCGCGAGCGAACAAGGCGGCTGGCGGTTCCCGGCCGATGACGATGCGTATCCGGCAGGGCATGCCGTCCGCAACGGCCAGGGTCGAGGCATCGTCCAGGACAACTTCGATCCGGTGCGTGTACTCCTCGACCGCGGAAGGAGGTGTCGCCGGCGCGCGTGGCATGGCTCTGGTTGCCACTGACACGACTCTGCCGCGTGCGACACGGGTTGAGGCGCCGGGCATGGCAATACTGACCGAAGCCTGCATACCGGGTTCGATGCCTTGCGCCCTTTCGGGTCGGGCGCGCACTACCGCAATGGGCGGCCCATCTTGCTCCTCGCGAACCTGGGCGATTACCGTTCCCGCCTGCAGATAGTCGCCGGGAACGACGCGCAGCATGCTCACCACGCCCCTCGCCTCACTGGCGATCGAGGTCCCTGCAAGGCGCCGAGCCTCCGTTTGCAGCAGAGCAACATCGGCCGATTGCAGACGCGACCGCGCGGCGTCACCGTCTTCGCCTGTCTCGCTTGTTCGGGTACGCAGTCGCGCCACGCGCTCGCGGAGAACCGCGAGCTCGCGGTCCAGCACCGGCGCCGTCTGCCGGGCGACCGGATCACCGGCTTCTACAAGGTCTCCGGGGGCGACGAGCAACTCCGTCAGGACACCGGGCTCGGTCGCAACCAGCGCATGGCGAGCGCCCGGCAGGAGGAGGATTCCGTCCACGTTCACGACGCGGTCGACACGACCGAGGAACGCCCAGACCACGAACGCCGCCAAGACCAGTCCGATACCAGCCAACACCATGCGCTCATGGAGTGAGACGGTCTCGAGTAAACGGTCGAGCTGCTGGCGCTCCTTCTTGCTCGAGGCGGCTGCGTTGAGAAACGGGTCGTTGAACATGGTCGTCAAGGTCCCCGCGACCGGTACCCGGCCCGATCGCGGCGCCGCCCTACCGCTGGCTCACAACGGTCCGGCACCAGGACAATCACTTGAGGCCGGCCAGATGGGCGAGGCCGCGAGAAATGCCTGCGGCGGGTTCGATGGGCCCCGTGACCGGAATCAGCGCCGGTCTTCCGGGATGAAATCGCCGGCCGACCGCACCAACTGCACCAGCTCGACCTGTCGCGACAACCCGCGCTTGGCGAAAACGTTTTTCAAGTGCCAGCGCACGGAAGCCTCGGTTCGTCCCCGCGCCGCGGCGATCTCCCGCACCGTCCGCCCCGCGGCAAGCAAGACAGCAATATGGCTCTCCGGCGGTGTGAGACCGAGTAGTGTTCCGACTTGCTCCGGGTCGAGACCGGACCGCGGAGACAGGTCGACCAGCAGAGCGATCGCGCCCAGTCGGCGCCAGCCCAGCGAGATCGCTTCCGCGCATACGGGACTTATGCGAAGCATGAACTGTGCCGACGAATCCGAGCGGTCAAGCAACATCGAGCCGCTCGCCCCGCGCAAACCGGGGACCGGCAACGCCCGGGCCAGCAGGCGCTGCAAGCGGGCGTCCTCCTCGAGCCGGGCCGCCCGGAGCGCTCCGCCAGCATCCGAGATCACGTCTCTGTCCCGAAGCAATGCACGGGCGCGATCGTTGGCGGCCACCACCCGACCCCGCCGGTCGAGATGGATGACGCCTATCCTGACGTTGTCCAACAGCTCGGCGGTAGACGATTCCAGAGCCCGTGCATTGGCCAGCGCGTGCCTCGCGTACACGTGCTGGCGCACATGCGGCAAGAGTCGCCTGATCGTCTCGACCCGACTATGCGACCAACCATCATTGTCGACGGGATCGCCGAACGTCCAAACGATGCGGGAAGAGTCAGGCCCGTCGAGGCGCACATTGAGGCTGTCCTGCGTCCCGGTGTTCCGCATCAGCTCGTTATAGACTACTGAAGTCCGCTTCTCCTCCTCGCTGAGGAGATCGCGGGAAGGCGTCAACTGGCTGTCGGGCAGCCGACGCAGCCGCGGAACCCGTTCGTCCAACGCGTGGTACACATAGAAGTACTTCCGTTCGAGGTCCTGGTTGCGCTGCCCGCGGAAGCAGAACCGCGTAAAGAGGATGTTGACGCCGTTCTCTGGCGTCCCATCGGCAAATGTCAGAAAGTTCCCATTCGACCCGCACAGTTCGTCGATCAGGCCCGAGGTCGTCGGCCAATTCGCATCGTCGAGCACGCCTGCGTGCAGCGACCCCAGTATGCGTGCGAATAGATCCGGAATGCTCATGCGGAATCGGCATCGTCCTCTGCGCCCGCCGAGCCGGTGTCCGACAAGCCGCCAGGGCACGGTGTAGCACTCGCGGCGCAGCACGAAGTCCGAGGACGAAGTGATGTTAGTCGAACCGCTGGCTTGCGCGCGTCCCCAACCTTGGGGAGAACTTGAACCGCGGAAGCGAAGGTGCGGGGTCTGGCGGCGCATCAGGACGCGGACTACGCCGAATGGGGTGCGAGCGGGTCGGTGCGCATCGACCCGATCCCACTGTAAGCGCTTCGAAAGCAGCCGAACTCAAGGCCGGGCGAAAGTACGAGCACCGAGTGGGGTTCTCATCGTGCCGGTCCTGGGCGGGCGGGTCCCGACTCAGTGTGGTGCGGTGGGCATGGTTCGCCGGCGGTTGCCGCTGTTGTTCGGGCGTTGCGGGGTTGGCGGGGCGGGCCGTGGCGGCACCGGGGCCACGGGACGGGCGCAGTGGTCCGGCGAACGCCAGCGAGCCGTCCGCCCTGCCGCAGGTCGGCCTGCGCGCATCGCGGCATGGTTCTCGAGATTCGCCTGGACGAGCATGCAGCGCAGGCGGTGTGGGTTCTCGACGATCGCGTCCTACGTCGTCTCGCCGTCCGGCGCGCTCCAGGAGCATCGGATGTGCCCCCGTGCTTTGCCGGGTCCCCGCGCTCTCCGCCATGATGCCTGATTGCGCCTTCGAAGTCGGGCATGGATGCGCCAACCTCGTGGTGCGCCCACGCCTCGGCGCGGGGTGTGGGGTCGAGCCGGAAGTCGGTCCACAGCGTCGCGCCCACGAATCGCACGTCATCGACGTCGACCACGCCCGGGTCGAGCAGCTCGACTCCGTGGTCTCGGCACTGGCGCGCGAGCTTGAGCCGCGCGGAGTCGATTTCGGACCCGTGCCACTCGTGATTGCCGGGGACGTACAGCAGGTCCGGGTAGTGCCACGTGCGCATCACCTTGCCGATGCCATGCGTACGCACCGGGGCGAGATCCCCTGCGAGGACGACGACGTCGGCGGCGGAAACAGAGGGGAGGGTTTTACCCGCGAGCTCGATGTGGAGGTCGGAGAGGATTCCCGCACTCAAGCGACCCCGACCACGAACGGGGCGGGTACAATGACCGGCATCCGGAGCTCGCCAATGAGGCCGGACGACGGCAAGCGTCGAGAATGGTTGCACGGGGGAGGCAGCGACGAAATGCAGAACGAAACGCGCCGGCGTTCCGCGCGCGTCCGTCGCCTTCCGCTCGACGCTGTCCACTGCCACGTCGCGACAGCCTGAAGGATAGCCTGATTTCTGACCCATCCGGCGCTTTTGGATGCCATTTAATTGAGAAATAACTGCAAGTTACCGGATTTGAATTACAGTTGAGCCAAGCTTCCGAAAGTGGTTTTATGCGTGGAGGTACGAGGCTGCGACGGGTGCGAAGCGCCCGGGAGGCTCGCGCCAGGAAGGAGCGCCGAGCATGCCTTGTCGGTCTGGGGGCAGCCTCGCCAGGTCTGCGCGAACGAGGCGCGAGCTGACATGCCGACCCGCGGTCTTGTCGTTCTGGCGGTCGCCACCGTGGCCGCGGTGGCCGCGAGCGGCATCGCCGTCGACAAGCGGTACCGGCAGACGGTCCTGGAGGCCCGGGGTGGGGAGGTGGTGTTCCCCGATTTGCGTGGCCGCACGGGCGGCGTCGCCGTGATCGAGGTGGGACATGCGGGGGCCGGGTTTGCGCTCGAGCGCCGAGGCGACGGCTGGGCCAACGCGGGCCTTGGCGGCTACCCGGCAAGGGCGGAGCTCGTCGAGACGGTCCTCTCCGGAATCGCCGATCTGCGCTATCTCGAACCGAAGACGGCGAGAGCGGCGCTCTATCCGAAGCTCGCGGTCGAAGACGCCGGACCGGGCGCCGGGTCGACCCGGCTGACGCTCGGGGATGGAGACGGTGGGGTCCTCGCCGACCTCGTCGTCGGCAGGGCCAGGCCGCGCACCGCGAACGCCGACCGGGCCGGCGTCTACATCCGCCTCCCCGGCCGCGAACGCGCCTGGCTCGCCGAAGGCACGCTCGACGCCCACCGCGACGCGTCCGGCTGGTCGGATCGGGAGATCGTGGACATCCATGCGCGCGCGATCCGTTCCCTGACGATCCGGCACGCGGACGGGGAGGTGGTCGATCTCCACCGGGCCGAGCCCGACGACCGGAAGCTGACGCTGCGGAACCTGCCCCCCGGCACAGGCGTCGCGCACCAGCACGAGATCGACTTCATGGCAGGGCTGCTGAAAGGGCTGTCGTTCGTCGATGCGCGTGCAGGCCCGCCCTCGGACCCCGCGGTCGCACCCGGATTCGAAGCCACCGTCGAGACCGCGGACCATCTGCGCGTCACGCTGCGAGCCGGCAATCCGGCCGATGACGGGACGCTCTGGGCCGCGATCGATGCCGGCCTTGCGGTCGACGTCGAAGCGTCCGACCACGCGCGGGCGGAAGCGTCCCGAATCGCTTCCCGGTTCGACGGGTGGCTCCTCAAGCTTCCGCGCCGAATTTCGGACCGGCTGAAAATTCGGTTGCGCGACATCATCGGGACCGGTTCAATGGGAGAAAGGCAGACGACACAGTGGAAAGCATCCTCCTCCTGACGGTCCTCGTCGTCCTCATCCTCATGGGGGCGCCGGTCGGCTTCACGCTGATCCTGCTGCCGACCGTCTACATCCTGATCACGGACGCGGCGCC
>JAJEGJ010000074.1 GCA_022819905.1 Alphaproteobacteria bacterium
CAGCGCCAGCGCGGCCGCGTAGCAGACCGTGGTGAGTTTGTATTCAGACATCGTTTCAGGATTCTCCCACGCGATAGGCAGGCCCGAGATGAGGCCCGGACAGGATACTACTGCCTAGTATATCGACCGGCAAGCCAACCGACCATCACGAAACCGCAGAAACTGCAGACGGTTCGCCACAATCGGCGACCCGCTCCGTGGGTTGACACTTGCCCGCATCCCCGTCCCCCAAGAGGAGCCCAGGAAGGTCAAACGAACCACATCTTGCCACAATACGCAAGCGGCGAGCATCCCAGAGGTTCAACTTGTGGCAAACCTCCCGCAGCCACTCCCACAGCACAACGCCGCCAGGTCCGGATAACGACACGAAAACCCGGCGCGCGGCCACGCAGCTGTGACAAGAAGCCGAGCAGCAAACCCGCAACCCGAAATCCAGCGATTGAGCGGGCGCGCGAGCGCTACCACCAGGCATCCGACCGGCAATGAGCAGCGAAGCGCGCCGTCAGGCAACCGCCCCCCGCCCGCCACATCCAAATCGAAACTTCATCCAAATCCAAGCTACGGGGTCACCTGCGTGATTGCGGATGGGAGTTACGCGGCTGACCCCGCAACGGAAACCGGGGCTTCCTACTGTTGCCGATAGGCGTTTCGGTTGTGGTCCCTTAGGCCCATGTGCGTGAAGCGTGCAATTCCGATGCAGTGGCCGCATTCCGAACGATTAACGGCGGCGCGAGCTGATGAACCTGTCCCGCGCAGCTCATGTCGAGGTGTTCAGCGTGCGGCTACCGTCAATATTCGCCCATGCTGCCTTCTCCGGGTCTGCTCGTCGTTGACCGTGCCCCACTCGTTAAGGTGCCAATCGATCAACGACTCCGTGGAAACGGCGGCAGAAGTGCGGCCTCATCCAAGCGCAACGGTGTGGCGATGCAAGTCAAGGTCACGAGAGTTGCTGCCGGCCGAATGATGCCGACGGCAGCCGCGATCCGGCCCTCAATGGCGGCTGGCTGGGCCGGTTTCCGGCCCGGGTACCTGCCACACCGGGCGGCTCCGCCCGCGGTTCGGCAGCGCGGTCGGCCGAGCGCAGCACGCCGATGCCGCTGAAGACCGCACTCGACGAGTTATGCACTGGTCTCGGCAGGCCGATCACGAACCTGGTCCGACATTTTTGGCCGCGTCCGTCGTCACGCGCGCGGCCGAGCGCTATCTGCCAGCCGTTCCGGACGCGCACGCACAGGCGGTGAACGCGCCCAGGACCGCGAGGCTCGCGTCGTCCGCCGCGAAACCGAACGTCCCGCCCATGGCCCGTCCTGCGCCGTCCGACCAGCGCCCGCCCCACTTGCCGCTGCCGGCCACGCCCCCGGCCGTGGTGTCGCCGGCGAACGGTGCGCCGTCCCTGGAAAAACCGGTCTCACCAAGCGTGACCGACAGGTCGTCCAGGGCAGCACCCGTCAGGCCGCGGAAGCCGCTCACCGCACCCCCCACCGTGCCGCCTTCGAAGTCGGCCTCCAGACGGACATCGGCCACGAATTTCGTCGCCGTTCCGGCTGCCGCCAGCACGCCGGCCGCGTCGCCCTCGTAGACGGCCCGGCCCGTCGGGGACGCCGGCCCGAAGTCGACCGGCGGCACAGGCGGGCTCCGGCTCCAGAACGCGCCGACCGCCCCCTCGCCCTCCCACGCCCACACGCCCAGCACCTCGTGCGGGTAGCTCGTCAGATCCGGCTCGATGCCGGGGATCAGGCCGGTGAAGGCGGCGAGCTGAAAGCCCTGGCGCGGCGCGGGGAACGGGACCTGCACGATGATGCGCGCCCCGTCGGTGATCTCGTGCGCGAGGGCGCCCAGGTCGGCGTCGCGCACCACGCGCACCGACATCTCGTCGGCCGTACGGCCGTCCGCATCGACCAGGGAGGATTGCGACGCGCCGCTCGGTGCGGCCCGCGCCGCCAGCCCCAGCCCGCCAGCCGCCGCGGCCCCGAATTCGTCGTCCGCGCCGGCGAACGCGGACAGTTCCGACCCTGCCAGCCGCGGACCCCAGGCAATCGCGTCCGGCAGGCCGCCGTACCCACCGCCCGCCGGCGGCAGATCGATCGCCGCGCCGCTGCTGCCGCCGCAGCCGGCAAGGCCCACGAGCGCGCTCAGCACGCCTGCAGTCAGGCACGTTCTCATTCCGGACTCTTCCTGTTCATCACTCGGGCGGAACCGGACGACCGCCGCGGTTCGGCGAGGCTGACCCCCGAAGCCGCCGGAGGGTACGGATCCGTTGCCCGGGACCGTATCGACCCGGGCCTGCGTCCTGAAGGCCGACGCGCCCTGGCCACGGACCGTCGCACAGGCGCCACGGGCATGCCGGGCGCCCGCCGCACCGCGCGCCGGCAGGTGACTCCGCGCCCTGTTTTCCGACCTTCCCCGGCCGCCCGAGCCCCGCCCGTGCCACGGCTTGCCGCCCAAGTTTCGCGGCACTGTTGCATTTTTGTATCAGTCGATCGCGTGTCCGACGGCAGGCCGAGGGACCGGCATCGACAGGGCCGGTCCGCAGCCGTCCCCGGGAACCACGCCATCTGCTGGCGGCCACGCATCGCACTTCCTGGCGCGAGCGGTCCCGTGCACGGCTGACCGCCCGTGGAGGTCGCCATGCCCCGGTCACCTCCGGCGCCATCGCGCGCAGCGGAACCCGACCGGCCAGGCCGCGCGCGGTCACATCGGCAGCTGCCGCCTTCGCGTCATGGGGAAGCTGTCCATGTCGTGGCAGCTCCGTCGTATATACACACCAATCCTATATATTCATGGTTATGGCATCGAGAACGCGTCGGAGCGGCGGGATGAAGGCACTCGAAGCGGCCAAGGCACTGACGCTCTGGGACCGGCAGGACAAGTCCGTCTTCGCCTTGGCCGACCTCCGCCGGATCTTTCCCGAGCGCTCGGAGAAGACCTTTTCCGAGGGGATCCGTCGACTGGTTGCGCAAGGTGTGCTCGAACGGGCCGCGAGAGGCGTCTATGTGAACGCACTGTCGCAGCGTTCCCGGAGGTATCTGGTCGAGGAGATCGCAACCTGCTTGCGACGCGGCGAATACAGCTATGTCAGCCTCGAATCGGCGCTTTCGGAGTTCGGCGCGATCTCGCAGATCCCGATGTCGCGGATCACGATCATGACGACGGGTCGGGGCGGGCTGATCGCGACCCGCTACGGGGATATCGAGTTCACGCATACCGCGCGCCCGGTGCGCAACATTCTGGCGAACACGCTCGTCATGGAGGGCCGGCCGCTGCGGATCGCGCGGGTCGAGGCCGCGCTGCGCGATCTGAAGCGCGTCGGACGCAATCTGCACATGGTCGACACCGGGGCGTATCACGACATTCTCGCCGCGCAGGCCGCGGCGTGAGGCCGGACTTCCCATACCTTGTCGATACGGTCATGCAGGACCCCGGCCTCGACGGGCTGCGCCCGGTCGTCGAGAAGGAACTGCTGCATCACGAATTGCTGTTCATGATGGAGCGCGGGGGGTTCCTCGACGACCTGACGTTCCAGGGCGGCACGTCCCTACGGCTCTGCCATGGCGCCCCGCGGTTCAGCGAGGACCTGGCCTTCTCCGGCGGGCCCGGTTTCGAGGCGGAGCGGATGGCGGGCCTGGCCGATGCCCTGAAGAAGGGTCTCGCGGCGCGCTGCGGCCTGGACGCTTCCGTCACGCTCCCGAAGTCCTCGCGGCGCCGACCGCTGTCGGAGGGCGTATCGGTGTCCTCCTGGCGGATCGCCATCCCCTCTCCGTCCGGCGGCAGGGACCTTCCCGCACTGAGGGTAAAGCTCGACATCGACAACGCACCGAGCCACACGCGGGAGGTGCGCCGGGTGACCCGGCACTATGCCGCGCTGCCCGATCTGGACATGCTGGTCGTCGCGCAGAGCCGGGAGGAGATCCTGGCCACCAAACTCGTGGCCTTTCCGGCATCCGTTGCGACGCGGAACCGACCGCGCTACCGCGACGTGTGGGACATGCACTGGCTGCGCGCCAACGGCACTGAGATCCGCACGGATCTGTTGCAGGCGAAGCTAACGGACCACCGCACGCCCCCGGCGTGGCTGGAGGATGCCGCCGGGCGGGCGGGGGACATCGTCCGCTCCCCGGCGTTCAGCGCGGAATTGCGGCGCTTCGTGCGTCGGGACGCCGCTCGGAAGACCCTCGATAGCTCTCGCTACATGGAGTACTTGGCACAGGAAACGGAACGCCTGCTGGAAGAAGCCGTGCGCGGCCTGAGGCAGAAGCCCTGACCCGGAACGAGCCTGGTCCCCGCTTGCAGGCCGACCTCGTCACGATCGGGACGTTGGCCGGGCAGGGTCGCCGACGGGCCGCTGTTCGGCCCACGCGTCCACGCCGTGCAGGCGGCAGCGGATGTGGTTACCGATCTGCGGTAGCCCGGACCGCGTGGGCGAGCTCGCGTTCGCGGATATCTCCCGACAACTGCCGGCCGATCACGCGACTTCGACATCGGTTCGAGCGAAGCCTTCACCCTTGAACAGCAGCGGCTCGCCCGTCACGGCGGCGAGCGCATAGGCGAAGCAGTCGCCGAGGTTCAGCGCCGCCGGATGATTGCCCTTGCCGAAACGCCGCCAGGCGCGCCGAGCCGCGCCGCATAGGCTTCGGCCTGGGTTCCGCCGAACCGGTCCGCGCTATAGGCGGATATATCGGCGAGGCGGGCCAGCGCAGCCGGCGAGAAGACGACTGTCTTCATCGGTCACGGTGTCGGAGCTTCGCCTCCTCGAGAATGCCGCCGAGAACCGCCGCCGGCTCACCGCTCCGGCCTTCGCCACGGTCGAGCTGGTCCAGCCCGGCGCCGATACGCGCCCGGATTTTGGTCAGCTGGTCGGCGTGCTTGCGGCGCTGCAGCTCGCGCAGCCCGTCCCGGACCACCTCGCTGGCGTTGTTGTAGCTGCCGGCCGCCACCAGTTCGTCCACGAAGCTGGCGAGCTGCGGTGTCAGCGCCACGTTGCGGGCATGGGATGCCGGCATATGCGAACTCCCGACCGGTTTGCCACGGCCCTACCACAGGGTGGCAACGTTTGACACCCCGCCTGGGTCCCGACCGTGTGGATGCCGGTGCAGCCGCCGGCCAGTCCCTACCGAGTCGTCACGGCAGGGTCGCGGTTCCGGGGATCGGGCCGACCTCCGGTGCCAGCTCCAGTCCGGCCGCGCACCGCGGGCGATACCGAGCCGTCGGCCCCGGTTGCCTGTTGCTGAATGTGCGAAGTCGGTGCTGGTGCTGATCCGATCCGCCTCTGGCCGAAGCGCACGGCCCCGACGTTCCGCGCCAACCGAGAAGGCGCGCCTTTGGGCAACGGCACCGTTCGGTTCGTGCCCGAGAGGCTGCTCAGGACACATGGGGATGGTGCATCGCCTCGTTGGAAGCGCCGATCGCCAGACGCGGCCGCTTCAGACGTGCCCAACACCTTCCGTCAACACCCGAAACTCCTGCGCGCCATTGCCAAGGGCAACATCAGAACGAGGGGATCTACCGCCGACCCGACGAACCCGAGACGCCGGTAGAACACTGCGGCATGTCCGTCCAGCGCGTGGACGAGTAACGCCCTGATTCCGGCAATCTTGGCCACCCGGAGAGTGCGCAGGATCGCGTCCCGGACCAGTGCCCGGGCGATTCCCCTGCCCTGGTGGGACTGCGCAACTGCAAGGCGGCCCAGCAATACGACTGGGATCGGATCGGGCATGTATCGCCGGATCCTTCCGGGCGTCACACGGTGCATCACGGATCCCGCGGAGAGGTGCTGGTAACCGATCATCACGCCATCATCGCTCACGACATAGGTGGGCGTATCGGTGTTGCCGTAACTTGGCCATATGGCCACGCTATGAGGAGTCCGCCTGTCGACGCCGAGATTCCTGTACGGACGCGGTAAGGTGTCTCTTACGCTGCAATGCGCATGTCACGACATCACTTGAAATGTCGCGGTTGGTTGTTTTCGCGCCCCTGTCCGTTTGTTGTACCGATGGTACTGATCAGAAGTCCCTGTCCCCAGTTGGACCGATTGCCCCCGATACATTTGCAGTATCACAGATCTCTGTATAAGCCCAAAATGACAAGAACTGTTACGTTTCGTACCCGCCCTGCAACCCAATTGCGGCACGGAGTTCCTCATGTCATGCAGCACGCGTCCCAACGACGCTGAACCCACCAGCGGCCGCCGCCGAAACGCAGGCAGGCAACCGAAAGCGACGGATGGCCGCCGGCCGGACAAGACCGTCAAACCCGCGACCGCCGGCCGCTCATCCGCTGTGACCCGACGGACCTTGAGACAGATTTCCGGCGACCGGCGATCCGCCATGCAGGAGTTAGCGGATCGCTAGGCGACACTACCGGATTACCTGGGCCGATGCGCTGGACGCCCACGACCAAGCCCTGCAGGACGGCGGTCTCCCGGGCATTCTCAACGACCACGCGATCCGGTCGGCGCTGGCCCGGCCGTACCACGGCTACCACCGCCGCATCCACGAGAAAGCTGCGGCGCTCCTTCACGGCCTCGTCACCAACCACGGCTTCGCCGACGGGAACAAACGGACTGCGCTCTACGTCGTTGAACTACTGCTCCGCCGAAGCGGCTACCGCTTGGTCTCCAACGACCGCCAGACCGTCGACCTCGTAGTCTCCGTAGCCGACGGCACCATGACGTACGACGAACTGGCCACCTGGCTGCGCACCTACATCCGCGCCGCGCCCGGCCCCCAAGCGCCAACTAACCGGATGTCGTGAGCAATGCCCTGCATCGAAGTCGCGCCTAGCGCCAATCATGGCGAACCGTGATTCAGCCGTCGCCTGCACGACCCTGATCAAATCCGACGCGTCTGTTCGGGTCGCAGCCAAATAGCAGTTTCAGGTGCGGCCAGCAGTGGGCAATACCAACAGCGAGAACCACCTGACCGCACATTCCTCAGCGCAGGTGGAACAAGCCAGCCATCGAAATCCCACACCGCTCGGCTCTGCATCAGCGGCCCTAACCCGGAAAACTCACCATCGGGGGTGTACATGTGGCTATATGCGTGGTACAGGTAGGGGATTCAGTATCTTACTGAACATCACGAGACCGCCCCATGCAACCAGAGTGTCTCCCGGCCCAGCTGTGTTTTGAAGGCGTGGGCCGCCGTCGGGTGGAGGGCCGGTTCGGCGGCCGGCTGGCGACGGACGGCGGCGTGCTGCTGCTGCGGGAGGTGGACCGACGGTACCGGGTGACGGAGCGGCTGGCGGGTTGCTTCCGGGACCGTCGCTCGGCGGCGCGCATCAAGCACCGTCTGGAGACCCTGGTCGCCCAGTGGGTGCGAACCCCACCCAACCCTTGTCGCTTCGGTTGGAAGCAACCAGAGCGGTTTACGGAGGTAACGATGTAGACCGAATCACTGGTATGAAGGGCCGCCGTCGGCCGGCTCAGCGAGACTGCCCGCATTGCGGGTCGCTGAACGTTCAGGCCAACATCAAGCACAAGACCATGACGCACCGGTGCCGGGAGTGCACAAGCGGCAAGAGCAAGACCATGTTCACGTTGCGGACGGGAACGGTCATGGAAGGCTCAAAGCTGCCCTACCGTGTGTGGGCAATCGCCATCTACCTGTTCACGGTCAACATCAAGGGCGTTTCTTCCATGCGCCTGCATCGTGAACTCGGCATCGGCCAGAAGGCTGCATGGTTCATGCCCCACCGATTGCGCAAGGCATTCGTGGCGGAAGTTGGCCCGTTCGATGGCCCTGTAGAGGCGGACGAGGCGTATTTTGGAGGGCGTCGCAAGAACATGTCGAACGCCAAGCGGAGGGCGTTCAAAGAGGTTGGCGCAGGCCGAGGCACCGCTGGCAAGACCGCCGTTGTCGGTGTGAAAGATCGGGCGACCAAGAAGGTGAAGGCCAAGGTCGTTGAGCGTACTGACAGGGCCACACTCCACCGCTTCGTGATGGGCGCTACGAGGCCCGGAGCCAAGGTCTACACCGATGATGCTTCGGGCTACGAAGGTATCCTGTACGACCACGAGACCGTGAAGCACTCGGTCAGCGAGTACGTGCGGGGGCAGGCCCACACGAACGGCATTGAGTCGTTCTGGTCCATGCTTCGGCGCGGCTACTTGGGCACCTACCACAAGATGTCGCCGAAGCATCTGGAGCGGTACGTCGAGGAATTTGCCGGAAGGCACAATGTCCGCGATCAGGACACGCTCAAGCAGATGGGCGATCTGGCCCGCGGGATGTTTGGCAAGCGGGTCCGCTACGCCGATCTGATTGCCGACAACGGACTGGATTCAGGGGCGCGGAGATGGCCGCCAGGAATATTTCGATTCAGCCGCCTACTCGTGAACACGCCGTCACGATCACATTCAGCGCTCGTGGAGCATGGCGGTTGTTGAGCGTGCTGGATGCCAAGACGCACCAGCAGCATCAGCACTTTTGCCTGAACATTGCCCGTGAGCTTCGGGCAAAGCTGGAGAAGATCTGATCTTCCGAGACGCCGTTTGTTGATGGAGGCCCCACACCTGACGGCACGGGGCCTCCCCAAAATCGCGGATATGGCGGAATCTGGAAGCTATTCGGTTTCTGACTTCACGCCGTAGAACACTGATTGCAAATCGGAACCCCACGCGACACCGGCCACGCCAGACTGCTCCGCGCCACCGAACTGGCCGACCGCATTGTACTGCCCGGCGCTGTTGCTGCCGGAAAAGCGGCCGTCCATGATCGACAGGTTCTGCCACTGCAACGTACCGAGGCCGGGCACGTTCTTGAACGACATGTCCGCGGTCGGACTGCCCGCAAGGTTCACCGTCACGCTGGCGTCACCGGAGACAATCGCTGAGTTACTTCCAACGCGGCCTGCCCACTCACCTGTCCACGTGGCAGCCTCCGTTGGCTGGTGCTGCGGACCGGACGGTGAGAGCTGCCAAGTCGTTGCATCCGTCCATGCGGCACTGAGGCCGAGGCTCTGGTTTTCGATGCCGAGCGGCACGCCGCCCATCACCGCCCATCCACCGAGCGACGGCGTGAACGTGCCCTGCATCGGGCGGTCGCTGGCGTGATTGGCCTCGCCCGCGCCGACCTCTGCGTGCGGACTCCACGTGGTGAAGCTCTGTCCGGTGGCGTCCAGGGTGACGGGCCGGGTTTCGCCGGCGGGAAGGTCGCCAATGACCAGCGGCCCGAGTTCCGCGCCGTTCGACAAGTGGATCTCCACGCGCACGTTCGTCAATGTCTGCCCGGTCGTGTTTTCGACCGTGCCGTTGAAGGTCATGGTGCTCGCGTCGTACCGCAGGATCAGCCGGGTGCCGGCACGCACCGTGTCGAAGGTCTCCGTGAGGTCGAGTTGGACAGCGGATTCCTCGCCGCCACCGTCACCACCGACTTCCGAGGCCTCGCCACCGCCACTGTCGTGGCCAACCCCACCTTCCGCGCTGCCCTCGGGGCCTTCGCCACCGCCGTCGCCGACCGACGAGCAGCCGGCAAGGCCGAGAACCAGCAAGACCGGGATCACGACAAAATATCTTGGAAATCTAGTCATAAACTGTCTCCCCACACAAACAGCCCGTCGCCAGCTGCATATCATCGAAAACTCTGCCAAGTCAAGCGATATTTAACGTAAGTTACTGTATTGTAAACTCTCTGTTACAATTCTGGAGACCTGACATCCACCAATGCGGGATTGGAATCGATCGGGGATTCGGTGTAGTCACGCGGGGAACGACAAGATGACCGGCACCTACATCCCGAAAGGCCGACCATGCATACCACGACTTCTCCAAAGACGGTCTGCACTCTCGGGGCGACCGGTACTGTCGGCTTCGAAACAACCGTTCACATGCTGCAAGCCGGTTGCGGTGTGCTCGCCGTAGTGCGCGACCCCTACAAGATCCGGCGGATGCTCAGAGCACGGGCCATAACCAGTTTTGAGGGATTGACCATTGTCGAACTGGACCTGTTCGCCGAAAAGGCCATCGCCGACCCATCCGTGGCGCAAGCGATGATGGCCTGCGATTACATCTTCAACACCGCCTCCAAGCCCGTTTCCCTGATGCCCTGGTCCCGGACCAATCATGAACGGGGCAGCGTCGTTTCATCGTTGACAGGGGATATCGTAAAGGCTGCCTCCCGGGGCGGAAAGAGACCCCGCATCGTCGCCTTCTGCGGGACGGAATACTTTGCGGGGCATGACGACAACATCAGCTTTGTCCACAAGACAGCGACCAGACTGGCCAACAAGCTAAGCGCGGCACTGCGCGACAACCACGACGAAGCCATGCTTCTGCTGACCTCTGGCTACGAACGATGGAGCGTGCTCCGATGCGGCAGCATCCGGCCTAGCTCCGGACAAACAGGCGATGCCAGCCGGATCGGGACGGACCTGCACAAGGACGGCAGCAACTACCGCCTCGGCAAGGGAAAATCACTGGTTGTCGAGGATCTTGCCGCGTATCTCGCCCACGCAGTCCAGAGCGGAACGTTTTCGAGATTTGAAGGGGAGATGCCGTTTCTGTTCAATACGCGTTTTCTGAAACATGTTTGACTCGAGTAAAATGTGTATTAACTGGCCGTCAATTCAACTGGACAAGCTGTTGTTTCTGGGCTCCGAAGTCAGATTGATGACTTAACAGGGTGAGCGGGCCTCGGTAGGATTTGCGCGAGAAGTGGGTGGTGAATCAGTAGGGAAAGATGAACCTATGCCCAAAGCCCGAAAAGGTAAGGCACCAGCCGAAAAGGGCCGTGTCAAACTGCCTTCTGAGCGGTCGATCACGATGCCGCCACGCGACTACCAGCCAAGCAAGGCCGAAATCGAGGAAGAGTTCGATATGCCGGGAGCTGACATCAAGACGGTGCGATCAGCGTTCTTCCGTCCGATCCGGGTTGCCACGAAGTAGGCCGGTGAACGTACCGCCGGAATGTGACTTTCAGATATAGTTCCCCGACTGTCTTCATCGGTCGCGGTGTCGGAGCTTCGCCTCCTCGAGAATGCCGCCGAGAACCGCCGCCGGCTCACCGCTCCGGCCTTCGCCACGGTCGAGCTGGTCCAGCCCGGCGCCGATACGCGCCCGGATTTCGGTCAGCTGGTCGGCGTGCTTGCGGCGCTGCAGCTCGCGCAGCCCGTCCCGGACCACCTCGCTGGCGTTGTTGTAGCTGCCGGCCGCGCGTTTCATCAATTCGCGTTCGCCGCCGTCTTTACCGACCGTTTCGTCAGTCGCCGCTGCCGCGCACTCCACGGCGCGCCTCGCGTGACCGTCGCCAACACGATCACCAGCGATGCCGACCTACGCCCGGGCAGTCCGTGCTGCGCTCGACACGGCTGGTCTCCGCGCGGCCCTCGACCTCCGGAATGACTAGATCGGCCAACACGTCGGGGAGCGCTGCCACGCCAAGGTCCCTGTCCATCTTGTTGTCGACCGACGCGAGGCCGGGCAGCGGCAAGTCGCCGGTCGGAGATTGGGTGATGCGGCGCGGCCAGCGTGAGTGCGCCTCGACCGGACGCCTAGTCTAGTCGTGCAGTTCCAGTCGTCGCTCGATCCGGTCGAGACGTTCCTGCATCGTCGCGATGGTGCTGTCCCGCGAAATTTCTGACTGCATGAAGCCGGCCACGTGGGACTTGACGCCACGGACATCGGCATGGAGTTCGTTGATGGGGTCATCCATTGAGGCCAGCTTGGCCTGAATCGCCTTCAGGTGCTCAAGCAGCAGCTGATTGGTGACGTTGTCAGGCATGGCCGGATTCCCAGCGGGATGGTAGCAGAGTTGAAGGTTGGTGGCGTCACCATCCTTGTTTCCGATCCAGCCGTAACCAGCTCCAAATTCAAGGTCGCAACGAGTGCCTTGCTGTGTGAGAACTGCGTGGCGCCAAGGGTCGCACTTCGGCCGAGCGGTCGCTCACACATCTCCCCATTCCACGGGAGTCCCGGCAGGGGGAGGGAGGTCGTCTGCTCGGAAACCGGTCGCGCCACCTGCGTCGGCCGCGGCAAGGCCGTGCGACAGAATTTAGGGGATTATATACGAAAGTGCCGAAGACGTTGCGTATAGTCCCGTTATGTTCTATTCATGATCCTGTGCGCACGCATCGGAACATCACCTACCGCCTGGTACCCGGCACCGCCGTCCGCGCCCGCAAGCTGGCCAGCACGGCCGGAGCCTGCCGGTACGTGTGGAACACCGTGCTGGCCGATCAGCAGGGCTTGTACCTGTCGGCGCGGGCGGCGGGTGCGGAGCCGCCGTCGGTCTCGTTCTTCACGCTGGGGAAGGCGTACACCCAGCTCCGGAGGGTCACGCCTTGGCTGCAGGAGCTGCCGTTCGCGCCGATCCGCTACACGTTGAAGTACCAGGCCGACGCCTGGCAGCGGTTGTTCCGGGGGCAGGGCGCCCGCCCGCGCTTCAAGGCGCGCCGCGGGGACGACCGCGTGACCTTTCCCGGGGGCAGCTTCCGGATCGAGGGGGACGTGGTGCGCCTGGCGCGGATCGGGCCGATGCGGCTGCGTCGTCGGGGCGGCAATCCGTATCCGGACGGGGTGCCGAAACAAGTGGCCGTGAAGCGCGTGGGGAAGCGCTGGCACGCGGTTGTCTGCTACGAGGTGGAGGTCGGGGAGCGGCCGGACGACGGCCGGGCGCTGGGCATCGACATGAACGTCGGGCAGGTGACGACCAGCGACGGCGCCATCCTGCGGCAGCCGGTGTCCTCCATGCTGATGGCCCGCCACCGGCGGCAGCAGCGTGTCGCCGCCCGGCGGCGGAAGGGCTCGCGCCGGCGGCTGCGCATGGTCCGGCGGGCGGCGCGGACCGCCCGGAAGCTGGCCATGCGGCGGCGGAACTGGCAGCACCAGATGAGCCGGCGGCTGGCGGACCGGGCCGCGACACTGGTCGTGGAGGACCTGCGGGTCCGGGGCATGACGGCCTCCGCGAGGGGCACGGTTGAGCAGCCCGGGACGAACGTGCAGCAGAAGGCCGGGCTGAACCGGTCCATCCTGCACACCGGGTGGGGCGATCTCAGGCGGATGCTCGAATACAAGGCGGCGACTGTCGTGGCCGTCCATCCGGCCTACAGCAGCCAGACCTGCCATGCGTGCGGGCACGTGAGCGCGGCGTCGCGTCCGTGCCAGGCGCAGTTCAAGTGTGTGTCCTGCGGACACACGGCACATGCGGACGTGAATGCAGCCCGCAACATCCTGGCCCTAGGGACGGGGGCGACTGGACGGCGAGGAGCGTTGGCGCTGGCCACTCCGCAGACCCGTCAACCGGTATCGGAAGCGGCCTGACATGACGGCACTTTCGTATATAAGTCCCTTAGTTTTGCCTGGGAAGTGCCTGCGCATGTCGACGCCCACTGAACTTCCGCGCCACGGCGGGCGACGCGGCGTTCAGTTGGCACGATGTCGGAGCGGCGGCGGCGCATCTGCATCGAAGCGGCCGGTCGAAGATCAGGAAGTGGGATTGTCCCCTGAGCCGCACTTCCCTGAAGGGCAATTGACGGTCATGGCTTCCGGTGGCGCTCGTCGTCTTGACTTGGGTAGCGAACGCCGGATATAGCCGTTTGGCTCCCGCGCAGGAAACCCTCACGAAAAGCTATACGTCATTGCGATAGTGAGGTATTGTATATACGTGAAGTATCAATGTGCGGGCAACGCCATGGCGAGAAGCGAGATTGCCCAACGTTCCGCAGATGCCGTGACGGCCGTGCTTCCGCCTTCGGTCCGAATTCGTCGGCGTTGCACGGTGGGCCATTCGGTCGACCTTGAAGTTAACGGGGAGCCCATGCGAGTCCGGTGGCTCGGCGAGGGAGGACTGCGGCAGGCACGGGAGTTGGTCGCCAACCGGAAGGACCGACCAGACGTGGCGGTCGCCCGGCGCATGTCCTTGGGCGCACGCCAGACGTTGGCGGCAGCAGGTATCGGCTGGGTCGACGAAACCGGCGCTGCCGAGATTGTGCGTGGGTCGTTGATCGTCTCCAGGAGTGGACGGCCTCCCGTGTCTTCGCGCAAGCCGCCCCACTGGACGCCTGCCGTCCTTGCTGTCGCCGAAGCCTTGCTCTGCGGCGCGCGGGCGACCGTCGGCTCCGTGCAGGAAACCTCGGGGTTGTCCACAGGAAGCGTCACCAACGCGCTGCGGACGCTGACCGAACTCGGGATCCTGAGCGCCGCAGCGCGGCGCGGGCGCAATGCCGCCCGTCAAATTGCCGATCGGGATCGGCTGCTGGACGCTTATGCGGCCGCGGCGGCTGCCTTGATGCCAACAACCGCTCTCACCGTCGGTGTAACCTGGCGTGACCCGATGGTGGGCTTGATCCGCATCGGCCAGCAGTGGGATCGCTCAGGCTTTTCGTGGGCTGCAACGGGCACCGCGGCAGCGGCGGTGCTTGCCCCCTACCTGACGACAGTCACGAGTAGCGAGGTCTACGTCGAAGCAAAGACGAGCGCGGCACTCGAATGGGTGGCAGCGAAGAGCGGGCTGCGGCCGATCGACGGCGGGAGGCTGACCCTGCGGCCGTTCCCCACGGTCACAGCCGAGCGTCTGGCCACGGCTGAACACGGGCTCCGTCTTGTTCCGTGGCCCCGCGCGTATGCCGACCTTCGCGTCGCCGGCGTGCGAGGCGAGGAAGCCGCTGAGCATCTTCGGGACACGCTGCGTGGTCGATGAGCAGCTGCTCCGCTCCCGGGCAGCACGGGAAGCGGCCGAAACCGCGCTTGTGCGTATCGTCGACCACTACGGAGATCGGCCGGAGTTCGTTGTCCTTGGAGGTCTCGTCCCGGACCTGCTTTGCGCCCAAAGTGAATTCCAGCACGCAGGGACGATCGATGTAGATGTGCAGGTCGACCTCGAGATCGCCGGTGGAGCTGTAAACGCGGTTCGGCTCGAACACGCGCTGCTAAATGCCGGTTTCGCGCCAGAGAACGCACGAACTTGGCGATGGGTCACGGACGGGACCACTGGCATGCCGGTCGTCAAGTTCGAGCTGCTGGCCGACCTCCACGATCAGCCGGCGGACACGACGATTTCGTTCGACGCGTGTGAGAAACTCGGGGCCGTAAATCTTCGTGGCACGGGGTTCGCAGCACGCGATGCCGAAATTCGCGAATTGACCGTCCGAGATGGCAGCCACACTCTGTCCGCCGAGGTGAACATCGCAGGCATTGCTGGATTCCTGCTTGCCAAGACTGCCGCGGCATTCTCGCGGCGAAAAGCCAAGGACTGGTACGACATCGCCTTTGTGCTCTTGCATAACGACGCTGGCGGTACGGCTACGGCGGTCGAACTCGTCGAGAAGCGCTTTCCGGGCGAAATCTTTGCGCTCCGCTCGGCCTTGAATGACCTTGAGGCCAACTTCGGGCACCCGGCGGCCCAGGGAGCCCGGTCCTACGTCGCCCAAATGCAGCTCGACCATCCCGATCTCGACCCCTCGACGCTCGCCGCCGATGCCATCGTCGCCGTGGAGGAGTTCTGCCAGACCCTGCGGCATCGTGCCGATTGACCGCACACGCGGGGCGGCCAGTTTCGACCTCAAGCGAGCCTGAGGACATCTTTTGCGGCTACCCGTGCTGGGACTCTCCCAGTTAGCGAAACCGATCTCCACGATGAAGCCGTCGCGGCTGACATCCGGCCGACCCTCACCATGATCGGCATGGGCACGCTCCTGTTTGCACCCCTGCGTCTGTTGTTGCCGCCCAACCGGACTCCCTTGGTTCTCCGGGGACGGTTCCACTGAGTCGCTCGGGACGGTGCTAGCCAGACCCGGCGATCTTCCCTCTGGCTGGACCCTGGCGCGTGTGATGACATCGCGCAAACGACCTGCTCTTGCCATGCAACGCAACCGGGACCACGACGGCATGACCGGTTGACCCCGCGTCCCGCGCAGATCATCTTCCGGCATCCCGCAACCGTTGGACCCGGCCCGTGCCCGCCCAGCCCCAATCCGTCACGCTCGCGTTTCCCGACGGCGCCACGCGCACCTACCCGTGCCCCGTCACCGGCCACGACGTCGCCGCCGCCATCTCGCCCGGCCTCGCGAAGGCCGCGCTCGCGGTCCGCCTCGACGGCGGCCTCCGCGACCTCACGCGTCCCATCACCGCGGACGGCGCCATCGAGATCGTGACCGGCAAGGACGCGAACCCCGAAGTCCTCGAGCTCATCCGCCACGACGCCGCGCATGCGCTCGCCGAGGCCGCGAAGGAGCTCTACCCGGACGTCCAGGTCACCATCGGGCCGGCCATCGAGGACGGCTTCTACTACGACTTCGCCCGCGACGAGCCCTTCACGCCGGCCGACCTCGAGGCGATGGAGGCGCGCATGCGCGAGATCGTCGCCCGCGACGAGCCCATCACCCGCGAGGTCTGGGAACGCGACGACGCGGTCCGGTACTTCGATTCGATCGGCGAGCACTACAAGGCCGAGATCATCCGCGACCTCCCCGACGACGAGGAGATCACGATCTACCGCCAGGGCGGGTTCGTTGACCTGTGCCGCGGTCCGCACCTTCCCTCCACCGGCAAGCTCGGCACCGCCTTCAAGCTCACGCGCCTCGCCGGTGCCTACTGGCGGGGCGATTCCCGCAACGCGATGCTCCAGCGCGTCTACGGCACCGCCTGGCGCAACCGCAAGGAACTCGACGCCCATCTCCACCGCCTCGAGGAGGCGGCCCGGCGCGACCACCGGCGCCTCGGCCGCGAGATGACGCTCTTCCACTTCCAGGAGGAAGCGGCAGGCGCGGTCTTCTGGCACGCGGGCGGCGCCACGCTCTACCGCACCGTCCGCACCTACATGCGCCGCCGCCTGGAGGCGGCGGACTACCAGGAGGTCCAGACCCCCGAGCTCGTCGACCGCACGCTCTGGGAGCGCTCCGGACACTGGGAGAAGTTCCGCGAGCACATGTTCGTCGCGGAGACCGAGGACTCGGGCGGCAGCACGCTCGCCCTCAAGCCGATGAACTGCCCGGGGCACGTGCAGATCTACAAGCAGGGGCTCAAGAGCTACCGCGACCTGCCGCTCCGGATGGCGGAGTTCGGCTGCTGCCACCGCTACGAGCCCTCGGGCGCCCTGCACGGCCTCATGCGCCTGCGCGCCTTAACGCAGGACGACGCGCACATCTTCTGCACGGAGGACCAGATCACCGCCGAAACCGGTAGCTTCATCCGTCTCCTCCGATTGGTCTACCGCGACTTCGGCTTCGAGGACGTGCTGGTGAAGTTCGCTGACCGCCCCGAGGTGCGCGCCGGTGACGACGCGGTCTGGGACCGGGCCGAGGCGGCGCTCCTGGGCGCCGTCGAGGAGACCGGGCTCGCGGTCGAGCACAATCCGGGCGAGGGTGCCTTCTACGGCCCGAAGCTCGAGTTCGTGCTGGCCGACGCCATCGGGCGGAGCTGGCAGTGCGGCACCCTGCAGGTGGACTTCGTGCTGCCGGAACGGCTCGATGCGCTCTACACCGCCACCGACGGCGAGCGCCGGCGGCCGGTGATGCTGCACCGCGCCATCCTGGGTTCCTTCGAGCGCTTCATCGGCATCCTGATCGAGCACTACGCCGGCAACCTGCCGTTGTGGCTGGCGCCCCGCCAGGTCGTCGTCGCCACGATCACCAGCGACGCCGACGGCTACGCCCGGGAGGTGCACGCCGCGCTCGAGGCGGCCGGGCTCCGCGCCGAACTCGACCGCCGGAACGAGAAGATCGGCTACAAGGTCCGGGAGCACTCCCTCGCCAAGGTACCGGTCCTCTTGGTGGTCGGCCGACGCGAGGCCGAGCAGCGGCAGGTCGCGGTTCGTCGCCTCGGTGACTCCGCACGGCCGGTGCTGGCGCTGGGCGAGTGTGTCTCCGCCCTGGCTGCCGAAGCTCAACCGCCGGATACGACGGGCGGGACGGACACGCCGATGAACTGATCGCGTGGGCTGGTATTCCCGATACCGCGTGAAGCGTCGGGCTGTCTGTGCCAGCGCCTGACAGGTTCTTCGTTGTCAGTCGGGACGGACTAAAGGCGCCCGCTTTTGAACGCACCATGGGGCCTGCACGAGCGCGGGATCGTTCACATAGGCTAGTTTCTGCCCCGCGGAATTCGCGTATTCCTTGCATCAACATCAGCCGAGGTTTTCTCGCTCCGGGTGGTCCGAGGCTGGGGCAGGCTCACCACCAACGCGCCAACATTTGCAGTGGACCAATCGGTGAGGGCAAATCAGGGAGCGATTCAGATAGAAGCCATCTTGGTTAAAATGGCTCTTATGAAGGAAGTAGCCGCGAGAGAAGCCAAGAATCGCTTCGGCCACCTGCTCGATGCCGCGCAGAGCGGACCCGTGCGCGTGACCAGGAAGGGCCGCGCGGTCGGCGTGATGATGTCAGTGCAGCAGTATGAGCGGCTTCGGGGCGCCGCGTGGGAGCGCTTGGCCGCGACGATGGACGCCCTGGGCGAAGAAGCCTCCGCAAATGGCTTGACCAAGGCCCGGCTCGAAGCGCTTTTGGCAGATGAAAGCTGAGCGTGTCGATCTAGATACCAACGTCCTTATCCGTGCGGCGTTGCGCCGGGAAGGGCGGCCATGCCCGATTGTTGTCGCCGTGCGGGAGGAACGCGGCGTGCTGCTGTTCTCCGACGAGACATTTGACGAGTTGCAAACGCGGTTGCGTCTCCCGAAGATCGATCGTCATGTCAGCCCGGAAGGGAGGTCCATCTACCTGGCCCAGCTCGAAGCGGTCTCCGAATGGGTTCCGATCGCCGGCGCGCAACTCGGGTGCCGGAATCCCGATGACGACAAGCTGCTGCAGACGGCTCTGATGGGCGCGGCGGACTGCCTGGTCACGGGGGACTGGGACTTTTTCGAGATGTCCCCGTTCCAGAACATTCCGATACTGTCGCCAACGGGCTTTCTTGATCTTCGGACAGTCTGATAACAGCGGCTGCAATCGGTATGGTTTGGCGCCCCGCCAGATCGTCGTCGCCACGATCACCAGCAACGCCGACGGCTACGCCCGGGAGGTGCAGGCCACGCTCAATGCTGCCGGCCTCACGCCGCCGCCCTAGGCTGGATTAAACTAGGAGTATGTGGCGTCGGAGCACTGTGACATGCCAGCCTCCCGTAACCGTCTAGACCCCGAGCGGCACCGGCGTCGCGGGAGCAAACCGACGGCCACATCGCGGGCACCGTCCGAACCCACCATGATGGACACGATCTTCGAACGGATCGACGAGATGGAGCGGACACCCGGCAGCGGTATCGCGATGTGTCATCAACAAGGCAAGACAGCGGTCTACGTTTCCGAGGACCGGAAGTACCTTATCGAGCATCCGCCGCACGGGACAATCAGGCGCACGCTTCGCCTCCCCGAATCACAAGGCGAGTGACAACTCGGGGGACGACTCCGACACTTCTGGTTGTGATCGGCGCAAACGGGGCCGGGAAGACCACGTGGGCCCGCGCCAACCGCGGGCTCCTCCCCAAACCATTTTACAACGCGGATTCGATCGCCGAGGGGTTGGGAGACCCGGACGATTCGACACTGCAGGCGAAAGCCCGGCAGATCGTCGATGCCGCCATCGACCGGGATCTCCAGGAACGGAGAATCTTCGGGTTTGAAAGTACCTACCCCGGCACGTCCCGCCCTGACATCGTGCGACGCGCGAAGGACCTGGGTTACGCAGTGCACGCCGTGTTCATCGGAACGGAAGCGTACGACATCAACATGAGCCGCGTCAGGAAACGCGTGCAGGAGGGAGGCCACGACATTCCAGCCGAAGAGATCATCCGGCGGCTGGCTCGGCGCCCAGACAAACCTTCTCAACACATGGTCATGTTTCGACACGATCCGGATCATCGACAACTCAAGGGAGGAACCCGTCACGGTCGTTCGGCAGGACGGCGTCTCTCTGGAGGTTGCATCAGCGCCGCCACACTGGGTTTGGCAGCTGCTGAGACAGCAGGCTGACGTTGCTGCTGATCGTGGGAACAACTGAACGAGACCAGTCCGTTTCGGAGAAGGTCTGCGCCCGACACAACGGGCTGGGAAGCAGGCCGTGCTGTCACCCACTGCAATGCAATCACGTCTGAAGCGGAATGGGGTCACCGGCACCGACGACGGCGAAGTCACAGGACATGCTGGCCGCGCGGCACTACCTGGTGCGTTCGACCGTTCGATTCCCTCAGCTTTGCAGCGGTGAGCGTATGCGCGCTCCCGGTATCTGATGGCAAGATGATCGCACACAGTCGGCGCCGGCGCCGGACCGGACCTTCGCCCTACAGCAACAATAACGGCCGATCGATCGTGCAATTCCACAACTCTTGCAATCTACGACCCTTCCCTGGGTGCCGACGTCTCGGCCGAACCGAGTGAGCTTCTCAAGCCTGCGCTTCTGTTCCGGGGTAATCAGGCAATGAACGGGGATCGTACTGGCCTCTGGAATGTTCTTCCCGGATCAGGCAGTTCTCCCGAAGCCGGGCTTCGGCAAGGCGCATCAACCTTTCCCCGAACCCAGCGCGCGGTACTCCGGCGCGAACGCGGCACTGTCGACCCATTCCCCCTCTGCCCTCATGTCCTGCCATGACGCTGCACGCGATGACGCGGCCGTCCACCGAACCGTCCACGAGAATCCCCGAGGTGGCTACGATCGGGACCACCTGCGCCGGCGGCTGCGTACCGTCTGTCTCGGCTGCGCCGTTCAAGCCGCGGTCCGCGCCTCGGACCTCGCGCGGACCGGACGAGCTGCCGCTTCCCCCGATCTGGCGCCCGGGCGTGATCAGCCCACGTACATGGCCCGTGACATCGCGCGTACGGTAGTCGTCGATCGGGTTTCCGGCAGTACAGCGGGCGTTGACGACGCCGGTCGGGTGGGCGAGCCTGAGGGGCGGATTCCCATTTCAGGAGGGCTCCCATGACGGGCACACGACGACAGGCGAGAGCGTTGTCGTGGGCGGCCCACCGGGCCTGAGCCGACGGTGCGGGTCGCCTGGCCACTCCGCCGACCGTGGCGCCAGTGGAGTGCCTGTGCCCCGGCCCTGGCGGTGATCGTGTTGGCGGTTCCGGTTGCGTGGGCCCAGGCTGTGGACCCGCCGCAGCGGACGACGCCGCACCAGCAGCAATGCAAAGTACCGTTGCCGGCGGACTTTTGGGCGCAGCCGGCAAGTCAGCGCTTTCGGGCAGCCGAAGAATGGGCCTGGAATGCTCGAATCTGCCTGGGCCACATGGCGGACATGCGGTACGCACCGGGCGGCATGGGGGATGGGGAAGAATGCCTGCCGCCGCTGACCGAGGCGACCCCGGAAGCGGTGCCCGACCATCGGCGGCTCCGGCCGAAATTCCTGGAGCTCATTCTCGGGCACGAGCCCTGGGCGTCTGCGGCGAGACTTCCGCAGGTGTCGATTGCGTGTGCGCTTGTTCCCGGCGATCTGGATCTGATCAATCACTGGATCGATCCGGCGCTCGAGTTTGTCACGGGCAGGATTGCCGGCGATTTCAGGCTTTCAGGAACCGTTTTCGAGCGCTCCCTGAGGCTTTCGGGCTCCACGGTGAACGGCAAGCTAGCCGCCCGTCGCCTGAAGGTCGGGGGCAGCCTGCATCTGAATGACGTCAGCACGCCTGGGGAAATCGACCTGCTGGACGCCAACGTTGAGGGAACCGTGTCGTTAAGCAACTCCTCGGTCGACGGCGGGCTAGCCGCCCGTCGCCTGAAGGTCGGGGGCAGCCTAGATCTGAAAGAGTTCAGCACGCCTGGGGAAATCGACCTGCTGGACGCCAACGTTTGGGGAACCGTGTTGCTGAACACCTCCACGGTGGGTGGCAAGCTCAATGCTGACCGTCTGGAGGTCGGCGGCAGCCTGCTCCTGCGCGACGGTGGCACGTTCCGGGATATTGACTTGCTGGGCGCAAAGATCAGGGGAAACGTGGATCTGAACAACTCCACGGTTACCGGCAAGCTCCGTGCCAGTCGTCTGGAAGTCGGGGGAAGCCTGCTGCTGCGCGGTCACGGCGAGTTCAAGAAGGCCGAGTACGGAGAAATCGAACTGCATGGTGCGAAGATCGGAGACACCGTTTCCATGGACGGCGCCACGGTGACCGGAAAGCTTGTCGCCCAGCGCCTGGAGGTTGACGGCAGCCTGCTCCTGGGCGACGGCGAATCCAGGGAAGCCCGGTTCGAGGAAATTGATCTCCTCAACGCCCGCATCGGCGGCGACGTTTCCTTGGCCGGCTCCACAGTGAACGGCAAGCTCAATGCCAATTATCTGGAGGTCGGCGGCAGCATGCATCTGCACAGCGGCGGCACGTTCGAGGAGATCGATCTGCTCGGCGCCAAGGTGAATGGCATGATTCAGTTCATGCGAGGCAATTTCGGCGGCCAGGTCGATTTGACCGGCGCTGCCATCGATGGAGAGCTCCACCTCTCCGACGGGCAGCCGGGCCAAAATCCGGTTTGGCGGGGCAAGGCCTCACTCATCCTGCGAAACGCGAAGGCCGACGCGTTGCAGGCGCGGCGCGACAGTTGGACCGTCTCGGGAGTAGAACAACTCCTGCCGACGGACCTGACCGGTTTCTCGTTCAACGGGTTCGCTGGAATGGGCGCCTCGGACAGATCCGGCATGGGCCACGCGTCCGCCAGCTGGCTGATCGACTGGATCAAGGCGCAACGCGACTACGGGAACAGCTACAACCCGGAGCCTTACACGCAGGTGGCGACGGTGCTCGAGGCTGCCGGCGCGACCGAGAAAGCCAGGGCGATTCGGTTCGCCAGGCTCGAACACAAGGTCGAACACGATGATTCGATCAGTTCGGTCCGCCGGGCCGTGCTCATCGGGGAGTGGATGTTCGTGGGCTACGGGGTCTATCCGTTCCAGGCCCTCTACTGGTTCATCTTGCTGGTGGTGCTGGGCGGGCTGCTCGCGCAACGCAGCGAGCAGCGGTCCCTCCGAGGCTGGACGGGTCTCTGGTACAGCCTCGAGAATGCGCTGCCGCTTATCGACACGACTGACCGCTTCAAAGGTGTCAAGCACGACCGCGCCTGGCTCACGCACTTTTTCCACTTCCAGAAGGCGTTCGGCTTCGTGCTGGCCACGATACTGGTGGCCGCGCTCACGTTGCTGGGCAGCTAGCCCCGGTGCTTGCCGCCGGTTGGCGGCGGAGACATGCAGCGGCCTGCCTGATCCGCCGGCATTGCCGGGCGCGCGGGCGTTCCGGCAACGGCCGGCAGCGACAGTGTGCCCCGCGGCGTATTCCCGCCCGACCTGCAGGACGAGGCGATGACGGGCTTGGGCACGACGCGACGCCCCGGGTGTGTGCCCCGTCGACGTCGTGGAATTCGAGGCGCCGTAGAAATCGACAGCGAACGCATGCAGGGGGTCGCGCGCTACTGGCTCGGATTCGACGCGGAACTCAAGAACCGCCTCGAACAGGAGGCCAGCCCCAGGAATGCTCCGCGTCGTTCCTTGCGGTCAAGGCGATCGAGTCCGCGCTCCGCGTCCGCGCCGGAACAAGCGCTGCAGTCCGTTCGGCAATTCAGGAGGCGGACAAGGGGATCCTTTGTCTCGCAGGACGCGACGGATGCCGGGCAGCTTCTTGGGAGACCGGCGCAGAAATTCCGCCGTCGCCAGCGGACCTCAAGTTCGATCCATCGTGAGCCGTGACCCTGCACGGCCGGTGTTGGCGCTAGGCGTATGTGCCGGCCTTCCGCGTGATCGAGGACAAACCGGAGGCGCTTCTGCTCGTTGAGGGCCAGGAACCGCTCCCTGGGCTTCATCCGGTGCCGGCGCATGTTGCGGCAAGGGTTCGAGCCCTGGGGCCGGACGTCCCACAGTTCGGCCGGAGTCATCATCACGGACAGCACCGGCAGGGCCCGGTTTGCGGTGCGAGGTGCGCCGTTCATGGAGTCGAACCAGCGTTGCACGTTGGCGCGGGCGCTATCGGCGAGGCGCATGGCGCCGAAGACGGGCAGGAGGTCGCGCCGGAGTGCGGCGGCGTTGCTCCTGCGGGTGGCGGGCTTCCACTGCCGCGCCTGGCGGCACATGAACTCGTCGGCGAAGTCCCGGAACATGGGGTCGGGCCAGCGTTCGGCCTGTGCGGCTTCGATGTCGGCCGCCGCGCGCGGGCCTCGGCCGCGGTCAGCTCTGCTGCCGTGCCGAGCAGATGCTGACCACGCAATCGGCGGTGGCGCGGCCGGAAAGCGGCCGGGCGCCGCCAACCACGCGGACGCTGGAGAAGGTCGCAAGGGCAACGGGATCCGGCTCCAAAGCCGCTTCGAGCCCGCGCAGACCCGCTGTCCATTGCACACCGGCTGGAATCGCTGTGCGCTCGCTGCCTTCGGGCTCAGCGTCCGTGCCGGATGAACTCGGCCGCGGTGAGGCCGGCATCCCGGGCGATGCGGCGGAGAAGGACGGGCGAGATGTCGCGGGAGCCGTGGACCGGCACGGTGGTGCTGCGCCCGTCCGGGTGGACAAAACGCTTGTGGGAGCCGCGCTGGCGTGCCTCGCGAAAGCCGAGCGCGGACAGGATGGCGATGACCTCGCGCGGACGGAGAACCGGCAGGACGGGCATGGCCACTCAGACCCGGACGGTCTGGGTTCCGATGAACTCCCCCTCGATCGCTGGCTCACCGTCCTCCAGGATCAGGGCTACGACTTCGGTGAGGTTGGCGTTGAGTTCGTCCAGCGTCGCGCCCTGGCTGTGGGCGCCGGCGAGGCCGGGTACGTAGCCGACATAGAGACCGGTGTCAGGGCAGCGCTCGACGACGGCAGTGTAGGCGCGCATGGCGGGCGTCCCCTTCCTACGGGAGAAGTCTAGGACAGGAGCACGCTGGCGGAAAGACAAGGGCGGGCGGAAGGGCGGCCTGGGAAACCGCTGGCCACAGCCCGGCGTCAGGGAAGCAGCAGCCTAAGGAGTCCGAACGTGACGCCTGAGTCGACCTGGATTCCGTTGCCCACCGCACGCCACCGGGAAGTACTGGCGCCCCTCATGGCTAGCGCAGAAGGCCGGGCAAACCTCATACCGGACGCTCACCTGGCCGCCCTCGCCGTCGAGCATGGACTCGTCCTGTGTTCGGCAGATGGCGATTTCGCCCGCTTCGAAGGGCTGCAGTGGACCAACCCGCTCAAGTAACGCCGATCCGCTGCAGCCTTCGGCCCCATCCGATACCGCTGGGCTCGTGCACCGTGCGCCAATGTGGCCACCAAGCCACTGTTCGGCAGCTGGAATCCGTCCGAACTCACGCCGCTCGGCGGCGAAGCTCACGATGACCGGCGCGCAACCGCGATGTCAAAACGGCGGAGCGGTGTTTGCAAGCACGACGGTCCTGCTGGACAGTGAATGGGGCCTGTGCAGCGTCTATGGCTTTGCGCCGGAAGAGTTCGCGGTGGCACACCGTGCTTTCGTGGGGCTGCCGGGCGTCACCGTTGAGGATCCCGGCCTGCTGGTAGATGCACCCTGGAGATGCCGGTCCCGGCCGACCAGGGAACACCCATTCCTAAGGGCCGGGACGGACCCGTGTCCTACCGGCGGGCTCCCACCATAAGCCCGCCGTCATCACAAGAACGCCTTTTCGGCGGCTCTTGCACAGTGATTTGGATGAGCTGTATCCCCATGAAGGCTGGCTGGTGATGAAGACAACCCTCAATCTGAACGATCAGGTCCTGCGCCAAGCCAAGGGCCGGGCGGCCCGCGACGGAATCACGCTGACGAGATTCGTCGAAGACGCTCTGCGGGCGCGGCTCGCGGCAGTGCAGGACCGCAAGGAACCGTTCCGCATGCGACTGAAGCCTGTCAAAGGGGATCGGCCGCCGAATGTCGATGTCAGCGACCGGGACGCGCTCTACGATGTGATCGACCGGCCGTGATAGCGGTTGACACGAACGTCCTGATGTATGCGCACCGGGTCGAGAGCGAATGGCACGAGGCAGCGACGGCACGGCTGGTCGCCCTCGGTGAAGGCATGGAACGGTGGGCATTGCCGGTGTTCTGCGTCAGCGAATTCATGCGGGTGGTGACCCACAGGCGTGTGTTCAATCCGCCCTCGACGGTCGCACAGGCGGCCGACTTTATTGAGGCTGTGGTCGCCTCGCCGAGTTGCGAGGTTGTCCAGCCCGGCCCGCAATTCATGGCGTGGCTGCTAACAACTGCCCGCGAGGCAGATTCGCATGGCAACCTGATGTTCGACGCGCAGATCGCAGCCGTATGCCGGGAACACGGTATCGATGGGATTCTGACGAACGACAGCGATTTTGAGCGGTTCGGGACGTTGCGTGTCCAGCGTCTGGAATAGCGGCACGCACGCCGGTCTGGACCGACGGATGGCAGATCGATGCCCCCCCGGATTCGTAGAGCCGGTAGCCAACCGCAGCACGTTGGCCACGACCCGTTAACCCTGTCGGCGACCGTGGCACCGTGCGCAGGCCCGTCTTCCAGCTGACCAACCGGATCGCGCTCCGGTCCAGCCGCATGTGCAACGACCGCAGCCCGTGGATCTCGCCGCTGCGTCAGTCCACTCAGCACCAGGAAGCGCTCCATGCCGGACCCATCGCGCCAGTTCGTAGCCGCACATGGTCCGTGCCCGCGACTGCTATCGGTCCGCAAGCCGCTTCGTCACCAGACCTGCAAAGCGATCGAAGTCGCGGTCCTCGGTCATCAACCACGCCACACCGTGTTCCCGACACAAGGCCACGATCTGCGCGTCGAACGCCAGGTTGCCGATCGCGTTCCCTTCCTGGACGGCCTCCACCAGAAGGACCGGATAGTCTGGACCGGGGCACAGTACCGTCAGGCTGGGGGATGCGATCAGTCGCCGCACGGCCAAAGATGCCTCATCCGCGGAATGCGGCGGGTTGAACAACCGCGGGTGTGTCACCACCCGCACGAACTCTCCCAGGCAGAAGACCGGGATAGCCCAACGCGACGACGATTCGGCCAGGTCGCGCACCGCCGCTTCCGCGAGGACATGCCGTGGTGACTCGTGCCGATGCGCATGGACGAGAACATTCGTGTCGACGGCGATCAACCGCGCCCGTCCATCCGTTCGTACAACGCGTCCCTGTCGTCCACATTGACGCCGGCCACCGGCTGTCCGCCCTTGATCACCAGCTCGGCGCGAAACGACCGCGCCGTTGACACGGACGTTGCCAAGTACCGCCGCAGCGCCCGCTCGATCAGGCGGGTCAGCGTATCGCCGTCCTCTGCTGCCCGCACCTTGGCGGCGCGAATCAGGCGATCATCAAAGTTGAGCGTCGTCTTCATACAGATATCTGTATTTTAGTGCCAGATATCTGTCAAACGGCCTGTCGTACGCTGGAACCGACATGTCTGTCAGCCGACTTCATCCGTGGGTTGGCCAGCGTTCGTCTGCGGAGCCCGAACACGCCGCATCGTAACCTGACGCACGGTCAGCGTGGGCTCCATACGGGGCCATAAGAATTGCGGAAACCGTGCTTTTTTGTATACACTCGGGCCTATGGCCCGCACCTTAGAGTGCTCCTGAGCCTGCCGGCAGCCTCTCGCTGCTAAACGCTATGGCTTTGACCGGAGTCAGGTCTTGCCTGACGTGTCCGGCTCTCTGCGGGCCTGTTATCGGAGTGCTCTTCATCCCACACCATACCTACGCCCGAGAATTTCGCCGCGCTTCTGGAGTCTCCTCATGCGTCTGCTTAAGTACCTTCGGATGGTCCTAAGAAAGCCTCCCGAACTTCCGAAGTACGACCGCGAGACTATTCGTGAAATGGAACGAGAGACTGTTTCTCGTTTCAGCAGAGGGAACGTCCGGCTGCAGCTCGGCGAATATCTGACCCGCGAGGACCTTGATAACGAACTGGAACAGATCAAGGGTCTTCGATTCGATGAGCGATGAATCTCGGGGGACTACGTGAGATTCCCCAACGGTCCAACAGTACCGGTCTGCCTATGAACAGGCAAACAAGTTTGCCAAGGAAGTGGAGTTGTTTCGATCAGCCGTCGTCATTCCTGCTCACAATGAATTGCGGAATGCCGGCTACCATTTCCTTCGTTCTCTGTCCGATAGTGGGCAAGTTGTCAGTCAAAAGGAACTCGGCAAAGCCATCGGGCATTGCGATCGATCGATGTACGAGGCTTCGGAGGCCGGGATCTTTCATGCACTAAAGATCATCGATCAGTTCAATGAGGCTTACGAAGGGCTAGTCGTCATCAACTATCTGGATGACTGGGAAGACATTCTTCTAACGGCATCCGATGCTCAGGATGCCATCGCGGCCGGACGTTCAAGAGAGGGTGCTGTTGCGACCGCGACCGTCTACATGGAACATTTCAGTAAATTGAAGGCCATATGCAGAAAGATTGACATCTCCCGAAGTACCATGAATGCGGCCGCCAGGCGTGAGACACGGCTGTTCTGGTGGCGCGCCGTAGCTCCTGCTGCTGTGGTGTGTAGCGGCCTCATCGTCGCGGCGGCCGCAGTGTTCAAGGAAGAATTGCGCTGCTGGCTGATCGGTTGACGGAAGCTGAAGCCTGTTCGTCGTCATTGTTCGAGGAATCGCAAGGCCTGTGCGAAGGGAGTGTTGGACCGTCACGCCGTCAGGTAACTGACCCTGCGTTCGGGACCGAGAAACCTCGCGAGGCGAGCTGCGAGATGAGATTGGGACACCGCAACCGGCGCCCGACCACCCCGCAAACGATTGCTTCCATCTGCTGTTCGGTATCCAGTTCGCGCGCATTGTGGCGCCCGGTGCTTGCGCTGGCCCGGTGCGTCTTTACCCTTGTGTACAGAGCCCGATCGTCGGGCACGGGAGGAAGCACGCTTGCGGAGACAAACTAATCGCTAGGGGCCCTGCGCGGCCGGTTGCCCCGACACGCCGCGGCCCGCGAATCAATCAGGAAATCAGGATTGATCCGGTTCGTCTAATCGACTTCGATGGAACCATGGTGGGCGTCGTCCCGCTCGAAGAGGGACTTGCACGCGCCGAGGACGCCGGGCTCGACCTTGTGGAGGTATCCCCCAATGCGTCCCCGCCGGTCTGCAAGATCCTCGACTACGGCAAGTACCGTTACCGGGACCAGCGGAAAGCGCGCGAAGCCAAGAAGCGGCAACGCACGTTCGAGGTCAAGGAAGTCAAGATCAGACCCAACATCGACGGGCACGACTACGCCGTGAAGATGCGGTCGATCACCAAGTTTCTCGACTACGGCAACAAGGTAAAGGTCACCCTCCGTTTCCGCGGACGCGAACTGGCGCATCAGGAACTCGGGGCGCAGGTGCTCGAACGCATCCGCGGCGAACTGTCCGAACGGGTACGGATCGAGCAGCTGCCGTCGATGGACGGTCGCCAGATGGTGATGGTGGTGGCCCCCGTCCAGGGCCTCGGCCACGCCACCCAGGCGGTGGAGGCTTCCATCGCGGCGCGGCAGCAGGCGACGGAAAGTGCCGCTCCGGCGGCTGCGGAGCCGGAACGCATGCCCGCTCCGCCGGAACCCGAGCCGGCGGCATCGGATCCCGAGGAGACGCTCCCGACGCCGCCACCTGACGACGAAGCTCCCCTCGCGGCGGCACCGGAGGCCTGACCGGACGGGGTGTCCCCGTCGGCATCCCCTGCCGTGGCCACCAGCCTCGCCTACCTTGCCTCGACCGGCGACGTGCGCATCGCGTATGTGCGCACCGCCGGTTCCGGACCGGGCGTCGTGTTCCTGGGCGGCTTCATGTCGGACATGACCGGCACCAAGGCGACCGCACTCGAGGCGTGGGCGCGCGACGGGAACCGCGCTTTCGTCCGCTTCGACTATCGTGGCCACGGCGCCTCCGAGGGAGTATTCGAGGACGGCACGATCGGCACCTGGCTTGCAGACGCGCTGGCCGTGCTGGACGGGGCAACCGAGGGCCCGCAAATCCTCGTCGGTTCCAGCATGGGCGGCTGGATCGCCCTCCTCGCGGCGCGGGCGCGGCCCACACGGATCGCCGGCCTGCTCGGCATCGCGGCCGCACCCGACTTTACGCGCCGCATGTGGCAGGACGATTTCGGCGAGAGCGAACGCGAGGCCATCCGGCGCGCCGGGCGCGTGACCGTTCCGTCCGAGTACAGCGAAGAAGGCTACGTGATCACCCAGGAACTCCTGGAAGAGGCTGAGCAGCACATGCTGCTGGACGCACCCATCCCGATCCGCTGCCCCGTCCGCCTGCTGCACGGCATGCGGGACGAGGCGGTGCCCTGGGAGACCTCGCTCCGGATCGCCGAGCAGCTCGAGACGGACGATGTCGAGGCAATCCTTGTCGGGAGCGGCGACCACCGCCTGTCCGAGGCGGCCGACATCGAGCGAATGCTACGCACGCTTGAGGACCTCATAACGGCCGCTTCGGTCCAGGACGGCTGACCTGCGGGCCGCGACGCTCCACCGCCCGGCCGGGCGCTGCCACCGGCGCATCGGCCCGGGACCTCAGCTCGTGAACGGAGAACCCGCCCGCCCGCCCGCGCCGGCTCGCCTCCACACCAAGCGTCAAAGTGTCCGCTCGGCCGCGCACGTCATCAGCGCCGCTCGCGCCGCCGGTCGCTCGATGCCGCGCTCGCCATTTCGCTGAACTCGGGATTAGGCGCCGCTTGTCATGCTCGCCGGAGCGGTGGCGCTGCGGCTACGAAGTCTCCTGACGCAGTAGCTATTGGTCGCGGCCTCGCCCGCATGAGATCAATAGGCATCAAGGTTCTGACCAGCAAGCTGAGCGAGCTGAACCTTACGGACGAGCTCCTGGTCCTCCAGCTGATCCGCTATCCGCAAGGCCTGGTCGAGATCGTGCTGGCCTACCACGCCGCCCAGCGCGACCGGTTCCACGCGATAGGTCCTGGCCGAGGCGGCGATGCGGTCGCCTTGCAGCCCCGCGCGAAGCGCGTCATTGACCACCGCCTCCAACGACCGACGCGAACGGTGCGCAATGTCTTTCAGCTGTCTCGCAATCCCATCTTCGATCGTCAACGTGGTTCGCATGCCGCCGCTCCCGTTCCTCATCGGCTGTGCCCCTTCCGGGAGTCATCACAGCATGTGGGGGTCGAGCATCAATGCATCATGCTGACGGGCAGTCGTGACGGCACTGCACGTTCGCCCAGTACCCTGACTGCAATGCGGCAGGTTCGCGACTCGTCGCCTGTTGCCTGTCGCAGCCGGCCGGTCTCGATCGCCTGACGCGGACACCCGCGGACCTCGTCTCAGCCTTTGCGGATCCATCCGGCCGCGCCTGACGTGCGCATGGCTGTCGAAGCCACCAGCCGTCATGAACTGGCTTGCCGCTACGGCAGCAGATCCGGTCTCCCGGCTCCGCACACCCGTGGCTCGGTCATGAAGGCGCCGCCACGGCCGGTTCCAGCAAACCCTCGTACGGTCCTGACCTCACGAGCCGCCCGGAGACGTCGATCAGGCGGGCGCTACGCTTTGAGGAGCCCGCAGCCACTCTGCGAAACGCCGCACCGCTTCAGCCGGCTCCGGCGCCTGTGGTCACTCAGCCGCCCTAAGTTCATATTCTCTCTGCAGGGGCAGAGCCCGCCATCCCGGATCTTTCGGGAGACCTCTGATGCTTACGCGCCGCCGCGTCTCGCTTCTCGCCGCCATCGTGTTCAATTCGGCAATTCTCGCCCTCAGCGCCTGTGCCGGCGGCGGCAAGCGCCCGGCCGAAGACGGGCAGCCCCGTCCCAATCCCATGCATATCCGCCGGCCCAGGCCGATCATCCGGCGACGGAGGGTTCGACCGCGCCGCAGCCGCCGACGTGGCCGAAAGCGGCCGGACGGGCATCGCTCCAAACCTGCCCGCAATCGGAACCGCGGCCGCCGGGGCCGTCGCCGCGGCGGCAGACGCCGCGCACGTCGTACCCGTGCCAAGAGCCGTTGACGGCCTCCAGATCCGCCGCTCGACGGTAAATTCGGACGACCGCAGCGCCACCTGCGGGAACCGGCGAATCCACGCCGATGAGACCGCCGCGGATGTGGCGAAGCCGCAAGCACGCCACGAGACCGCGAGTACTTCGCGGCCGGTACAAGTGACCTGCCAGCGTGTGACAGACAGGTGTCCCCACCCGGGCGCGGGCATCATGTTGTCCCGGGCACCAGCGCCTGATTACGGTCGATCCGCCAGGCTATCGACGGCGGTGCCTCGTCCCCGCCTTCTCGCCAGCTTCGACTACCTGTAACCGACTGCCTAGGTCGCGGCAACCACACGCGACCAGTTGTGCGGCTCAGTCCGAGCCTCAGCACGAGGCACGATCTCCCAGAACGGTCGAGCCCACGCTTCCCGCAGGAATTGCGTGCCGTCGATCAGGCTACGGCCGGCACCGCCAGGCACTCCCGCGCCATTGCGTCGGCAACCTGCGCAGGTGGTCGGTTCGTGCGGGCGCTGACCTTGAAGATCGTCTCCAGCCGATCGCCAATGCCGGCGACATCTGCGCCAATGGCCGCGCGGTCGTACGGCTCGCCCCGGCGGAGAATGTCCTGCGCCACGCTGATCAGCCCGCCGGCGTTGATCACGTAGTCGGGCGCATAGAGCACGCCGTCGCGGTACAGTGCCATGCCGTCGCCGGGGGATTCAAGCTGGTTGTTGGCAGCACCCGCGATCACGCCGGCCTTGAGCTGCCGCCGCGTCGCCCCGTTGACGGCGCCGCCGAGCGCGCACGGCGCGAACACCTCCGCCACCACTCCCGCGATCGCGTCCGGCTCGACGGGCACGGCGCCGAACGCGCTCACCGCCCGCTGCACGCGATCCGCCGCCACATCGCTCACGATCAGCTGCGCACCGGCATCGTGCAGCAGCCGGGAGAGGTGGAAGCCCACGTGCCCGAGACCCTGTACGGCGACCGTGAAACCGTCGAGACTGCCGGCGCCGTAACGATGCCGGACGGCTGCCCGGATTCCGTGCAGCACGCCCAGTGCCGTCATCGGTGACGGGTCCCCGCTCCCGTCCGCCACACCCGCCACATGCCGGGTCTCGCGGCGCACCTCGTCCATGTCCTCCACCGACGTGCCTACGTCCTCGCCGGTGATGTAGGTCCCGCGCAGATGTTCCACTGCCCGACCAAAGGCTCTGAAGAGTTCCGGCGACTTCTCACGGCGAGGATCGCCGACGATCACCGCCTTGCCGCCGCCCAGAGGCAACCCGGCCAGCGCCGCCTTGAAGGTCATGCCGCGCGCCAGGCGCTGCGCGTCGGCCAGCGCGTCATCTTCACTTGCGTAGCGCCACATGCGGCAGCCGCCCATCGCCGGTCCCAACGTCGTATCGTGGACGGCGATCACGGCGCTCAATCCGCTCTCCGGGTCCCTGCACCGAAGGATTTTCTCGAAACCGGGAATCACCAACGTTTGATAATTGATCAGGCTAGCCTCCTTCGGCCTGTGGCCTGACACTACTCCAGGCTCTCAGGCCGTCACGTACACCCGCTACTAGTGATATGGGGAGGACGACGGCACCCCACCAGATGCTTCACGAAAACGTGAACCGGCGAAGCCGATTGCAGGAATTTCGCGTGCTCGCTGTCACTTCCGCCGGTCGCCGCCGCGCCGGGTTCCCGGCACAGGGTCGCGCACGCTCCGGCGCCGACGCTGCGACATCCGCCTATCCATCTGAATTGCCGTATGATGTCAGCAGAAGTATTGAAACCGTTCTGATGGTGCCGGTGCCGCGATAAGGACATCTCGTGCGTAACTGGGGCAGTTCATGTTTCGCCGTACAAGTTCCCTTTACCTTTGCTTGCTGATGCTTGCCGCCTGCGGTGGCGGAACTGGCGGGAGTTCTTCCCCGACGCAAGTCGAAGCGCCAGACGCCGTTCAGACGAGACCTTCCACCGAGCCTTCCTACCATCTGCTAACGACGCAGATCACGACGCACCAGTCCGGGGTATTCGAACTAATTGGCGCCTACCACGCCTACGCCCTCGGTCTTTCGGGGCGAGGCATTCGCATTGGAATTGATGACACGATCGTTGACTACACCCAACGCGCCGAGTTTGGCGGCCGGATTCGGCTCCGTAGCGCCGACGGTGCCGTGCTCTCCTATCCGCGTCCTGATGGAGATGACTTCTTCAGCGAGATTGACACTTGCCAGTATCGCGGCACATGTACGGTCTGGGAAGGAGACAGCGGAGGCGACGCAGAGGCCCGCAACAATTGGGTGCAGCAGGTGGTCGACGAGGACGGGTGGCCGACGTTCGACGACTCCGTGTTCACGGTCGACATCTTCTACAGCGAGAACAGTTATCTGGAGCGCATATTTCGCTGGTCAGAAGTGCCGACTCCTTATGGCGTAACGGGTTCGCACGGGACGACCGTGGCTTCTGTGGCTGCCGGGAGGAACCTTGGTGTCGCGCCAGAGGCCACAATCATCCCGATTGCAAGGAACTTCACGGACGACCAGGCATCGCAACATCTGACCGACGGAGCCCTCCGCCTGGCGATCCAGTTCCTGCCATCTTTCGACAGAAACCAGTTCGATCGGGAATTTGCCTCCAACGTCCGGGCGCAATATACGAACTTCGACATCATCAACAGGTCGTTCGGAACCAGCCTGTTTGACCCCGACCTCGTTGCCGACGGGGTCTATTCCGAGTTGAACTGGTACCGAAGGTATCTTCCGAGGACATTAGACGCCCAACTGCAAGTCAGCACCGCCGATGCCGAGAAGACCATCCTTGTATACGCGGCCGGCAACGAAGGACAAGCCTGGTCCAGCCCTGAAACAGACCTGCCGTACTACCTCCCCGAAAGACGCGGCCACGCCATCTCGGTTGTTGCGACCGATCCGGCAACGGGGCTGCTGGCTCGGTACTCTAACCGGTGCGGTCACCTGCCAGACGACTGGAACGCAGGGCTGCATGGTCCACACTATTGCCTAGCGGCTCCGGGAACCGTTCGAGGCCTGATCCCGAATCCCAGTTCGCCTGGTCGAGGCACGGTCGGGGCGATCCAAGGGACTAGCTTTGCCGCCCCCGTCGTGTCAGGCGCGCTGGCGCTCATGATGGAGCACTTTCGGGGAACCAGAGGAAATACCGAGATTCTCCGCCGCATGCTTGATACCGCAGACCGAAGCGGCAGTTATGCCGATTTGGAAACGTACGGTGCGGGGCATCTCGACTTGGCAGCCGCGTTGTCGCCGGTCGGAGCATTGACCGCGGGTCAGCTGAAAAGTCCGGTTGGCGCCACGGTCTTGCAGACGCCCGCGGCGTTCGGGGCCGTCGATCAGCGGGTGGCCGCTATTGAGATAGCGGCGTTTGACAGCCAGGACTTCCCCTTTTGGTCGCCGGTAGGCGGCTTCGTGGTGACCAATCCGGAAGGCAGATCGCCGATTCCGTTGTTCGAGAGCTACGGGCGGGCGGTGCTGCCTTCAGCGGATCTCACGCCGCGCCGCATGCAGTGGGTTGCGACCGGAACGGACGTGACGGAAAGTCCCACATGGATCGCCGGTTACGGGCCGTCGGCACTCAGTGTCGCCAAGCTGCCCGGAACGGGAGGATGGGGCTACGGCTTTAGCTACAGTGACACCGAGCACTTGGGAGGAAAGACGGCGGGGGCGTTCGGGTCGCAGCTGCGCTCTGGGTCGCTCTGGGCTACCCAATCATTCACCCATGAATTGGACCGGGGATTCGCTCTGCACGCAGAGGGAGCAATCGCCGTCAGCATTCCCGAGTACGAAACCAACGCACTGTTCACCGCTTCGACGGCGCTGCTGTCCTCGGCATCGGTTCGTATCGGAGATGGCTCGACCGGCGTTACCGTGGAACAGCCCCTGCGCGCAGAGGCGGGAACCGGAACCTTCCGCGTGGAGAACGGGATCATCGAGAACGGAAGGCGGCTCGTTGACACACACCGCATTTCACTTCGCCCTGATGCGCGGGAGATATCGGTGACTCTCCGACACGACGTCGAGACACTGGATGGCTCGCTTGCCCTAGCCGTAGGCGGATCCATGCATGCCGGCCACCGGGCAGGCGCAACCGAAGGGCGGGTCGGCGTGGCGTACCGAACAGTCTGGTGACCACCCCGCTGATCGCGGCGGCTGCCGCGGCAGCTTTGCTCCTGCTTGCGTCGTGTTCCGACGTCTCCCTCAGCGATCCGATCGTGAGAGACGGGGCGACATACACCCCGAGCGTTGTCGACGATCACGGCTGCGTCCTGTACGTGGTCAGCCGGGCTGACGGCTCCGTGCCGGCGGCGATGGTCTATCTCGGCATGGACGGCGAGTTCAGCTACGTCCGTCCTGAGCGGTGCGTTAAGCGAACTTTCACGGCGGACGTCAACGACTGAGCGGCGTCACTTCTCGGATGGCCGCCAACTGATCGGCCCGAAATCCGCGCCCTGCGTGTCCTCTTCCTTTCTTGCCAAGTTTGTTCCCTCCAGCACGAATCGCCGCCTCAACGGCGAACCCGCTACGATTCGCTCCACCAAGCCGAGGTCGGATCGGAGACCATGCCCGAAATCATCAATCACGCCCGCCAGCGCATCGAAGCAGGCGACCTCGCGATCGGTGTCGGCCTTCGCCAGGCCCGCACGGTCGACATCGGCCCCATCATGAAGAGCTGCGGCTACGACTGGCTGTTCATCGACCTCGAGCACAACACCATGACCCTAGATACGGCGGCGCAGATCAGCGTGGCCGCCGGGGAGACCGGGATCACGCCGGTTGTCCGCGTCCACGCGCTGGCACTGCACGACGCGACGCGCGTGCTCGACGGCGGCGCACTGGGGGTCGTGGTGCCCCACGTCGACACCCCGGAACGCGCCACGGAGGTGGTCGCCTGGTGCAAGTATCCGCCGATCGGCAAGCGCTCGATCACCGGCGCCATTCCGCAACTCGGGTTCCGGTCGCTGCCCATCCCGGAGGCGACCGCGGCGATCAACGCGGCCACGCTCGTCGTCGTCATGCTGGAGACCCCGCTCGCCGTCGCGAACGCCGCCGCCATCGCGGCGGTGCCCGGGGTCGACGCCCTGCTGGTCGGGACCAACGACCTCACGATCGAAATGGGCATCGGCGGCCAGATCGGGCACCCCCGCGTCGCCGAGGCCTACGAAACCGTCCTCGCCGCCTGCTCGGCGCACGGCGTCTATCCCGGTCTGGGCGGCGTCTACCAGCGCGACCTGATGGAACGCTACGTGGGCATGGGCTTCCGGCTGATCCTGGCCGGCAACGACCTCCCGTTCATGATGTCAGCTGCGAAGGAGCAATCCGCGTTTCTTCGCGGTCTTGAACCCAGTTGAGACGTCGGCTCAATGCTGACAGAGCAACACAGCTGCTCGGTTCCGAGCGGAGTCATGATCCGCGCCCAGACGAATAGGCAGGGCTTCACATTTCCTGTGTGGTGACAACGGCCCGGCACCCGCCGGCGCCGCCATGCACAGCGAGGTCACTCATGGTCACTCGTCATGCCGCCGCACTCGCGACGGCCGTCATCCTTGTCGCTTGTGGCGGCGGGGGCGGCTCACCCGTCTCCCAGGACCCGGACACCGGAGCGCCAACTGACAGCGGCACGCCGTCATCCCCCACAACCCTCACGCGCACGACATCCCAAGGGCCGACGGCCGAACGCGTCGCCGACTACCTGTACTCTCACGCCAGCGGCGGACCCTGGGACGGAGCCCATGGCGAGTACACCCATGCGCCGGGACTCGTACGATTCGCCTTCCCGCCAACCGTGCGCATGGCCGCCAGCATGACCGGGCGCGAGCGCGCCTTCGCCCACTACGGCATCGCCCTCGTGAACCGGGCACTGCCCTACGAACACCACTTGCAGATCGGCCCGGATGCCCCGTCGGTAGTCGCGAAGGACGGTGGCGATCTAGAGGGCAACGTCCCCCACGGGGAGATCTTCGTTGAGTTCCACCGCGACAGCGCTTCGGGTCGAGCCAGTCCGGCCGTAGCGCATCAGGAGATCACGCATGTCTATGACGATGCGCAGGCACGTTGGGAAAAGAAGGTCCTGCTCACAGGACAAGTCGAGATGGACTCCGACTTCTTCGACAACCGACCTGACCACCAAGCAATATCGGTATTTGTCCATGAACTGCTACACACGATAGGCCTCCAGGGACACCCTGACCACGAGGAGTACCCGGACTCCAACATGGCCGATGCCTGGTTCCGCATCGACGGATCGCTGCCGGCAATCGACGCGGCCGGGGTCCTCGCGCTCTACACGCGCCTTCCAGCCGAGATCGAACCCGAAGACTTGTCCGTCACCGACCTCGGGGCGTGGGAGGAACAGGGCACCAATCTCACGCGAAGCCTGTCGCGGGTCAGCTTCGGCGTCCGGCACGCCAACGGCGTCACCATGCCGTGGACAAAGGGCACGGACCCCACCCGGGATCTAGCCGACAACACGCGGCTGCAGGGAACCGCGACCTGGAACGGCGACCTGATCGGCTTCACGCCGACGCTCGTCGGCGTCCAGGGCAATGCGGAGATCAGCATCAGCCTCGCCACCATGGACGGCCGCGCCGACTTCACCGCGCTCGAGCACGAAGACGGCTCCACGTGGGGAGACGGCGACCTCGGCTACACCATCACAGTGGGCGCCAACTACCTCCGGAGCACCGGGGGCGATGCCGGGACCGTGAACGGGCAGTTCTACGGCGCCAACCACGAGGGCGTGGGCGGATCAGTCGAGCGCGCCGACCTCACCGGCGCCTTCGGCGCCGTGCGCAGGTAAGCAGCACGACAGGCCACGGCGGCAGCCGCGCGGCGCCGGGCTGCTGGCGCCGCACCGTCTCAATTCCGTCGCGCAGCGGAACAAGCCACTTCTGTGCAGTCCGTGAACCGGAAGGGGATTATACAGATAGGTTGACTCACGGCCCTGAAACCGGGCGGAGTTTCTCACGTAGCGCGGCCTCGAAATCAGCGCGATTGATGGTCTTGGCAGCAAGCAGCTTGCTACTCGAATCCTCCAGCGTCATGACCTCCCAATGCCAGCGAATCAGCCTCCCGCCCACCATCGCAGGCACAAGCCAGATCACATCGCCATCGTTCAGATCCTGACTGGGGGACTCTGACGGGCCGCCCACAAAGGCGAAGAACGGGCGGTCAACAGCAACGGCAATCTTCGACCCCCACCGCATGAGCGTGGGTGCCTTGATCTGCAGCTGCGGCAGTAGCCGCTTCGGGGCCGATGATCGGAAGTCCGGCCGTCGGTGACCGATCGGTGCGGGCGGATCACGGTCGGCATTGACGGCCAGTGCCTCGAACTCCGGCCCCATGCCCGCGCCGGAGAAATAGACCGCCTGAACCTCCAAGCCGAACCAGCGGAATGCCCCGTTGACGCGGGCAATCACCATGTCGATACGGCCAGCCGACCGACCCGCTGATGCTGTGCTTTCCATGAACCCGACCTCGCGGGCCATGTGGGTGTCGTGGATATCGAACCCGACAACATCAGCCAGCCAATGCACAAGCAGTTGGTCTTGCTCAAACCGCGTCGGGCACGTGATCACCGGTTCCCCGTTCGGATGTTCGCGGATAGAGCAGACGCCACCCCTCTTGCTGCACTGGCCGCCCGCGAACGGACATCCAAGCGGCGGCGCCTGCCCTAGTGCTGCACGCGCATGGGCTTGCCTCTGTTGGGGGCTGAGATCGCGAATGTCGCTCCCGAACCACTCCGCAATGCCGTAACTCACGTGAACAGACTTTCCCTTGTAATCACCAGTTCCGGTGTCCGCTCATGGTGTGTCGTTTTCATCGTGACCGTGACCGCGTGGAAGTGGAATCTGCGGATCAACTGCACGATCTCCGCCGACAGGTCATAGGTCATCAGGAAGTTGGCGCGGCGGTCGGCCATCGCCTCGAACAGCCGGACATGGTTGATCTCGTTGTGGACGTACAGCCGCTTCCCCGCCTTCTTGCCGCCCGCGGCCGTGTACGGCGGGTCAATGAAGAAACAGGTGTCATCCCGAACGGCGATGATTTCCGCTAGTTCCAGCCCGTCGCCTTCAAGGAAGGCCAGTTGCTCACTGTAGGCCGCGATCGCCTCCAGTCTGCTGCACAACGTCTCCGGGTACCAGCGGGAGGCCACACCCTTGCCGTTCTCTCCGCTGTTTGCCAGGGACGCGCCAGGCGCAAGGATGCCGCCCCGCCGGGTGCGGTTCAGAACCAGGGTGCGGAACCCGTGTTCCACAACGTTGGTCGGTGCCGTTTCAGCGAGCCGCTGGACACGCTCGCGGGTAGGCTCGAACGCTGCTACGCGCTCCATCAGTTCGTCGCTGTAGTCAATCGCCGAACGCCAGAACGCGGATACGTCATGGTCCAGATCGACCATGAGCGCACGTTCCGCCAGCCCCTCCATAACCGCAGTCAGAGAGACAATCCCGCCACCGGCGAACGGTTCCATCATCAGCGGGTGCGGGCCGCGTCGGGACGTCTCAGCCAGCCAACGGCGAATGTGGGGGATCAGCCACGTCTTGCCGCCCGGATAGCGTAGCGGGCTGCGTTGCGGCACTTCCGCAACGTTCACGGCGGGGATCAGCGAGGCCGGGAACTTCCTCTCCCGACCGGACCGGAGCAGTGCGCGGGCTAACGCTTCCGGTTCGACGCCGGAGCAGTGCGGGTGTTCCATGCCACCCTCACGCGGTCAGATCACGCAGCATCAGCCGCCGACCAATCAAGCCAGCGGCTACCGTCTGCATCTGGGCCAGCGTGTCGAGTTCACGCATCCCCTGACGGCCTGCAAACTCGTTCACGTAGCGTTGCAGGTGTTTCTCGCTCATGTGGTGATAGGTGCCGATGTAGCCCCTCTTGAGCATCGACCAGAAGGATTCAATCCCGTTGGTGTGCGCCATGTCCCGGACATACTCGGAGACGCTGTGCTTGACCGTCTCATGGTCGCGGGGGAGGCCGCTGTAGGCCGTCGCCTCGTCGGTGTAGACCTTGGCATCGGTCGCGGCGTTAGCAGTGACGAAGCCTTGCAGGGTCTTGCCGTCGGTGTTCTGCACGACCTTGGCCCGAACCTTCTTTGTGGCGCGATCCTTGACCCCGACGACGGCTGCCTTGCCAGCGCCGCCACGTCCGGTGCCGGCCAGTTCGCGACGCTTGGAGTTGGACATGTTCTTCCGGCGGCCGCCTACGTAGGTCTCGTCAGCTTCCACCGGCCCGGCGAAAGGGACTGAATCCTCGTCTGCCCACGCCTCCCGAATCCGGTGGAGCATGAACCATGCAGTTGCCTGCGTTACACCGAGATCGCGGTGCAGGCGCATGGACGACACGCCTTTCAGGCTGATGCACTCCAAGTAGATCGCGATTGCCCACTTGCGGAGCGGCACCTTGGAAGCCGCCATAGCTGTTCCCGTCTTGACCGAGAAGTACTTGCGGCAATCGGTGCAGCGGTAGGGCGATTTGGCATGGCTGCATTCGTGGGTGCGAGTGCTGCCACACCGTGGGCAGAAGCGTTTGCCTTCTGGCCATACCTGCTGCTCAAACCAGACGCGGGCTGCTTCATCGTCCGGGAACATGTCGAACAACTGCACCATCGTGATGCCGTTGCGGTCGGATTTACCGGGTGATTTGTGGGCCATGTCGCGTCCTCCGTTGCCTGTTCTATATAGCACACGGACCGCTACGGAGTCAACCTATCTGTATAATCCCCAACCGGAAAGGCACAACGCATGACTGCAATGCTCGCGCTGATGCGCTGTTCGTATACCTTGTACTCTTGACCTACTGCTTGCATCTCTCTGTCATGACATGTTCACACCCAACCTGTCATCGCCCCTGGTGAAGCTGCGTCGAGCGGACCAACTGCAGAACATGCGACACCTCTGGGCCGCGACAGCCGAAGGTGTCGTGGTGGCCAGTCTGTTGCTGCTCCTGCTGTTGGTGACGTACGAGATTGCGCTGCACCTTCTTCACGATCTGAGAATCCATCTTGGCTACAGGGAATAGCGGGCCCCTTGCGGAGGGCGTCCGAGGCGGAAGCCAGCCTGACGGTCGCCGGTGTCGCGGTTACCGGGGCCCGGCCAGCGGCTTCGCCAACGTTCGTGATCGACCCATTCCTGCGCGCGGCCGCCATCGTGCCGCTGTCGTGAACGGCGCCCGTGGCCACATTGCCAGCCGTCCCCGCGCTCGCGTCCGACCGGCGCGCCGTCGCCGCGTCACCGTGACGCCCCGCCCCCGAATCACACCCCCGACCCATGTTGCTGGCCGATCGGCCACGCCAACGATGCGCCCATGATGACCTCTAGACTGCGGGAGCAAAGCACTGTGTTGAAGCGAACGATCTCCATCGCGGCCCTGTTGACGATCGGGATGGTGCCGGCCCTGCCGGTCGATCTCGCGGCCGCCCGGAGCCAAGCACCGGACAACGAGTACTGGTGGCCGAACCGGCTGAACCTCGATCCCCTGCGTCGGGACTCCCGGGAATCGAGTCCCGCGGACGCGGACTTCAATTACGCCGAGGCGTTCGAAAGCCTGGACCTGGATGCGGTAAAGGCCGATCTCGAGAAGCTGATGACGACGTCCCAGCCCTGGTGGCCGGCGGACTTCGGTCACTACGGCCCGCTCTTCATCCGCATGGCCTGGCACAGCGCGGGCACCTACCGGACCATCGACGGCCGCGGCGGGGCGGACGGCGGCCTGCAGCGCTTCGCGCCGCTCAACAGCTGGCCCGACAACGCCAACCTGGACAAGGCGCACCGGCTGCTCTGGCCGATCAAGAAGAAGTACGGCCGCGGGATTTCCTGGGCCGACCTGATGATCCTCGCCGGCACGGTGGCCATGGAGTCGATGGGTTTCGAGACGCTGGGCTTCGCGGGCGGCCGCATCGACGCGTGGCTGCCGGAGGACGTGAACTGGGGCCCCGAAGGCGAGTGGCTGGCCGCCGATCGCCGCAATGCGGACGGAGAGCTGGATCCTCCCTTCGGCGCCACCCAGATGGGCCTGATCTACGTGAACCCCGTGGGTCCGGGCGGGAACCCGGACCCGATGGCGGCCGCGCAAGCCATCCGCGAGGCGTTCGGCCGCATGGCGATGAATGACGAGGAGACGGCCGCGCTGATCGTCGGGGGGCATACCTTCGGCAAGGCGCATGGTGCGGCGGACCCATCCCGGTACGTGGGCCCCGAACCGGAGGGAGACATCATCGAGGCACAGGGATTCGGCTGGCGGAACCGCTTAGGCGACGGTCATGGTGCCGACACGATCACCAGCGGGCTGGAAGGCGCGTGGACGCACAGTCCCGCCGCCTGGACCCACAACTTTCTTGAGAACCTGTACGCGTTCGATTGGGTACAGACGCGAAGCCCGGCGGGCGCCATCCAGTGGGAGCCCGCTGACGGGGCGGCGGCGGACTGGGTGCCGGATGCGCACGACCCCGTCGTGCGGCACGCACCCATGATGCTCACCACCGACCTCGCGATGAAGGAGGACCCGGCCTATCGGGAGATCACGTCGCGCTGGCTCGAGCATCCGGAGGAGCTCGCGGACGCCTTCGCCCGGGCCTGGTTCAAGTTGACGCATCGCGACCTGGGTCCGACCTCGCGCTACCTGGGCGATGACGTGCCCGGCGAGAAGTTCGTGTGGCAGGATCCCATCCCCGAGGTGGATCACGTCCTGATCGACGCCCGGGATGCGGCCGCGCTGAAAGCCGACATCGTCGCTTCGGGGCTGTCGGGTGCCGAACTGATCCGGGCCGCCTGGGCGTCCGCGTCCACGTTCCGCGGAACCGACATGCGGGGCGGCGCCAACGGTGCGCGAATCCGTCTCGCACCCCAAATCGGGTGGGCCGCCAACGACCCGGCGGAACTGGCCCGCGTGCTGGAGACCCTCGCGACCGTTCGGCGTGCATTCAACGCGACACAATCGGGCGCCAAGCGGGTCTCGCTTGCCGACCTGATCGTCCTAGGCGGCGCAGCCGCCATCGAGCGTGCCGCGGCAGAAGCCGGCTTCGAGGCAGAAGTGCCGTTTGTGCCAGGCCGCATGGACGCGTCCCTGAAGCAGACCGATACCGACTCCTTCGCCCTGCTTGAGCCGAAGGCGGACGGTTTTCGGAACTACTTCGCCGACGGAAACGTCCGTTCGCCGGCGGACATGCTGGTGGAGAAGGCGGCACTGCTGACCCTGACGATCCCGGAGATGACCGTACTCGTCGGCGGCATGCGCACCATGGGCGGCAATGCCGGGGGCTCGGCCCACGGCGTGCTGACGGATCGGCCTGGGACGCTGAGCAACGACTTCTTCGTCAATCTGCTCGACATGTCCACGCAGTGGTCCGAGTCGTCCACCGAGGGGGTCTATACGGGTCATGATCGGGCGACGGGCGAGCGCAAATGGACGGCGACCGCGGTCGACCTGATCTTCGGCTCGAACGCCGAGCTACGCGCGGTCGCGGAGTACTACGCGGCCGACGACGGGCAGGCAGCGTTCCTGGAAGACTTCATCGCGGCGTGGACCAAGGTGATGACCCTGGACCGTTTCGATCTCGAGCGGTTTTGACAGGGCCGGCGCTGACGCCGGTCGGCCAACGCCTCCTGCCAGGTGCGGCTCGCTCGGCGCGCCAGCTCTGCCTCGCGCACCGCGTGCGGGACCTGGCGGCCAAGGCGCCGGAAGACGTCCGGCCCGGGTTCAAGGGACGCGTCAACGCTGTCCACCAGGCGCTGGCACGGGCCGTCGTCCACGATCTTTCTTGTGGCACGCCCTTTACCCATGGCAGGGTTCCACCATAATTCCGTGCATACGCAGACCGGGCCTTGGCACGGCCTTTATCGTCGCGGGAGATGTACAGATATGTGCGCGTTCACCGGGACCCGCCCCTAGATCAGCAGGTGCAAGGCCGGAATTGACGCCAGACACAAAGAATATCCCCACGGCCTACGCTGAGGGGTGCGTCCGGGGCCGACACGTCGATCCCGACCGGACTGCCGCTTACGTCGCGCACACCATGATCGGCGATCCGCTCGCCGACGCCATGATCGCCGAACTCGAGCCGCTCGGACAGGATGAAGCGGCCAGGCTGATCGAGCTCGGCATGCACGATCGCGCGGGCGACGCGCTTCGCGACGCACCGGCGTCGGTCAGGGATTTCTTCGCGCACTGTGCCGAACCGCCGACCTGGCTCGACCGGTCCTCATTTCAGCCTGGCTGCCGCATGTTCCACCGGAACACGCGGCTGATCCTCGCCGGCATGGTGGCCGGGGTCCTGGTCGAGGGGTTCTCCACCAACATCGCGAAGTCGTTCTTTCTCACCGGTCGGCTGCGTGACCAGGGCGTGCGCCGGCTGAAGCAGAATAACCGTCACATGCTGGAGATCTTCATGCCCGGCGGCATGGACACGCATGCCGACGGGTGGACGCATTCTGTTCGTATCAGGCTGGTGCACGCAAAGATCCGGCAACTCCTGGGCCGATCCGGGGAATGGGACGCGGGGGAGCTGGGCACGCCGATCAGTGCCGCGCATCTGGGTTTCGCGATCGCTGCCTTTTCCGCGAGGCTGCTGCAGCACCTGCATCGCCTGGGCGCGTCCTTCTCCGAGGAGGAGCGCCGGAGCTTCATGGCGGTGTGGCGGTATTCGGGCTATCTGATGGGCATTCCCGAAACCATCCTGTACCGCAGCGAGGAGGACGCGCTCGAAGTCTTCCGCATCGGCGGGCTTTGCGAGCCGCCGCCGTCGGCGGAATCGATCGCCCTCGCGGCATCGCTGATCAATTCCGCGCCGCTGTTCGCCGGTCTTGACGACCGGAACGAGCGCCGGAAGCTCGCCGGCTACATCGCGCAGCTGTCACGTGCACTGATCGGTGTCCAACTCGCCGACGAGCTCATGTTTCCCGCGAGTTCCACTTTCGGTGTCCTCTGGAAGTTCCGGGCGCTGAACCGGGTCGAGAGGATGTTGCGCAAGCTGAACCCCAGGCGCGCCGCGGAAACAGCGAACCTGACCACCATTCTCGAAGTTTCGATGTTCGACGAAGGGGGAACCAGCTACCGGCTGCCCGATCACGTCTACGCGGAACAATCCTCGCAGTGGTAGGACACTTTCGATGACCGGCGGTAGCCGCGGCCTGTCAGCGCGCGGACCGGACCGGTTCGCCCTCACCAGGTACAAGTCCCGGGCGGCCATGTTGCGCCCCGGGACGATCGATGGGGCGCCGGCTGCGTTTCCCCGAACGGTGTCTTCGCTGGGCTCGAGCAGCCCCGATCGATGGGTCCAGGCGCAATGTTGGTGCCGATCGGGTGCCGCAACCGGGCCGGCCAGGCGGCGGAGCGGAGCGGGTTCGGGTCGCGGCTGGATGTGCCTCGTGCATGACCCCGAGCATTGGTACAGTCGCTCGGCGCGGGACGCCCGTGGCCAAACTGTCCGGCGCGGCCTTTCGCAGGCCACGTGGAGACCGCGTGGCCGCTGCCGATACCGGAATTTCGCACCGGCACGGTCGGGATGACGGCGTCAGGGACCGGTCCTGCCGCCCTCCCGCCTGGGGGTCTCGCATGGCGGGACCCGCTGCCGGCGCGCCAGCTGCGAAGGTGAGGATGAAACACAACCTGACCCTGGTGATCCTGACCGCGGAACAGATCGCGCGCGCCAAGGAGGCGAACGGTCGCCGCAAGCGCATCACGCACGCGCTCGTCTGCGGGCCCTATGGGCAAATGTTCGGAACGGAGAGGGAGTGCCTCAAGTACTTCACGGAATGGGATCCGGACCACCGGATCGAGGTTGCACCGGGACAGTTTCGGGCACTGTTCGCAGATCTGTTCGACGCGGCGGTGAAGACGACTGCCTATCCCATCACCGACTACCGGACGACCCCTGCACTGGCCACACGACTGATGGAAGCCTCCGGCACGGCCCCGCGTGATGCGCCACCGATCCGGCGACTGCTCGGCCGGCTCTTCGCAGGAGACTAACTGCGTCTGCGCCACCGCCGCCGGTTGCGCCAACGGTCGCGCTGGGTGGGCCGGCAGAGGACAGCGGCGTGACTGCGCATAACCCTGGACGCCGTGATGTGCTGATTCATTTGGGGGCGGTTTCACACCCCGCGCGACCAAGTGAATCCGGACATGCGCGGGCAAGTTGCCCGTTTCCCCCGGCCCACCAGCCGCCAGAGCACGAGCGGGAGAAGTGCCGCCATCAGGGTCCGTGCGAACACGGTGGCAGTGCTGCGGATACCTTGCAGGATGTTGCCCTGGCCGGGTTCGAACATCAGAACGGCGGCTCCCCCGCCCTGCTCGCAGTAACCCGTTTCCGACAGCCAGCCTGAACGAGGACGGACGCGGCGCGCAGATGGAGCGCTAAACGCGCCCTTCGCCCTCCGGAAGGAGGAAGTATGGGTTGATCGCTTCCCCCGATTTCATCGAGACGGCCGCGCCCAGCGGCGAGCTGTCTTGGGGTGCAGCCGCCTGCAACCCTTCTTCGCCGCGTCGCCACGTCAGATCGCCCATAGAGCCCGAAGCACCAGTACCGACGGCAGGACTACCGCGACCCCGGTGAACTGCCCGAAACGGAATGGCAGCAAAGCCGCCGGCTCCGACCATCGACCCGCATCGGGAGCCACTTGGCCGGGCGCCGGCGATCCTCCTTTGCGCGCGACCCCTAAGTGTCTTCGGGTCGCAAGCGAGAAAGCGGGGAGAGCCACCGGTCGGGGTTCTCCGGTTCGACCGGTTTCTCGCCACGAGTCGCGAGCGTCCAGGCCAACAACGTATTCGCCAGAGGCGATTCAAGCTCTCGAGACGGGTCGATCAGTGGGAGGGCCAGGGGCAATTTCGTTCTCCTGTTCCGGCCGCATTGCACACTTGCCCGGATCACCTGGGTTCCCGGCGCGGTCGCCCATCCGGCGCGTCCAGTGCTCGGTGACTAGTGGTGTTGGCTATTCCGAACGTGCCGATGCCTGGGAACTGTCTGCCGCCCAGGCTGCGGTGGTCTGGTGGGGGGAGGTGTGGACTTTATCAGACCGGGAGACCTGTGCAGGGAACGCGTGGGCATCGGTGCAAGTGGCTGACTCTGTGTCCGTAAGCAGGTTCCGACGCAGAGTCCACGGCGAACCGCCGGCGGACCGGAGCCGGCTCGTCGCGCGGTCGATGGTGACGCCCCCGGCGGCGACATTGCGCCGCCGTCGGTCGACGCTGACGACGAAGCCGCCGGGCGCCGGCACCGAGGTCTCGTCGAGCCGACACAGGGCTTGTGCGACTGACCTGCACGCTGTCATCGCGTATTGTCGGGACCGGGCAGTCTGCCTGGTTACCACTGCGACACTGGCGGACACCCATGCGTTTCAGATATCGGCGGCGGGCATGGCGCCCGCTCCGTTCGCGCCGACGCGAACTGTCCAACGCGGCACTTCTCAGTCTGCTTTGTTGCACCGGCTGTTTCCATGACGCCGCCATGCCGATCCTGACCGACGAGCCCGTCCCGGCCCTGCGTTACACAGCAATCGTCGAAGGGGCGCCCTCCGCCGAGCTCGCCGACCTGGCCGAACGCGCGCTGCTGACGTACCGGATGCAGGACCGCGGCGCCCGCAATCGGGTAAGCCTGCGCCGGCGCGTTGCGCACGATGAGCTCCGTCTGGCTGAGCTGCTGCGATCGCGGGGCTATTTCGGATCCCAGGTGGCGTCCGACGTCGACTTTGCGGCGGACGATCTGGCGCGCGTCCGTTTCCTGGTCGACGCAGGACCGGCCTATACCCTGATCGAGCACGGTCTCGTGCTCGATTCGGCTACCTCGGCCAGCCTCCCGGAACTGGATGCGGGAGCCCTGGGCTCCCCGGTGGGCGCGGCTGCGGACGCGGCCGAGATCGTGCGAGCAGAAGAGGCCGCGGTCACTGCGCTCCATGCCGAAGGATTCCCGTACGCCGCGCACCTAGAGCGGGAAGGAATTGCGGATCCGGACACGGCCACGGTAACGGTGACGAGCACGATTGCCGTCGGGCCCTTCGCCGTGTTTGGCCCGCTGCGGTTCGCAGGGCTTGAGACGGTGCGAGAGCGCTACCTCTCCACTTACTGGTCCTGGGACGAAGGCGCCCCGTTCGACCGGGCCGTTTTGGGTACGTTCCAGCGGCGGTTGATGGCCACAGACCTGTTTCGATCCGTATCGGTACGCATTCCCGACGAAGCACCGTCCGGCCGCGAAAGCCCGCTCTCGCTGCCTGTGGTCGTCTCGGTCGAGGAAGGGCCGCGCCGTCGGGTCGAGGCTGGCGCGCGGTACGACACGGATTTCGGACCCGCAGTGCGTGCCGGCTGGCTGCATCGCAACCTGTTTGGCGCCAATGAATCCGTGCGTGTGCAGGCGGAGATCGGCCGCGTGCAGCAAGACGTGACGGTCGATGGGCGGAAGCCCCAGTACCGTCGCTCCGGTCAGGTGCTCGCGGGGCAACTGCGCGCCGGGCGCACGGACGACCATGCGCTGGCAGCGCGGACGGCGACCGGTTCCATCGGGCTGACCCGGGAGCTGACCCAGGCGTGGACAGTCGGTCTTCGGGGGCTGGTCGAGTTCAGCGCCATTGACGAGCCGGGCGGCACGGTCAACGCCTACCTGGCCGGCGCGCCGGCCTCGGCCACCTACAACCGCACGGACCAGCCGCTCGATCCCACCATGGGCCTGCGTCTCGAGTTCGAGGCCATACCGTTCGCCGGGAGGCTGGCCGACGCCCAAACCCGCTTCGGCACGTTGGTCGCAAGGGGATCGATCTATCGGCCGCTCGACGACGATGCGCACATCGTCGCGGCGGGTCGGGCTCGGGCTGGCATGGTGTTCTCGAGGGACCTCGACGGCGTGCCGGCAACACGGCGGTTGTACGCCGGTGGCGGCGGGTCAGTCAGGGGGTACGCGAAGGCGTCGATCGGCCCGCTCGCCCCCGATGGCACGCCGAGCGGCGGCCGCTCCGTGCTGGAGGCCGAGGCGGAGTTGCGCATTCGCGTCAGCGAAGACTTCGGTGTCGTGCCGTTTCTCGCCGCGGGGCTGGTATCGGCCGACACCGTGCCGGACGGTACCGAACCCGTGCGTGCGGCGGCCGGTTTGGGCGTCCGGTATTTCTCGCGGGCGGGCCCGATCCGCCTCGACCTCGCGGTTCCGCTCGACGCTCAGCCGATCGATGATCCGTGGGCCGTCTACTTCTCGATCGGCCAGGCTTTCTGATGCGCATAACAATGCTGCTCGTGGTGGCAGTGACCGGTTGGGCGGTCTCGTGGAGCCTGCCGCGCGCAGACGGCCAGGTGTCATTCCTCAAGAACGAGCTGATCGATCTGGCCCTCGACCAGTTGCGTTCCCCCGGCTCGTTCGACGTGTCGGTGGGCTCGGCCGAAGATGGCGCCGACGGCCTCACCAATCTCCTGGATGTCCGGATCTCTGACGGGTCGGGTGTCTGGGCGACGGTCGAGCGCGTGGCCTTTGCCTGGCAGCCCAGACGGCTGCTCGCGGGTGAGCTCGCGATCTCCCATTTGGAAATCGCGGGCGCGACGGTGCTGCGGTCGCCTGCGGCCGAGGCCGAGTGGCCGGAACTGGATACCCAGCCGCCCTGGCAGCAACACCTTCTCGACTGGCCACGCGCTCCCATTGCGCTGGCGCTGGACCGCATCCTCCTGAAGCGGTTCGAAGTCCGGGAAGGCGTCCTGCCGCAGCCAATCCGCTTCGACGCGGAAGGCCGCATGCACGACCGCGAGGGCGTGCAGGAAATCGCGCTGTCACTGCGCCGTACGGACGCTGTCGCCGGGGAGATTGTGCTGGAGACCCGCCGCGGCTTCTCCGAGGGCACGCTCCGGCTCCTGCTCGAGGCCGACGAAGCCGCCGGCGGCATGGTGGCGGCCGCGACCGGGTTACCGGCCGACGTGCCCAGCCGCCTCCGGCTGTCGGGCGACGGCCCTCCCGATGACTGGCGGCTTGCCTTCGAGGCGTCGGTCGAAGACGTGCTCACGGCCGAGGGCCGCGCCACCGTGGACTACGCGGGCACCCTGATGGTCGATACGGAATTCTCGGTGCGGCCCGGGCCGGCGATGGACCCGGACGCACGGGCGCTGCTCGGTGATCGGGCGCGCCTCGTGGCGAAGCTGGCCGAGCGCGAGCGTGATCAGCTTGACGTGATCGGAGCCAAACTCACGGCCGCCGCCGCCACGCTGCAGATGTCGGGGACGTTCTCGACCGGGACCGGTGCCAACGATCTGGCCGTTTCGCTGGAAGCGGGACCGGCCGCGGCGGCGCTGCTTGGAGCGGTGGCATTCGAACGGCTGACGTTCAGCGGAGCCGTGACCGGCCCCAACGGGGCGCTGGAAGCATCCGGAGCTCTTGCCATCGAGACCGTGCAGGGCAATTGGGCGAGCGCGGCGGGGATCACCGCCCGGGCTGATGTGACGCAGCTCTCGGAGGGGGCCGCATTCGTGTTTCACGGGGATACAGAGGGCCTCCGGTCCGGGCGCCTCGGGCCGGATGCGATCGGCGATGCCACGGTCTTCGCTGAGGGAACCGTCCACGACCGTCGCCTGGTGATCCGTCAGGCGACGCTGACCTCCGGTCTTCTTTCCGGTCGCGCCCGGGGCCACTACGACGCGGGCACGGGCGCCGGCGAGTTGGCTGCGGCGCTCGATATCGACGAGCTGGCGCCGTTCACCGGGATCGCCGGTACTGCCCTGCAGGGGGCTCTGACGGCTTCAGCCGAGGTGCAGCTGGCCGACGGGATGGCGGAAGCCGATGTCACGGTCGCGGCGCGGGACCTTGCGGCGGGAGGGTTGTCGATGACCCGCGCGACGCTCTCCGGGCGGATATCCCGAACCGGCGAGCGGTGGGGCTTCCACGTGGGTGGCGATGGGGCCGGCGTGGTGGTCGAGGGCGTGCCGGGCGAACTCGCAACCGATGCGAGCATGGCTCTCGAGGGGTCGCTCCAGAACGACACGCTCCGCCTCGCCTCGCTGGCGTTCATGTCCCCGCTGATGGAGGCGGACGTCCGGGGAGAAGTGGCGACAGCTGCCGGGCGGCTAGACCTCGCCTATCGCGTGCAGATACCCGACCTCTCCAGGATCGCTGCCGCCTACGGCCAGCGGGCGGGCGGGGTCGCCGAGGCGGCCGGCCGGGCAACCGGAACCCTCGACCAGGTCCATGTCGCCGGCGAAGCCTCTGTTCGCGACGGCGCCTTCGGCGGCCGGTCGTACGGTCGGGTCGGGCTGATCCACGAGCTCCGAATCGACGACGCCATCGCCGGTCCGGTCGACGTCAACGTGCATGATGGCTGGCTGGGCGGGAGCCATGCGCGCTTCCATGTGCGGCTGGGTCGGGACATCTGGCGCGTGGGAGACGTGCGGGCAGAGCTGCCGGGCATCACGCTGGCGAGCGACGCCGCGACGGTCATGCCGGATTCGATGCTGGTGGACGGCGCCGGTACGGTGGTGTCCGCTGACCTGGGACCGCTGGCGGCATTGAGCGGTGTCAGTGCAACCGGAACGGCCCGCGGCACGTTTGCCTTCCGGGCGCGCGGCAACCACCAGACCTTCGCGTCGAAGCTCCAACTCGAACACGTCGACGTTGCCGGGATCCGGGCGGAGCACCTGACCCTCGACGTTGCTGTGCAGGATCTGGCAGCGGGTGAGGGCCTCGAAGCGGCCGTGTACGGCGCCGCCGGCTCCGTCGGCGCGCTCGCGGTCGATGACCTGCGCATCACGGTCTCGGGTGCTCTTTCGGAAATGACCTTCTCGGCCGGGGCCGACGGCAGCCTGGAGCCCCATCGGCTGGAACTCGCACTGGCTGGGCAGGCTGCCGTCGCCGAAGACCATTTCCGGATCACCCTGGCCTCCGGCACCGGATCAATCGGTCCGGAGCGCGTGGACCTGGTCCGTCCCCTTGAGGCACGCATCGGGCGCGACGCGGGTCGCGTGGAATTGCGAGAACTTGCTCTCCAGCTTGCCGGCGGCGGTCGCGTGGAGGGGAGCCTGAGCTGGCGATCCGGCGGTATCGTCGGTGGCCTCGATGGCGTGCGGATACCGTTGGCGCTGCTGGGCCACCTAGCCCGGGTCCCCGCGGTGTCCGGGTTCCTCGACGTCGCCATCACGTTTGATACACGCCGGACCACCGCGAGCGCCGTGCTCGACGCTGCCGTCAGCGATCTCGTCCTGACCGGCGTTGCGGCGGACCACGCGCTTTCCGCGGATCTTTCCGGCCGCTGGGACGGCGCCCGACTGGACCTGCAGGCGATGGTCCGCGGCGGCATCGGGGAACCGGTCGAAGCCCGGCTGAGGCTCCCGGTGCGCCCGTCGGCAGAAGGCATCCCGCGCCTCTCCAGGCGTGATCCCATCGACGGGACGTTGTCGTGGCGCGGGAACGTGGCCGAGTTGTGGGCCGTGCTCCCCCCGTCGTCGCACGTGGTCGAGGGCGATGTTGACCTTCAGCTCAGGTTTGCCGGAACCGTTGACGCGCCGCGCGTGTCCGGGCACGCGGAAGTGGCCGGCGGGCGCTGGGACCAGGTGGATGCCGGACTCGCGCTGACCGACATCACGGTGCGGGCTGCCCTGGCCGACAGTGCCGTCATCACGCTGCGCGGCAGCGCGTCCGATGGCGGTCAGGGCCGGATCGAGGGGGATGCCACGGTGCATCTGGATCCCGGCCCCGCGATCGAGGCGGTGGTGCGCGTGGACCGGGCGGCATTGCTGCAGCGCGATGATGTCGCGGCATGGATCAGCGGTACCGGCGACCTGCAGGGCCCCTGGAACGATCTTTCGTTCCGCGGCGCCTTCACGATCGACGAGGCGGAGGTCCGGTTGGTCGACGTCATGCCTCCCGACGCGGTCGAGCTCGACGGCGTGCGCCTGGCTCACGCCGCCGAGGAACCGGAGGCCGAGGAAGCACAGCTGGTGACGCTGGACGTCACCGTACGCGCCGAGCGCTCTGTGTTCGTTCGTGGCAGGGGCCTCGAATCCGAGTGGGGGTTGGACCTGCGCGCCACGGGAGATGTGACCGATCCCGTACTCTACGGGGCCGTGCGCAAGCTCCGCGGCGATCTGGAGCTGCTGGGCAAACCGTTCGAGCTCACGCGCGGAGAAATCGTGTTTGACGGCACCGATGGCTTCGATCCCGTCCTCGACGTCAGCCTGGAGCGACAGGCCATGGACGCTGCTGGCGGCATCTATGTCGACGGCCGCCTGTCGCGCCCGCGGGTCCGGTTCGGGTCCACATCGGGACTGCCTGCCGACGAGGTCCTGCCGCGGTTGGTGTTCGGCGTGTCGCAGCAGTCGCTCTCGGGCCCGCAGGCGCTGCAACTCTCGCTCGGCGTCGCACGGTTGCTGGGGCACGGCGGCGGCCTGCAGGACTGGCTCCGCGAGGCGGCCGGCGTGGACGTCTTGCGCGTGTCCGGGACGACGGCCGAGGACGCCGCCGTTGCCGTCGGGCAAAACCTCAGCGATCAGGTGTACGTCGGCGCCGAACAGCAAATCGGGAGCGGACAGTCGTCGATTGTCGTCGAGGTGGAGGTGATGGAAAACGTGATCGTGGACAGCAGGCTGGAGGCTGGGCGAAGCGCCAACGTCGGCGTGAGCTGGCGCCGCGACTACTGACGCCCGTGTCCGCTTTCCTCGCTGGCCGCTGCAGTTTTCGGGGCGCATCTTCTGCGCCGGTCTTCTCTGGAACAGATCATCCCGCGAGGAATCAAGGCTCTCGAAGATGGTTTCGTCGAACGTCACCGGTGGCGGCCGGCGGCGTTACCCACTCCCGCCAGCCAACAATGGCACGAAGGGACGGCAAACGCAGGGGCTTCGTCACGCCCACGGCCAGGTTGTTCCATGTGAGTAGCAGGCACCGCATGAGGCCGCCAGTGAGGGGGTGGCGGCCAAGTCGGCGAAGCCGCGTCCGTTTCCCGCCGATGCCCTTCCGGGCAGCTTTTCCACCCCCTCGGATGATGCCCGGTCACGCTGGACCTGGACGGTTCACGGCAGCATTGCGCCGACCGCGCACGCTTCCGGTTCGGTCCGGACGTGGTGGCCAGACCGGCCAATCCGATGCGGTCCAAATACGTTCCATGCGTCAAATCCATCGGCTCCGAAGGATCGGGATCGACGGTGGGCGGCAAGCCGGTCGTCCTTCGCGAGCGAGCGCAGCAGGACATCGACGGTGCGGTCGAGCACTACCTAACCGAGGCCGGACAGGCGGTTGCGCCGAACCTCATCGACGCGCTCCAAGATACCTGCTGCCGGATTGGCGAACGACCGGCGAGCGGGTCGCCCCGCTACGCGCACGAGCTGGACATTCCCGGCCGGCGTGTCCTCCCGGCGGAGAAGTTTCCGTATCTGGTCTCCTACGTCGACGGTGAGATGAACATCAATGTCTGGCACGTGCTGCACGGGGCGCGGGGCATTCCGGCGTGGATGCGGGGGCCGACGTGAGTCACGGCGAAGACGCCCCCGTGTCCGCGCGCTGAGGAGCGATTCGGCGGCGACGGGGAACGCTCGACCAGCGACAACACCGATCGTTCCGCCCGGGACAGGTTCACAAACAGGATCCGGAGTTTCCGCCTCCGGCGCTTCGCGTGCCCCGAACCGCTGCTGCGGGACCTCGCAGTCCCCCTAAGTTTCTGGCCGGTTCTGCCACGGCCTGAGCAACAGGTCGCGATGGACCAGCACCGCGAGCGGCCAGCCCGGGCGCACCCGCAGGGTCGGCTGGACGTCGAGTTCCCGTTTCACGAGTGCGCCCGCGGCCTTGTCCGTCCCGTCCTGCACGGACTCGCGGAACGCGCGGGTCACGTCGCCTTCGTCCACCCAGGCGAGCTCCGTGCCGATGCCGAGCAGGGACGACAGCAGGATTCCCCGGGCCAGCCGCCAGCCGTGCATGTCGACGGTGTCGCTGACCCCGGCATGGCCGGCCTCGTCGGTCGCCGGCAGGTTCTCGACGACCACCGAGGCTCCGTCCGGCAGGATCAGGCGGTGCCAGACCACGAGCGCCCGTTCCTGTCCGAACGCCACCTGGCTGTCGTAGCGCCCGAGGAGGCGGGTTCCGCGCGGCAGCAGGAGGACGGTGCCGGTCACGGAATCGAATACGTCCTCCGTCAGCTGAGCCACGACAAAGCCGGGGAGATCCGAGTTCAGCCCGGTGATCAGCGCCGCACGGAGCACGCTGCCGGCCATCACCTGCCACGGCGACAGCGGCTCTTCCAACAGATGCGGGTTGTAGATGTCGGCGGACGGGGCGGCTTCGAGGAACGCCTGCATCCGGGCCTGCCGGCCGGGCTCGCTCGCCTGGACCAGGCCCGGTTCGGGACCGGCCGGGACGCGGGCGCCCGGCGCCGGACCCGCAGCGGGCGGGGCGGTTCTCCGGACGGGAAAGAAGAGTTCCGATCGCAGGGCTTCCGTCGCCCGCTTTGCCTGCCGTTTCCGTTCCGCCGCATCCTCGTCGGCCGGCAGGCCTGGCGCCGTCTCGTCCGGCACGGGCGGCGGCGCGGGTTCCGGCACGGGCGCGAACGCGATCTCCTGATAGGTCTCCGGCAGTCGCTCGATCGCCTCCGGGTGCGGCTGGCCGGGATGCCAAATCTCCTGGACCGTGCCGCCTTCCTCCCGCGGCGGGGAATCGAGGGCCACCGTGAAGACGCCGAACACCGCCAGCGCGCCAGCGCCGGCAAGCACGGCCAGAACCCTGCGGTTGATGCGCGTGACCCGGCGAGGCGACGCCCGGAGCTCGAAGTCGGCCGGATCGCCCTTCGCGGGCGCCTCGCCGGCATCGTCGGGTCCGGGCGGTGCTTCCTCCGTCACCTCGAGGCCGGGCAGCGGGAGTTCGGGCTCGGCGTCGGGCGGCGCCCCGACGTCCGGCGCGGTGGGCTCCGACCCGCCCGGGCGGCTCACGACCGGCGCTCGATTCGCACCACCGTCTGCGGGTCCGTGCCCAGCCTGAGCTCGGCCACGTCGAACAGGCGATCGACCACGTAGTACGACCCGCGCACGCGGTAGTTCACCAGCGCCACCTGGCCCTCCGGCCCGATCAGGAAGAGGGGCGGCGCTTCGGCCGTTCCCAGCGGGAACTGGATGAAGACGCGCCGGCCGTCGTCGAAGGCCCGGACCGGCCGCCAGGGCGGCTGGTCACCGAGGATCCGGTAACCGAAATGCAGTGCCTCCGGCCGGATGCCGTCCGCAGCAGCGGCGCGAGCCGGGCCCTGGCTTCGCACGGCCGCGGTCCGGAACGCCAACTCCTCCTCCGGATACGTCCACGACACCGAGGCCATGTAGGTGGCGTCCAGCGACTGGAGTTCCACGTGGTAGACCCGCCGGTCGGTCGCGATGACGAGGTTCGTCACCAGCTTCGACGCGGTCGGTTTCACCAGCACGTGCGGGCGCAGGTTGGCCCCGCTGCCGCTCGCGGTTTCCGCGACCTTCCACCGGACGGTGTCCCCGGCCGAGAGCGACACCAGCTGCTCGCCCGGGGCCAGGGCCAGGTCCGTGACCTGGCCGGGCGCCGTATAGACCTGATAGAGCGCGCCTTCCGTCCAGGGAAAGACCTGGATCGCGTTCACGTAGCCGTCTGTCGCCGGTTCCAGCCGAGCCACGGCATTGGCCGCCTGCACCCGCTGCACCGGGTTGGCGGCGGCTCCTGCCGCCGCATCGTCGCGCGCGTTCACCGACGCCACCGGCTTGAGCTGCCCCGGCAGCGGCAGCGGGGTCGGCACCGCGACCACCTCGGCCTCGGCCTCGATGATTCGCGTCGCCGGTACGGCGACGGTCGGGGCGGAACCCGGCCCGGCTCCGCTCTCGGCGGGGGGCTCGGTCACGCAACCGGTCGCGACTACGGCGACGAATAGCGCGGCAACACGGTTCTTCATGGTTTGTCTCCCGTCACGAGGTCACGCGACCAGTGGAAATCGGTGATGTAGATCCCAAGCGGATTCGCCCGGAGCGCCGCCGCATCGGCGGGCGGCTGGACGACGTAGGAAAGAAGGGCGGTATGCCGGCTGGTCTCGGCCGCCCCGCCCCGGAGCGATTCGTCCTCGCGCCAGCGGAGCTCGAAGCTGGTCTCCGATGACCGCACCGCGCTCGTCATTTCCACCGTGACCGTGCGCACGCCGACGTCCCGGAACGGCTCTGCCGTCCGCGCGTAGTCGCTGAGACGCGTCGCGGCCCGGCTGGTGACGAACGCATAGGCGCGCAGCCAGTTCTTCCGCAGCACGACCGGGTCGATGGGAACCGCCCGGACGTGTTCCACGAACTCCGCGAGGTGGTAGGCGATCTGGCCGTCGTTCGGGTGATGCGCCTCCAGGGCCGGCCCGACGGCCCGCACCGCGCCCAGCGCATCGACTTCCACGACGTAGGGCACCACGCTGCTGCGGCTCGCCATGTGCCAGAAGCCGGCGGCGAGCACGCCCGCGGTCGCCAGCGCGCCAAGGCAGGCGAGGCGCCAGTTGCGGGCCTGGACGCGAGCGCTGCCCAGGCGTTCGTCCCACACCTGCGCGGCTTTCTGGTACGGGGTCACCGGGGCCGGGGCGCGGCCGTAGGAGACCCCGGGGCGGGTCGGAGCACTCATTGGCGGTCCTTTCTGCGGTCTCGGTCGGGAGCAGGTCCGTCACCGGACTCCCAGCCCCCATCGGCCACCCGCGCGGCTTCGCGGACCGTCGCCGCGGCTTCGCGGCGCTCCGCCGTTGCGGGAGTTTCGTGGGGTCCGGAAGGCAGGCGCGCGGCCGCCCGGACGGCGCCGGACGCGGTGTCCTGCACGCGTGCGGCACCGGCCGCGGCAATGCCCAGCGCGCCCGCGACGAAATCCCTGGCCCGGCGCGCCGTGCCGGTGGCGGCACCGGCATCGAGCTGCGGGCCACCGGCGATCAGCCCGCTCGCCACGGCCGGGCCGTGGATCCCGATCCCGAGCAGGGCGAACGCCGCCAGCAGCGGCATGGCCCGTGCGATGGTCACTTCCTGACCTTGCAGCGCGCTCGCGACGTCCGCGAAGATCGTGCTGCCGATCCCGATGACCACGGCCAGCACCATGACCTTCACGCCGGACGCCATCACGTTGCCGAGCACCCGTTCGGCGAGGAACGTGGTCCGGCTCCAGAGCGCGAACGGCACCAGCACGAAACCGGCCAGTGCCATCAGCTTGAACTCCACCAGGGTCACGAACATCTGCACCGCGAGCACGAAGAACGCAGCTACGACCCCGAGCCAGGCCAGCAGCAGAATCGCGATCTCGACCGCGTTCACCACGATTTCGGGAAACCCGATCAGTGTCTGGACGTCGAGCAGGATCGGATGGGCGGCCGCGACACCGGTATTGGCGACGAAGCCTGGCCGAAGCAGGTCGTCGGGACGGATGGGCGCGGCCGATGCAGTGAGTCCGAGATCGACGAACGATGAGAAGATGATGTCCGCCAGCAACGCGTAGTTGTTGAGGATCAGGGCAAACGCGCCGACGTACAAGACCTTCCGCAACAGACCTGCGAACACGTCGCCGTCGGTCGTCAACGCCCATGCCAACCCGGCCAGAACGATGTCGACGGTGACGAGGATCCGGATCAGAAAGCCGATGTCGGGCCCCAGCAGACCAAAGCCGCTGTCGATGAACGTGAGAAACGTCTCGGTGAACCGGTCGACGACGTTGAGATCATCCACCTTGGCTGGCCCTACGGAAGCGGCGTGTACAGGTTGCCGGTGCCGATGGACATGCCGAACCGGGCCCGGGCTTCGCGGGCAGCCGTGTCGAGCCGGAGGCGCTCCGCGGCCTGCGCGCGCTGGTGCGCGGCGAGCAGGGCCTGTGTGCGCAGCTGCTCGCGCACCTGCATGGCAGCGATTTGGTTGCCGGCCTGCGTGACCGCCAGTGTTCCCGCGGCCCCGCGGGATTCGGATACGAGCCGCCCCAGCAGCCGCTCAGCCTCCCGGGTTTCCTCGACCATGCCAGTCTGCACGTCGTGGCTGTGCCGCCAGCCGGCGCGGATCGTCTCGGCCCGGACCCGGGCCTGCTGGACCCGCGTGGTCCTCGCGAGCGTCGTCGCGACCGTCTCCGGGAACAGCGTTCCCGTTGTCACCGCCGCCGCGTTCCGGCCCCAGGACATGCCGGGCGCATCGGCAAAGAGGGTGCGAAGCCAGGCCTTTCCCGTGTCCAGGACGGCGCTCCCGTCGAAGTCCAGCCGGAGCAGGTTCTGCTCCAGATTCGCCACCATTTCCTGGAGATGACGGACGGCGGCGAGGGAGCGGACGGCGGTCAGCAGGTTCTGGGCGTGGTTCGCGCCGTCGTAGACCGCGAACGCGTCCGCGGACCGGGGCGTGGCCGCCAGTGCGATCGCCAATGCCAGGGCGAGGCCGCGCCGCCTCACGCCCGCCCGCTCCGGCGAGCGCTGTTTTCGGCCACGAACGCCTCCAGAAACCGCTCCGGCCCGGCCCGGGCCATGGCGGCATCGATGCGCGCCTGGTCCTCCTTGGACGAGGCGCCGGCAAACGTCAGCGCGATCTCGCCCAGCTGGAGATCGAACAGCCGGGCCCCACGTCGTGACTGGTAGTAGTAGTGACGTTTCGGCGTGGCTCGGGCCAGCAGTTCGATCTGCCGCTCGTTCAGTCCGAGCCGGGTGTAGACCTCCCGGGCGGCAGGTTCCTGCGCGCGGTCGTTGGGGAGGAAGATCCGTGACGGGCAGGATTCCAGGATCGCCGGCGCCACGGTGCTCTCCACGACGTCGCTCGGCGACTGGGTGGCGAACACCACCGACACATTGCGCTTGCGGAGGGTCTTGAGCCAGTCGCGGATCTGCGCGGCGAACAGGGGATCGTCGAGGAAGACCCAGGCCTCGTCGAGCACCAGCATCGTCGGCCGGCCGTCGAACCGCTCGCGCAGCCGGTGGAACAGGTAACCGAGGACCGGTGCCGCGAGACCCTCGTTCTCGAGCAGCTCCTCCATCTCGAAGCCCTGCACCTCGGACAGGGCCAGCGAATCGTCGTCGGCATCCAGCATCCGCCCATGCGGGCCGGCGAGCGTCCACGGCTGCAGGGCGTCCCGGAGCGCCGGGCGGCTCAGCAACAGCCCGAGGCCCGTGAGGGTGCGCTCGCGCGGCGGTGCGCCCGCGAGGTTGGAGAGAGCGTCCCACAGCTCGCGCCGCGCGCCGGGGTCAATGTCGATGCCCGCGCGCCGGAGCAGCGCCGCCGTCCACTCGAGCGCGAAGGCGCGCTCGACGTCCAGCTCGATATGCCGGAGCGGCTGGAACGCCAGCTGCCCGGCAGCGCCGCCCAGGTCCAGGAAGGTGCCGCCCATGCCGAGCACCGCGGCCCGGCACGAGGCGCCCTTGTCGAACACGTAGACCTGGGCGCCGGGATAGCGGCGGAACTGCAGCGCCAGCATGGCCAGGAGCACGGACTTCCCGGCCCCGGTGGGACCGACCACCAGCGTGTGTCCCACGTCGCCGACATGCAGCGAGAGCCGGAACGGCGTGGTGCCGCGCGTCTGCGCGTGGAGCAGCGGCGGACCGCCCAGATGGGCGTTCCGTTCCGGCCCGGCCCAGGTGGCCGACAGCGGCATCATGTGCGCCAGGTTCAGCGTGTGGACGACCGGTTGCCGGACGTTCGCATAGGCGTGCCCCGGCAGGGACCCCAGCCACGCCTCGACCGCATTGAGGCGTTCACGGATCGTGGCAAAGCCCCGACCGTGCAGGATCCGCTCGAGTTCGAGCTGATGCTCGGCGGCGACGGCCGGCGACCTGTGCCGCACGGTCACGCTCGTGGTGACGTGCCCGAACGCGACCAGGTCCTCGCCCAGCTCCTGCAGCGCCCGATCCGCGTCGGCGGCCTTCACGTCGGCATCCGAATTGACCAGCGCCGCTTCCTGACTGAAGACGACCTCCTTCAGCATGGCCAGCACCGACTTCCGTTTGGCGAACCACTGCCGCCGACAGCGCCCGAGCTCGCGCTCCGCTTCGTCCTTCCCGAGGACGAGGAACCGGGTCATCCACCGGTAGGCGAACGGAAGGTCGTTGAGGTCATCCAGCAGCCCGGGGCGCGTGAGGTTCGGGAACCCCAGCACGGTCAGGGTGCGGAGGTGGAAGTCTCCCAGCGTGGGTTCGATGCCGCCGGCAAGCGGCGTATCGGCCAGGACTGCATCCAGGTGCGCCGGAATCCCCGGTACCGTGATGCGCCCGCCCGACGCGGAAACCGTGCCATGCAGGTAGGTGAGGGTGTCCTCGTCCGACATCGGCGCCAGGCTCGGCATCACGTCTCCCAGGAGCATGAAGGCACGGTCGGTCCGTGCCTGAAAGTTCTCGAGGTGCGACCGCCAGGTGATCGACCCGCCGGCATCGGCGGCGGCGCGCTCCACCAGGGTTTCAGACGCCCGAGACCACGAATCGGCGGGCGGAAGGTAGGTGAGCGTCAGCCGGAACAGCGTCTCGAAATGACGACTCCTCCCGGCAAATTCCCGGCGCCGTTCGTCGTCGACCAGTTGCGAGAGGCGATCAGGAAACGTGCTTCGCGGGTAACTCCGGGCTGGAACGCGTTCGGCGTCGAAGTACAGGGCCCAGCCGGACCCGAACCGCCGCAGCACGTTGTTGACGCGAGCGGTCACGGCCATCAGTTCGGATTCGGTGGAACTCTCGAGATCGGGACCGCGGAACCGGGCTGAGCGCTGGAACGAGCCGTCCTTGTTGAGGATGACTCCCGGCGCGACCAAGAACGCCCATGGCAGGAGGTCGGCGAGACCGGCCGGCCGGGCCCGGTACTCCCGGAGATTCAGCATCCGTGGTAGTTCCGGTGCCGAAGGTGGCGGGCGAGCACCTCCACGAACTGCGCATCGTGCCGGGCGCAGAACACCCCGATCGCCTGCACCACGATCCAGAGGACCAGGCCGGCGACCCATTGCTGGAGCCCCAGCCCGACGGCGGCGGACAGCGTCCCGTTCAGGATGGCCAGGGACCGCGGCACGCCGGCCATCATGATCGGCTCCGTGAGGGCGCGGTGCAGCGGCACCTCGAAACCCTCCGGGGGTGACGAGCGGTTCACGGAAGCAGAGCCCCGCCGCCGAACGAGAAGAACGTGAGGAAGAAGGATGCGGCCCCGAACGCGATCGAGAGGCCGAAGACGATCTGGATCATCCGGCGGAACCCGCCGGAGGTGTCTCCGAAGGCGAGCGTGAGACCGGTCACCGTGATGATGATCACGGCCATGATGCGCGCCACCGGTCCCTCGACCGAAGTCAGGATGCTCTGGAGCGGCGCTTCCCACGGCATGCCCGATCCGGCCGCGAACGCCGGCCCGGCCGCCCCGAGTGCGACGAGCAGCACAAGCACGGCGCGGGTCAGGCGCCGACGTGGAGTGGGTTTGATCATCATGCGGAAGGTCTCCCTGAGGGGTCCGGAGCGGCGCCGAGGTGCTGGAAGGCGTAGCTGCCGTCCGGACCCAGCCCGTGGACGGCAAGCAGCGTTTCGACGCGGCGCCGCGTGCCGGTGCGGCCGACGAACACCACAAGATCGACGGCCTCGGCCACGAGCCGGCGGTCGACCGCGACGGCCGCTTCCTGGATCAGTTGTTCGAGGCGGGCGAGCGCGGCCGCGGCCGAATTGGCGTGGAGCGTCGCCAGCCCGCCCGGATGACCCGTGTTCCATGCCTTCACGAGAGCGAGGGCCTCCGGGCCGCGCACTTCGCCGACGACGATCCGGTCCGGACGCAGCCGGAGCGTCGAACGCAGCAGGTCGGAGAGCGTGATGTGGCCCGGTTGGGTGCGGAGCGCCACACAATCGGCGGTTTCGCAAACCAGTTCCCGGGTGTCTTCCAGCAGCACGACGCGGTCGCCCAGGTCGCGCATCTCGTGCAGGAGCGCGTTGGCCAGCGTCGTCTTGCCCGAGGAGGCGCCACCCGCCACCACGATGTTCCGGCGGGTCTGGACCGCCTCCCGCAGCAACTCCGCCTGTGTGCGGCTCAAGGCACCGTTCTCGACGTAGGCGTCCAGGACGATGACCCGGCCGGCCGGTCGGCGAATCGAGAAGCACGGATCGCGGGCCACCGGCGGCAGCACGCCCTCGAAGCGCTCGCCTGTCGCGGGCAGCTCGGCGCTCACAATCGGGTGGTCGGCCCCGGATGCCCGACCCGCCTGGCTGGCAACCAGGCGAACGACGCGTTCGACCGCCGACGGGGCGAGGCAGACCCCGGTGTCGACACGACCCTGGATCGCGTGGTCCAGCCACAGACGGCCGTCGGGATTGACCGTGATCTCCAGGACATGCGGGTTGGCGAGCGCACGGCTCACCTCCGAGCCCATGGCGGTACGCAGCATCGCCGCGCCGCGGGCTGCCCCGTGGTCATGCATCGTCGGTCGCCGGAGCCGAGACCGGAGCCGTGAAGTCGGCGACGGTGAAGAAATCGCGCTCTGCGGGGCGGATCTCGTCCAGAACGTCGTCGAGGAGGGTCCGCCCGCCGGCAACCCGTTCGGCCAGCTGCGTGACGAAGTACTCGAAGCGTTCCAGCCCCAGCGCCCGGGCGGCGTCCTGCTCGTCGTCCGGCACCGGCGGCGTAACCACCAGGAAATAGCGAACGAACAGCGCCAGCGTTTCCGAGATGATGACGTGGTCGCGGGACAGGCGGCCAAGTGACCGCGTCACCCGGTCGAGGCGTCGGATCAGCACCTCGTCCCGACGGTCGGCGGCCTCCGGCGTCAGGAAGCTCCGCAGCGCCGCCTCCACCAGGGCCGTCTGCGTGACACCGCGGCGCACCGCCTCGCGGCCAAGCTGACTGCCCAGATCGGCGGGCACCCGGACGGTCTTGGAAGGGTTCACCGGGGCCGCTCCACGCGCACCGGGATCGCGCCAGCGTCCTGGAAAAGGCGCTGCTCCGACCGTGTCGGAGCGGGGGCAGAATCCCGGCCCGCGGCCGACCGAGCCACGGCGGGGAGAGCGAGGTCGCTCCAGTCGTCACCGCGGCTCGGCGGGAGATCGCGGGTGCCAGGTGGTGGTGGCGGCAGGCAGCGGCCCCGCAGTTCACGGTCTTCGAAATAGCGAAGCTTCCGGGTCCGGATGGGCGGACAGCCGGCGACGAACACCAGCTGTTCATCGGGACCGAGCTGCATGACCTCGCCGGGCGTCAGCAGCGGCCGGGCGTTCTCCTGCTGGGACACCGTGACCCGGTTGAGCCACGGCGCCAGTCGGTGCCCGCCGTAGTTCCGCTGGAAGCGCGCCGCCGTGGCCGCTCCAACCATGTCGCTGACCCGTCGCGCCGTGCGGTCGTCGTTCGTCGCGAACGCGATGCGCACGTGACAGTTGTCGAGGATGGCGTTGTGCTCGCCGTAGGCCTTCGAGATCTGGTTGAGGGACTGCGCGACCAGGTAGGCCTGCATGCCGTAGCCCGCCATGAAGGCGAGCGTGCTCTCGAAGAAATCCAGGCGGCCGAGGGCGGGAAACTCGTCGAGCATCATGAGCAGTCTGTGATGGGGATGCCGACGGTTCTCGCCCTCGAGCCGTTCTGTCAGCCGCCGTCCGATCTGGTTGAGCAGGAGGCGAACCAGTGGCCTCGTGCGCGACAGGTCGGACGGCGGTACCACCAGGTAGAGCGAGACCGGGTGGCGGGCGTGCATGAGATCGGCGATGCGCCAGTCGGAAGCCCCGGTGACATGGGCGATGGCCGGATCGCGATAAAGGGCCAGGAAGCTCATGGCGGTCGACAGGACGCCCGAGCGCTCGTTGTCGGACTTGTTGAGCAGTTCGCGGGCAACCTGGGCAACCACAGGGTGCGGGCGCCCGGAGGCGTCGCCGCCGAGATGCGGCGCGTGCATCATGCGGGTCAGCGTCTGTTCGAATGAATGCGCCGGATCCGACAGGACGGCCGCCACGCGCGCCAGCGTCTTGTCTCGCTCGGCGTACAGCACGTGGAGGATGACGCCCACCAGCAGCGCGTGACCGGTCTTTTCCCAGTGGTTCCGGCGGTCCAGGGCGCCCTCCGGATCGACCAGAATGTCGGCGATGTTCTGGACGTCGCGAACTTCGCTGGGGCCGCGCCGAACCTCCAGCAACGGGTTGTAGCGGGCCGAGCGGGGGTCGGTCGGGTCGAAGAACAGGCAGTGGGAGAAACGCGCGCGCCAGCCGGCGGTCAGCCGCCAGTTCTCCCCCTTGATGTCGTGGACGACCGTCGATTCCGGCCAGGCCAGGAGGGTTGGCACCACCAGGCCGACACCCTTGCCGGAGCGGGTCGGCGCGAACGCCATGATGTGTTCCGGCCCGTCATGCCGGAGGTACCGGCGACCGAACCGGCCGAGCATGACTCCCCGGTCCACCAGAAGCCCGTGCCGCCTGCTGTCGGCGGTGCGCGCCCAGCGCGCGGAACCATGCGAAGTGGCCTGGCCACCCGCGCGGGCCCGCCAGAGCGAGCCGCCCACCGCGGTCACGATCCCGGCAATCCCGGCAAACGCCGCCAATCCACCGGTACGAGCGAACACCCCGGGGGCAGCTGCACCGAAGGCGTACCACCACTCAAACAGTTGCCACGGCCAGTAGATGTCGATTCCGAAGGCCTCGAACCCCGGCGGTCCCAGGGCGTACTGATCCCGTAGCAACGCGGCCGTCCATTGGGTCGCACTCCACAGCACGGAGCCCACTGCGACCGTGACCAGAACACCCTGACCGATCAGCAGTCGCGTGGGCGTCATCGGCACGGTCTCCGGCGGCGGCGGACCGGCGAGCATACAGAGAGACTAGAACAAAGCAAGAACTTTCGTAACACATGTCAGGTCTATGGCCGAGTGCGCACTGTCAGGACGTTTTGCCCGATTACCGGCCCTGCCCTGACGGCGTTGACTCGCCGCTCCCGACCCCCGCCGCCGATCTCAGGTGCCGCGATCCAGCCCGTGCGTGGGCCGGCGAATCTCCGGTCGGTGGCGGCTCCCAGGAACCACCCGGCCTGGACGCCCGTGGCATGCCGCGTCATCGTCGTCTCGACCAGTATCCCGATCGCTGTCGTCCGGGTCCCAGCGCCGGACCGACACCCCGAGGTCGCGACGCCGCCGTTCCGCCAGCGCTTCGCGTACTGCCCGTCCGAAGCCTCGATCGGCAACCGCGCGGCCGGACCGTGCAAGTGTGTCCAGCCACGTGGGGCCGGGATGGGAGACTTGCCGGTCGAGGGCAAGGGGATCGAGCATCTGGACGGCAGTTCCCCGGTACTGACGCCCCAGGCCCACGGTGCGAACGCGCGCCTGGAGGCCATCGGCGACCCGCCAGCGGTCGCGTCCTGCCGGTGCAGCCAGACCGACGCGCGCCAGCGCGCGTACGCGGCGATCAGCATCCTCCTGCCCTGCCCTCCCGGTAAACCAGAACCCGTTCCGCGACCGGACCTCCGCTTCGATCGCGCGGTCCAGCGCCGCGAGGCGCGGGTTGGCGGCGCGGAGTTCGACGATCACGCCAGCCGCGATTCCGGCAGGCACGTCGACGAGGTCGGCGTACCAAACCCTGCCGTCCAATCCATCGACCACCGCGTATGGGATCGGCGCCGCGCCGGAGCGACGCCCCCACCCCACCATCATCCCCGTGATGCCCCGCTCGAGCATCCGGCCATCGGCAACGGCACGGTCCCGCAGGGGCCGGTGCAGACCGGCCTCCGTGATCGCTCGTTCCAGCAGGCGATAGGTTTCCCGCCGCTCACCGATGGCGCGAAGCGTGGGCAGCGTGTCCGGTGCCAGCGTCCATTGCAGCGGGGCGGTCTCTGCCGCCAGACCCATCCGCGACAGGGTGCGCACCCGGTCGATCATGCGGGCCCGGCCCAGGTGCGCATCGCGCCCCTCCGGCCGCCCCCGTAGATCGACCACGCCGCCTCGGGACCGCTCAACCAGACCCAGGTCGAGCCCGGTCAGTTGCTGGCTGCGGGCTTCGGCCCGCAGCCGTTCACGCAGGGCCCGGTCCGAATCCGGCCCGAGTTCCCGTGTCAGTGCGGCCATCGCCAGGGCGCGGACCCGACGGTGCAGGCTGCGCCGGTCCCATTGGAGATCCCGCCCGTCGGCATCGCGCCCGCGTACCACGACATGGGCGTGCAGACGGCCGGTGTTGGCGTGGTCGACCGCAACCCAGTCGAGTTCGCGGTCCAGATCGCGCGCCAGGCCAGCCATGACATCGCACGTCACGTCGTGAAGCCGGTTCAGCTCGGACGCGTCATCCGGAGACAGTATGATCCGCACCTGCCCCGGGTCACCACGGGCGCGCTCGACGAACGCATCCGGGGCAACGCCCTGGCCGTCCGGGCCGTACAGCGTGCCGGGACTGCCGTCCGGCTCGACGCCGTCTCGTCCGAGATACCGGAGATGCGCGCGGGTATTGGCGGCCCCGGTCGCTCCGAGGCAGCTCAGCCTGACAATGCAGCGGCGCTGGCCGGGCGCATGAAACCGGCGGCCACCGCGCGCCGTGCTCGACCGCCCGCCGCGCAGGTGCCCGAGCGCCTGGACGCGGCGCAGGAACGGTGCCGGCGCGCGGCGCTCGCCGCGGAGCCGCGCCCCGCCGGCCGCCGTCAGGGATCGTTCCCCGGGAGCCAGTGGAGCGATCCGAGCGGCACCAGCCGCCCGGCAAGGTCGGACGCCGGCGTCGGCCCGTGGTACCGACCATCGAACGATCGCGGATGATCCTGCAGCAGGAACGCCTCGCCGGCGCGCAGGCGCAGGCAACCCGACCAGGCCGGCAGCGGACGGCCCGCCCGATCGTGACCGAGGGCCGCAGCCACCGGCTGACCGTTGACCGTGACACGCGCCGCATGCCGGCACACCCGGTCGCCCGGCCCCGCCACCAGACGTTTGACGAGGGGTGTCCCCGCTGGCACCAGGCCGCGGGCCGCAGCTTCGATGCCCGGTAGGCTGTCGGCCCTCACCAGGGTGTAGTCACCGATCGCGACCGGTCGGGCGGACCGCAGGTAGAACCCGACGGGGGCGCTCTCCGACGCGTTGTAAATGAGCCATGGACGGCGTTCTCCCGCCCAGGCGGCCGCGAGCAATCCCGTCATGACAAAGAGGACGGCAACGTATTCCGGCCGCCTCACCCTCCTACCCGCCGGACAGCCAGATACGCGGCATGCTGACTCGCAGAGTACGGGCGCGGCACGAGGCCGGCGTTCAGCGCAGCACCTGCACTTGCGAACCATGGCGGGGACACGTCGACCGGATCGATTCCCAGACGATGGATGGCCGCAAACGTACGCAGCACGCGTCCGGTGCGACCCTTGCCGGTGACCCGGAGAAGTATTTCCGCGCCCGGACGAACACCCGCGACGCGGCACAGATGCTCATCCGGCCCCCCCGCACGGAGCACGGCGAGACGCCAACGGTCCGGACCGCGACGGGCGAGCTCGCGGAGGAGCTGGACGAACACCGCCCCGGGCTCGAACCCGAACCAGCCGTCGGGCCTCGCGGCGACAGGACGTGCAAACGGAAGCGTGATCTGATGGCGCAGAGTGTTCAGCCGGAGGGCACCGGTCAGCGGGGCAGGCCCTGCCGACCAGTTCGCCGGTGCCGGTAGACGCGGAACTTCGCCGCGGCCTGCTCGCTCAGATCGCATACGAATCCCGGCAGACAAGAACATAATTAGAACATAACAGATCTTCCGAGCCGTGTGACATGCGGGCCGTACACGCACCGGGCTGCGGCACGCGGGCGTTCCGGGGAGCCGCCCAGGTCAAGAGCCGATCGGGTTTCCGTGCGGCCTCCGGCTCTGATCGCCGGCTCGAGGTCCGGAACTGCCGGCCGCTCAGCTGTCGCTCATCTGCAGGAGCGCGAACATCGGGACATCTGCCTCGTCGAGACGCTCCCGACCGGGCAATCCGGTAAGTTCGATCACGACCGCGAACTCGTCGAGCACGCCGCCGAGCCGACGCACGAGCTTGGACGCCGCAACGGCCGTGCCGCCCGTCGCGAGCAGGTCGTCGACCAGGAGCACCCGCTCGCCGGCGCGAATCGCGTCACGGTGAACCTCCAGCGCGTCCGTCCCGTATTCCAGCGTGTAGCGTTCCGCGATGGTCTCGTGCGGCAGCTTGCCCGGCTTTCGCACCGGCACGAAACCGATTCCCAAGTCGGCGGCGATCGTGGCCCCGAAAATGAGCCCGCGCGCCTCGATTCCCGCGACCTTATCAAGCCCCCGTGAGCGGTAACGACCGGCAAGGCGTTCCGTGACTTGCCGGAATCCCCCACCATCCTGAATGAGCGTTGTAATATCGCGAAAGAGGATCCCGGGCTTGGGGTGGTCGGGAATGGTGCGAACCAGGGAGGCAAGGTCCATGGCGCTGTCACGGTGGTGCATGCTGGCGTCCTTTGTCGTCGTCGCCGGAATCCGCGCCGAGGCCGCAAGTCCAGCGCGGTCCGATCTCGTCGGCTCCGCCGGAGACTATCTGGTCAAGGGGACCGAAACCCTGTTCGAGGTGGCGCGCCCGCACGGCCTCGCGTTCACCGAAATCATGAGCGCGAACCCCGGCGTCGACCCCTGGGTACCGGACGCCGATACCCGTCTCGTGCTGCCGTCACGGCACGTGCTGCCGCAGGGTAGGCGGGCGGGGGTCATCATCAATCTCGGTGACCTGCGGTTGTACTATTTCCCCGACGACGGCAGCGCGCCGGTGTCGTTCCCGATCGGCATTGGCCGCTACAACTGGACCACCCCGCTCGGCGACACCGAAATCATCCGGATGGCCAAGAATCCGTCCTGGTACGTGCCCGAGTCGATCCGCGAAGAAGACCCGTCACTGCCGCCCGTGGTCCCGCCCGGACCCGACAATCCGCTGGGCGGTCATGCACTCTATCTCGGCATGCCGGGCTACCTGATTCACGGCACCAACAAGCCGTGGGGTATCGGCATGCGAGTCACGCACGGCTGCATCCGCATGTACCCGGAGAACGTCGCCTGGCTGTTCCAGGCCGTGCAACCCGGCACGCCGGTCACGATCGTCAACCAGCCCATCAAGGCAGGCTGGGATGGCGACGACTTCTTCGTGGAAGTGCATCGCGAGCCGAAGTACGCCCGTGAGATGGGCGAGGGCGTCGACACGCCGCCCGAACTCGCGGCGGCCCAGCTGTACCCGCTCGCCGCGAAAGTCGTCCAACAGACCGCGGGGACCGAGGTCGCCCGCATCGACTGGAGCCGGGTCCGGTCCGCCGTCGTCAGGGCCAGCGGCGTGCCCGTGCAGGTCAGCCTCGATCAGACGGAGGACGCGATCGATCAGCCGCAGGACGTCGTGGAACTGCTGGGCCCCTAGGCGGGCGGCGACGGCGGCGCGAGCCAGCTCCCGGGCCGGGGTAGCGGTCGGTTCCGCCTGAAGATCCCACACACCCGTTCGGTCAACCGGACAGCGCCGACGCGCCGTCCGACACTTCCGGCCGCACGGGAATCGCCGCAGCCAGACCGCGACGTGATCCTTCACGGGCGGTGGCTGCGTGCGTACGGCCGACGCGGGACCAGAGACAGCCAGTCCGGGAGCGCCGCCGCAGAGTCCGACTGCGGGTGGGCTACCCGCCGGACACGTCAGGTACGAACAAAGCCCAAGGACCCCGAGAGGTCCTTGGGCTCGTGTTCAGCAAATGCGCGATGTCTGCGCGTCGATGCCTACTTCCGCGAAATCGTCGCGAACATGCGGTCGACTTTCTCGCTCAGCGTGCGCAAGGCGGCGCGGTTCTGCTCTGCCATCGCCATTGCGCGCTCGACCAGGCGGCGGAGTTCCGTGTCGCCGTCGGCGTTCTCCGAAATCATCGCGCTGTTGGCTGCAGCGGCCTGACTTGCTGCCTCAGCGGCAGCGGCATTGGCCTCGGCGGCGGCACTCATCATCGCCATCTTGTCTTCACACTCGGCACCGCGGCACCCACCCGCGCACGCCGAAAGCGTCAGCGCGGCCAGGACTGCGAAGAGGACACCAATACCGGTGCGGGGCAGGTGTTGCATGACTCGAATTCCTCCTAGATGCAGGCCGACGAATCGACAGAGCTAATGCCGCGTCAGTTCCGAGGCAGCATATGGGGAATTCCTATGCCTGACAACCGAATTAGCCTATCCGCGCTGTATCGACAAAGCCCCGTGCCGGGTCGTGGCGGCGGACGATCCCGGTTCAGGTCCGGCGCCCGAATCGCAGCTCCGCGCGATCGCGCCGGCATTCGTACCGGTGCGCGCTCAAGCGTCCACGTTCGCTGGCCCAAGCAACTTGCGGGCTGAGGTTGCGCACCCTCCCGCCGCCGCGATGGACCGGCGCGCCAGGGGCCAGCGCGCGGTCGCGCCGCGAAACGCCGAACGGAATAAAGGGTATCGAATGCTGCTTGCAGTCGGTCTGGTGATAGCCACCCGCCCGCGCTGGCAGCCTGCCCGGGCGCAGGTTGACGGAGACGCCGAGGCTCGCCCTGACGGCGGGCATTCCGGCGCCGGTTTCTCTCGCCCGGAAGTCAAGCCCGGTGCCGCCGGTCAGCGCCGGGCTTCAGGAGCCGAAGCTACCCTTGGTGCTGGCGGACGTAGGCGCGGTTCCAGGTGGGGCTGACGACGATCTCGTTCAGGCAGACGTGCGCCGGCGTCCGGGCGATGAACAGGATCAGGTCGCCCATGTCGTCCGGCTGCACCATCTTCGCCCGGTCCTCCGCCGACACCGGCACCGGGCGCCGGTCCAGGATCGGCGTCGCCACCTCGCCGGGACACACGGCGCAGGAGCGGATCCCGTGGACGCACTCCTCGATGTTGAGGTTGGCGCTCAGCGCCGTCAGGCCGAACTTGGAGGCGCTGTAGGCCGGGCCCGTGATGTAGCTGTGGTAGCGCCCGGCCCAGGATGACACCTGTATCACCAGCCCGTCCTTGCGCGCGCGCATCATCGGCAGGACCGCCTGCGTGCAGTAGAACGCGCCGTTGAGATTGATCGCCACGACCTGATCGAACTCGGCGTTGTCGACGTCACCCCAGTGACGGTCGCGGATGTTCACACCCGCCGAATTCACCAGGATGTCGCACCGGCCCCAGCGATCATCGATGCGCTGGGCCACCGCCTCCACGGCCGCCTGGTCGGTGACATCGAGCGGTTCGATCACGGCCACCCCGCCGCCGTCTTCGATCGCCTTCGCCGTACGTTCCAGCTCCGGGCGGCGGCGACCGGACAGGACCACCTGGACCCCTTCGCCCGCCAGCGCCACGGCGCCGCCCTGGCCGATGCCGGTGCCCGCGCCGGTTACCCAGGCCACCATCCCGGAGAGGTCCCGCAGCAACGTTCAGGCGCCCGTCTTCGCGAACCCGGCCAACGGACTAAGCCGGCACCGGGCGTGCACGCTGGTTGTAGAGGAGCTCGCGCCGGCGGATCTTCTCCTCCTCGGACAGGGTGTCCGGACTTTCGCCAAGCCCCGTTCCGACGGCCATGCCCTTCTGCACGGCGGGGCGGGCCGACATTTCCTCGAACCAGCGCTTGAAATACGGGAACTCCTCGATGTCCTGCCCCTGCGATTTCCATCCGACGGTCCACGGGTACGAGACCATGTCGGCGATCGTGTACTGATCGCCGGCGATGAAGGGGCGGTCGTACAGGCGGTTGTTCAGCACGCCGTACAGGCGGTTGACCTCGTTGTCGAATCGCCGCAGCGCGTAGCTCTGGTCGCCGGCCGATTCCTCGAGGCGGCGGAAGTGACCGAGTTCACCCGTCTTGGGCCCCTGGTTGGCCATCTGCCACATGACCCACTGGTTGACGTCGTGACGTTCGCGGAGGTCGAGGGGATAGAACTTTCCGGCCTTCTCGGCGAGGTACATCATGATCGCGCCCGATTCGAAGACGGCGACCGGCTCGCCGCCGTCCGCCGGTTCGTGATCGACGATCGCGGGCATCCGGTTGTTCGGGCTGATGCGCAGGAACTTCTCGCCGAACTGGTCACCGCGGCCGATATGGCACGGGACGACGTTGTAGGGAAGCCCGCATTCCTCCAGGAGGATCGTGACCTTCTTACCGTTGGGCGTCGGCCAGTAGTGCAGGTCGATCATGCGGCGACCGCGGCACGCGCGTACACGCCCGGAACGCCCCGCACGCTGATCCGCCAGAGGAGGCGCTCGGTGCCAGGGCCGTTCGGAGCGCCGATCGGCGTCGCGCTATGCATCGTCATCTGGGTGTCCCAGATCGCGACGTCACCGACCTCATACTTGTGGGCGTAGATGTACTTGTCCTGCACGCAGTGCGCCTTGAGCGTCCGGATCAGGCGGTCGGCGTCATCGCTCGGCATCCCTTCGATGTCGAAGGCCGTGCCGCCGATCGCGTAGAGGGCGCGTTCGCCGGTGACGGTATGGGGCCGCACCAGCGGGTGCGGGACCGGCGGGACGTTGGCAGCCTGGGCATCGGTCAGCTTCGGGGTCGGCAGCTCGCCGTCGCGGCCCGATGTCGATCCGTAGAAATGCACGGCGACCAGTCCGTCGATGCGCTCGCGCGTGGGCTCGTCAAGGTCGTCGTAGGCCGCCTTCATGTCGAGAATGCGGGTCTCGCCGCCCTCGTCCGGAACCTTCCGCGCGTACAGCATGGTCGCGGTCGCGACATCGGCTTCGTAGGACTGGTCGGTATGCCAGAACGCGGCGCTGTTCCGGGTAAGGGGATCCTGCTTGCGCCGCGCTATGTTGCCGACCTCCAGCAGATCGGGGTAACCCGGCATGCGCGCTGTATCCACGACGTGCTGGATCGGGACGCCCCACTGGCGCCCGAACCGAAGAAACGCGTCCTTGTCGCAGGTCTGGTCCTTGAGGACCAGCAGGCGATGCCGGTAGAGGGCCTGCGACAGCGTGCGGAACTGGTCGTCGTCGACGCCTGCCGTCAGGTCCACGCCGTAGGCCGCACAGCCAAACGGGGCTGGCAGCCGTTCGATCCTGATCATGGTCGGGTCCTCGCCTGGCTAGCCTTGTCCTGCTCAGCCTATCGTGGCGGCATTTGCAGTGCCGGGCAACTGCAAGGCTCGGGATTCGTGTGCGATCGCGATCGCTTGCGGCAGGTGGGTCGCGTCAACTCCGTGCCACCGCGGCCCACCCGCGGTGCCGGATCGGTAGCCGGGTCGGCGGCGTGAGTCCGGTTCCGCGCTGCCGGGCGTCCGTCCATGCGGGGTACCGCCGCCGGGTCCGGTCCCGGGCCTGGATGGCTGCGTCCGCAGTTCGTCGACTGCATTTGCCGGTATGGTCGCCGAGGCAGCCCGCCCTAGGCCGATGACCCGAACCGGAACTGGAAACGCGTGCGAATCCCTTCTGCCCTGATCAGCATCGTGATCGTCCTCGCATCGGCCGCCTGTGCCGGCAATCAACTGGCCGCGAATGCACCTGAGCGCGGCGGCGATGGCCATCAGGAGAGGGTCACGGGTTTTGACGGTCGGACACTCACCCTGCAGCTCGCCCGCGAAGACGGGAGCCTCGACCGCTTCGATTCGGTCCGGGACAGCCAAGGCAGCTGGGCCTATCCCCCGGTCTTGCCCAATCACGTGGGGCGGGTCTGGATCCTCCGCAAGACGAAACGCGACACCAGCTCGCTCGTCTACGCCTTGATCGGTTGGGACGACGACGACCCCACGGACTATTTGGCCGCCGGCTACTGGCTCCGTTTTCCGGGCCCGCGCGTGTTCGGTCGCGGACTGGTCGCGGCCGAGCGCCACGTGTTCATCGACGGTCCGGAAATCGACCCGTCCGATCCTCCTCGGCTGCCCGCCTCAGGCACGGCAACCTACGTCGGCCCGGTGGGCGGTCTCTACGAGTACAGCCACGGCAGCGACCGGACAGACGTCGAGGCCCCGGTCGTCGCGGACGAATTTGCCGCCACGATGAACATCCAAGCGGACTTTTCCGACGGCACGCTGTCCGGCTGCATCGGCTGTATCGACGACATCCGGATCGAGCGGCAGCATCTTTACGCCTACCTGGGGTTCCGGCGCCGGCCGGTGCCGGAGGCGCCACCCACCGACTACGAGTTGCATTTCGGCCTGACGGCCATCGACCCCGACGGGACGTTCCGAAACACGGACGTGTCCGTGCTGCACCCTGACCGTATCGTCACGCAGTCGGGCGGAAGCTGGAGCGGCACCCTTTCCAACGTGCCCGACGACGACGGGTATCCCAGGTTGATGGCGGGCAAAATGGGCGTGGAGTTTCAGGAAGCAGACGGAAGCCGGGGGGACTTTCAGGGAATCTTCACGGCGCTTGGTGAATCGCTGCTGCCACCCGGCCCGCGCGACGAGCCGTGATCCCGGCGGCGGGCGCGGGCGCTGCGGCCGGTTCCGGTCCCGTCCGCGCGGGTTCCTTCGCTGCGCCTCCGCGTTGACAGCTTTCGCCTGACCGAATTAGCCGGCGCCCGTCCTTGGTAGCCGGGACGAGTGTCTGTCTGCGCAGCCTAGCCCGGCGACGCGGGCAAATTCGACAGTGCCGCGACGGCCTGTACCACCTCAAGCTGCCGCGAGCACCCCAGCTTGGCAAAGATGTGCCGCAGGTGCGTTTGAATGGTGCTGTATTCGCGGCCGGTGGCGGCGGCGATCTGGCGGAGGGTCCGGCCCTCCGCCAGCAGTACCGCGATCGCCGCCTCCGCCGGCGTGAGTCCCAACACCGCCTCCACGAGGGCGGGCTCGAACCGGGCCCGGCTTACCGGGTCGACGACCAGCACGAGAGCAGCCACGCGCAGGGAGCGGTAATCCACCTCCTGAACCGTCGCCGGCTTCACGTGCACCGCGAGCCCCGGCGACCACGACCTCCGCCGCACGGCCATTGAGCCGCTCGCACCCAGCCCGCCCTGGCCCGGCAACGCCCGGGCCAGGAGTTCCTGCAGCGTGGCATTGTCCTCCGGCCAACTGGCGCGCAGCTCTCCGCCCTCGTCGGTCAGCCCATCGTTCTGGCGAAGCAGCTCCAAAGCCCGGTCGTTCGCCTCCACGATGCGCCCGCCCCCGTCGAGCTGGATGATGCCCATGCAGGTATTGTCGAGGAGCTCGATGACCGACGCGCCGAGCGCCCTCGCTTCGGCGAGCGCGGAACGAACGCGCACGTACTGCCGGACGTGCGGCAGCATGCCTGCGACCATCCCGATCTGGGACGATGACCAGCCGTCCGGGTCGACGGAATCCCTGATCCCCCAGGCGATGTGCGAGCCGCCGGGTCCGTCCAGGCGCACGTTCAAGCCGTTCTGTATGTCGTAACGCGGGAACGCCTCGTTGTAGGTGGGCGAGGTCTTCAGCTCGCTTTCTGTGAACAGGTCGACAATGGGCGTGATCTTGCCGTCGGGAAGTCGCCTCATTCGCGGGAGATGCTCGTCGATTGGGTGGTAGATCCGATAGTATTCTTGCTCCAAGTCCGAGCGGTTTTCTCCACGGTGGTAGGACTTCGAGAAGTAGACTTCGACCTTGTTCGTCGGCATCTCGCTCCCGAACGCAAGAATGTTACCCGTGGTCCCGAGCGCCTCGTCGATGAGCCCGGAAGTCTCCGGCCAGCGGGCGTCGTCAAGCATGGCTTCGTTGAGCGCGGACACGGCGCGCTCGAATGCTTCCAGTCGGGTCATGTCACACGCCCGCTCTGTGCGGCGTGGCACGGCGGCCGCCAGGTTCGGACCTGCCCCGATGCAAAGCGCAATGACGGGCTTCGGCGAATGCGGGTCCGATTGGGGCAGGTCCAATGCCGGTAACAGACCCTCTGCAGCCCACAGCGACCGGGCCACCCAGGAAAAACGCGAGGGCCATGAACATCTTTCGCGACACTGCCTCTTCCGCCACTCTCCCTCAATTGCGGTAAGGCAAGCCTAGTCCGTCAACCCTTCTGCTCCATCCCTCAATTGAAGGATGCTGGACAGGTTTCGTCGCGGCCGCGCACCGCAACGCACTGCAGTAGTTCGCCTGCGCTCAGGAACCCTGCTCCACACGCCCTTCCAATTCGGTCGCGCCGGAACCGGCCGGGATTGGGCCCCGGCGCTACACACTCGCGCAAGTGATTTCCTGATCAGGTTCCTGACCCGGCCTACCCGCATGTCCGCCCCAGCTACAGTGCCGGCATCTCTCACGCGAATCGGGCGAGGTGGCAGGCGACGTCCGATCGTTGCCCAACCCTGAACGCAACCCGACGGCGGTCGCGATCGATCGCGCCCGGCGCCGGCAGGACAAGCGGGACTGTCGGCGAGTCGGCCTGATCTGGCCCGGGCCTCGGGCGGGTGGTTGCTGTGGCCGAGCACGGGTGCCGGGTTATCGAGGCTCTGAGCCGTCATGCCGTCCGTGACACCGCCGACCGCGCGGTGCCCGGACCTGAGCCTTCGTCGCGTCTGTAGCGCGCAATGGGCGCCGCATTTCGTCTCGCGGTCTCTTAACGGGGTCCCCCGGAGGACCCCATCGTCCGCGGCTATGGACCGGGCAATACTTGCGCCTTGGAACTACTGACGTTACGACGACAGTTGCTGTCGGAGGTGCCCAGGCACACCACGAACCTGCGCAAAGTCGGTGGTTCCGTGTTGCTTTCTGTGCCCCCGGCACTCCTCAATCTCCTGAACCTCGACGTGGGCGCCAGAAAGTGGGTATCGGTATGGAAGACGGTCACCTGGTCGTTGAGCCGACGACACGTCCCCGATACACCCTCGAGGAACTCCTGGCACAGTGTGACGATGCCGCAGCGCTTTCCGCCGAGGATCGCGCGTGGCTCGATGTGAAGCCGGTCGGCAACGAACTCTTGTAGTGAAGCGAGGCGAAATCTGGCTGGTCAGCTTTGATCCTTCTGCCGGCCATGAACAGAGAGGCACGCGGCCAGTCCTGATTGTGTCACCCGCCGCCTTCAACAAACTGACGGGGACGCCCTGGTCCTTCCTGTCACCAGAGGCGGGGGCTTCGCCCGCCGGCAAGGCTTCGCCGTTGCGCTCGAGAAAGCTGGAACGCGAACGCACGGCGTGTCCGCTGCGACCAGCCCCGCACCCTCGACCTCGCGGCTATGCAGGGGGGCCGTCTGGAAGCCGTCCCCGCCACCATCATGGCCGACGTGCTCGCCCGACTGACTACGGTCTCTGAATAGCCGCCGACGCCTCGACGGTCGCGCTTCCGGTTCCTCAGGTGGCCATGGCCTGCCGGGCCAGCGCATCGGCTTCACCCGCGACGACCGCGGGCGGGCGAGTGAGCACGTAATCGGCGGCAAAGCGGCCGCGGAACCACGTGCCCTGCCGGCGGGCGTAGCGCCGGGTCTCGTTGACGGTGAGCTCGGCGGCCGCGTCCAGCGTGAGTTCTCCGTGGAGGTGCCGGGTCAGCGGGCGGAGACCGTGCGCCTTGCGGACGGGCGCATCCGCCGGCACATCGAGCTTCAGGAAGGCCCGCACTTCGTCCAGCGCCCCGGCGGCCAGCATGCCGCTCACCCGGGACTCGATCGTTGCCCGAACCGCGTCCCGCGGCGGGCGGAGCAGGATCCGGCGGACGTCCAAGTCCGCGGGCGCCGGCGCCGACGCCTGCCACGAGGAGAGCGACCGGCCGGTCGCGAGCCAGACTTCCCAGCCGCGCACGATGCGCTGCCGGTCGCCCGGTTCCAGACGGCCGGCCAATACCGGATCAACCTTGCGCAGTTCGTCGTGCAGCGCCGCCGGGCCTACGGCCTCGAGCCGCCGAACCGCATCCCGGCGGACCGAGGGCGGCACGCACGGGATCGGCGAGAATCCGCGGAGCAGCGCCTCCAGGTAAAGCCCGCTGCCCCCGACCACGACGGACGGCCGCCCGGCCGCATGCCCTTCCGCCACGGCGTCCAGAGCCAGGCTTCGCCAGCGCCCGGCGGAACAGCGGTCCTCGGGCCCGAGAATGCCGTACAGGCGGTGCGGCAGCCGGCGCTCGGCGGCCAACGACGGGCGCGCGGTGAGGATTCGGAAGGCGCCGTAGAGCTGCACGCTGTCGGCGTTGACGACCTGCCCGCCGAGGTGTCGGGCGAGCGCCTCCGCAAGGGCCGACTTGCCGGAGGCGGTGGGGCCGGCCACCACGACCACCTGCGGCCGATCGGCCGCCACCGGTTCGGAGGGAGGTTCCGGTCGGGTCAGCTCTCGGCGGTGCGCAGCGCGACGAACAGGTTGCTGCCCTCGCGATTGACGAGCAGCAGGATCGACGTCTGCCCTTCCTGCTGCAGCCGGTCGACCTCCTCGACCGCCGCCGCCGGCGTGCGCACCGGCTTCCGCCCGACCTCCACGATGACATCGCCCACCTGCATGCCCTTCGCGGCGGCATCCGATTCGGGCGAGACACCGGTGACGACCACGCCGTGCACGTCCTCGCCGATGGTCAGGCGCGAGCGCTCGTCCGGGGTCAGCGTCGCGAGCGTGAGCCCCAGTGTCTCGCCGCTGGCGGGTTCGATGTCGTCGGCGCTTGCCAAGGCCGCCTCGGCCGTCTCGAGCTCGCCCAGCGTGACTCGGACGGTCTCCATCTTGCCGTCGCGCCAGAGATCGATCTCGATCTCGCTGCCAACCTCGGCTCCGGCCACCATGCGGGGCAAATCGCGCACCGTGGGGATATCGGTGCCATCGAACTTCAGGAGGACGTCACCCGGCTGGACCCCGGCCTGGTCGGCCGGACTGTCCGGAAACACCACCGCCACGAGTGCCCCGGCCGGCTTCTCGAGGCGGAGCGACTCGGCGATGTCGTCCCCGACACCCTGGATCTGCACGCCCAGCCAGCCCCGGCGCGTGCGCCCGAGCTCGCGGATCTGGGCGACGACGTTCTTGGCAATGGAGGATGGCACCGCAAAGCCGATGCCCACCGATCCGCCGGCCCCGCCCGGCGGCGAATAGATCGACGTGTTGACGCCGATGACCTTGCCGTCGAGGTTGAACAAGGGCCCGCCCGAGTTGCCGCGGTTGATGGCCGCGTCCGTCTGGATGTACGAGTCGAAGGGCCCGGAGCGGATGTCGCGCGCCAGCGCCGAGATCACGCCCACCGTCAGCGTGCTGCTGAGACCGAACGGGTTGCCGATCGCGAAGACCCAGTTCCCCATCCTTGCCGCATCCGAATCCCCCCATTCGACGATCGGCAGCGGCTCGTCGGGTTCGATCTTGAGGAGCGCCAGGTCGGTCTTCGGATCCGTGCCCTTCACCTCGGCGGTATAGGTCTTGCCGTCGTGCAGGGTCACGGCGATCTCGTCGGCGTCCTCGATCACGTGATGGTTGGTGACGATGTAGCCGTCGGCCTCGATCAGGAACCCGGATCCGCCGCCAAAACTCCGCGGCGGCCGCGGGCTGGGTGACTGCTGCGGGCCCCGCTCGAAGAAGTCGCGGAAGAAGTCGCGAAACGGTGAGTTCGGCGGAAAGGCGTCCGGAGGCAGCGGAAACTGCGGCCGCTGACCGCTCGAGGTCCGCATCACCGTCGCGATGCTCACGACCGACGGGAGCAGCCGCTCGGTGAGGTCCGCGAAGTCGGGAAGCGCCGTCTCGGCGGCCTGCACGCGGGCGGACGAGGCGCCAGCCACCACAGCCACGAAACAGAACGCGACGATCGAGCGGTAAACGAGGGACGGGCGGATCATGGGGTACCTCCGGCCGGGATCGGGATGCCTTATCCCCGGATGAGCCAAATCACGACCAGGCCGCTGCCAGCGCCCACGATACCCGCCGCACGCACGGCGGCGGCCGGCAGTTCGAGCGATCGCCGCAGCACGTTGCGCATGCCGTCCGGGAACAGCGCATATAGTGCGCCTTCGATCACCAGCACAAGCCCGAGCGCAGCCCACAGATCATCCAAGTGGAATCATCCGCGCTATTCAGGAGGCGCGACCGCGTCCGTTCCGAAGAACTGGAAGAACTGGCTGTTGGGCGAAAGCACCATCGTCGTGTCATCGGCGGTCAGCGCTTTCTGGTACGCCTGCATCGAGCGGTAGAAGGCAAAGAACTCCGGGTCCTGCCCGAATGCGCTGGCAAAGATGCGGTTCTTCTCCGCTTCACCCTGCCCCCGCAGCACTTCCGCGTCGCGTTCGGCTTCCGCCAGGATCACCGTCTTGTCGCGATCGGCGGCAGCCCGCACGCGCCGGGCCTCTTCCTCGCCTTCGGCGCGGATCTGCGCAGCTTCCTGCTGGCGCTCGGTCTGCATGCGGCGGTAAATCGCCTCCGAGTTCTCGTTGGGAAGATCCGCCCGGCGGACCCGCACGTCCTCGATGTGAATGCCGAACGGGCGGGCCTCCCGACGCACGCCATCGGCCACCGCCGCCATCAGCGCGGCGCGCTTCTCAGAGATCACCTCCTGCAGCGGCACCTCGCCGAGCACCTGTCGGAGACTATCGTTGATGATCGAGCCGAGCCGGGTGCGCAGCGCCAGCTCGAAGCGAATCGTCTGGAAAAAGAGCAGCGGGTCGACGATCCGGTACCGCGCGAATGCGTCGACGATCAGCCGCTTCTGGTCAGAGGAAATGATTTCCTCGACCGGATTGTCAAACAGCAGGATTCGCCGGTCGAAGACGGTCACGTTCTGGATGAACGGGATCTTGAACTGCAGCCCCGGCTCCCGAACCACGCGCCTCGGTTCGCCGAACTGAAGCACAATCGCCTGCTCGCGCTCGTCGACGATGAAGAAGCTCTCGTAGGCGGCAACGGCGGCAACCGCGGCAAGCGCGCCCAACGCGATGCCGGCAATCCGCGACATCAGTTGGCACTCCCTTCAAGCGCCCGGCGACGGAGTTCCGGGAGCGGCAGGTAGGGCACCACGCCCTCTCCCGCGTCGTCGACGATCACCTTGTTCATGTTGCTCATCAGCCCTTCCATCGTCTCGAGATAGATCCGCTGGCGGGTCACGTCCTTGGCCTGCTCGTATTCCTTGTACACCGAGATGAAGCGCTGGGCCGCACCGTCCGCCTCGGCAATCACGCGCTGCCGGTAGGCTTCCGCGCCCTCGCGGATCTGCGCCGCCTCACCCTTGGCTTCCGGCACGATTCGGTTGGCGTACGCCTGCGCCTCGTTCACCAGCCGTTCCTGGTCGGCGCGCGCGCGCTGGACGTCCCGGTAGTCGTCGATCACCTGCGGCGGCGGGTCCGCGCGCTGGAGCAGCAGCGCGGTGACCGCGATTCCGGTCTTGTACTGGTCAAGGATTTCCTGCAGCAGAAGCTGCGCTTCCTGACGGACCTGGTCGCGTCCCTCGGCCAGCGCGAACTCGATCGGTGTCCGCCCCATGATCTCACGCATCACGCTTTCGGCGCTGTCGCGGACATTCTGATCCGGATTCCGGAGATTGAAGACGAAGTCGCCGGCGTTGCCGATCACCCACTGGACGACGAAGTTGACATCGATGATGTTCTCGTCGCCGGTCAGCATGAGGCTCTCGTCGTCGATGTTCCGGGCGGTGTTGCCGCCGCTGCGAAAACCGATCTCGACGTTCCGGGTCCGCGTCACGGGGACCACGATCGCTTCCTCGATCGGCCGGGGCAGCACGTAGTTCAGGCCCGGCTGGGTGGTCGTGACATACTCGCCGAACCGCAGCACGACGCCCTGCTCCTGCGGCCCAACCGTGTAGAAGCCGCTCGCGAGCCAAAGCCCGGCGACCACCGCGATGCCAAGCAGGATGAATTTCTTGCCGCCCGGGATGAACGACTGGAAAAACTTCCGGGCGGCCTTCGCCGCATCCCCCAGGGGATTCTGCGGCGGGCCGCCGGAGAGGGGGCTTCCGGGCCCGCTCCCCCAGCCGCCGGACCCGCGGTCCGACCCCCAAGGGCCATTCTGATTATTCCAGGACATGCGTGAACTCAGCCGGCGGCGGTCGAAGGTCCCCGCGCCTTAACCGCAGTTTATATACGGGGCCTCCCATGCTCCGGCAAGCGACAGCGTGTGTGCAACCGCGAGGGTGCCGGGCTGAGGTTCCCCGCTGCCGCGCCCGGATGGCGGTCGCGCCGAGGCTCCACGATGCGTTGCTGCGGTGTTTCGGGCGTCGTCCCGACGCGTGACATGCTTGGGCCAAGCGAGCATCAGTGTATTGATATGTGTATCGGTATGCGGCACACTCTTGTCATGATCCGAAGCTTCCGGCATCGCGGTCTCAAGCGCATGTATGATCGAAACGACCCCAGCAGGGTGGCGCCTAATCTGGTGAACCGAGTCGCACTTGCCCTGGCCGACCTCGACGATGCCCGTAACACCTCTGATCTCGACCTGCCGGGCTACAGGCTCCACCCGCTGAAGGGCGATCTTGAGGGGCGCTGGAGCATCTCGATTTCCGGAAACTGGCGGGTCACCTTTCGTTTCGAGGACGGCGACGCCTACGACGTCGACCTGACCGATTACCACTGGCAGGAGTCGGAAACATGGCGATGAGCAATCCTCCGCATCCCGGGCGCAGCATTCGCGAAAACTGTCTGGAACCGCTCGGTTTGAACGTGACCGAAGCGGCGCGGGTGCTCGGCGTTGCCCGCCACACTCTCTCGCGGGTGCTCAACGGGCACGCGGCAATATCTCCGGAAATGGCGCTTCGGCTGGAAAAGGCAGGCTGGTCCAATGCCGAGTTCTGGCTGCGGCGCCAGACCACCTACGATCTCGTGCAGGCGCGCAAGGACCAGGGCCGGATCCATGTCCAGCGATACCGGCCGCGACACGTCGCATGAACATCTAGTAATTTGCTCCAGCCAGCCCGCTTTCCTTGAATTCATGGGAACTTAGGCACTGATTCCTTGAGAGGTCACATTCTGTTGACCCCTGTTGCGACATGCCGGAGCCGGTCCAACGCCTCGTCCGCCAGCGTCACCGCCTGGCCCGGAAGCAGCCGTGCGCCAGCGATCGAAGCGTCCGGCACGAACGCCATCAGCGGATATGCCCCTCGTGGCGCCAAGCAAGAATTTCTGAGGTGGTAACCGACCGCTGTTTTGACCGTTCCGTGCGCAGGTCCGCGCGCAAATCCCGACCTTCGGCTTCTGGGTGGATCCGTGTAACGCGGGCGATCGGCACGGGGTCACGGCAAATGATGAGATCTTCGCCAGCCTCGGCGTCAGCCAGCAGCGCAGAAAGGTGAGTCTTGGCCTCATCGATTTTCACACGGCGTGTCATAATTCCTTGATCCTCAGACCACATTCCAGTTGACGCTGACTGCAGTCAACGGATTCCACGCCAGGGTTCGTCTCTCGCTTGGACAACTGGGTTGGTTCAAACGCCTCGAATGCGCAGCGAGCTGCCTTGGCCGTGGCAGATCCTCGGCAGGCCTGCCTCGGGAGCGCTACTCCCAGGAGAAGCCAGGCTTCCGACGCCGGCCCTTCAAGGTTCCTGGACCCCGCCACGCGGCACGAAACGATACCCGGCCCCTGCTCGGCCACGATCAATCTGCCTTCGTGACACCCTGTCCCAAGATCTCGGAGACATCAGGTGACGACACCGTACAGCAGGTCCGCCCATCCCCGGATTTGGCCATCCCTGCGCATTGGAAAGGCACGGGCGAAATGCCCGCTGATGGTATGTGAGAGCATCAATTGAGCGTCCGGACGATGCCCTGACATGCGCCAGGTCGGTTACCGAAGATGCAGTAAATCCAGTCTGTAACTGCTAGAACACACTGGTGTTGCAATTTTGTGACTCATGC
>JAJEGJ010000117.1 GCA_022819905.1 Alphaproteobacteria bacterium
CGCCTTCCTCGACGCGCGCGCCTGTAAGGACATACAGCGTCGCGTCTCCGCCATCATCCAATATCATGTTCGCACCGCCTTCCGGGAACCGGAAGATCTGGTCCGTGTAGGACCAGTACTCTTCGAGCGTTTCGCCCTTCACGGCGAATACCGGAGTGCCTCCGGCGGCGATCACGGCCGCCGCATGGTCCTGCGTCGAAAAAATGTTGCACGAAGCCCAACGAACGTCGGCTCCAAGCGCCTTGAGCGTTTCGATCAGGACGGCTGTCTGGATCGTCATGTGCAGCGAGCCGGCGATTCTTGCACCCGAGAGGGGTTTATGCTTGCCGTATTCCTCCCGGATTGCCATCAGGCCAGGCATTTCCGTCTCGGCGATGTCCAGCTCCTTGCGCCCGAAATCGGCCAGCGAAATGTCCTTCACGACGTAATCCATGGGCATGGTCTCCCGCTCCACTCGACCGCGATTCGCGGTCACTTAGCATCGGCAAATTCGCCCGACAACCAAGGTTGACAGGGAACAGGTCGCATCCCGCAGCATCTGCATCACAATCTTCAAAGGGCCTTGCAATGACACCGGCCAGTAAGGAGAGGATTCAAGTTGTCCGCTTCGGTTGTCGGCGCAATGCCTGTGGAAAGGCATGTGGGCAAGTCGGAACAGCTTTTCCCGAGAAGATGCCGTAATGGGGCGGCGAATCAGGCCGGTGCCGGTCTGGTTCGGAAGGTTGCCGGTCTGGTGTCGTTGTCCCTGCCACGCACAACATGTGCTATCGTGGGTGGCGGAGGGCTCCCTAGGGAGCCCTTCCTGAACAAATTGCAACGGAAAGGACAACGACAATGGAAATCTTTACCGGACTGGACGTGTCCATGGCAAGCACGTCGGTTTGCGCGCTCAACGCCAATGGCGAGATCGTCAGCGAGGCAAAGGTGCCTTCCGATCCCGGATCCATCGCCGAGCACCTGGGCGAGCTGCCTGGCAGGATCACCGCGGTCGGCCTGGAGGCCGGCCCGCTGTCGCAGTGGCTTCACAATGGACTGAGCGAGGCCGGCTACAAGACGGTGCTGATGGAGACCAGGCGCGTGAAGTCCGCGCTGAAGGCGGCCCCGGTCAAGACGGACCGACGGGACGCGGAGGGCATCGCGCACCTGCTGCGGATGGGCTGGTTCCAGCCCGTTCACTGCAAGTCGGTCGCGTCCCAGGAGAAGCGGGCCCTGCTGGGATCGCGCAACACGCTCGTGGAAGGCGTCAAGCGGCTCGAGCTCTCTGTGCGCGGCATTCTCCGCAACTTCGGCCTGAAGCTCGGCCGGGTCTCGAAGGGCCGCTGGGAGGAAAGAGTCCGGGAACTGACGTCGGGCAACGCGATGCTGTCGGACGCGGTCGCGCCGATCCTGCGGCTGCGGGCGCATATGCGCGGCGAGCTGGCGGCGATGACGAAGAGGATCCGGAGCCTGGCCATGTCGGACGCCACGTGCCGGCAGCTGATGACGATGCCGGGCGTGGGCCCGGTCACGGCGCTGGCCTTCGTCACCGCGGTCGACGACCCGGCCCGGTTCCGAAGGACGAGGGACATCGGCGCTTGGGCGGGGCTGACGCCGAAGCGGAGCCAGTCGGGGGAGCGGGACGTGTCGGGCGAGATCACGAGGACTGGAGACGTCGCGCTGCGCACGGCGCTCTTCCAGGCCGCCACGTCGATGATGAACGGCACGAGGAAGATGAACTGGCTGAAGGCATGGGCGCTGCGTCTGGCGGCGAGGCGTGGGAAAAAGCGCGCCACGACCGCGCTGGCCCGGCGCATGGGTGTGGTGCTGCTCCGGATGTGGATGGACGGGACGGAGTTCCGCTTCGCCCGCGAGCGGGCGATGTCGCCCGATCCGGCATGAGCGTGACTGCAAAGGATCTGCAGTCCGTGACGAAGAGGGAAGGAGCGGGCTTCGCCTCTTGAAAGGCGACCCGTCCACGGACGTCCCCTAGCCGGGACGCGGTCTCCGATGATGTCGTTCCGGGCCACGTTGCCGAATTGCTCTGTCGCGTTCGAGCACGCCGAGAAGATGGACACTCGGGGATCGAATTGGACTGGCATGATGTAGGCGGCCTGCGAGCCGACCACGGACGGAAGGAAGATGCCCGGCGGCGGACGCGACGTGGACCTTCCCGGAAGCAGGGAGACAAAGCCTTGAGCGAAACCTGAACTGCACCGGCCCCGCCGGGGGTTGTCTGGTTCGCCTCGCCAGACTCTTGCGGTCGCTCCGGCGAACCAGACAACCCCCGGCTCCGGACCAAACGTCAACGCCGCTCCCGGCATGAACGCCGCGCCGCCTTGAGGCCGGCGCCTGGACTGTCATGTCGCGTTCCGGCATCGAGGCCGCTCATGCACAGGAATCGGTGCTTGACGTTGTGGCCCCATTACGGAAGGGCCGGATGTCTCGCGAATGACCCCCAATTGGGACTGACGCCATATGCGAATGCTCTTGACCGTGCCGTCGGCCTTGGTGCACGACTGCGCGTCATGGCCCCCAGGAAAGCGGAACCGCGAGCATGGCAGCGAATGCTGTCCGGACGAAGGCTGGATCTTCTGGATCCCACGCCTGTCGACATCGAGATCGAGGACATCGCGCACGGATTGGCCTTTGTTGCCCGCTGGAACGGCCAGACGAGAGGGGAGTATCCCTATTCCGTCGCCGAGCACTCGTTGCTGGTGGAGACCCTGTTTACGCGCCTCGTGCCGAAGGCTCCCGCAAAATGGCGGCTTGCGGCGCTCCTGCATGACGCTCCGGAATACGTGATCGGCGACATGATCGCGCCGGTCAAGTCCTCGGTTGGCCCCGGCTACTCTGCACTGGACGACCGCCTCACGGCCGCGATCCATCTCCGCTTCGGCCTGCCAGCCGCGGTGCCAAGGACAGTCAAGTCCAAGATCAAGAGGGCGGACAAGATGTCTGCCTGGTTCGAGGCGACGCAAATTGCGGGATTCGCTGAATCCGAGGCAAACAGGTTCTTCGGACGTCCTGACCTGTCATTGGTAAAGGGCCTCTCGATCC
>JAJEGJ010000012.1 GCA_022819905.1 Alphaproteobacteria bacterium
ATCCTAACAGCATACCCATGACCCGGTGGAAATTGTTGCCTTTTACTTCGTTGAACAGCCACGTCAATACGTCAACGACCCATCGTTTTTGAGCAAAGCCGCACTCTGCGGACTCGTCCAAACAGCTAATGACAAAAGGAATTGCCGAAGTTCCAATAGAGGCAGTTTCAAGTTTAGTAGCAACTTTCAACATTGTAAGTTGATTTGTCGGGATAGAAGAAAACAACGTCAGCGGGCGGACGCCGCGATCAATCAATAGTGCCTGTTCAATCAGCATTCCATCGGACATCGCCAAAACGCTGTTGTCACCGGTCATTGTTCCCCTCTGGATCTTTCTCCTTCGGTGACTCTCGCAAGTTCTCATTCCGCAGCAATGCCTTGGCAAGTTCCTCGGGGGTAGCACCGGCCAAGTCACGGTCAGGGTCGAGCATGGGTCGCATGGTTGTTTTTCCTGTGCTGTGCCATAGCTAACCAGTGGACCTCCCCCGGCAAACCGAGAGGGTTTCAGGGGAGGTACCAGGTCCGGCGAGACGCCGGACGTATGACCGAGATGGTCACCGGCTGGGCGAGATGCCCGTATCCACAGCGCTCAAGCTACGTGCACGGTAGCTTCGGAAGCCGTAGGAATCACTACGGTTGTGGCCGAAGCGACAAGCAATAGCTTGGGCGTTGTGACGCATATAACCGTTATAATCTAGATGTTGGGCCTTGGCTCCCCCGAGGCACTAGGGGTTGAGTTGGTGTGGCCACGGCATTGGTGTGGCTGAGCGTGCTTGTCTAGTAATGTATATAATCCCCCAAAGAATGCGTTCTATGACTGGCTGACATAAGAGCACTACACGCACTTGCAGATTGGAACTCCGACAAAATCCTGAACGACGCATTTACGGATATTGAGTTCAATCCCAAGAAGCAGATCAACTGTCAGGCGTGAGCGTTCTTGGAATAGATGAGCCCAATAGGGCGTGGGCAACTTGATGTTGCCGCCATTGACTTTTACGAGTTTGCGGTCTTGCTGGGCAAAGTACCGGTAGGCACAGAAATTACACCTACCACCTGACCTATCATGCCCAAGGGGCGCAGACCGTCGCTCCTGCCCACCCCGGAGGTCCAAGATGTTTGACGCCTACACCAAGACCGTTCTCACTGTCATCGCGGTCGCGCTATGCGCGATTGCCCTTCAGGGCGTTGTGGGCGATGCAGATGCGGTAGACGCGGGATGCGGCGACATTTTCAATCCTTGTTTCGTGCGAGTAGTCGATTAGCGGCGTCCCCGAGTCCGACGAGCTGGGCGGAGCTCGACAGGGTAGTGACCCGCCCCCACTGAATTGGCCCACCGTTGAGGCGAGAAATCGGTGGGACAGAACCCCGGCGATGCGCCTCGGCCTCGAGCGCAAACCGCTGACGGTCGCGGACCTCCTGCGGCCCGCTCAGCGCATCCCGAGTCCCGGGCGCAGCGGAGGGAACGGGTTACGGGCAATCGACGATCGAGCAATCCTAGGCAAGGCTCGATGAACCCGATTGCAGCGCGGAGGCGCGGGCCCGACGTCGGTTCCGGTCGCGGGCTTTGCGCGGTTGGTGATATCCGTTTCGTCTGGGCTTGGGTGCATGGTTCGGCGTGCCGGGCACGGGACCGTCCCCTACCACCGTAAGACGGGAACGGATCAGGCGTTCGATGGCGTCGAGGTACTTCCGTTCCGTCGGGTCGCAGAACGAGAACGCGAACCCGCCGGCACCAGCCCGCGCCGTGCGGCCGATTCGATGGACATAGCTTTCTGCCTCGTTGGGCAGTTCGTAATTGATGACGTGGCTTATGCCGTCTACGTCAATGCCGCGCGCAGCGATATCAGTCGCAACCAGCACGCGGGTTTCGCCAGCCCGAAACCGTGTTAGCACCCGCTGGCGAGCGCCTTGCGATTTGTTCCCGTGGATCACTTCGGCGTCGACGCCGGCCTGATCGAGCTGCTGCGCGATCCGGTTGGCACGATGCTTGGTTCTCGAAAACACCAGGACGCGCGACAGTGCCGGATCGTCCAGAATACGGGTCAGCAAGGCCCGCTTTCCCTGTGCACCGACGTGGTAGACGCGCTGTTCGACACGCGTCGCCGGCGTGGCTCGGGGAGTGACCTCGACATGCACGGGATCGGTCAGGATGTCGCCAGACAAGCGGGCAATCTCGGCCGGCATGGTGGCCGAGAACAGCAGCGACTGGCGGCCGACAGGTAAGCTCGAGATTATCTTTCGGACATCGCGCACAAAGCCCATGTCGAGCATGCGGTCTGCCTCGTCCAGGACAAACACTTCGACCGCGTCGAGCGCCAGCAGACGCTGATTCACAAGATCGAGTAGGCGACCTGGCGTGGCTGTCACGATGTCCACCCCACGCCGCAGGGCATCGACTTGGGGCTTCTGCCCGACCCCACCGAAAATTATCGTTTGGCGTAGACGGAGGTATTGGGCGTAGGCGCTGAATTCCTCGCCGATTTGGATTGCGAGTTCGCGGGTGGGCGCGAGGACGAGCGCGCGTGGCCGGCGCTGATCAGACTGACCGCGATTGCGGGCAAGTCGGTCGAGAATGGGAAGTGCAAAGGCCGCTGTCTTGCCAGTACCGGTCTGGGCGATGCCCACCAGGTCGCGGCCGGCGAGAAGATCGGGAATGGCGCGTGCCTGGATCGGTGTCGGCACGACATGGTCTCTGGCGGCCAACGCACGCTGTATCGGACCGGCTAGACCGAGGTCCGAGAACTTGGGTTTGGTCAACAAGTGTCCTTCTTTGCGGCACAACCAGCGCGGGTGGCGTGGTCGGGCCGAGATGATCCGTCCCGGACGCGGCAGGAGCGGAAACATGGGTTTGGTTTTGCCCGGGAAATGGCGCCGCTGGTATCCGGCGCGTCGCGCTATCGTTAGGCAGTACGCAAGTTCAAATGGTGATTCGAACCCGAACAATCAAGTACGCCAGTTTTCTCATCGCACAGCGTGAACTGCCCCCTATGGGGCCAGGCAAACCTATCGGAGAAATTTCTCGCAATGGGGGGTCCAGCTCCGGGGCAGATCAGAGTACCGCGGCCACGGTGTTCGTGGGATCGAGGAGTCTTTTGCACGGGAGCCGGCCGTCGTGCCGGCTGACGTCGGTGACGTCCCGACAGCGGATCAGCCGCAACCGCCGGTCAATCCTGGCGTGGGCCTTGCAGTCGGACCGTCACACGGTCCTCCGGTAGTTTTCTACAGCGTCCACGGATCGACAGTCTTCAGTCCCGCCGCCTTGAACGGCGCGATGTCCCGCGTCGCCACCATCATGCCATTGGCCGCAGCGGTCGCCGCAATGTAACCGTCGGAGACCGGGATCGTTCGCCCCCCGGATCGTGCTTCCGCCATCAGCTCCGCATAGGCCTGCGAGGCTGCAAGATCGAAGGGCAGGACCCGCCCGGCAAACATGGGCAACACTTGCCCCTCCAGATCCTCGTGCAGTCGGTTCCGGCGGTGGCCGGCCGGCAGCGACCGGACCCCGAATCGCAGTTCGGCGACGGTGATGGCAGACAGATAAAGCGTTTCCAGCGCCTGCGCGTCGAGCCATTCGGCGACGCGTGGCTCCGGAGCCGAGCGCAGCGGCTCCGACACCACATTCATGTCTACCAGAATCATTCGAGATCGATCGGTCGGGCCGGAGCGATATCGCGTTGCGCGAAGCCCGCGAACTCCCCGTCTGTCAGCCCGGCGCGCCGGCCGATGGCGGTCAGCAGCGTCCCCAGCGCGGCTCGTCCTTCCGGCAGAACCGTTTCCTCCAGAATTGAGCGTACCTCAGCCTCGGTGCTGCGGCCCCTCAGGGCGGCGCGCACACGCAGGGCGCGATGCACCTCATCGGACAGGTTGCGGACAGTCAGCATGGCCATAGTCACTTATCCAGCTTGCATTCAATGCATCCAATTTATCAACATGAAGGCAGCTAGACAAGCGGCTGTCCGCTCTTGGTCAGATTCATCGAAAGGATTACATCGCTGATTGCTGCTTCCCAAATCGCTTCCGTAGGAAGTGGGTACGATCTTGTGCGCAGCACTCCGTTGATGGTTTGCTGCGCCCCTGCTGAGAAGGGCCTGGAGCCATCGCGGCGATTGAGCGAGGCGAGCGGACCGCGGCTGCACGCAAGTTCCGTACCGCGTTCCCGAGCGAAGGGGTAACGAATTGGACGCATCAGGACAGGAATCTTGGAGGCCAACAAGACGACGTCGACCTCGCCGACTTTCACGGGTCGGGCGCCTTAAAAACCGGGACAAACGTTACGCCCTCGACGCTTTGCACGGAAATTGCCATGGGGTCAGGGAATCCCGCCAAGTATCCCCGGAAGGTCACGATCTGACTTATCCCCTGCTTGGATTGGTCCAATGTCCTGAGCGGAAAGTGGTCGGCAACAGTCGCCTTTGCCTCCTCAAACCCGATGGACTGCAAGAAGGCACCACAGCTTCTCGATTCTATGCCTCCGGCTCTAGTGAGGCCCGTCACCATCAGGAGACAATCACCATTAGGCTTAGCCACGTAATAGCCCGGGGTGTTGCTTGGTGACAGCATATGAAGCACAGATTTCGGCACCCTCTCGGCGGAATCATCGAACATTTCTACCTGCGCGTGAAACACACCTTCGTCCAGCCTTGTGGCCACACAAATTGTTTCGAAGACTTGCAGCCATTCTGCTGCGGTATCCGCTGTCGCGTCGGATGCTGAGCCGAGCCCGTACGTCCGAAAGTTATCTCATAGCCGAGGCGCCTCAAATGTTTCTCTGCATCTAAAATCATCTTTTTGTTCGGTTTCTTGCGCCGTTTCCAGAACATTGTCAGATATCCATCTCTAGTTGGTCGCGCAGCTTCGGGAAGGCGCGCTAAAGGCTGGCCTTGAACCGCGTCCAATTCGGTGCGGCGCGCATGAGCGCCATTACGGCGACGATATGCTGATTGAGCTTGATGTAGCCGGGATCGGGCCTGAACCACTGGTGATGACGCCAGCGACGGCTGCCGTTCGGCTGCATCGGATTCAGTTCCTGCAGTTCCTCCAGCACGCCCGGCGTGACGCGGGCATAGATGATGTCGTTCGTATCCTTCGCCAACCAGCGAACAGTTCAAACAGGATGCATCACGGCCACTCCCTTACCGTGTCGGGCTCGGACATGGAGCGTGACTTGTAGGTCGCTGTCGAGGGCCGCGAGCATCTTCATTAGCCGGTCGAGGGTAAACCGCCCGAGATCGGCGGTGCGAATCCGCGAGAAGTCAGCGGCGGCGAATTTCGTCAGGGCCGCCGCCTGCCGCACCGATAGCTCGCGTTTGTCCAGCACCGCGATGATCCGCGCCGCCAGGATGGCCTTGGCCTGTTTCAGGTCCGCATCGGGGTCGCCGAGGTCACGGAAGACGTTGCCACTTCCCTCGACCAGTTCGAATGTGCCCTCGCTCATGGCAACGGTCCCTCCGTCAGTCGTTTTAGCCGCCCCCGGATCAGGTCAATCTCGGCCTTCGGGGTCTTGATCCCGGTCTTCGATTTCTTCCTGAACGCGTGCAGCACCCACAGTCGACCCGCCACTTCCGTCACGTAGACCACTCGCCAGGCGTCGGCCCGGTAGCGCACTGCAATCTCCATGACTCCCGACCCCAGTCCCCGGAGCGGCTTGGCAATATCGGCTCAACCGCCCTCGGCCGCGATCGTCAGCGCCGTACCGACGCGATCCCGCACGGCTACGGGGAACGTCATGAACGCTTTTTGCGCAGCTTTGAACCAACCGATCGGCCTCGTGTCGCCGGTCATGCCGCTTATGTTGTCATATTTGCCAACGCCCGACAACCTCAAAGGACGGGTGTCTGTGGCGGGCGGAGGGATCGGGATCGCGCCAACCGCCGGTGGACTAGGGAAATTTGGCCTTGCGAGAGGACCGGCCATGCGCCCGCTTGAAGGTGGCGCGACGGGGCTTCATGCTCCCTGAAGTTTTGAGTCGGGACCGGATCGGGACAACGCTGGCGCTTTTCGCATAGATAATTGTATATGAGCTTTTTGTTTGATTACCTCAGTATAATCCAGTACTTAGCGTGGTGATGTGGCGGAGGGCTAGGCGTTTCCAACTTTGGGGCGTGAAGGACGCTTTTATTTTTCTAGTCAGCTGCTTAAGGTGGAATCCATCTTGGCACAAAACCCCCCAATACAAGCACAATTAAAGAACATATAAGAACAGACTGGACTTCGTGAAGCCTGAATCCCTTCCCAGAACGGTCAGCCCACGGAACGCTACGAATTGCCGCGACCGAAAGCCGCATCACCCAAGAAGAACCCCCCGCGCGCGTCCCTCTCGGCGCCCGTGGATCTGATTGGGACCGAACGAACCATTCAGGTCGACCATTGGCGGGCACCCAGTTGCACCAACTTTCGCGTGCCGGCGCGAACCAAGCACGCCAAACTAGGCCCTTCGGTGGGCGGGGACCCCGCGTCCAAGCTCGCCAGCACCATCAAGGGGATGGTTCCATCGATCCGCTGCAAGGCGTGCATCGAGAGCCCGCGGCCCAATTCGAACGCCTGCATCGCAGCCGAGATCGATCGGCTCGCGGACGGAGGGGGCTGTGGCGGTTGGGGGAGACGCGAGCTGCCGGAATCCCGAATGCGGGCCCGCTGCAACGCCCGGCACGCTGAGGCCTACATTAGCCGCAGATGCCCGGCCGCCAGCAACGGGCGGTAATTCCAGTGCAAGGCGTCCCGGCACGGCTGCTGGTATCGCATTCGGTCCACCTGCAGAAGACCCATCAGAGCCTGGCTGCCGACGTATTCAGCCGGATCGCCAACAAGTCGCCGGTGCGCGGCACTGGAGGCGGCGTGCGGCTCAAGTCCACAAAAGCGTACTACCCGATTGTCGACTTCATCTATTCGCGCTGCCGCGCCTGCTCGGGCGTCACGGGCCGGATGCTGACGGGCCCTGCGGCTCCCGCGACATCGTCTTGGAGTGGGACGGGTAGGGCTGCACGCTGAACTGGAGCGTCACGCCCAGGAACGTTCTCGCAATTGGTGGTCCGGGCTCCCGGAAGCGGATCAAACATGGCGAGCCAAATCCATGGAATCGTGGAGCAGGCGAAGCACTTCGATCGTGGGTGCTTCCGTCGTTTTGCTGACCTGATACAGCACGAAGTGCCGGCCCTTTCTGCCGTTCCGTGCTACGTGCAGTGTCATCAGGCCCCGAGCAATGCTGTCTCGTTGCTGCGATCCAGCCACATGTGGCCCGTCAGTGAGAGCCTGGATGGCGCGCGTCAGGGTCTCGCTATAGACGTGCGCCTGTGCGTGGCCGAACTGCCGGGCGGTCCAGCGGAGAATATTCCGGAGATCGCTCTCAGCCGTGACAGTCAGTCGAATACGCCATCCAGGGTCGCCGGTCACGATCCGGCGTTGGTATTGGACGGCAGATCGGCGAGCGCCCTTTCAGACAGGGCGGACAGGTGCTCTTCCAAGGTATCGGCTGCGTCGAACGTGCGGAACCGTCCCTCCGCAATGTCGGCGATGCCGGCATCTGCCGCCTCGCGCATCGCTTTGAGGCGAGCCTCATTTTCGGCTTCTCGCCGCTCGACCAGCCGCAGGCCCTCGCGCATCACTTCACTGGCATTCTGGTATCGGCCGGAAGTCACCAGCCTGACGACCAGGTTCGCCTGATGTTCTGTGAGCACGACGTTGCGTGTGGGCATCATCCATGTCCGGGTATGGAAACTAGAATGGCATATTATGCCAACCATCAAGCCGGTCAAGTCGAACAGGAATGACGCAACGGATGTGGCTGCCGGCGATCTCGATCCCGGTGTTCGAGTACAAGAACCAACGTCGCCATCGACCGGGCCTGGGGGTTCATCTGGCGGGCGGCGGCGACTGACACGGCCTGCCATGACGGCTCGATGCTATGCCTGGTCATGAACGACAACGCAGCGGCCAGCGTTTGGGCGGATACCGCGTACCGCTGGGCCGCCAAAGAGGCATGGCTGAAGAGGCTGAGACGAGTCTCACGGATCCACGATTGCAGCAGCACCAATTCCGATCAATGCTGGACGCACGGCGAAATTCCGTCATTGTCGCTGTCGCACTTTGGGTGCAACAGGACGACATTGTGCGAAAACCGATAGACCTCACCGATACCACGGCAAGTCCTCCGATTACTCACCTTAACGGTGGATCAATTCAGTTGGGGGCGGGTCAAGAGGATCTCCGAACCTTCCTTGTGTTGACCCAAACCCTCCAGTTTGCGGGACTCTGCCACGTTAGAGTCTCACGCTAATCGAAGAAGGTGCTATTTCTTCTTCAAGCTTGACCGGTACGTTGACTACAGGCATCATAATTCGCGTGCGATGAAGACAGATGACCAAGCGTACCGACGTACCGTCCTATATTCCTTCCCCGCTCGGTAAGCAGCATACCAAACCTAACACCTTCAAGTTCTCGGATTCTTGCATAAAGAATAAAGGAGAGTATCATGCCCACAATAAAGGAACACCTTGAAGGACTGCTCAATAGTGTTACCGGTAATTGCAAAGGATTGTTCTCCGAAAGTCAACGCTACCACAAGCAGTTTGAGAAGGGGAAATACGCTTGTGCAGTACTGCGTCCCACACGACGAATGCGCTCCAATATTGGTGTCAATAGAGAGTTGTTGCTGGTAGCATCTAATTTTAAGGACCAGCAGCAACGAATCCTGAAATTTGTTATGCAAGAGATCCAAAAATCACAGGGGCGATTTGAAAACACGATTGCCATGATTGTGCATCTTGATGGGGACGGAAACCAGAAGCTGAGAAATTGGGGGCGAGAATTTGGGATATCGATAATTGCAATAAATGCCAACAAGCAGATTGAATCAGAAGAGGATCTCGAACGTCGCCTTTCTAGTCAATTGTACTCGCATGATCCGTTTGACGTGTCAGGTCCAGTATCCAGTGACTATTCCTTCTTTGGGCGTCGGGATGAAGCCATCGACCTTGCGAGAAAACTTCAAAACGGTCAGATTCGCTCGTGCTTGGGCATTCGAAAGATTGGTAAGACTTCTATCATAAATCGTGTGCTGCTGGAAATTGAAAAGAGTCAAGATTGCACTTGTGTGATGACAGATTGTTCACGAGATGAGGTTTTTGAGGCTTCCGCTGAAGTTCTGATGACATCGCTTGCCTACTCTATAGATCTCGCGCGCGAGATGGAGACTGGATATTCCAATTTAGAAGTTCAGTCGCGAGGGTGCGATTTGGTTCAGTCCAGAGAACATCTTGCACAGAGTATCGCAAGCACCACTAGGCCAGTGATACTAATTTTTGACGAAATAGACTACATAACTCCAGGGAGCCCGACTTCCCGACGTTGGAAAGATGATTTCAACAGATTCTGGCGAAGTCTTCGGACAATATATCAAGAATGCAGCAGATCCAATAGTACGTTGTCAATCTTGATCAGCGGTGTTTCGACTTATTGGTTTACCGTCGAAGAGATTGGTGGGATTGAGAATGCGGCGTTGGCGTTCGTTCCCGACGAATTTTTGAGCCCCATGGCCCAGGGAGCAAGCGTTGCTATGCTAAAGCGTCTCGGTAGAATTTCTGGCCTAGCAATTTCGGACGAAGCGGCTAAACATATCGCAATTTCTACTGGAAACATCCCCTTCTGGTCTAGAAAGTGTGGTTCGTTTATTCACAGACACTTAGATACTGATAGTAGGCCGACGGAGGTGGGCATCGAGGCAACCGTGAGCTTGGTAAGGCAATTTATTCGAGAAGAGGGGTCTGCAATAGCGGAAGTGGCGCTGACACACCTTTTTCGCGTTCATCCCGAGATGGCGGATGCGGCGAAAGCCGTTAGTCAAGGTAAGTATGGGGAGATATCGCCCGCAACGTTTCGAACTCTTAGTAGATATGGAATTGCGACAGCAGCTGGTGAGTTTTCTGGGGCAATGATTAGCGCGGCCTATGAGTCTTTGGGTTCTGCAGTGCTAGAGAGTGAGGCAGGGAGGATGGAACCCAGGCGAGAAGACTCACTTAGGGACTGGGCTGAGGATTTGTCGGTATTGGGAAGGAGGCGCAATATTCTTGAGAAAAGACTTAGAGCGATTACATTGAATTTCATACGAGCTGATGCACTTCAAAACAACAAGTTGCAAGAATTACGGGATAGTATCCTCAAGCATGTTCGAAGCGGCAAACGACCCAGCCTCGCCAACGTCACGGCCGAGGAACTAATGGAGAGGCTTGATTGGCTTGAACTCTCGCGAATCATTATGGATCGATGGGAGTTATTTGAGGTCATTTTCGGTGATAGGCGGGAGTTCCGATCGAATTCTAGCGTTATCAACGAGCGACCTGACGCGCATGCAAAAGAGTTCGACCAGGCGGACTTTGCACTATATCGAAGGGCGTTAACTAGTCTCGAGAAGGCAATCAGCAAACTCGGATGAAAGTGGGCGCATCCATGTCCCTGGGACCCCGAACCATCGGCTGTCTCGCCCGAGGGGCGCTGGTATCCCTGTAGTGCTGGCACGGCGGTTGGGTAACCGTTCTCCTCCGGTGGGAACCCATTCCCGGATCCGCTGATCTGTCTCTCTAGACCTCGTCGGTCGGCGAGGGGAAGTGTGGGTCGTCCCAGATGGATGTCATTGACCGGGGTTCTCGCGGGATGGATGGGAGTCAGCGGAGCCGGTGCCCATCGCTCTCCATTTATGACGAATTGACGATTCGCTCTCCCGACTTTAGAGAGGAGGTTTCGTTCGACGCAAAGGGAGAGCCGGACCCATGGCCTATTTCCGAGTAAACAACAACGCTCAGTCCAACGGCGACCACGAAGTGCACAAGCAGGGATGCACCTTCTGGCCGACGGCGAACTACACCAGTCTCGGGGATCACGCCACCTGTCACGGTGCGGTCCAGGAGGCGAAGAAGTATCACACGCAGGTTAACGGCTGCTACTTCTGTTCCCGCAGCTGCCACACTCAATAGAGAAGTGAGCGGAAGAAGCGGAATATGCGATACGTGATCAGTTACGACCTGGTGAAGCCGGGGCAACGGTACCCGGAACTCTGGGCCGAACTCGAACGGCTGAAGGCCAAGAGAGTGCTTGAATCACAGTGGGTAATGCGCCTCTCAAATATAAGCGCAGCAAAGTTACGCAATCACTTCAAGAAGTTTGTTGACGAGAACGACCGGCTACTTGTCGTCGGCATCGACGACAGCGACTGGGCCGGATGGAACCTACGGACAAAGATCAGTTCTGTCTAGGCAGTCCATGATTCCGTTCAGGGCCTCTGGCCTGCCGATGCGCTCGCGCTCGTGGCCCGTCCGCGCGAGCGCGAATACGCCGTCCATGATACCGCCCTGCAAGGCTTCATGCTGTGCGTCCAGCCCAACGGCGCGCGGTCCTAGGTGTTCCGCCCAAGCCATGCGCAATTGGTCATGAGTTGATCTGCCGAGCGGCTAGGGTTCCCTGAGGGATTGACGATGGTTCGGGGTATGTCGAGTGGACAACTCTCACGGAAGTACTCGGGGTCGCACTGCCCCGGAATGGTCTCGTAGTGGACGGTGAGCAATGTCCGGTTTTCGAAATCGTCATCGAGAAAGCCGTATTGATCGGCGCGTATCGTCTCGCGGGGAAAATCGAGAGCGGGCGCAAGTGGGAGCCTCGATTTGCCTCGACAAGTCGATGGGCCTGTGATTCGATGCGCGTGCGTGCGGGAGGCAGCGATGGCGGTGCAACCGGTCCTGTTCGACGTTGAGGAGCGCCTGCGGCGTCTGAGCGACATCGGCGATGCGCTTGAGGCGTATGCGGCGGCAGTGGATTTCGAGCTGTTCCGGCCGCAAGCTGCCCGACGCCGAGCGTTCGGGGCTGGCGGAGATCGCGATCCCGACCTTCGGCTACAAGGCCCACACCAGCAGTGATCGGCGGTTCCGGCTGATCCGCTGCTGGGACATCACCGACGCCAGCTGCTACGACGGCCGGCTCCTGCGCGAAGGCCTCCTCGATCCCACCAACACCGGGGCCGGCGTGTGGGCCGATACCGCCTACCGCTCGGAGCGAACGAGGCCTGGCTGCAGCGCCACGGCTTCATCAGCCATATCCACCGGCGCCGACCGCCCGGACGGCCGCTCCCGGCGCACATCCGCCGTGGCAATGCCAGACGCTCCCGCGACCGGGCGCCGGTCGAGCACGTCTGCGCGGTCCAGAAGCGGACCATGGGACTGGCGGTTCGCACGATCGGGCTGGCACGAGCCCGCACCCGCATCGGGATGGCCAACCTCGCCTACAACTTCCGGCGACTGGTACAGCTGCAGGGCCGCGTCACCGCCTGATGTCGCGTCGCGGGGTCCGTCTGCCCCAACCGCCGAAGCGGGGGCCAGCAAGCCCCGCAGACAAGGCAATTTACGTCCGCATCACCCCATTCCGGCCGTCAAACGCCGATTCCGGCCCACCATGACTTCTGAAACCGGGTTGGTCGAGGTTCCCAACTCTTCGAAAACGACTCGCCCCGGCTGCTGAAGACGGACCTCGTGGAGCGCGTGCGCGGCATCCTGGCCGCGCTCGCCATCGCGGAGACGATGGACGGCTTCATGCGCGAGGCGGCGCCCGGCTGGCGGGTCCACCGGCTGTCCCGCGGGCGGCGCCACGAGTGGAGCGTGTCGGTGTCGGGCAACTGACGGATCACCTTTGAGGAACTGAACGGCGCATCGAGCGCGTGAACCTGGAGGACTACCACTGATGACCACCGGAACCTTCATCCGGATCGAGGCCCTCGAGGAACCGGGGTTGAGCGTGTCGGCGGCGGCGCGGGTTCTCGGCGTGCGCCGGGCGACGCTCTCCGATCTGGTGAACGGAAATGCCTCTCTGTCGCCCGAGATGGCGTTGCGGGTCGAGAAGGCGTTCGGCCTCAGCATGGACCTGCTGTTGCGGATGCAGACCTGGCACGACGCGACGCGGATGCGGGCGCGCGCCGACCAGATCGACGTCCGGCGCTACCAGCCGGCATGATCGACGGGTAGGCGAGAGTCGCAACCCGGTTGGGCCCGGCGCCGCGGGCGCCGCGCTACGGCATTCCGCTACCCGCGTCCCGACACGCGGGCGCCGCAGTTCCAGCATTTCCACCATCGAAGGTCATAACGCGGCGTGCGGTTCGGCTCGGTGCATGTCGGGCAATGCCTCGTACACCCATTCGGCCGGGGCCATCTGCTTCGGATAGTTGCAGTTTGCGCATCGGACGATCTCGACACGGTATCTGCTACGCGCGTAGGCGGGCATTTATCGGGGTTTTCGACACGCACTATGCTGCACCCTCTCCGGCATTCGCTGGTCTATCGACGAAACCGGGACAAGTTGGCGCACGCGTCATCCCACGACGAGGAAGCCGCACTCATACAGGAGCGGCTTGCGCGCCTTGAGGCCGAGAAAGCGGCCCTCGAGGCCCGTCTCACTGAGATCGGGACACAGCCCACCGCGTTGAACGATGGACTGCCGTCCGCGGGACCGATCACCAGCCGTTCGTCGGAGCGCGACAAGATCGCGCTGTTCAGATCCCTGTTTCGGGGCCGCGAGGACGTCTATCCGAAGCGCTGGGAGAACACCGGGAAGGGCAAGGCCGGCTATGCGCCGGTCTGCGCCAACGAGTGGGCGCCCCGCATCTGCGGCAAGCCGCGCGTCAAGTGCGGCGCCTGTCCCAACCAGGCCTTCCGGGAGGTGACGGACGAGGCGATCGACGGGCATCTCCGTGGCCGCCACACGATCGGCGTCTATCCGTTGCTTCCGGACGACGCCTGCCGGTTTCTTGCCGCCGACTTCGACGGGCCGAGCTGGCAGCGGGACGCCGGTGCCTTTCTTGAAGCCTGTCGCGCAAAGAACGTGCCGGCTGCTCTCGAACGCTCGCGTTCGGGCCATGGCGGGCATGTCTGGATCTTCTTCGCCGGGCCGGTGCCCGCAGCCCTCGCCCGCCGACTCGGCGCACATCTGGTCACCGAGACGATGGAGCGCCATCCGGATATCGGGTTCGCGTCGTACGACCGGTTCTTCCCGAGCCAGGACTCCGTGGCGGCCGGCGGCTTCGGCAATCTCATCGCGTTGCCGCTGCAGGGCGGTCCACGGGAGGGCGGCAACAGCGTCTTTCTGGACGACCGTTTCCAGCCCCATGCGGACCAGTGGGCGTTTCTCTCGTCCTTGCGCCGCCTCGCCCCGGCCGAGGCAGCCGGCAACGACCTGTTCAGTCGCCCAGGCTTGCCGGACGTGTGATGACGTCACACTGCGGGAAACGACAGTGAAGGACCGGAAGAAGGAGATCGGCAGGGGACTGCTCGGCAAGATGCTCGCCGACCTCGGGATCGCCAGGGAGGACTTCCAGGCGGGCGGTGGAGCGTGCTCCCGGAGAACCGAAACCATGCCTGACACGTACAACTACCCTGCGAGGATCGAGCGCGACGACGACGGGCGCTATGTCGTCACGTTCCCCGACTTCGGCTGGGGCGCGACTGACGGCGCAACGCGGGACGAGGCGCTGGGCGAAGCCAGGGACCTGCTGCGCGAACTGATCGCGGCCACGCTTCGCGAGGGCACGGGCCTGCCCGAACCGTCGCGCCATGGCAGGGGGCGGCCTCTGGTCGTGCCGCCGGTGCACACCGCGCTGAAGGCGGCGCTCTACGAGGCTTGGCGTCAGTCCGGGATTTCCCTGCGGCATCTGGCACGCGAACTCGACGTGGCCGAGAGCGAAGCGCGAAGAATGCTCAATCCCGACCACAGCACGAAAGTGGCGACGATCGATCGTGCCCTGCGCCGGCTGGGCAAGCGCGTGACCGTGAATGTTGGCAAGGCGGCGTGACCGGTGCCGGGTCTCGGGCCGAAGCCTCGGCGGTCCTCTCCCCCGTGGCGGGGTGGGGATGGTCGACAGCGATACGGCAATGTTGGCCGTCGTGGCCACACTCTCGCGCACTGCGGCAAACGCGCCCGGGCGACCACACTCCCTTGTGGAGTCATTCGATCGCTACCGGCTCGCGCAAGAATGTTCGAGGCAGGCGTTGGCCATTCGCGCATTTTTGTGCGAGAGTGCCGAGCGTGAACGGGCGAGAATTCATAACGCGGGTGAGAAAGCTGGCGCGCAGGAACGGCATCGCGGTGCGGTTCGACCGGACGAGAGGCAAGGGCAGTCACGGGACCCTGTATTACGGCGACCGGCATACCGTGGTGAAGGACCGCAGGAAACCGCTCAAGACGGGCACGCTGCGCGGGATGTGCAGGCAGCTCGGCATCGACCCGAACGACCTTTAGGGAGTTTCGATCATGGCAACCCGATACAGCTATCCCATCGACCTCCACGATGAGCGCGAAGGCGGCTATTCGGTCACCTTCCCCGACTTCGACGAGGCGTTCACCGACGGCGATACGGTCGCCGAGGCGGTCGCGGAAGCGGCGGACTGCCTGGAGGAGGCGCTGGCGGGCCGCATCGCGCGGCGCGAGGGCATTCCCGTGCCGAGCCCGGCGAAGGGCCGGCCGGCAGTGACGCCCGGTGCAGTGCTCGCCGCCAAGGCGGCGCTCTACGAGGCCTTGCGCGAAGAGCAGCTGTCCAACAGCGCCTTCGCGGAGGCCATGGGGATTCAGGAAAGTGAAGTGCGCCGCATGCTCGACCCCCGCCACGCCACCAAGATCGGCCGGCTGGAGGAAGCGCTTTCGCGGTTCGGCAAGCGCCTCGTCGTCACCGTGGAAGCAGCCGCCTGACCGTCGAACGGCACGCACGGCGTTGACACGCATTTCATACAGCCGGAGCGCCTGTACCTGATCTCCTCCGGAAGCGGCGAGATAGGTGCCGAGGCGTTCCCGCGAGAGCGACGACTCGAGCCCGTGCAGAAGGTTCTCGCTGTAGGGAAACCCGTTGACGTTGCCGTCCCCGCCCACCATGCTTCCCTCGTACGCCCCGGACCCGCCTCTGCCTCTTGGTATGCGCCCGGGGTTTCGCTTGTCCGTGCTGCCGGCATGCGTGGCGACTCCCGACGCAGAGAATGGTCGGGCTCGCCCGGTTCGATGCGGGACAACGCTACCTAACCGGGTAGCCGTGTTCCCCTATGTCGGCGTCGCATACCGGGAAACGGGCACTGTCCCAGGCGTCGTCGCGTCCCCGGCGGTGGCAACCGGTGGCATTCTGCACGCGATTTCCGAGGAGTTTCCGGCGCTCCGGTGCGCCGGCGAGGGGGACCGGCACGCGCGGAGGCCGGCGTGTCGTACCCTCGAGCGCCGGCGGTGCTCACGCATGTTCGTCGTTGAGGCGTTCGTTGTCGACGTGGGTCGGGACGAGCCTCCAGGCCGCAACGACGCGTCGGAAGCGCGCGACAATCTGTATAGACAGATTATATGCACTTTCGAGTAACCAAAAAATATTTTCTAATCAAAAGGCTATATCAGTGTGTTGGCGGAGGGAGAGGGATTCGAACCCTCGATACGGTTTCCCGCATACACGCACTCCAAGCGTGCGCCTTCGACCACTCGGCCACCCCTCCGGAACGTTGCAGCGTAGCGATTCCCGCGATCCGCTCAACCGGCAGTCCGGTCGTCGGCGCGGGACCGTATTCCATCGACCGCCAACGTCCGGGTTGAGCTCGGAGCAGTCCTGGCTGGAACCCCGTTGGCGGGCTTCTGCGGTTTCGCGCCCGTGTCGGCGGCCAAGCGATCAGCGAAGTCTCTGCGAACAGCCCAGTCAGGTCGGGCGGACGCTGCCTGCCGCGTCCGGATCGTCTTCCCCGGCCTGAGCGGCAAAGATCGACGTGTAGCCGCCCGACCAGTCCGGCGGGATGAGGCACGGGCGCGGGTCGTGATGGGCCCACCTGGCGGGTTGGCCGCGAATGACCTCTCCCACGTGTGGAGCGGGCTCCGGGTGCGGGGTGTAGGGAAACGCGTCGGCTGACGCGTAGGCGTTCAACAGCAACGCCCGCCCATCAGTGCTCCGACTGGGCGGGGATCCGTGCACGGTGCGGCAATTGTGGACCGTGATGGCACCCGCCGCCGCCTCGATGTAATCGGCCCGGCTCACGTCCAGTCGCTCCACGTCGTGGTCGCTCAGGCATCCTTTCCACTGGCCCTGTTCGTCGTACTGATCGAAGAGCTCACCGGTATGACTCTCCGGGATGAAGCCCAGCGCCCCATTGGCAAGGGTCATGTCTTCCAGGAGCAGGCCGATCGTCAGCGGGCTGTAGTTGGTATGCGGATAGAACTGGATGTCCTGGTGCCAGTCCACCTGGTCATGGCCGTCGTTCCACTTGAAATTGAGTTTCGAATGATGAAACACCACGTCGGGCCCGACGAGATCGGCAGCGACGTCAGCCAGTACTCCCGAAGTGATCTCCCAGAACAACGGGTGGTGCTGGTGCGGCCGGCGGAGGCGGCGCAACCGCGGTGAACCGGCGGAGTGGCCCGGCGCCAGATCGAAGACCTCGCCGGAGCGGGTCTCCTGCTTGCTCCGCTCGATAAATTCACCGACCACGGTCCGGATGGCTGCCAGCTCGCTAGGGCCGAACATCGATTCGACGACGACGTAGCCCTTGCCGAAGTACGACTCGCGTTGGCTCTGGCTGAGCACGCGCGGCTGGTGAGAAAGCACTGCTTCAGGAGTCATGTCGATTCGAGCTCCCCGTCCGTCCAGCCGCCCACGAACCGGGGCTGGCGGACCCCGGATACCTTTATACAAGCTGGCCGGTACAGGGCCCGGTTCGGCCGGGCATCCCGGGTGCTGCATCGTCGCCGGCCGACCACGCGATTTCCGTGCCACGGGTCCGGCGGTGCCGGTCGCACCGGTTTGCGGCGGACGTCTGGCGGCAAGGATCAGGCGGACAGTCGCGCGTTTCAGGCGGGTCGGTCGCCCTCAATCTGAATGCGCAGCATGCGTCGCCGGTGCCCGTGGTAATCGTTCAGCGGGTAGTGCAGCGCGGCCCGGTTGTCCCAGAACGCGAGCGACCCGGCGGTCCACTGGAAACGGGCCGTAAACGGAGCCTGCGACTGATGGGCGAACAGCCATCGCAGCAACGGCTCGCTCTCGTCTTCGGTCATGCCGTCGAAGCGGACTGAATGGGCTCCGTTCACGTAGAGCACCTTGCGGCCGGTTTCCGGGTGGGTCCGCACCACGGGATGCACGGCCTGGAATGACCGGTCCTGCAATGAGCCCGAACGCGGCGCACGGGTCGCCGAGACGGCGGCCCCGTCCGAGCGGTTTACCGCGCGGAGCCGCTCGAGCATCGCCTGCATCCCGGGTGACAGCGCGTCAAAGGCCAGATAGCCGTTGGCGAACAGCGTGTCGCCACCGACCTGCGGCACTTCCAGGGCGTACAGGAGGCTCCCCATGGGAGGACGCTCGAGATAGGCGGTGTCGGTGTGCCACAGGCCGCCGAAGTTGACGGTCTCGTCCTCGCGCTTCAGCACTTCGATGACATGGGGTTCTTCCGGGACTCCCGCCACCATCGGGTACGGCATCGGTGTGCCGAACAGCCGCGCGAATGCGGCAAGCTCCCGGGCGCCGAGCGTCTGATCCCGGAAGAAGACAACCAGGTACTGAAGCCAGATTTCCCGGATCGCTTGCACCGTCCGCGGATCGAGCGGCGACGAAAGATCCACGCCATCGATTTCGGCGCCCAGTGCTCCCGGGAGCGGGCGCACCGTCAACGAGGACCGTTTCGCTTCCCCTGTAGGGGTGTCCTGGCCACCTACCATCGATTCCCTCGCGTACGACGGATCCGGCCGGGCGCCCTGCATGCCGTCCACCGGTGCTGCGGCGCATTGTAGTGGGAGAGCTCCGCGCGGCGCGTGGTCGGGCCGGTCAGGGACCCGGACATCGGGCACCGTTCGCGGCACCGGCAAGAGCGGACACCCACGCTTGCCGGTGCTCGCCGCGGCAGAGTCTACGCCTCATCCGTCCCGCCGGGCGATCGGCCCCGGCGTCGCAGTTCATACAAGGCGACCGCGGAGGCCGCGGACACGTTGAGGCTGCCTTGGTCGCCCCTGATCGGGATGGACACGAGGGAGTCGCAGTTGGCGCGGGTGCCGGGGCGCAGCCCGCTGCCCTCGGCACCGAGCACGAGAGCGATGGGTGTGCCGGCATCCAGTCGCGCCACGGCCGCAGCGAGCGAATCGGGGGACGCGGGCTCGAGGCCCAGGCAGGCGAAGCCCGCCGCCCGCAGGATGCCCAGGGTGTGCCCGAAGCGGCGCGCCCGCACGACCGGGACGATTTCCAGGGCACCGGATGCGGCCTTGGCCAGAGACGCGGTCTCTCCCGGCGCATGGCGTTCAGGCATTGCGAGGAACGCTGCCCCGAATGCGGCTGCCGAGCGCAGGATTGCGCCGACATTCTGCGGATCGGTGACGCGATCGAGACACACCGCGACCGTTCCGTGGCCCGCCGCCCGACACAACCGCTCGAGGTTCGGCTCGGGCAGCCGGTCGACTTCGATTGCCACGCCCTGGTGGGTGGCATCGGCTCCGACCAGCCGATCGATGTCTTGTCGGGCTCGGGACTCCGGAACCGGGGCGGGCGCGCGCCGCCGGAGCAGTCGGGCAAGCGACTCGGCGAGGCTGCGTCCGGCTTCCTGCGCGACGAGGACCCGATGGATCCGGCGTTCGGGGTTCTGCAACGCCGCCCGTACCGTGTGGCGGCCGTACAGCCATAGGGTGGGCGACGGGGTGCGCCGGTCCCTCGGGCCGTTGCCGGGCCGGCTCCGCCGGCGGTTGCCGCGCGGACGCGTCGTCACGCGGGCTCGATCCGGACTCCCTCGGCTTCGAGCATCGCCCGTTTGAGCGTCGTTCCCCAGGCATAGCCGGCAATGCCGCCGTCGTTGCCGATCACCCGGTGGCAGGGGACCAGCCAGGCGATCGGGTTCGCGCCGTTTGCCTGTCCCACCCACTGTGCGCCGCGGGGCGTCCCGAGATTGCGAGCGAGATCCCGGTAGCTGCGGGTCTCGCCCTTCGGAATCGCGAGCAACTCGGACCAGACCTGCAGTTGCCGCTCGGTCCCTGCCAGACGGATGCGCGCCTCGCCGGTCCGGCACAGCGTCGCGGCCCGCCCGGCAAGTGCATCCGGGTTGGCGCGGAACGCCGCCATCGGCCAGCGATCCGCCATCGACTGGAAGACCTCCGCACGCGTGCCGTCACCCCGGAAAGCGAGTCCCACGAGGTCCTCGGCCTGACAGAGCATCAGCATGTCGCCGAACGGCGAATCGAACCAGCCGTAGTCGATGACCTGGCCGCGGCCGCGGCGGGCACGCGGTTCGGCGACGGTCTCCCAGGCAATCCGGAGCCGCCCGACCGTTGCCGGATGGTCAGCCACGGCTGGGTTCCGGGAAGAACGCCACCGGCGTCATCAGGCGATTGTCTTGGGCGACGAGTGCTCCCAGCTTGGCGCTCTCACCCACGTAGGCCTGCCAGTCGGGATCGTTCCACATGGCCGCCCGCTTGGCTTCGCGGTCGCCCGCGTTCTCGTAGACCCAGATGTGAACGTACTGGTTGGGGTTGGGCGTCTCGGTGACCAGGTAGGCGAGCGGCGGGCCGAGATGCCGGGTTTGCGGCGCCTTGCCCATGCGCTCGTAGAGCTCCAGGTGTTTCTTGATGGTGCCGGGACGGCAGGTGTACGTGCGGACGTCAAGCAGCATGCGGATCTCCGAGATTCGAATCTGGGGTGAAAAAGTACAGCGACGGAACCGGCGCCGATAGGGAAGGGGACGGCGGCCGGCCGAACGCCCGGCGTCCAGTCCGGTTCCGCGCCGGAACCTGCGTGTCATTCATTTATACTGGAGCCGACGAAGATAGGCGGGGTTGTGCCGGTCATGGCGGCAGAGCACCAGAGAGCGGGCCCGCAGGATCGCGCGCTGGCGGAAATTGCCAGGGCCGTAACGCAGTCCCAGAACGGAGCCGAGCCGGCGCCGTCAGGCCCCGAGGCGCCGGAGCCGCCGGCCTCACCATCGCCCGATCCGGACCGCGAACTTGCGGCACTGCGGCTGGATCCCAACGCACGGGCACGGATCTTCCGGGAGGGCGTGTATCCCTACAAGCGCAAGCTTGAGACCTCGGCCTACGAAAAGCAGAAGCAAAGGCTGCAGGTCGAACTGCTGAAGGTTCAGAACTGGGTCAAGGAAGCTGGCGAGAAGGTCGTCGTGGTGTTCGAGGGCCGCGACGCGGCCGGGAAGGGCGGGACGATCAAGCGGTTCATGGAGCACCTGAATCCGCGTGGCGCCAGGGTGGTTGCACTGGAGAAGCCCAGCGAGCGCGAACAGGGCCAGTGGTACTTCCAGCGGTACATCCAGCACCTGCCCACCGTTGGCGAGATCGTCCTGTTCGACCGTTCCTGGTACAACCGGGCCGGCGTCGAGCGGGTCATGGGCTTCTGCACCGGGCGCGAATACCTCGAGTTCCTCCGCCAGTGTCCGCAGATCGAGCGCATGCTGGTCAACAGCGGGATCCGCTATTTCAAGTACTGGTTTTCGATCACGCGTACCGAACAGCGACGGCGCTTCGATTCACGGATGCAGGACCCGCTCAAGCAGTGGAAACTCTCGCCCATCGACACCGCGTCGATCGACAAGTGGGATACCTATACGACCGCCAAGGAAGAGATGTTCTTCTACACGGATACGGCTGACGCCCCGTGGACGGTCGTGAAGTCCGATGACAAGAAGCGCGCCCGGATCGCATGCATGCAGCATTTCCTCTCGACGCTTCCGTACCCGGACAAGGACCCGGACGTCGTGCAGGGCCCGGACCCGCTGATCGTCGGCCCTGCCACGAACGTCGTGGCACTGGACGCGCCACTGCCGGGAAAGCCCTGACCCGATCGGCAGATCAATCGTCGCCGAAGCCCCCGGGGTGCGGCGGCGTGTTCCCGGTGCATGTGAAAGCGTTCGGCAAGGACCGGTCTGGGCCCGCCAGTCCGGTCGGGATCGGGCGCTCGATGCTGGCCCGGCGTGGTAGGTTTTTCCGGTGACCCAGCTGACGATTCCGGCCTTCGACGTGGCCTCCGAGACCGAGTCCCGCGAACGCGGCGCAAAGGGTCTCACGCCGATGTTCCAGCAGTACTTCGCTGCCAAGGAACAGCATCCAGGCTGCATCCTCTTCTTCCGGATGGGCGACTTCTACGAACTCTTCTTCGAGGACGCGGAGAAGGTCGCCGCAGAACTCGACATCGTGTTGACCACTCGTGGCGTGAGCGAGGGCGAGCCGGTCCCGATGTGCGGGGTCCCGGCGCAAGCGAGCGAGAACTATCTGGCCCGGCTCACGCGCAGGGGTTTCCGGATCGCCGTGTGCGAGCAGGTGGAACGACCGGAACAGGCCCGGCGGCGCGGTCACCGGGCCGTCCTCAAGCGGGAAGTGGTGCAGGTGGTGACCCCCGGCACCGTGGTCGACGAGCACTTGCTGGAGGCTCGCGAGAACAGCTTCCTGGCGGGGCTGGCGCAGATCAACTCCCAGCTGGCCGTGGCCTTTGCGGACATCTCCACCGGCGAAGTGGAAGTGGAGGCGGTGGACCCGGAAGGTCTGGAGGCCGCGCTGGCGCGGGACGGAACCCGGGAAATCATCGTGGCCGATGCACTGGCGCGCCAGCCCGAAATCCAAGCTGTCCTGGAGGCGCACGACGCCGTGGTCACCGAACTGCCGGCGGCCCGCTTTACGTTCAAATCCTCGGAACGCCGAGTCCGGGAGCACTACCAGGTGCTGGCGCTGGATGCCTTCGGCGCGTTTACCCACGCCGAGGTCACGGCCCTTGGCGCCGTGTTTGACTATGCGGAGCTTACGCAGCAGGAAAGCCTGCCCGTGTTCCTGCCGCCCCGGCGGGTGGAGCGGGACGGATATCTCGGGATTGACGCGGCCACGCACCGCAATCTCGAACTGACCCGCTCGCTCGCCGGTGCCCACAGCGGGTCGCTGCTGGAGGCCGTCGATCGCACCGTGACCGCTGCGGGAGCGCGCCGCCTGGCCGGCGATCTCGCACGGCCACTGACCGACTGCGATCGCATCGCCACGCGCCACGACCGGGTCGGGTGGCTGGTCGCCGAGGAAGAGGTCCGGACGCGGGTGCGCTCAGACTTGCGACGGGCGCCGGACAGTGCGCGGGCGCTGTCGCGCATCGCCTTCAGACGCGGCGGGCCCCGCGACCTCCGGCACATCGCGGACGGCTTGGCCGTGGCGGCGGACGTGCGGGCGCAGCTCATGGGCTGCGACCGCCCGCTGCCCCCCGGCCTGCAGGCAGTCTTCGAGGCGCTGGACGGGGAGGCGGGCCTCGCCGCACTGCTCGGCCGCGCCATCGAAGTGGACGCGCCGCGCCTGGTGCGCGACGGCGGGTTCGTGCGGCCCGGCTTCCGGACGGACCTCGATGAGCAGCGCGCCCTGCGGGACGAATCGCGGCGGCTGATCGCCGCCATGCAGGCAGAGGAGCGCGAGTCGACGGGGGTGCACACGCTCAAGATCCGGCACAACCGGGTGCTGGGCTACTTCCTCGAGGTGCCGTCCGGCCAGACCGAGAAGCTCAAGGCCGGCGACGCGGACGGTCGATTCCAGCTTCGCCAGACCCTGGCCGGCGCGTCCCGCTTCATGACGCCGGAGCTTGCCTCGCTCGCCGAGCGGATCGAACTGGCGGGCGACCGGGTCCGGGCCATCGAGGAGCAGGTGTTCGCCGAACTCTCCGAACAGGTGCTGGCCCGGAGCGAACCGGTGCAGCGGATCGCCGGGGCGCTGGCCGCCCTCGATGTGGCCCAGGGGTTTGCCGAAATCGCCCGGGAGCGGAACTACGTGCGTCCCGCCATGCACCCGGATACCCGCTTCCGGGTGATCGGCGGCAGGCATGCGGTCGTGGAAGCCGCCGTCGACGGGACGTTCGTCACCAACGACTGCCAGCTCGACGACGCCGAACGAATCTGGCTGGTGACGGGTCCGAACATGGCGGGCAAGAGCACCTTTCTTCGCCAGAACGCCTTGATCGTCGTGCTGGCGCAGGCCGGCGGCTACGTACCGGCCGAGACCGCAGAGATCGGCGTGGTCGACCGGCTGTTCAGCCGCGTGGGCGCCGCGGACGACCTGGCCCGCGGCCGATCGACCTTCATGGTCGAGATGGTGGAGACGGCTGCCATCCTCAATCAGGCGAGTCCCCGGTCGTTCGTCATCCTCGATGAAGTGGGCCGGGGCACGGCCACCTTCGACGGTCTCTCGATCGCCTGGGCCACGGTCGAGTACCTGCACGGGCGCAACCGGTGCCGGTCGCTGTTCGCCACGCACTACCACGAACTCACGCAGCTGGCTGAGCGCCTCGACGCCCTGGCCTGCCGGACGCTGCGTGTGCGCGAGTGGAAGGGCGAGGTGGTGTTCCTCTATGCCATGGTCGAGGGGGTCAGTTCACGCGCCTACGGGATCGACGTCGGCCGCCTCGCCGGACTTCCGGGCGAGGTCCTGGACCGGGCCAGACGGATTCTCGCGCGCCTCGAGGCCGAGGGCGGCACCGTGCGCGGCGCCACGCTGTCCGCGCTGCCGCCGCCGACCGAGCCGGAAGCCGATCCGGTCGCCGACCTCCTGGATGGCGTCGACCCGGATTCACTGTCCCCGCGAGGCGCCCTGGAACTCGTCTATCGACTCGTGGAATTGCGGCGGAATGGGTATAAGACGGTATCGAACTCGGGAGACAGCGCCGGCTCAACGTCGCCTAACTGACGGCGGAAATGGGGGTTTCGGTCCCCGTGCGGAGCGGGGTCGGGGCTTGAGATGAGCGGTCATGGATATCGCTGAGCCGAGAAAGATCATCGCGCGGCGCGCGCTGGTCACCGAGGCGGAAGCCCTGCGCGGACAGGCCGACGGGCCCGAGGCCTGGCGGCAGGAACTGGCCGGTCTGCTGCGTGGCGCCGTCGCGGCCGGACGCGACGAGATTCAAGCCCGTTTCCGAAACAGCGGACACGGCCTCGCGACGGTCCGTGAACACGCCTTCCTGCTCGACCAGGTGCTGGCGTTTCTGGTGGACGGAGCCCGCACGGGCGCCCTGGTGGACGACGCGGTCGTCGATGACATGGCGGTGCTCGCGGTGGGCGGATACGGACGCCGGGAGGTCTGCCCGCACTCGGACGTGGACGTGCTGTTCCTCACGAGCGCGCAGCCGGGGCCGGCAACCCGTGACTTGATCCAGTTCATCCTGTACGTGCTCTGGGATCTCAATTTCACCGTCGGCCACGCCGTGCGCAGCGTCGACGAATGCGTGCGCGCCGCCCGGTCGGACTGGACCATCGCCACGAACCTGCTGGACCAGCGCTTCGTGTACGGCAACCAGAAGACGGCCGGCCGGTTCCGGCGGCAATTCCGGACCAAGGTGGTTGAGCGCCTCGGCGCCGCGTTCGTGCAGGCCAAGGTGCTGGAGCGGGACCGACGTCACATCCGCATGGGCGATACTCGCTACGTCAACGAGCCCAACCTGAAGGAGGGGAAGGGAGGCCTCCGCGACCTCCATCTGCTCCGCTGGATCGTCCAGATCCTGCACGGCAGGGACGACATGCGCGTGGCCGTCGAGCACGGCCTGTTCTCAGAGGCCGACCGGGTCGCGTTCGAGCGCGCCTTGCAGTTCCTGCTCTCGGTGCGCTGCCACCTTCACTTCGAAAGCGGGCGCGCGGAAGAACGCGTGATGTTCGACCTGCAGCCGCCGCTCGCGGAGCGCATGGGCTACCGGGACCGCCCCGGCGCCAACCGCATCGAGCGGTTCATGAAGCACTACTTCCTGACGACCAAGCGCGTCGGGGAGATTACCGGGGCCGTGCTGTCCAACCTGCGCGAGCAGCGCCGGGCCCGGTCGATGTTTGGCTGGTTGCGCCTTCCCGCCCGGAAGGTCGAGGGATTCGAGGTGCGGAACGGCGAAATGGTCCTGCCGGACGCCACCGTCTTTGACCGCTTCCCGATCGAAATCCTGAAGACGTTCCGGGTGGCGGCCGAGCACGGGTTGCTGCTGCACCCGGCGCTGCGCCGCGAACTCCAGGCGCGGGTCCGCCTGATCGACGGTCTCCGTGCCGACGTCGAGGCCGGGGGCGTGTTTCTCGATCTCCTGGCCTCGACCAACGACCCGGAACCGGTACTCCGCCAGATGGCGGAGACGGGCGTGCTGGGCCGCTTCGTTCCGGACTTCGGGCGCGTGGTCGCCCAGACCCAGCACGACATGTACCACGTCTACACCGTCGACGAGCACACGATCCGCGCCGTCGGCATGCTGTCGGCGATCGAGCGGGGAGCCGCTCCGGACGATCTCGCGCGGGTCTCGCGCGTGGCCCGCAACCTCCAGTCGCGCCGGGTCCTGTACCTGGCCGTGTTCCTGCATGACATCGCGAAGGGAAGGGGCGGCGACCACTCGATTCTCGGGGCCGAGATCGTGCACGAGCTGGGCCCCAGGCTGGGGCTGGACGCCGAGGAGACCGAGACGGTCGCGTGGCTGGTGCTCGAGCACCTGTACCTGTCCGGGATGGCCTTCAAGCGCGATGTCCAGGATCCGCAGACGGTCGCCGACATCGTCGCCCACATCCAGTCGCCGGAACGCCTGCGGCTTCTCTACGTGCTCACGGCCTGCGATATCGCCGCGGTCGGTCCAGGGGTCTGGACGAGGTGGAAGGCGGATCTGCTCGAGGAAGCGTTCGACATGGCGCTCGCCGTCATGCAGGGGGCGAGTCTGAAGGACACCCACGACGAGCGGATCGAGCAGACCATGGAAGGGTTCCGCGCCCTGATGACCGACTGGCCGGCGGCCGACGTCGATGCATTCGTCCAGCGCTGCCGGGCGCACTTCTGGGCCGTGCACGACTCGGACACCCTCGCGCGCATTGCCCGCGCCGTCCGCGCGGCCGATCAGGCCGGCCGCCCCCTGGCCCTCGATTGGCACGTCCGTGCCGGCGGCCGCACGGCGGAAATCACGGTCTACGCCCCGGATCAGCGCGGTCAGTTCGCGCGGATCGTGTCTGCCATCACCCTTGCCGAGGCGAGCGTCGCCGACGCCAAGGTCATGACGTCCCGCGACGGCATGGCGATGGATACCTTCCTGATCGAGGCGCAAAGCGGCGCCGCCTTCGACGACCCGCGGCGCATCAAGACGCTGCTCGCCTCGATCGAGAAGTTCATCCGGGACGAGCCTGACGTCGCGCACATTCTCCACGAGGTGCGGCCCCGTTTCCGCAGCCGGACCGACGTGTTCCAGGTCGCCCCGCGCGTGCGTGCCGACAACGATGCGAGCGCCACCCGTACCGTGATCGAGATCGAGGCGCGCGACCAGCCCGGGCTGCTGCTGGCCATCGCGGGGGCACTGCTCGAGCTCGGGGTTTCCGTGTCGGGCGCCCGAGTTTCGACGTACGGCGAGCGGGCGATCGACGTGTTCTACGTGCAGAACGGTTTCGGCGGCAAGATCACCGAAGGCGCCGAACTGGAGCGGGTCCGTCAGCACCTGCTCGGGGTCCTGTCCGCCATGCCCGGAAACGCCGTCACGGATCCGAAGGCTGCCTGAGCCTGCGCCGGGAATTCGGCGCATGTTCGCCCCCGTCGCCACCGTCGGGGGACTGACGCTCGCCAGCCGCGCCCTCGGTCTCGTCCGTGACCTCCTGATCGCCGCCGCCCTCGGTGCCGGCCCCCTTGCGGACGCGTTCTTTCTGGCGCTCAGGCTCCCGAACCTGTTTCGGGCGCTCTTTGCCGAGGGCGCATTCTCGGCGGCGTTCGTGCCGGTGTTCGCCGCGCGGCTCGAGCAGGAAGGCCCGGATGCCGCCCGCGCCTTCGGCGCGGCCGTCGCTTCCGTGCTGCTGATCGTGCTGGTTCCCTTCACGCTGCTCGCCGAATGGCTCATGCCGACGGTGGTAGCGGTGCTCGCGCCCGGGTTTCCGGAGACGGGGGAGCGCTTCCAGGCCGCGCTGTCGCTGGCGCGCATTACCTTCCCCTACCTCGCCCTGATCACGATGACGGCGTTCTTCGCGGCCGTTCTCAACGCCATTTTCCGGTTTGCCGCGGCCGCCGCCGCTCCCCTTCTTCTCAACCTCTCGCTGATCGGCGCGCTGCTGCTGGCGGCCGGGTGGTTCGAAACGCCGGCGCACGCCCTGGTCTGGGGCGTGCTGGTGGGCGGCGTGGCCCAGCTCGCGCTGGTCAGCGTGGATTGCTGGCGCGCCGGCATGCCGATCCTCCCGGGCCGACCGCGGCTCACACCGGAACTCCGGAAGTTCGGGCGTCTGATGGTGCCCGGCGTGATCGGCTCGGGCGTGACCCAGTTCAACGTGGTGATCGGCACGATGTTCGCCAGCGTCGTGCCCGGCGCTGTCGCCTGGCTGAACTATGCGCACCATCTTGTGCATCTGCCGATCGCCGTGGTCGGCCTCGCTGTCCGAACCGCCCTGCTCCCCGCGCTCTCGCGGCGGCTGCACGGCGCCGGCGCGGCGACGGGGCAAACCGAGCAACAGCAGGCCACGGCAATCGCACTGGGCCTGTCGGTGCCGGCGGCGGTCGGCCTGTGGGCGGTGGCGGAACTAGCGATCGAGGTGCTGTTCGAGCGCGGGTCGTTTACCCCGGCGGACACGGTCGCGACGGCGGCAGCCCTCAGGGCCTACGCGTGGGGGCTGCCCGCGATGGTGCTGGCGCAGGCCCTGGTCGCGTCGTTCTTCGCCCGCTTCGATACCGCCACGCCGGTAAAGATCGCCGCCGCCGCGATGCTGGTGAACGTCGCGTTCATCGTGCTATTGATGCCCACGCTGGGGCATGTCGGGATTGCGCTCGCGCAATCGGTGTCGGCGTGCGCGCAGGCGGGCCTGCTCACCGTGCTGGTCGTGCGGCGGGGCTACGCGAGGATCAGTCCGGAATCCGTCGGCAAGGGCGTCCGGGTCGTGCTGGCTGCCGCTCCGCTCGTCGCCTTGGCGTACGTGGCCGATCCCCTGCGCGCCGAGTTCGCTGCAGTCGGACCGTTCGCCGGCGTCGCGACGCTCGCGGTGCTGGTGGCGAGCGGGGTGGCGGGTTTCGCGGTTCTGGCGTTCGCCTTCGGCGTGGTGCGTCGCGGGGACGTGACGGCGACCCTCCGGCGGTTTCGCTCCCGTTGATCGGGCTGGAATGTCGAGCCCCGTGCGCCTGGGCCCGGCTCCGGTCACGGGCGAGTCTTTGCTATGTTGCCGCACTTCGGAATTGAACGAGATGCCTGATGCCTAGGGTGTTTTCAGGGGTGCAGCCCACCGGCAACCTGCATTTGGGCAACTATCTGGGTGCCATTCGGAACTTTGTCTCGCTGCAGGATGAGCACGAGACGATCTACTGCGTCGTGGATCTCCACGCAATCACGGTGCAGCAGGATCCGGCGGCGCTCCGGGAACAGATCCTGGAGGTGGCGGCCACCTTCATCGCGGCCGGCATCGACCCGAAGCGGAGCATCATCTTCAATCAGTCGCGGGTGGTGCAGCACGCGGAACTGGCGTGGATCTTCAACTGCGTTGCGCGGTTGGGCTGGCTCAACCGGATGACCCAGTTCAAGGAGAAGGCCGGCAAGCACCGGGAAAACGCTTCAGCGGGGCTCTACGTCTATCCGTGCCTGATGGCAGCCGACATCCTGGCCTACCAGGCAGATCGCGTGCCGGTGGGCGATGACCAGCGCCAGCACCTGGAGCTCGCGCGCGACATCGCGCAGAAGTTCAACCACGATTACGGTCGCGAGTTCTTCCCGATCATCGAACCGCTGATCCACGGACAGGCCACCCGGGTGATGAGTCTGCGCGATGGCCGGGCGAAGATGTCGAAGTCCGATCCCTCCGAGCAATCCCGGATCGGGCTGACCGACGACGCGGACACGATTGCCAGGAAGATACGGCGGGCAAGAACCGACCCGGAGCGGCTGCCGGACGAGGCCGCGCTGGCCGATGACGGCGGGCTCAGCCCTGATCTGGTCGATGCCAGGCCCGAGGCGGCCAACCTGCTGACGATCTTCGCCGCCCTGGCGAGGAAGCCCGTCGCCGACGTCGTCGCTTCCTACGCCGGCGCCGAGTTCAGCCGCTTCAAGACCGATCTCGCTGAGCTTGCGGTGGCGTCGCTTGCGCCGCTCGCGGACCGAACCCGAAGCCTCCTCGACGAACGGGCGGAACTGGAGGCGATCCTCGACTCCGGTGCAGAACGGGCGACGGCGATCGCGCAACCGGTGGTGAACGAAGTGAAGCGCATCGTCGGCTTCCTCTAGGGCGAACCGGGTACCAGCGCAGGCAGCGTCGCGTGGAAATCTACCTGCCGATCGCCGGCATGCCGGTCAGCATCCTGCTTCTGCTGGGAATCGGGTTTGGCACGGGAATCCTGTCCGGGATGTTCGGGCTGGGCGGGGGGTTCCTGACGACACCGCTGCTGATTCTGATCGGGATCCCGCCGACGGTGGCGGTCGGCTCTGAGGCAAGTCACATCGCGGCGTCGTCGGTGTCCGGGCTGGTGGCTCACGCCCGGCGCGGCAACGTCGATCTCCGGATGGGGTTGGTGCTCCTCGCCGGCGGCACGCTGGGTGCGGTCACGGGCTTGGCGATCTTTCGGCTCCTCAGCCGGCTCGGTCAGATCGATGACGCGATTTCGCTGATCTACGTCGTGGTCCTCGGTACCGTCGGCGTACTGATGGGCCTCGAGAGCCTGCGGGCACTGCGGCGGCACCGTCTCGGGATACGTTACCGTCCCAGCCGCCAAACCCTCCTGCGCGGCCTGCCGCTCCGGGTGCCGTTCCGACGGTCCGGCCGGTACATGAGCATCGTGCCACCGGTGCTTACCGGGTTCGTGGTCGGCGTGTTGTCGACCATCATGGGCGTGGGCGGCGGCTTCATCCTGGTGCCGGCCATGATCTACCTGTTGGGAGTGCCCACGCAGGTGGTCGTTGGCACATCGCTGCTGCAGATCGCGGTGGTGACAACGATTGCCACGTTTCTGCATGCGGCTTTCAACCAGAATGTCGATCTCCTGCTCGGACTGCTCCTCCTGATCGGCGCCGTCGTCGGAGCGCAAATCGGCTCGCGCCTCATGGTCCAGCTGCGCGGGGAGCAAATCCGCTTCCTGATGGCGGGCCTGGTCCTGCTGGTCGTCGTCATGCTGGGGCTCAACCTGGTGCTCCCGCCCGACGATCCATTCATCGTGGAGCGGGTGCTGTGAGAGGGTGGCGGAACGCTCTGGGCCTCGCGGCCGTGGTGGCCGGAGGCGCCGTCTGCGGGGCGAGCGCACCTGCCCAGATGCCGATGCTGGTGGATCTCGCCAATCACCGGATCCACATCGATGCGGCGTTTACCGGCGCCGATCTGCTGCTCTTCGGCGCCCTCGACCAGCGGGGCGATGTGGTCGTCAGGGTGGTGGGGCCGCCCACCGACATCGCCGTGCGCCAGAAGATCAACACCGGCGGGATCTGGTTGAACGGCAATCGTGTCAATGTGGGTACGGTGCCCTCGTTCTACTCGGTGGCGACGTCGCGCCCGCTGGACGACATCGCTTCTCCCGATCTGCGCCGGGATCTCGAGCTGGACGTTCGATACCAGGTGAGTGCGGACATCCCGGAGGCGCACCGGGCGGGGTTTATCCGAAATTTCACCCGACGAGGCCTCTACTCTGTGGAGCAGGTTCCGGTCAAGATCATCGGTGGCCGCCTGTTTCGGGTGACAATTTCCCTGCCGGAGGAGACTCCCCCTGGCGAATACTGGGTGGAAACGCTGCTGTTTCGAGAGGGGACCCTGACGCACCGTCGGATCAACCGCCTGCTCGTCGAACGCGTCGGCTTCGAGTCGTTCCTGTTCGACCTCGCGCAGGAGCGTCCCGCGGAGTACGGACTGCTGGCCGTGGTGCTGGCGTTGGCAATGGGGGTCACTGCAGCGGAAGTGTTCCGCAGGGTGTAGCAGGCAACCGACCGCGAGCACCTGTAAGCGTCCTGACGCGGACCTGAAACGATCTCCATATTTTGGGAAGCATTACGCAACGCCTGACACCAGAGCCGGCCGGAGTTGGATGAACGTGGCGCGGTCATGCAACGAAGGCGTGGCAGCGGTCGACGCCATCGGGGAAGTGCCACAGGCGTTCGCGCAAATGTCCGGCCGTGCAAGCTCTCCCGGACTGATTTCCGTCCGAATCCGGCTCGTGCCATGCCATCGTCGGTTGCCGGCGGCGCGCCACCAGTCGGTTGCAGGAGACTGGGGCCCTACTGGGCCGGCACGGTCAGGCCGGAATCATGCGTTCGGCATCCTTCGGGGTGCGGTCGAAGGGTGTCGGCGGCATCAGGAGAGATCTTGCCGGCGTTTCCGCAGCGAGAGCCAAACCAGGGCGGATGCGGCCAGCACCAGGAACGGGAGCATGGCCACGTTGACCGTGATCCAGCCGTCCACCTGCGTTCCGCCGGCGCAATTCATCAGGCCGCCCGAGGCGAGACTGGCCAGCGTAACCGTGCCGAAAACGATCGTGTCGTTGAGACCCTGCACCCGGCCACGCTCCTGAGAGCCGTGCGCGCCCGCCAACAGGGTGGTCGCACCGATGAAGCCGAAGTTCCAGCCAAGGCCCAGAAGGATCAAGGCGGCAAAGAAGTGGGTCAGGGTCACCCCTAGGCACGCGGTGAGGCCCGCGAACCCAAGGAGCAGGAGGCCCGCGGTCACGATCCGGTGCACGCCGAAGCGCGCGATGAGATGGCCGGTGACGAACGACGGCGCATACATTGCCAGGACGTGGGCCGAGACGATGTCGTTGGCGTTGTCGCTCGTAAAGCCGCAACCGATGACCGCCAGCGGTGTTGAGGTCATCACCAGGCTCATCAGCGAATACGCGACCGTGGCGCAGATGATCGCGACCAGCACCGTGGGATCCCTGAGGAGTTCGAGGCGGGACCTGCTGGGGGGCAACCGGGTCCCCGGCTGGCGGTCCGGGGGGACGTTCGGCAGGTCGAGCAACCAGAACAGGACCATGCCGCCGAGATTCAGGGCAACCACCGCGAGGTACGTGCCGACGAAGGGGATGGGGAGAAAGGCGTCGCCGACAAGGGGCCAGGCCGTCACGTCGGCGACCAGCTTGTTCAGCTGCGGGCCGAAAAAGGCCGACAGGAGGCCGCCCGCCAGCACGTAGGAGATCGCCTTGGGTCGGAACGCCACCGATGCGGTGTCTGCGGCGGCAAAGCGGTAGAACCCCTGCGTCGACATGTAGACGCCCGTGAAATAGGCCCCGATGAGCAATCCCGGAAACGAGCCGACATAGAGACCGTACGCCGAGATGGCCGCTCCGATGGCCCCGGCGATGGCCCCGATGACGAACCCGAACCGGCGTCCCCGGCGCTGCATCAGCGGCGACATCCAGGGGGCCGTGGTCATTGAGCCGAAGACAATGACCGAGATGGGCAGCGTGGCGAGGCACGGATTCCCGGCCACCATGCCGCCCGCGAGCCCGGCCACCACGAAATTTATCGGCAGCTGCGCACCCAGGATTGCTTGTGCCGCCATGAGGACGGCGACGTTGCGCTTGGCCCGGGCATCGTCGACCAGCATCAGGGATTCATCCGCGAAGCGTTGTCACAAGCGGGGTGCATCGTTCTACAGGAAGGTCGGAGCTGGCGGTGGGCAAGCAGGCGTTCCTTGAACGGTGCCTCCTGGCTCGCGCGGCGTCCGAACTCGCGGCAATAGCAACCGGGTGCCGATCGCCCGCGTCCGCGGCCACCGCGCGGTGCTGGCGGGATGTCGCGGTCGCCCCGGCGAAGCCCTGCGAGTCAACGACGGTGGGAACCGCACTTCGAAACCTCGACGTGTGGACCATCGCATTTGCCGGTGCCGCAGGCATCGCCTCCGGGCCGACCAGGCATGGGGCCATGCGTGCTCCAAGGGCCCAGGTTGAAGGCTCGTCCACAGGGGTTTGCGGCGCCGAGATCCGCCGGCGCGATACCATCGAGGGGGTGGGCGGACACGAAACGCGCTCCACATCCAACCCCTGCCCCGACACCGGCACGCCCCGCTACCGCCGCGACGGCAACGAGCCCAGGTGAATCCGAAGCAGCGAGGCCGCTTGGCGACGGGTCCCCGATTCCGTTCCACCCCATGATACCGGCGAACCCGGTACGGCTGACGTGCCAACGCGTGTCGACGGGCCGACCGACGGACCGCGCGCCGGACGCTGCGCCCTCGTTACCAGACTTCCATTGAGAGGCCGGACACCCTCGAGAACTCACCAGCGTTGCGGGTGACCAGGGTATGCAAACCCGCGACCGCAATCGATGCGATCATCAGGTCATTGCCGCCGATAGGCCGCCCCTCCCGGTGAAGTTGAGCTCGCACGGCCCCGTATTGTCTCGCCGACTCGTCGTCGAACGGCAGCGAGTCGAAGGCGCGGCAGAAGATGTCGACACGGCGCAGGTTCTCGGCAAGCCTCGATGAGTTCTGAGCTCCGAAGTGCAACTCCGCCTTGACGACGCTGCACAGGCATACTGAGCCGGCAGGGTGGTCAAGCAACCGGGCCACCAGGCTCTTGTCCGTTCGATTGATCAACGGAACGCAAACGCTGGTGTCGAGCAGCCACATCAGCGAAAGTCGTGGACAGCTTCCGGCGGCGGGTCGTAAGGCTCGACGAGGTTCCCGGCCCCGGTGTGCAGGAGGTCGACGAGACTCTCGGGCCACTCGGTTGTCGTGGCATCTCGGACGAGCGCGCTCACCCACGCCGACAAGCTTCTGTTTTGCTGCCCTGCACACTTGCGGGCAGCTTCCAGGACATCGGTTGGGAGATAGATGGTGACTTGGGCCATATGTCAACTATACTTTACCAAGTATAGGTTGGACAAGCGTAACTGACCGGCCCCGTCAAGGATCTGTGGACAGGATCGCGAACCTCGCTGTTCGGCAGATAGGGGTTCAAGCGCGAATTCTTCGGTGGCTGGCTCGGCCCAACAGCGGAAACTGTCGAGTGTTGTGTTCCGGGCATCTGAGACCTGCGCCGCTCCAACGAGGGCTTGACCACACGGTTCTTCTCACGCGGACCAAACCCTGCCGTAATCACGGCAGGCTATCGGGCGATCCGCGGTGTGGCCCGACCGGATTCGCGGAAGCCGCTCCGGATGCGACCGTCGGTTCTGTTCCGATAGCGCACGGTTTCACACGATGGTTCGGGCCTCCGAGAGCCGTGAACTCGGGCGGCTGTCGACGGCGGCGGCTCACACGGCGCTCGCGATCTGGGGACGAGGGAGTTCGCTTCGCCCCTTTCACCTGGCCGACAGGGGCGCGAAGGCGCGAGTTCGTCAGGCGCGATTTGTCAGGAACTCCTCTGGAGAAATGATCTCGATTCCGCGCCAGGGATTCAGTGCAAGGAGGTGATCATCGCCGCTGACGATGCAGCCGCTCCCTGAATCAAGCGCCAGGGCAAGAAACCGGTTGTCCTTGGGATCCCTGCTATCTGTGATCTCCGACAGAACTGGCACCACGGTTGTCACTTGAAGCAGGCGACGAAGGAACTCCTCGCGGTCTTGCGGGGACACGTACCTGTCGAACTTCTCGCGTGACAGCACGTCGGCAAGTCCTTCGACGGACGCTTCCGAGACCACGACTTCGAACCGGGCCAGCGCGGCGTCGACGGCTCGTGCCGGCACCGAGCCTGCAATCAACAGACGACTGACCCATACGTTGGTGTCAATGACAACGCGCACCAATTTCAGTCGTTCAGGATTTCATTCAGCTTGTCCTCGGCCATTCCACGGGCTCTTGCTCTCGAGGAAACACGGTCACAAAGGTGTTGAAATGCCTCGATGTTGGTGCTCGTCAGCCGACGGTAATCAGTTGGTGAGATGACCACTGCAACGTCGCGGTTCTGGCGGCGAATCGTCACCGGTTCGCGCTGAGCTGTGTCCAAAAGGGCAGCGAGCCGCTGTTTCGCCTCTGACGCAGAAACGTATCGCATGGACTTCCTGATATGGACAAAATAGACAATCTAGTCAAACTTAGCGGCACGACGTCTGGGCCGCAACCGTGTCCTCGAATCGTGCTTGTACAGGCCGAAAACGGCATATGCGGACCGCGCGGCGGCGGCGCTGCGCGAGGTCGAACGGAGGCATGCCCCTCCATGGTCGGTGCCGTTGCCGCGTCCGGGCAGGTTGCGGTCGGGAGCCGAGATCAGGCGGCGGAACAGGTCGCCAGCGACAGCATGGTCGGGAGCCGCGTGCACGTTGGCAGCCGACTCCATCCGTGCGACACCTTCGCCGATGTGGCCCTCGAAGGCGCAGCGTCCGTCGCTGCGCTGCCTGACAGGCCGGCTTCTCATTGTCCTTGCGGGTTGCGGCGCCGGGGACGCGTCCCCAACACCAGCCACGTCGCGGCGCGCCATCGCGGCGCTCGCGGGTGCCTCGATCCAGCGGGTTCGACGCACCGGACGCTGTAGACGGCGAGGTGCGGACCGCAGTAACGTCCCTGCCCCGACATTGACGGCTTACTTCGTCGATAACGACTCATCCCTCGTACGCAAATGACCCATTGCGCGGAAGGAAGCGTTTGCGGGCGCATGTTTAGCAGGCCATGAATTTGCACCCGGCGCCAGCGGCCGGCGCAGGCCCGAGACCACGCGACGCTACGGGATTTGGGAGTACCGATGATCGACGTTCCTGCGAGAACCCTGCCGCGCTTCGTAGCGGTCCTGGTCGTCGGCATCTCACCGGCACTGGCCGACGACTTGACAGTGGTGTCCTTCGGCGGCGCCTACGGCGCCGCCCAGAAGAGACACATGATCGATCCCTTCGTGGAGGCGACGGGTACCACCGTCCTGTTCGACGACTACGCTGGAGGAATTGCCGAGATCAAGGCCCAGGTCGAGACCGGGAATGTCCACTGGGACGTGGTCGACATCGAGGTCATCGATCTGGAAAGGGCCTGCTCCGAGGGGCTCCTGGAAGTTCTTCCCCATGATGTGCTGCCGCCCGGCAGCAATGGTGTGCCGGCGCAGGAAGATTTCTTCAAGGAAGCACTTGCGAGCGAATGCGGTGTGGGCAACATCATCTGGGCCGTCATCTATGCCTACAACACCGAAACGGTCGTCGGCGGTACTCCCGGCACGATTGAGGATTTCTTCGACGTCACGACGTTCCCGGGCCGGCGGGCGCTTCGGCGCCGGCCCCAGGTCAACCTCGAGTGGGCCCTGATCGCCGACGGGGTTCCACGGGATCGGGTGTACCAGGTGCTGGCCACGGCCGCCGGGCAGGCCCGCGCGTTCGCCAAGCTCGACACCATCAAGGACCAAGTCGTCTGGTACGAGTCCTGGTCGCAGGCACCGCAGCTGCTGAACGACGGCGGGGCCGTGCTGGTGCAGTCGGCCAACGGCCGCATCTACAAGGACATCGAGGACTACGATCGCCCGTTCGTCATCGTCTGGGACGGAAACGTGTTCGATCTCGACGTGTGGTCGGTCGTCAGGGGAACGCCGAACCGGGAGCGGGCATTCGAGTTCGTGGCGTTCGCCACCCAGACCAAGCCGCTTTCCGGCATGCAGGAGGTGGCCTATGGGCCGACCCGACGGTCCGCGGCGGAACTCGTCGACCCGAACGTGCGCGACGAGTTGCCAACGGCTCACATCGACGAAGGCCTGAAGGTGGACAGTGCGTTCTGGGCCGACTTCGGCGAAGGCCTTGAAGAGGAGTTCAGCCGGTGGCTGCTGAACTGACCCCGCGATTGCACGCTTGACGCTCTAGCCAAGGAGCGTCGGTGGCGTCCGAGCAGCGACGGGCAGGGAGGCCCGGTGCTCGCGGCAGGAATCCCGCTCTCTTCCCGATCGAGTTGGACTTCGGATCGAGCCGATGCGGCGGGCCAGGACGTCGGCAACGCTCAGCGAGGCGGGTAGTTTGGGCGGTCCGGGCCGTAGTGTTGCGACAGGTACTCGAGGACAATTTGCCGCAGGCCGCCTCGGAGCGGTGTCATCTCGTGCTCATCCACCATCTGGTCGAGGAGCTTGTCCCACTGCCTCTGCGGCAGGCCCTGCTGGATCACGATGCGCTCCGAGTGACAGGCGGTGCACGCGGCATGTGTTTCCGCGGCGCCGGGGCCGGCCGCCAACAGGCCAATACCGTGCTCCGCACGTTCGATCGACCGCATCGGCTTCGTGGGCGCCGCCCCAAAATCGGCCGGGCGGTCGCTCATCCGGTTCAGGAAAGCGATCAGGTCAGCCCGGTCGCGTTCGTCTCCCAGGCCCTCGAATTGCATCGCCGTGCCCTGCACGACTGCCCGTGGCCCCGCCAGGAAGGCGTCGAGGCGCTCCGGGGTCCAGTGCCCGCCGTGGGCTACCATCGCGTCGGAATAGCGGAAGCGGTCCTTGGCCCCCACCCGAGCACCGAGGACACTCCAGAGATTCGGGCCGATCCGCGCGTCGCCACCGTAGGCGACCGTGTGACAGGCGGCGCACTTACGAAAGATCAGCTCCCCCCTCTCCGGGTCCGCCGCCGCAAGGCGAGCTTCGATGTCGGCCGCCCCGGCGGGCCACGCGGCAATGGAAGCGAAGACCAGCAGCGCCGCGGGACCGACAAGCCTCAAGGGTCGCCCTCCTGCACTTGGCCTCACGTCACGCGGAGAGCGACCCGGTGCATGGTGTTGTTGAGATAACCTTTGGGGTTCCAGTCGATGGCGAAGGGCTGCATCTCGCCGGCACTGTCGGTCGCGCGCGCCCAGATCTCGTAGTAGCCCGCCTCGGGCAAGACGACTCTTCGGCGCCAATCTTGCCACGCGCCCGAGTTGGCCGGTCGATCCAGATCTGCGGCCACCCACGTGGCGCCGAAGTCCATCGAGAGATCGACTCCCACGACCGTCCGGTCGCCTGACCAGGCATGCCCGCGGATCTCGATCTCCCGTGCGGCCGGACTGTTGTTGGCCGGGAAGGTCACGAGGGACTTCACGGGCATGCGCTCGATGATTTCGAAATCCGCGCTCGGCACTTCTTCGCCCGGAGCGACCGGATAGCGCGGCACCCGATAAGAGGTGCCTGTCATCTTCGGTCCATCATGGACCCGGTCGCGCAGTTGAATCCGCGTCAGCCATTTGTGCGAGCAGGAGCCCGGCCAGCCTGGTACGACCAGGCGCAGCGGCGCCCCGTTCTGTCGGTGCAACGGCCCTCCGTTCATCGCGAAGGCGATCAGCACGTTGTCGGTCATGGCTTTGGCCAGCGGTACACCGCGCGAGATCGGCAGCTTGTCCGGTTTTCCGGAGAGGTGGGTGTCCGCCCCGTAGTGCGCGGTGTAGACGACACCGGGCTTTGGTCCGGCCTGCCGGAGCACGTCGGCTAGCCGAACGCCGGTCCACTCCGCGCAGGCGACCGCGCCGACCGTCCATTGGTTGCCCGTGGCCGGCGGGTCAAAGAAGGCCCGCCCGTTGCCGCCGCACTCGATCGTGAGCGCCATCGTCACGACCTCGAATTCCCGCCGGAGGTCCTTGATCGTCATCGTCACCGGTTCGTCGACCAGGCCGTCAACGGTCAGGGTCCAGGTTCCGGCGTCCACTTCCTCGGGCGGCAGGCCGTTGTTGCGGACGAAATGCCGGGCTGTCGGAGTGATCGCATCGTCCAGCAAGTGCGCGGGCGTCTCGGCGTTGAGCGGTCGGTCGTTCAAGAGCGTGAGCCCGTCCTTGCCGACAAGAAGATCCGCGTCAGCGAAGGCGGCCGGGACGAGCCCGCGCGGCATGTCCTTGTAGTACGGGATTGTCAGTCCGAGCAGCCCGCCCGCCGCCGTGCTGCCGGCGCCAATGAAGAATCCGCGCCGGTTCAACCCCGGCTCAGCATGGAAGAACTGTCGCCGTGCTTCTTCCGGGTGCTCGGCGAAGAAGGCGTACAGGCCGGGAGTTTCGTTCCGTTTTCTCGACATGTTTCCCCCCGTGTTTGCCGGCCGGCCGATCGCGCAGCCCCGCGGGCCCACGCCTGTGGCCGGGCGTTCCATCATCCTGTCCGGAGGGGTACCGCTGTCAATGCGATCCCGCGCCCTGCGGCGTTTCCCGGGCCGGTTCGACCGAGGGCGCCGCTGTCGGTCGGGCGATTCGGTGAAATCCGCCGCCGCATGAAGTGGAGTGAGACGATGATTCAGCTTGGTAGTCTGCCGCCGTTCGCCGAAACTGCCCAGGATTCGGAAACCGATCGAACGTGAAGATTGTCTTTAGCCGCAAAGGCCTCGACAGCAGTGACCAGGGAGGCTGCGGGATCTCGCCGATCGTCAATGGCAGACCGATCAGTATCCCCATCCCAACGCGGCATCGTCCGTCCGGGACGACCTACGACGATCTCGGGCTCGGCGAGGTTGTGGTACAGGCCACGAAAGGACGACTGAACGGGGGAAGCTACTGCCATCACGATCCGATGTTCGAAGCCGGAAGATGTGCGTTTGGCCAGACCGGCGCCGCGCAATCCCATCTATCAAACAACGGCGTGGGCGTCGGTGATGTGTTCCTGTTTTTTGGCCTGTTCGGCAACCTAGACCGCAGCGACAGGCATCACCGGTTTTTCGGCTATCTCGAGGTGGAGGAAGTGATCGCGCCTGGATCGGGTCCTGACCGCGAGCACCTGTTGCGGGGGTTCACGCGACGGCACCCTCACACGATCGGTGACTGGCATCCGAACAACACCATTTATGTCGGCAGGGGGTTGACCGCCGTCGCCGCCGGCTTGGCCCTTCGCCTCTCGTCGGCCGACGGTCCGGCGAGCAGGTGGAACGTTCCGCCGTGGCTCCGCCGCGCAGGATTGACCTATCACGCGAAGCCAGAGCGCTGGGGTCGCGACAACACCCTGCAAGCGGTTGCCCGCGGACAGGAGTTTGTTTCGGATGTCTCCGGCGTTGCCGGGGCGATCCCGTGGCTGGACCGAATCCTGACGGAGATTTCGGGCGAGCAGTGCGCGGCGCGAAGGACGAACTGAGGCGGCGGTCCGGAACTGCCCGCGGGCGCCCGACCGGCCGTCCGTTCACTGGTTCAATGTGACGGTCGGATTCGCGCACTTCCGCCTTCCTGGGGCCGTGCGCATGGGTGCCGCCGACAGTTATGTCGGCGGCAGGTGTTCCTGAAACCAGGCGAGGGTCGCGTTCATCACCTCGCTGAACGCCGGTTCGGCATACACCTCGTAGTGACCGTAGCCCTCGAGCACCACCAGCTTCTTCGGCTCGCCGGCACGGCGGTAGAGCTCACGGGATTCTTCCGGCGGCACGAGTCGGTCGTCGTTGGTCGTGATGAAGAGAACCGGGCGGGGAGAGATCTTGTCCACCACCCATTCCGGGTGGAAGCCGAGGGTTTCGTCCACGTACTCGAGCGGGAGGGTATTGAGCGCTGACGGGATCGTGCGGCGCGCTGCCGCCGCCAGCTCCGCCGACTGGCGGTCCGGGAGCAGCACCTCACCGCGCTCGACGAACTCCGACTGGCCGTCCATGGCGCGCTTGACGCGGTCCGAGGCAGACCGGGCAAGCAGGTCGAACCATTCGTCCGGCCGGCGGACACTCCGCATCCACCGCTCGCCGTGGCCGATCCCGACCACGCTGACGACGCAACGCACCCGCTGGTCGATCGCTCCGGTCCACACGACCGTTGCGCCGCCGTAGCTCGTGCCGTAGATGCCGAGCCGCCGCTCGTCCACATCATCCTGCGCCCCCAGGAAGGTGAGAGCGGCCTGCACGTCGGCGACCCGGCTGTAGGGCGCCAGGCGGGTGCGGGCCCCCTCGCTCTCCCCCCAGCCCTTGTAGTCGAAGGTCAGGACGACGTACCCGGCCTCGGCCAGTACGCGTGCGTTGTCGGGAAGGTAGAGGTCCTTGACTCCAGTGTAGCCATGGCAAAGCACGATGCCGGCCCGCATCCTGTCCGGCCGGAGTTCGTCGGGACGGAAGAGATCACCCGCGAGCTGGAATCCTTCCGAATAAAAGGAGACCGGGGTTCGGTTCATGACTGGGTTCCTCGGGTGTCCCGCCGGACAAGGAGGGAGGGCCGGCCCGGAAGCGTTGTATCGCCGGGGCGAGCCCGGTCCGTCCGCGCAGGTGCGGTTCCGGTCTCTCGTGACCGCTGCGGAGCGCGCACCGATCGTCAAGTACCGCGTACACCGGGGCTTATATCGGTGTCGGGCTGCGGATATAAGCCCCCGCTCGGAAGGTGGGCTCCGCATGGCTGTTGTCAGGCCGCGGATCGTCGAGTACCACCGACCATCGTGTGCCCGTGCGGGCTGTGCGGCGCGACCGAAGAGCGGGAAATCGTGGCCAAAGCAAAGAACTTTACGGTCGGCGTCGAGGAGGAATACCTGCTCGTCGATCGGAACAGTCGCGAACTGATTCGCGCGGCCCCCACGGCCCTGCTCGACCAATGCGTCGCGAAGCTCGGCCCTCAGGTCAAGACCGAATTCCAGCAATCGCAGATCGAGGTCAACACGGAGGTCTGCGAGACGGTCGACCAGGTCCGGGACGACCTCTTGCGGCTGCGGGAAACGGTCGCAGGCTGCGCTGAACAGGAGGGATTGGCGCTGGTTGCGGCCTCCACCCATCCCTCCGCGAAATGGGAGGATCAGCAATCGACCGACCAGGCTCGCTACATCGGCCTGGCGCGCGATCTGCAGGGTGTAGGGCGCCGGCTGCTTACCTGCGGGATGCACGTCCACATCTGCATCACCGAGGATGATCTGCGGATCGACCTGATGAATCAGGTCGCGTACTTCCTGCCTCATCTGCTCGCACTCAGCACTTCCAGCCCCTTCTGGCATGGCGAAGACACCGGACTTGCCTCCTACCGGCTGTCCATTTTTGACAACCTGCCAAGAACAGGGCTACCCGGCACATTCGCGAGCTGGGGCGAATACGAGCGCCACGTCAACGTCCTCGCCAGCACCGGCGTGATCCCGGACGCCAGCATGATCTGGTGGGACATCCGGCCGTCGGTGCGCTTCCCCACCATCGAGATGCGCATTTGCGACGTCTGCACACGGCTTGAAGACGCCGTCGTCATTACGGCGCTGCTCCGTTGCCTAGTGCACATGCTGTTCCGCTTGCGCCGATTGAACCAGAGATGGCGAAGCTACGCGCCCATGCTGGTGGCGGAAAACCGGTGGCGGGCCCAGCGGTACGGTATTGATGCGGGTCTCATCGACTTCGGACGAGGGGAGATCGTGCCGTTTCCAGACCTGCTCGACGAAATCCTCGAATTGGTTGCCGCGGACGCCGATGAACTGGGATGTACCCGCGAACTGGAGACAGCACGGGAGATCCTGGCCCGCGGCACGAGTGCGCACCGCCAGCGCCGTGCCTTCGACGAGGCTCGTGACCGGGGCGCCAGCCGGGATGAAGCGCTCCGTGACGTCGTGGACATGCTGATTGCGGAGAGCGCGCCTGGCCGGTAGCGGTCACTGTCCGCCGTGCCGTTGGGGCGTAGGGCCGCGCCCGCCGTATCGTCGACCGGCTCGCGTTCACCCGGTACCGAACACGCCGGAAATCCCCTGGGTCGCGGCCGCCGCTCCGGGCGAGAACCGCTTCTTAGTCATTTCCGATGACCGCCTGACAGGCTTCCGGCAGGTCGGCGAGCGTGAGTTCGGGCGGCACCTCTCCGGGTGCGGGTGGAGGCGGGTTCAGTGCTTCGTCGGTAAACCACCAGGCGAGTGTTGTGTCGCAACCGTCCCCTGCCGGCGGGGGTTCCTGATCAATGCATGCATCCCCGGGCGGGCACCGCAGGCGTACATGAAAATGGGAATCATGCCCCCACCACGGCCGCACCTTGCGCAGCCAGTTCGCGTCGCCGGGTTCTCTCGTGTCACAAAGCTGCCGCTTGATGGCGGCGTTCACGAAAATGCGGACCACGGCGGGATCGCTTGCGGCGGTCTCCAGGAGCTCCGCATGCGCGCCGGTCCAGTGTTCGTTGACGTGGAGCCGGTCGGCCGAGACGACCGAAGGGGAGCCGATCTCTTCGCGCTCCGCCGTACTCAAATTCAGCCTGCGTCCCGGGCGCAACCAGATGTCGACGTCCAGTCCGACCTGATGCGACCGGTGGCCCGAGAGCATGGGGCCGCCACGCGGCTGGCTGATGTCGCCGACGTAGAGTCCCCCCCAGCCGACTGAACGCCCTTCCTGGGCCAAGCGCTCGATGAAAGCGATCATGTCAGGGTGCCCCCAGTACCGATTTCGCGAGAGGCGCATGGCCTGCCAGTCGGGTCCCGATTCCGGGAGCTGAACGGCGCCTGCGAGGCATCCTGCCGAGTACCGGCCATGCGCCGCAGCCGAGCCCGCAGACGGCGCGTCAGTCGCGCCGAACGCGAATTTCGCCGGTTCTGCGGCCGCCGCGCCGCAGATGGCGAGCGCCGACACGGTGCCGATAAGGACGATGACCGGCTTCAGTGCGTCGAGGACCTGATGGAGGTTGAACAAGGGCTTTCGTCCGGTGGTAGGGCTTGGGCGGGCGGATGACCGTTCGCGCCGGCGCCGCGGGCGAAAGGTAGGCGTGGAAAGTGCGGGTCTCAATGGGCCGCTACCGGGAACAGTTTGGCCGGGGCGCGCGTCGGTACCGCCGAACCGCTGGCTGCGTCGGCCGTCGGTCCGTCCGGGTGTCGCGGCCCGAGGCTCCGCACCGCGCGGCCCGATGCACGGCCGAGATTCGCCATCGCGTCGAAGCGTCGATGCCGGCGCGGCTGCGCCGAATGGAGGGTGGCCCGGCGTGTCTGAGCGGTTGCGCTCCGGCAGGAACAACGGCAAACTGTTTCATTCGGCCGCTCGAACCGATAGAAATACTGCAATATCAATACCTTAGAATCTGCTGAGGCCGTGGCGGGCTTGGACAAATCATGGGATCGGAGCAATGGCAGGAGAGCGCCCACGCGAACGGCCGGCCGGTCGGATCAAGTTCCTGGTCTGCATCGACGATAGCCAGGAGTGCCGCACGGCGCTGCGTTTCGCCTGCATGCGCGCCCAGAACACTGGCGGCAAGGTCAGCCTGATCTACGTCATCGAACCGGACGCCTTCAACCTAAGCGGGTCGGTCCAGGAGATCATGGCCGAGGAGGCCCGTGATCAGGCGCGTGCCGCACTCGAAGAATGCGCGGGCGAAGTCTTCGAGGAGTTTGGCGTGCGGCCGGAGATGGCAGTACACCAGGGAGACAAGGCCAACACGATCCTGAAGACGATCGAGGAAGACGAGAGCATCAACATCCTGGTCTTGGGGGCTGCGCCGGAAGGCGCCGGTTCGAATCGACTGATCTCCTACCTGTCGAGCCAAGTGACCAAGCGGCTCCACATTCCCCTCACCATCGTGCCGGGAGACCTGGACGATGAACGGCTCCGCTGGATCACCTAGGGGTGCGGGCCGGGTAACCGCCAGCAGGTTCACTCCTCTACTAACAATTCTGTGAATATGTCGTTATTGCGCGAATTTGCGCATAGCGTGGCATGGGAACCGAATGTGCATCGACCGTTGCCCGTTCTGGTCCGCGGAACCGTGATCGCTCATTCGGCGGAAAGAGGGGAGTTGATGGAAAAATTACCCCAGAGCCCGAATCGCTCGACGACCACCAAGAATATCGTGAACTATGCCATGCGCGCCCCCCTGCTTACCCCGGAACGCGAGCGCGAACTGGCGCTCCGGTGGCGGGAGGAAGGCGACGTGGCCGCCATGCACGAGCTGGTCGAAGCCCATGCCCGGCTGGCCATTTCCATCGCCAAGCGGTTCCGCAACTACAACGTGCCAATGTCTGATCTGATCCAGGAAGCGCACATCGGTTTGGTGCAGGCTGCCGACCGTTTCGACCCCGAGCGCGGCGTGCGGTTCTCGACATGCGCCAGCTGGTGGGTTCGTGCGGCCATCCAGGACTACGTATTGAGAAATTGGTCCGTCGTGCGGACCAGCACGACCGCAGCGCAGAAGTCCTTGTTTTTCGGCTTGTCTCGTTACCGTGCCCGGCTGGCGGGATACGGGGATGCTGAACTGACTCCGGAACATCGTGACATCGTCGCTCGCTCCCTGGGCGTAACCCAAGCCGAAGTCGAGCGCATGGAGCACCGGCTGGGCGCCGCTGGCGACACCTCCCTGAACCAGGCCCTGTATGAAGACGGCACCGAGGAGCGCCAGGATGCGGTGGTCGACGAGCGGGAAGGCCCCGAGGCCGAGGTGGTGCAGCGGGTCGAGTACACCAAGCGGATGAGCTGGGTCCGCAAGGCGCTCCGGTCGCTGACGTTGCGGGAACGCCGGATCGTGAGGGCGCGCCATCTCGCCAAGACACCGCGAACGCTCGAAGAGCTGGGCTCCGAGCTGGGTGTCAGCAAGGAGCGGGTGCGACAGATCGAGCACCAGGCGATCACCAAGCTGCGCCGCAAGGTGCTTGCCTTTCAGGATCTGGCCGCCGCGCCAGCCTAGATTCCCTCCCCGGTCTTGCATTCGCGCCGGGTTCTCTCCATATCCGCTCAGCGGGCCGTTGCCCGCCGAGCGCATGGAGGATCCCGGGCATGGCAGCAGCCAGCAAGGAAGCGTCGCCGGCAGAGCGGCACCCGTTTGAGGCAGAGGTCGGGCAGCTTCTCGACCTGATGGTGAACGCGCTGTACAGCCAGCGCGACGTGTTTTTGCGGGAACTCGTATCCAACGCGGCCGACGCGGCCGACCGGCTCCGCTACGCAGCCCTGGCCAAGCCGGAACTTCTCGGTGACAGCCCGGATCCCCAGATCCTGCTGTCCGTCGATCCCAAATCCCGGGTGCTTGAGATCGAGGACAACGGCATCGGGATGTCAAAAGCGGCCCTCGCCAAGGATCTCGGCACCATCGCTCGATCCGGAACCCGGGCCTTCGTGGAGCGAATGAAGAAGTCGGACGACGGCAAGCAGCAACCCGATCTCAGCCTGATCGGGCAGTTCGGTGTCGGCTTCTATTCGGCGTTCATGGTGGCCGAGCGAGTGGAAGTGGAAAGCGTCGCGGCCGGCACGACGAAGGGCTGGGTGTGGTCCTCCGATGGCCGCGGATCCTATGAGATCGCCCGAGCCCAGCGGACCCGGCGAGGGACCTGCGTGCGGTTGCACCTGCGGAAGGACGCCAGGGAATACCTGGAAGAGGCCCGGTTGCGGCACGTCGTGCGCACCTGGTCCGATCATGTGTCCGTACCGATCGAACTCCGGATCGGGCAGGATCAGCAGCCGCAAGTCATCAACACTGCCGCGGCCCTGTGGACCCGGCCGAAAAAGGAAATCACGTCCGAGCAATACGTTTCGTTCTATCGCGACGTCGGACACTGCTTCGATGAGCCCTGGATCACGCTTCACAACCGGGCGGAAGGCAAGCTCTCGTACATCACGCTCCTGTTCATTCCGACCGAGCAACCCCTGGATCTGTACGACCCCGAACGGCGCCGGCAGCTGCGTCTCTTCGTCAAGCGGGTCTTCATCACCGACCGGACAGATGCCCTCATTCCGCCCTGGCTGCGGTTCGTCAGGGGGGTCGTCGATTCAGAGGACCTGTCCCTCAACGTCAGTCGGGAAATGCTGCAGCAGGATCCTCATGTCGCTCGCCTGCGTCAAAGCATCACCCGACGCGTGCTCAATGCGCTGAAGAACAAGGCGGAGAAGGAGCCAGAGGCGTACGCACGGTTTTGGAAGATCTTCGGCCCGGTGCTCAAGGAAGGCGTCTACGACGACGACGAGTGGCGAGACCGGTTGCTGGAGCTGCTTCGGTTCCGCTCCGCGGGCGGGCAGGCGTCCGACGAACTGGTCAGCCTCCCGGGGTATGTGGACCGGATGAAGGATGGGCAGGAAGAGATCTACTACATCTCGGGAGAGGACCCGGACCAGCTTGCCGAGAGCCCGCAGATCGAGGGTTTCCGGGCCCGCGGCCTTGAGGTGCTGCTGCTGTCGGACACGGTTGACGACTTCTGGGTGCCACGGGTCGGCGAGTACCAGGGGAAAGCGCTGCGTTCCGTGACCATGGGCGGTATCGACCTGTCCCGCTTTGAGCCGCAAGAGCCGGAGGCGGCCTCCGGGGAGACCCCTGACGTGGACGTGGAACAGCTGATCTCGAGGTTCAAGACGGTCCTGGGCGAGGCGGTGGCCGATGTGGTGCGGTCGGATCAGTTGACCGAATCGCCCGCCGTGCTGGTGGCACCCAAGGACGGCATGGACCTACAGGTGGAAAAGTTGCTGCAGCGACACGGTCAACTGCAGCAGCTGTCCCGGAAAGTCCTGGAGATCAATCCGGCGAACGAACTGATCCGCGCCATGGGGCGTGAGGATGTCAACGACCAGGAGTTCGACGACGCAGCGCATGTGCTGCTCGATCACGCGCGGTTGGTGGCCGGCGAGCCCGTATCCGATCTGGCGAAGTTCGGCAGGAGGACGAACCGGCTGATCAGCCGTGGGTTCGGTTGAGGGTCTTTCGCGGTCCCGGCACTAGTCTACGACCGCGGCGCCCAGCACCTCTCCCTGCCCGTGGCGCTGGGCGATTACCGCCATGATCTGGCCCGGGTGATCGTCGAGATCCCGGGGTAGCGGTATGCGCTGGGCGCTGCCGTCCCAGTCGATGATCTTCCGGTACGTTCGCACCACGTTGAACGTCAGGAGATGGCGTCCCATGTTCTCGCCTCGAAGGACGCGGGTTTCACGCACGGGGTCGAATCGGATCAGGTAGATCTCGGCGGGCGTATCGTGCCGGTTGGTGAGGATCTCGCTTTCGCCTTCAGTCTCGACGATTCGCAAGAGCGGTGTGGGCGGTGCCGTCTCGAGCGCGCGCTGCAATTCCCGCATCACCTGTGGCGCGCGAGAACCGACCACATCGACCTTGCCCGAGATCACCATTTGCGGGGTATAGACCCGTCCACTGGAAAGCCGCGACGCGTACGCCTTCTGCCGTCGGGTGGCCCACGGAGCGGCAAAACTGTCCTTCCAGCCGATGTAGTCCCAGTAGTCGACGTGAAACGACAGCGCCAGGATGTCCGGGTTGCGTGCGATCCGGCCGATCACCGCGTGCGCGGGCGGGCAGGAGGAGCAGCCTTCCGACGTAAACAGCTCGACGACGACGGCGCGCTCACCCGCCTGCCCGATGATCGGAGCGAACAGAATCCCCGCTGCGACGGCCGCAGCGCCGTATGCACGGAAGCGTTTCATTCGTCGGTTATAGGGTGACACCTGCGCACTGGCTACCGGCGCGTGATCCTAGCCGATCGAGCCCGTGCTGACGGTCGCCGAGCGGAGACGGCATTCCGGGTCCAGGGGAACCTCCGCTCCGCCGCTTCGCTGGCGTCATGCGGGCCGTGCGGGGCGGCTGCGGCGGCTCGCGCCGACGGCCATTGGTGCAGGGAAGAGATCGGCGCTTGGCCCGATCCGGCACCGGCCTTCACTGGACGCGGGCATCACGAACCCTGACAGCGAACACGAGATCGTCGCGGGTCTTCCGAAACGGAACCCGCCTCGGCCTGGCGTGGGTCAGGCCGCTTGCGCCATGCGCCGCAGCACGGTGAGAAGGATTCCGCCGTTTCGGAAATGTTCGGCCTCATCCGAGGTGTCAACACGGCTACGCAGCGGGAACTCCTGCCGGCTGCCATCGGCCCGCAACACGGTGAGTTGCAGCCGGTCCCGCGGCTTGATGCCCCCATCCAGACCCGACACGTGAAACAGTTCGGTACCGTCGAGGCCAAGGTCCTGACGAGTGACGCCGCCTTCGAACACGAGCGGCAGCACGCCCATGCCGATCAGGTTGGTGCGGTGGATGCGTTCAAAGCTCTCTGCGATCACAGCCCGGACTCCCAGTAGCCGCGTCCCCTTGGCAGCCCAATCGCGGGACGAACCCGTTCCGTACTCCCGCCCGGCGATGACAATCAGCGGCACGTCGTCGGCTCGGTACCGCTCGGCAGCGGCGTAGATGGAGAGGATCTCGCCGCTGGGCTGGTGCCGCGTGAAGCCTCCCTCGGTGCCCGGCGCGAGCTCGTTCCGGATGCGAATGTTGCCGAAGGTGCCCCGGAGCATGATTTCGTGGTTGCCGCGGCGAGCACCAAACGAGTTGAACTCGACTGGTCGAACCTGCCGCTCGCTAAGCCATTCCCCGGCGGGACCGTCAGCCCGGATTGCGCCGGCCGGCGAAATGTGGTCGGTGGTCACGCTATCACCGAGCACCAGCAGGGCCCGGGCGTTGCGGACGTCACCCACCGGTGCGGGTTCAGGGGTCATGCCGTCGAAAAACGGTGGCCGCCGTACATAGGTGGATTCATCGTGCCAGCGGTACGTGGGGTCGCCGGTCGCGGCGATCGTCTGCCACGCCGCGGAACCCTCGAAAACCGCGCCGTAGCGGCGCCGAAACATCTCCGGCCTCAGCGACGTGGCAATGGTGGACTGGATGTCGGCGTTGTCTGGCCAGAGGTCCCTGAGGAAGACATCGTTGCCGTCGGGGTCGGTTCCGAGCGGCTCGTTGGTGAGATCAAGATCCATGGTACCGGCGATCGCGTAAGCCACGACCAGCGCTGGCGAGGCCAGCCAATTTGCCCGGACGTTCGGATGGATTCTTCCATCGAAGTAGCGTTTACCTGACAGGACGGCCGAGACGGTCAGGCCGTCCCCGTGTTCAATCGCCTCGACAATGGCGGAATCGAGCGGTCCGGAGTTCCCGATGCAGGTGGTGCAGCCGTATCCGACGAGATGAAACCCCAACTCTTTCAGGGGCGTCGTGAGGTCCGCCGCGTCCAGATAGTCCGTCACCACTTGGCTTCCGGGTGCGAGACTCGTCTTGACCCAGGGCTTGCGGTCCAGGCCCCGTTCCCGTGCCGCCTTCGCGAGCAGCCCGGCAGCCACCATGGCCGAGGGATTCGAGGTGTTGGTGCAGCTTGTAATGGCGGCTATGACCACGGAGCCGTTCGTGAGCGCGTAGTCGGTTCCGGACACCGGAACCGGCCGCCCGGAGACGTCGGCAAGACCGGCCATTGCTTGTTTCGCGGCGCGCAGTGGGACGCGGTCCTGCGGCCGTTTCGGCCCGGCGATGCTGGGCTCAACGGTGCCGAGGTTAAGTTCAAGCACGTCAGTGAATTCGGGGTCCGGGCCGTCAAAGTCCTGCCAGAGGCCCTGTTCTTTCGCGTACTGTTCGACGAGACGGATCCGGTGGCGGTCGCGGCCTGAGAGTTCGAGATAGCGCAGCGTTTCTCGGTCGACGGGAAAAAACCCGCAAGTGGCGCCATATTCCGGTGCCATGTTCGCCAGGGTTGCGCGGTCGGCCAGCGGCAGGTCACGCACTCCTGGGCCGAAGAATTCAACGAACTTCCCGACCACGCCGTGTTCGCGCAGCATCCGCGTCACGGTCAATACGAGGTCCGTGGCGCCGGCCCCTTCGGGAAGCCGTCCTCTCAGGCGAACCCCCACGACGTCGGGCACCAGCATCGAGATAGCGTTACCGAGCATGGCAGCTTCGGCTTCAATCCCTCCGACGCCCCAGCCCAGAACCGAGAGTCCGTTGACCATGGTCGTATGGCTGTCAGTCCCCACCACGGTGTCCGGGTAGGCAATCTTCCGTCCATCCTGTTCGCCGACCCACACAACCTGCGCGAGATGCTCGAGGTTGACCTGGTGACAGATGCCGGTGCCCGGCGGAACGACCCGAAAGTTGTCGAAGGCTCCCGCCCCCCAACGCAGGAACTCGTAGCGCTCGCGATTGCGCTCGAACTCAAGATCGACGTTCCGCGCGAAGGCGCTGTCGGCGGCAAACTGATCGACCATGACGGAATGGTCGATCACGAGATCCACGGGTGTCTGCGGATTGATGCGCTCGACCGGGACATCAACGGTCCGAGCGGCGTCCCGCATTGCGGCCAGGTCGGCCACGGCAGGTACACCCGTAAAGTCCTGCATGAGGATGCGCGCTGGCCGAAATCCGATCTCGCGCGGTTGTCCAGGCGTACCGTCGTTCGCCGCCAGCTTGACGAGACTGGCGTCGTCGCCTTGGCGGAGCAAGTTCTCCGCCAATACCCGAAGCGATCGAGGGAGATGCGCTATTTCCGGTAGCGCCGCGGCAGCCGCCGGTAGGCTGTAGTAGCCATACGTCTCGCCGTCGATGACGAGCGTGCGAAGAGTCTCTTGCGTATTCAACGGGCCCCCTCCGGCACCGAATCTAGGCTGTTACGAGGTTTCAGGTTGCCCTTCGCAGCACGCCTTCCAGCCGCTGCGCGGCTTTTTCCTCGGTCAGGTTCTTTTCAGCAGCGGCCAGCTCCCGGGAGAACCGGTCGAGGGCGTCCTTGTAGAGTTCACGTTCGCTGAACGACTGCTCGGGGCCGTCCGGGGCCCGATACAAGTCTCGGAGGACCTCCGCGATCTGCACGAGGTCTCCGGAATGCAGTTTGCTCTCGTAGTCCTGGGCGCGCCGGCTCCACATGGTGCGGGAAATCCGGGCAGGCTTTTTCAGCGTGTTGGTAGCTGCCTGGATCTGGGACTTGCTGCTGATCGGCCGGAGTCCCAGCTCCTGCAGACGGGTAACGGGAATCTTCAGTCGGGCCATTTCGCGGCCGTACGCAATCGTAATGAGCTCCAGCATTTCGCCGCCCATCGACTGCTTCTCCGATCCGACTACCCGTCCCGGCCCATGCGAGGGATGAACAACCCAATTGCCGTTCTTGAAACCTTCCGGCCGCGGCGAAGTGCGCTTCCGCGCAACCGGCCGTTTCGGCCTGGGGTCCGGCTTCGGCTTAGCTGCAGCCGCGGTCGTCACGGATTTCGCCGCTTGGCCCGCAGCAGCTTTCGTCTTGTTCGCAGCTTTCGAAGCGTCATCCGCAGCAACGCGGGTCGCCGGAGCGGCGGCGGCCGACCCACTGCTCCCAGCCTTCGCAGCGGCGGTGGTACGGGCGGTCTTGGCCGGGGACGTCGATTTCGGGGCAGCCTTCGTCTTCGCCGCGACCTTCGTCTTCGGCGCAGCCTTGGCGTTGGCCGATGCCTTGGCCTTCTTGGCGGTGTCGGTCGCGACCTTGCCGGGTTTGGCGGTCGTCGATGGTGCGGCCGCCGCCTTGGCCTTCGACTTGGACGGCGCTGCCGCCGCCTTGGCGCTGACCGTCTTTTTCGGTGCGGCGGCTGCGTCCTTCGACCGTGCAGCCGTCTTTGCAGTTGCCTTCGGGGCCGTCTTGGCGCTCTTCGTGGTGGCGGCCGCCGCTGTCTTCGCGGAACGTTCGGTGGTGGACGTCGACTTGGAAGCGGTTGGCGGTTTGCGCCGCGCCTTGGTGGATCTCGACTTGGACGAGGATGTCTTCGATGCGGTAGCGGTCATTGGTCTCGGCTTCCGAATGGCGGATCAAACCGGTCGACGGAACGGGGACCGGCCGTACAGGCCGGGACGGCTTGCCCGGACGTTGGGATCCAGCTCCGCACTATCCAGCTGAAGCGCCGGGATTCTTGCTGAAGAACTTCTCGTACTTTCCTTCCATTCCTTCATATGTCGGCCCGTCTTCAGGAGAGTCGCCTTTCCGAATGATGTTCGGCCAGACGTTCGAGTACTCGGTGTTCAGATCGAGCCATTTTCTCGCTTCGTCCTCACTGTCGGGAAGAATGGCTTCGGTCGGGCATTCCGGCTCACACACCCCGCAGTCAATGCACTCTTCAGGGTTGATCACCAGCATGTTCTCGCCTTCGTAGAAGCAGTCGACGGGACAGACTTCAACGCAGTCCATGTACTTGCATCGAATGCAGGCTTCGGTGACGACATAGGTCATGGACAATCCTCGGTCGGCTTGGAATGGTCCGGTAGCGATGCGACCGCGCGTCTCCGGGCTTCGCCCCGGGCGCGATCCGGTACGTGCAAGAGTCCGGCGACCCGACGGACGAGCATGTCCTCGTAGGGATCGATCCGTCCGTCGGCGCAGACCACGGACCATAACAGGTAGATCAGTTCGGTGCGAGCCTCATCGTCCCAAGAATCGTTGATTGCGCGCGTGAATCGGTAGTACGACGACGCTTCGTCACCGGCCGCCTTTCCCTGCTCAAGCAGCCGTTCCGCCGCCGGGCCGTCGAGTTCGAAGCGGCGCTGCAGCAGAGTCAGGATGGTCGATCGTTCCACCGGGTCGAATTGCTCATCCATCCCGGCCGCTTCGACCAGGAGCGCCGCGCAGGCGATCTCCACTGGGCTGCCCTCCTCCTCCGGTTCAGCGGCTTTGTCGGCCTTGGGAAGAGATCCGGCGAGCGCTGCTCGAATACGGTCAAATAGCATGCTGCCCTTTGCACGTGATGGTTCCGCGAACAGTGAAAGGTGGGGGCGTCCACCCGCGGGTTGGAGTTAGGACGATACGGACCTAGATGCCAGCCACCGTCATGCCGTCGATGCGAAGGGTGGGGGAGTCGATTCCCGTCCTGAACGTGAGGTCGTCGGCGGGTGTCACGTTCCGAAACATGTCTGCGAGGTTGCCGGCGACGGTCACCTCACTCACGGGATGGGTCTTTTCGCCGTTCTCGATCCAGTACCCGGTCGCCCCTCGGCTGTAGTCCCCGGTCACCAGATTGAAGCTCATTCCGAGCATTTCGGTGACGTAGAACCCGTTTCGGATTTCGCTCAGCAGCTCGTCCGGCGTGACGGCGCCTGCGGAGAGGAACAGGTTGCTCGGGCCAGGCTCCGGCACGCCGCCCGGCGCCCGCGCGGCGGATCCGGTGGAGACAAGGTCCAGTTTCCGCGCCGAGCGCGAATCGAGCAGCCAGGTCCGGAGCACGCCGTCGTCGACGACCAGCCGCGATGCGACGGCAACGCCTTCGCCGTCGAACGGACGGGAACGGTGGCCGAACGGCCGCAGCGGATCATCCGTGATGCTGATGCCCTGGGGAAACAGGCGGCTCCCCATCCGATCCTTGAGGAACGTGGTGCCCCGCGCGACCGCAGTTCCGGAGATGGCCCGCGCCAGCAGCGACAGCATGCCGGCCGCGACACGCGGTTCGAACACCACGGGCACCTGGGCCGAGGGCGCCTTCCGGGGTTCCAGTCGAGCGACCGTTCGGGCACCCGCGAGGCGGCCGACTTCGGCCGGATTCGTCAGGTCAGCCTGGCGCACGGCGGTGGAGTAATCGTAATCCCGCTCCATGCCCGTGCCGGTGCCAGCCACGACGCTCACCGACAGGGAGTGATGGGTGCGCCGGTAGGCTGCGTCGAACCCGTCGCTTGCACTCAAGGTAAGCGTGGTGTCGGCTGCGCCCGCGTGCCCCCCTTCGGTATTGGTGATTCCCGGAACCGCGAGCGCCGCTTCCTCCGCCGCGGCCGCCCACTCGCCGAGAGTCTCGGTGGTGGGAATGGCGGCATCGCTCAAGGGCACGGCCACCGGAGCCGTGGGTCGGCTGCCCGCTTCGGGGAGGCCGGCATGCGGGTCTTCAGGCGTGACCCGCGCCATGGCGACGGCCCGTTCCACAAGTTCCGTCCGGGCGGCCTCGTCCGTGACGTCAGACATCGCGACGGAAGCCTGGCGTCCGCCGACGATCACCCGCAGCCCGGCCTGCAGGCTTTCGGAACGTTCGATCGATTCTGTCTCCGCCTTGCGCACCGACACGTCCAGTGCCGTGCCCGCAGCGATCAGGGCGTCTGCTTCGTCAGCGCCGGAACGGATGGCGGTCTCGACCAGTTGCGCAGCCAACGGGTGAGGGGAGACATGGGTCACTCTGCTGCCTCGGGCAAAACCAGACGGACGTCATCGTTATAGAGCAGCAATTCGCAAGTACAAGTCTTGTCCAGTTGGTTGCCGCGCCGCATCCGTTCGCAGCCCTCCATGGCCGCTCGGGCGGCAACGGGTTCGCCAGCCACCTGCCAAGCGTAACCCAGGGCCTCGAAAATCCCTTCGTCCAGGAACGCGTCGTCCAGCGAATCCCAGGGAATGCAGGCAGCACCCGCCCGATTGGGCCGCAGCGTGTCGTAATCGATGCTCCAACTCAGCATGCTCCGCTTGAAGACTTCGATGAGCTGTGGGGTCGGGTCCGCTTGGGCGGGGCTGACGAGACCTAGGGCCAGCAGTAATACGACAAGGATTGCCGGCAGTCGTCGGTGACACATCAGGGCGAGACTTTCCAGGTTGAGGTTCGACGCAACAGGTCGGACAGAGGAAGATGGCCGCGCTCCTCCACTTGATCTCGGACTGCCACTTCAAAGACCGGCCCTTCCTCGGCAAACAGGACGCCGACGGCCAACGGCAGGTCCGGACCTTCCATGGTGGCGAGGAGCGTGGCCAGGGCCCGGTTCGTCTGGTCGTGGACAAGAACTTCCTGTTCCGGCACGCCATCCGCACCGACCGACACGGCTCGGAGCGCGAACGCGTCGCGATCCAGTATCAGCCCTCGGTTCAGGTCCGGGCCGAAGCGCAGCGGCTCGCCGTGGACGACGTGAATCTGGCGTTCCGCCGCGACCGAACGCTCCGTGAAGTCGGCGAAGACCCCGTCGTTGTAGACGATGCAGTTCTGCAGAATTTCCACGAACGCAGTTCCGGGAAACGCATGGGCCGCGCTGAGCGTCGCCTGCAGCTCGGCGATGCGCGTATCGATACCGCGTGCGACGAACCTCGCTCCGCTGCCCAGCGCGAAGCGGCAGGCGGACACCGGGTCGCCGACGGAGCCCGCAGGGGAGGAGGGCGTCACGGTTCCGATTCGCGACGTGGGCGAATACTGCCCCTTGGTCAGCCCGTAGGCTTCGTTGTTGAACAGCAGAAGCTGGCAGTTGAGGTTGCGCCGCAGCAGGTGCAGCAGGTGGCCGGCACCGATCGAAAGGCCATCGCCGTCGCCCGTCACCAGCCAGACATCGAGTTCCGGATTGGCCAGCTTGAGGCCGGTCGCGATCGCCGGCGCCCGGCCATGAATGGTGTGGAAACCGTACGTCGCGAGATAGTACGGAAGCCGCGCCGCGCAGCCGATACCCGAGACAAACACGGTGTTCGACGGGTCCGCGTCGAGCTCCGCGAGCGTTTTCTGCACGGCCCGCAAGATCGCGTAGTCGCCGCAACCCGGACACCAGCGAACTTCCTGTCCGGATTCATAGTCCCGTGCAACTCGAACAGGAGCGTTCATGAAACGGTCTTCGCCCTGGCTTCGATCGCACCGATCAGTTCATCGACCCGAAACGGCTTCCCGGTCACCTTGGGGAGGCTTTCGGCATCGACCAGGAAACGGTCCCGGAGGACTCGCACGAGCTGCCCGGAGTTGACCTCGGGCACCAGGATTCTCCGGTAGGACGCCAGCAGGTCGCCGAGATTAGCCGGCAGGGGGTGCAGGTGGCGCAAGTGGATGTGCGCGGCCACGGTTCCCGTGGCCCGGCAGTGGGCAAGTGCTTCGCGCGCAACTCCGAACGTGGATCCCCATGTCACCACGCACAGCGAGGCATCTTCGGGGCCCTCCGCCGCTGCAGGCGGCAGCGCGCACGCGACCTGGGCGACCTTGGCGATACGGGCGTCGTTCATGATCTGGTGGTTGTCGGGGTCGTAGGAGATGCCGCCGCTTCCGGCGCTCTTTTCAAGCCCGCCGATTCGATGCTCGAGACCGGGAGTGCCTGGCTTGACCCAGGCACGGGCCAACGTGTCGGGATCGCGGGCGAACGGCTCGAAGCCTTCCGGGTCGGTCCGAAACTCGACCGCTTCGGAGCCGGATATCACCGGCTCCGGCAGTCGCCAGGGCTCGGAGGTGCTCGCAATGAACGCGTCCGAAAGGATCATCACCGGCGTCATGTGCCGGATGGCAATGCCGGCGGCCTCGATGGCCGTCGTGTAACAGTCGCTCGGGCTCCTGGGAGCCAGTACCACCAGCGGGGCTTCGCCATGACGACCGTACAAGGCCTGTAGCAGATCCGCCTGCTCCGTCTTGGTGGGCATGCCGGTCGACGGTCCGGCGCGCTGGGAGTTCACGACCACGAGGGGCAGTTCGACGGCGACCGCGAGGCCGAGCGCTTCGGCCTTGAGAGAGATTCCTGGCCCGGAGCTCGACGTGACACCGAGTGCCCCTCCGTAGGAGGCTCCGATCGCGGCACAGGCTGCCCCGATCTCGTCCTCGGCCTGAAACGTCAAGACATTGCGCCGGCGCATGGCCGACAGTTGGTGCAGCAAGGTCGACGCCGGCGTAATCGGATACGCACAGAAGACAATGTCCAAACCGGTGCGTTCCGCTGCTGCAGCAAGACCAAATGCCAGGGCCTCCGCACCGGTGATCGTGCGGTACTCGCCCGGTGCCCAATCGTGCGGAGCTTCCCGCGTCTGCAGGAGATCGAGACCCGGCAGCTCGGTGGTCTCTCCGTACGCATGGCCCGCCTTCAACGCCGCGAGGTTCGCATTGCCGACCGGCGTGTCGCCGAAGCGATTGCGGATCCAGTGTTCGGCCTCGGACGTGTCCCGATCCAGCAACCACAGCGTCAGGCCCACGGCCCACATGTTGCGACAGCGCAGCGATCCCTTTTGGCCGAGGTCGAACTCCTTGACCGCGTCGATCGTGTGCCGCGTGATATCGGGCGTAAGCGTACGAACCCCGTTCAGCGAATCCGCTTCCAGCGGATTGTCGTCGTAGCCCGCTTTCTTCAGGGAGCGCGCGGTGAACGTGCCGGAATCGACCACGAGCAGACCGTTGCGGTCCAGGTCGCTGATGTTGGTCTTGAGAGAGGCGGGATTGAAGGCCACCAGCACGTCGGGCGTGTCGCCCGGAGTGAGGACCTCGCCCTCTCCCACCCGCAACTGAAACGCAGACACCCCGTACGTGGTTCCGGCGGGTGCCCGGATTTCCGCGGGAAAGTCGGGAAGCGTGGACACTCCCTTGCCGCCCAGGGCGGCGGCCATGGTCAGACGCATCCCGGATAGCTGAATGCCGTCCCCGGAATCACCGGCAAATCGGACGACGATGCCGCCGGTACTCGGGGTCAGGTTGGCTGGAGGCTGCAGGGTCGTTTCTCTCAAGCGGAAGCGCACCGGCCGTGCGGAACCGCGTGTGGGGTGGGACAGTCGAGGAAGCCTGTAAAAAAGGATACAGTATGCGGCCCCGCAGGCACGTCAACGGGTGGTTGCCGCCCGCATCGCTGTCGCCGCCTTCCGTCCGAGGCTGTGTCCATGTCGGCCATGATCATCGACGGCAAGGAACTGGCACGCCGCACGCGTGCACGCCTGGCGGGCGATGTGGCTGATGTCACCGAGAAGTTCGGCGCCGCACCCGGCCTCGCCGCGATTCTGGTGGGCGATGATCCGGCGAGCGAGACCTACGTTCGGACCAAGCGCCGGCAGGCCGCCGAATGCGGAATCCGCTCGACGGCGCACCATCTGGCGGCAGATACGACCGAGGCCGACCTGATCGAGCTCGTCCACGCGCTGAACGGCGACGACACCGTGGATGCCATTCTCGTGCAGCTGCCGCTCCCCGGCCATATCGCGTCGCATCGCGTGCTCGACGCCGTGCTGCCGGGCAAGGATGTCGACGGGTTTCATTCGCGGAACGCCGGGCTTCTGGCTGTCGGGAGGCCCGAGACGGTTCCGTGCACCCCGCGCGGGTGCCTCGCGCTCCTGCGACATGCCCATGGCGATGACGAGAGCGGAAGTCGCGGCAAGCTGGCCGGGCTGCACGCCGTGGTCGTGGGCCGGAGCAGCATCGTGGGCCGTCCGATGGCTGCGCTGCTCACCGCCGAGAACTGCACGGTCACCTTGGCGCATTCGCGTACCCGCAACCTTCCGGACGTCTGCCGGCAGGCGGACGTGCTTGTGGCTGCGACCGGCCGCCCGGAAATGGTGCGAGGGGACTGGATTCAGCCCGGAGCCACCGTGATCGACGTCGGAATCAATCGGATTGAGCGTGCGGGTGCCAGCAGGCTGGTCGGCGATGTTGCCTTTGACGAGGCGCAGGACGTGGCTGGCGCGATCACCCCTGTGCCCGGGGGAGTGGGGCCGATGACCGTCGCCTACCTCCTGCACAATACGGTGGAGCTCTTTCATCGGCGGCATGCGGACGAAGCGGCGCAGGCGTGAGGTTGAGGTGCGGCGTGTCAACGCCGCCCGAACAGGCGCTCAAGGTCCGCCCGCTTTAGTTCCACAAACGTCGGCCGGCCGTGGTTGCACTGCCCCGAGTTCGGCGTTTTCTCCATGTCGCGCAGGAGCGCATCCATTTCCGCGACGGTGAGGACTCGTCCGGCCCGGACCGAACCGTGACACGCCATCGTTGAGCACACCTGCTCGATCCGGTCGCGGAGTGTGCCGGCCGTGCTGTGCTCGAGCAGTTCGTCGGCCAGGTCCTGCAGGAGGTCGGCGACGGCCACGTGTCCGAGGATGGCCGGGGTCGCGTGCACCGCTATGGCTCCGTAATCGCCGGCCGTCAGCACAAGGCCCAGCGATTGCAGCTCCTCGGCGCGGTGGTTCAGGGCTTCCGCCGCCGCTGGTTCGAGCCGTACCACCTCAGGCGTCAGCAGCATCTGGCTTTGCGGTTCGCCCTTGTCGAGGGAGGCCTTGATGCTTTCGAGGACAATCCGCTCGTGGGCGGCGTGCTGGTCGACCAGGATGAGCCCGTCGGTCGTCTCGGACACGATGAACATGCGATGGAGTTGTGTCCGGGCGCGTCCCAACGGCGGCTCGGGCACGGATGCCAAGGGCACGTCGGTCCCGGGTCCGGCGTGCCCGGCGCTTGCAGCCGGTTCGTCGCGGACGCCTTCCGTCTTCCCCGCCGGATGCGGCAGGTACGGTGCGTCAAGAACCGGTGGCGCGGACGGGAGGCGGGACGCCGGCGGTGCTTCGGCGGGGCGATCGAAATGCAGCCACGGCGCGGCCCGCGCCCGCCTAAGCGTCTGGTCCGTCATGGTAGTGGCGGGTCGCGGTCCCTCCTCGCGCAGCGCCGCGCGGACGCCTGCCACGATGGCGCCCCGGACGGTTTGCGGGTCGCGGAATCTGACTTCGGTCTTGGCGGGATGGACGTTAATGTCCACATCCCGCATCGCCACGTCGATGTAGAGCGCGACGATGGGCTGGCGGTCATGCGCGATCAGGCCCTGGTAGGCGCCGCGGAGCGCGCCGTAGAGGACGCGGTCCCGTACCACGCGCCCGTTCACAAACAGGTACTGCGCGCGCGTGTTGGCCCGGTTGACGGTCGGCAGCGAGGCCAGACCGGAGACGCGGGTGGTTCCCCGTTCGTAGTTGACGTCGACGGCATTGTCTGCGAACGCGTCACCCATGACGGCGCGCAGCCGGTGATCGCGGGCGCCGTCGGGCGCCGCTGGCACTCGGAGATCGAGTCGGGTGTGGCCGTCGATCTGGAGCTTGAAGGCAGCGCGCGGGTGAGCCATCGCGAGTTCGCGGATGGTTTGGGATACCGCCATCGATTCCGCGCGGTCGGACTTCAGGAACTTGAGCCGTGCAGGCGTGGCACGGAAGAGGTCGGCAACCGTGACACGGGTACCCCTCGGGATGGCGGCCGGCGTCACGGCGCCAGTCGATCCGGCGTCTACCGTGATCGCGAAAGCCTCCTCGGCGCCATCCGCTCGTGATGTCACTGTCAGCCGGCTGACAGAGCCGATCGAGGGAAGCGCTTCACCGCGGAAACCCAGGGTCTGGATGGCGAACAGATCGTCGTCGGGCAGTTTCGAGGTTGCGTGCCGCTCCACGGCCAGAGCCAGGTCGCCCGCATCCATACCATGACCGTCGTCGGTAACGGTTATCTCTGTTTTTCCGCCGCTTGCAATGCCAACGGAGATCGACTTGGCGCCAGCGTCGAGCGCATTCTCGATCAGTTCCTTGACGACGGACGCTGGCCGCTCGACGACTTCTCCGGCAGCAATTCGATTGACCGTTCCTTCAGGCAGCCGGCGGATCGGCATTAGTGCTCGACCCGCGTCAGGATCTCGATCACGCGCTCCTTGGTCCCCTCCACGGCAGGCTGACCGAAGGGGTCAATTCCGAGAATGTCGGCGAGGAGGACGGTTTCGATCATGAGGTGCGCCATCAGGGCACCGTAAGCCACCTGACTCCGGCGCGCGAACGTAAAGGTACGGACGGGGCGGCCGGAAGCCGACAGGCTCGCGCCGGTAGCATCCGCATGCGCATTCCAAAGCGATTCGAGCCGGCGGGGAAACCAGTCGGGATACCCGGCCGGATCCGCGGGAATGCGGAGGTCGAGCGCGGCCGGGGCGCGCAGCAACGTAAACATTTGCCCCGGCGGTCCATCAAGCCAAAGCTGCAACTGGCTGTGCTCATCGTCGGTGCCGTGCGCGGTCACGGGGGTGAAGCCCCCGCCGTCTTTCCCCAGGCTTTCGGCCACCAGCTGCCGGTACCATGTTTGCAGCGGCTCCATTGCCGACTCGTAGGCGAGCGTGACCAGCGTGGCCGTCCCGTGACGCTCATGGAAGGCGGCCATGGCTGCCGCGGATCTGGCGGCCGGACTAAGACCCTCTTTCGGGAATGCGCGGGCCAGGACGCCTCTTCCGCCCGCCAGGACATCCGGCTCGCCGCTCTCCGATACGCCGTTGCCGATGGCCGCCGGCAGGAGCCCGGTGACCGTGAACGCGGCGAACCTGCCGCCCACGTTGGAAGGCACATCGAGTACGGGGATCCCGCGCGCTTCGGCGAGGGTCCGGAGGGGCGATGATCGCGCCTGAGTCAGGCAGACCGTTCGCTGACTGATCGCCTCGGAAGCCAGCGCCTCACCGTACCAGTCGAGGAGCATCGCGAAATGGGCGAGCGTCTCGGTGGTGCGGCCGGACTGGCTGACGAACACGCAGCAGACTCGTTCTTGGCCGAAGCGGTTCAGAGCTTCCCGGAGATTCGCGCATTCATCCGGGTTGATGCTGCCCGCAAACGTGATCGAAGGCCGGGTGCCGGGTTGATTGGAGGTGCCCCCGCCCGTGGCCACGGCGAATGCCCTGCCCGCGTGCATGGAGCCCCCGCAGCCAACGTGGACCACGAGCTCGGCGTCGCGGGCGAACCGCCGCGCGACGTCGAGATAGGCGCGGGAAGGGGGCCCGGTGTCCAGAGCCGTAAGGAACGGCAGTCCCCCGTCCCGGTATCGTTCTTCCAGCCGTGAGAGCGCAAGCCGGGCCGCTTGCCAGTGCTTCGCTTGCCCGCCCGAATGATCGCACCATGCTGTCAGGTCGGCACTGACGCAGGAGGCGTCGGACAGGTCCAGACGCTCGCCACACGTCCCGTCCGGCAGGGCAGGACTGGAGAGTGAAACGCGAGTCACGGGCACCGTCGGACCAAAGACCGACTCACTTGGCACCCCGCTGAGAGCCGACCCGTCCGCCGGAGCCGGCAAGTGCCATTCCCCGCAGGCGTTCGGAGTGATACAAGACCGCAGCCATCACCCTCGAACAAGTTGCGGAGCACTGAGGATGGACACGGTGATTTACCACAATCCCAAGTGTAGCAAGTCCCGCGCGACGCTCGCGCTGCTTCGTGAGCACGGGATCGAGCCCGAGATCGTGGAATATCTGAAGGCGCCGCCCGATGCCTTTACGCTCGCAGAGATACTTCGCCGACTCGGGATCGGGCCGCGTGACCTCATACGCAAGCGGGAATCCGCCTATCGCGAGCGCAATCTCTCTGATCCTGGTCTCGACGACAGCGCCCTGATCGCGGCCATGGTGGCGGACCCGATCCTCATTGAGCGACCGATTGTGCTGCACGGGGGGCGCGCCAGAGTCGGCCGTCCACCGGAGTCGGTGCTCGAAATCCTGTGACGTCCGCGTGTGCGCCCCGCAGACCGTCGAGCGGTGGCGGCGCGCATCGAGCGAGTCGTGATCAAGAACAGTCAAATGGACGGTGGCCCGCTGTGACCCAATCGTCGGACCCGCACGCCTGGCTTCGATGCGCAGACTGGCCAGCCGTGCTGCGCGATCCGACCGCCTTGGAGCCCGGGATTCGTTCCCACCTCGAGCGGGAGAACCGGCGGACGGAGACTGCGCTTCGTCCAGTCGCCACGCTGAAGGACGACTTGGCGCGTGAACTTCGCGCGCGGGTCCCGGGCAGGGATGCCGACGTTCCGGTCCCGGACGGGGCGTACGCCTACTACCAACGATTTGAAGAGGGCGGCGAATACCCGATTCTTTGCCGGGTTCCTGCGGACGGTACGACCGAGGAGGTCATGCTGGACGGGAACCGAGAGGCGGCCCAAGTCAGCTTCTTCAGGATCGGCGGTGCACGCCACTCACCCAACCACGGAACGCTGGCCTATGCAGCCGATCGCAAGGGCTCGGAGAAGTACGAAGTGCGGTTCCTGGCGCTTCCGAGCCGAGCGGAGCTCGCCGACCGATTGCCGGAGACCCAGGGTGATCTGGCGTGGTCGCTCGATTCCCGGCAGCTGTTCTACACGGTCCTGGATGATCAGCATCGGCCATGGCAGGTGCGCCGACACCGGCTGGGCGATTCACCCGAGTCGGATGTCACGGTATTCAACAGCCCGTCACCGCAGGTGTTTGTCTCCGTCAGTCGGACCGAAAGCGGGCGCTTCATCCGCATCGATTGCCATGAGCATGCCGATTCATCGGAGACCTACTTGATCGACGCGTCTCAGCCGGCTTCGGAACCCGTGCCGGTCTGGCCTCGACGAGACGGCGTGCGCTATACGGTGTCCGACCACGGCGACCAGTTGCTCATTCTCACGAACGACGACGGGGCTGAGGATTTCAAGGTAGTTGAGGTTCCCATGAACGGGGACCGCACAGAAGCGCACGAAGTTGTGCCGCACCGTGCCGGTGTCTACCTGCTCGATATGCAGGTATTCGCTGACTGGCTTGTCCGGTTGGAACGCGTTGCCGGATTGCCCAGAATCGTGGTCCGCAATCTGCGCGACGACGTGGAATACACGATTGATGCGGGCGGGGAAGAAGCCTTCAATCTACGGCTTGTGCCGGGAATGGAATACGACGGCCGCGTGGTTCGCTACGTCTACAGTTCCCTCACGACGCCAAGCAGGACATTTGATTTCGATCTACGTGAGCGGACCGCCGTACTCCGAAAGGAGCAAGAAATTCCCGGCGGACATGACGCGGATCAGTACGTTGCCAGACGACTGACGGCACGGAGCGACGACGGCGCCGAGGTGCCGATTTCACTGGTGCATCGGCGAGACCTGGTGCTGGATGGCCGCACGCCGCTGCTTCTCTACGGCTACGGTGCCTACGGGCACGCCACGCCGGCCTCGTTTGCCCACACTCGCTTCAGCCTGCTCGACCGCGGGTTCGTATACGCGATCGCGCATGTTCGCGGCGGCACGGAACTCGGCTACGGATGGTACTTGGATGGCAAGCTGGAGCACAAGGAGAACAGCTTCACTGATTTCGTCGCGGCGGGACGGGTATTGGTGCAGGAGGGGTACACGGCTCGTGGCCGGATCGTTGCGCATGGCGGCAGCGCGGGAGGCCTGTTGGTAGGGGCGTCGCTAAACCGGGAAGCCGAGCTGTTCGGAGGTGTGATCGCGGAGGTGCCGTTCGTCGACGTGCTAAACACCATGCTGGACGCTACGCTTCCATTGACTCCGCCCGAATGGTCGGAATGGGGCGACCCGATCCGCGATGAGGCGGCCCGGGTTCGAATCGGTTCGTACTGTCCCTACTCCAATGTGTCGGAACGCCGGTATCCGGCCGTACTTGCGACCGCCGGTCTAACGGACCCGCGCGTCGGCTACTGGGAACCAGCCAAGTGGATAGCAAAGCTGCGGGAACATACGACTTCGGCCGCGCCGGTCCTCTTGTGGACCAATCTCGAGGCCGGTCATGGAGGGTCGGCTGGCCGGTTTGCACGCCTTGACGAAGTTGCACTTGTGTATGCGTTTGCCCTTATGACTGCGGACACATGAACACCGACGCCCCAAGTCCATGCGGCCGTCTGGCTGATCCGCTGGAACTCGCCCAGGCGCTGATCCGCTGCCCCAGCGTTACGCCTGCCGACGCCGGCGCCCTCGGCGTTCTGGAGGAAGCGCTGACGGGTCTCGGTTTCTCGTGCGAGCGGCTTTCCTTCGGGGATCCAGACAGTCAGGGCCCTGATGCACAGGTCGAGAACCTGTACGCCCGGATCGGCGCCGACCGACCCAATTTCTGCTTCGCCGGCCATACGGATGTCGTGCCGCCTGGCACCATTGAATCGTGGGACAACGATCCGTTCGCTGGCATCACCCGGAATGGGATCCTGCACGGACGCGGTGCTGCGGACATGAAGGGAAGCATCGCCGCATTTGTCACGGCGTGCTCAAGGTTCCTGCACGGTTCGCATCCGTACGGCTCTATCAGCCTTTTGATCACGGGCGATGAAGAAAAAGACGCACGGAACGGCACAGTTCGGGTCCTGGACTGGATGCAGCGGCACGGAGAGCACATTGATGTGTGTCTCGTGGGCGAGCCGACCAACCCGCAACAACTTGGCGACATGATGAAAATTGGTCGGCGGGGCAGTGTCAACGCCATGTTGGCAGTTGAAGGCACACAAGGGCACGTTGCGTATCCGGAACTCGCTGACAACCCGATCCCCCGCCTAGTTGCATTGCTTTCGTCCCTCCTGGCAGAGGCACCGGACGACGGGACCGACCATTTTCAGCCGTCCAACCTGGAAGTTACGTCCGTCGATGTGGGGAATGCGGTTACCAACGTCATTCCAGACAGCGCCAGAGCGTGCTTTAACGTGCGGTACAGTTCGGCACACTCGCCGGCATCGTTGGAAAAGTGGTTGCGTGAGCGGCTCGATCTCGCGGCGGCCGGAAGCTACCGATTGGATTTGCAGTGGAGCGGACCGGCGTTCCTTACCGAGCCCGGCCGTTTTACGGAGGTGGTCTCGCGAGCCGTGGCGGATGTGACGGGGCGACAGCCGGAGGCGTCGACGAGTGGTGGCACCTCCGACGCTCGCTTCATTCAGTCTGTTTGCCCGGTGGTCGAGTTCGGCGGGGTCGGGAAGACGATGCACCAGGTGAACGAGCATATTCGGATCGCGGATTTGCGGGCACTTGCCGATGTGTACGAACGGGTTCTCGGACTTTACTTCGAGACCGAGGGAGGCGTTGGGAGCGAGCGGAGCGGCCGGGCGAGGGACGCGCCGTGAGCCCACGGGCAGACCCCGATCGTCCTCCGGAGACGGACGTCGAGTTCGATGTGGTCGTCATCGGCGGCGGCTTCGGCGGCATGTACATGTTGCACCGCCTGCGCGGCGTCGGAATGTCGGCGCGAGCCTTTGAGGTCGCGGACGATGTAGGCGGCACGTGGTACTGGAACCGCTATCCGGGTGCGCGGTGCGACGTGGAAAGCATGCAGTACTCGTACTCGTTTTCGGAGGACCTGGAGCAGGACTGGAGCTGGTCGGAAAAGTACGCGTCGCAGCCGGAGATTCTCGAGTACGCCCGGCACGTCGCGGATCGCTTCGAATTACGGAGAGATATCCGGTTCCGAACCCGCGTGACGACGGCGAGTTTTGACGAGCGAGCGCATCGCTGGACTGTAGAGACCGACCGCGGCGACCGCGTAACCGGGCGGTTCCTTGTCTCGGCAGTGGGCTGCCTGTCCGCCGCCAACTTGCCGGCCTTCGAAGGGATGGACGATTGCCAGGTACCGATCCTGCACACCGGGCAATGGCCGCACCGGGGCTTTGACTTTTCCGGTCTCCGCGTCGGTGTGATCGGGACGGGCTCTTCCGCCATCCAGTCCATTCCGGTCATTGCCCGGGACGCCAAGTCGGTAGTCGTCTTTCAGCGCACGCCAAACTACGCGGTGCCGGCACGAAACACGCCGATGAACCGAGATTACGAGCGCAGGGTCAAGGCGAGCTATCCCGATTTCCGTGCCCTGGCCCGCACGCGTATGCCGGCTTTCCTGTTTCAATATGACAAACGGTCGGCACTAGAGGTGCCGCCCGCTGCTCGCGAACGGCACTACGAGGACTACTGGCGTCGCGGCGGACTGGGATTTCTGGGTGCGTTCTCGGACCTTCTGCTCAACCAGGCCTCGAACGACAGCGCCGCGGAATTCGTTCGGGGCAAGATCCGTTCGGTGGTCAAGGACCCGACGGTTGCCCGATTGCTGTCACCCAGCAACGTATTCGGCTGCAAGCGCCTGTGCGTCGATACCGGCTACTACGAAACCTTCAACTTGCCGCACGTGAGCCTGGTAGACGTGTCCGAGACACCGATCCGGCGTTTCACCGAAACCGGCCTGGCGGTCGCGGACCGACACTACGACTTCGACGCCATCGTGTGCGCAACCGGATTTGCGGCGATGACAGGATCGCTTGACCGCATACGTATCACCGGCCGGAACGGCATGACATTGAAGGAGAAGTGGAAGGCGGGCCCCAGAACGTACCTTGGCTTGACGTCCGCGGGCTTCCCGAACTTCTTTACGGTCACCGGGCCGGGAAGCCCGTCGGTCTTGGCCAACATGATGCCTGCCATTGAGCAGCACGTGGACTGGATCACACACTGCTTGCTTCGAATGGAAGAGGCCGGCGCTCGGACCATCGAACCCATGGTGGCCAACGAGGATGACTGGGTCGGCCACGTCAACGACGTTGCCAGCGAATCCCTGCGGTCGACGTGCAGTTCCTGGTACATCGGCGCCAACATTCCGGGCCGTCCCCGCGTGTTCATGCCATACATCGGCGGATTCCCGGCGTACCTTGAGCGATGCAACGCAGAAGCTGAGTCGGGCTACGCCGGTTTCACGATCGAGGGTGGAGCGCCCGTCACGCCGCCACGCACGTTTCCGTGGACGACAAGGTGGACAGCGGTGACATCGAATTGACGGCAGCCGTCAATCATCCATCGACGAACGAATTCTCTATCGCGCTATGTTTAACCCGATAGAAGCGAACGAGGATAGCTAGCGGCAACGGGCGGACAGGCGCTTGGGGCCGCACGGCCGCGCCACCCGGCGCCCCCGCTGTCCACGCCCGTCCCGGCGTCGTGGGCCGCACCGATTTCGTTGACCCATCTGCGGAGTTCAATTATGTCTAATCCCATGTGTGGCCGATACAGCCTGACCGATCCCGCTGGCGCCCGGCGCGACCTGTTCGGGGACCCGAACGGGTCGGTGCCTGAACCGAACGCCCATATTGCCCCGGGAACGGAGGTGCTTGCCGGCGGACGGAGTGCCGAGGGCCAGATTCGCGCGGCGATACTGTTCTGGGGCCTGTCGTCGGAACGTTCCGAATCCTCTGGTTTGGTGGTGAACGCCCGGGCCGAGAATGTGGCCCGGAACCCGTCATTCAGGGAATCCTTCCAGCGCCGCCGCTGCTTGATTGCGGCCGACGCTTTCTACGAGTGGGGAATGCCGGAGGAAGGCGCCCAGATCGCGTGGAAATTCAGGGCCGCTGACGACGGTTACCTGGCGTTTGCCGGGATCTACCAGCCGCTGCGCTCGGCCGGCGAGGGTGGCCCGGCTACCGGATGCGTGATCGTGACGACGGCGTCAAACGACCTCGTGGGCCGCGTGCACGACCGCATGCCGGCGATCGTCACGCGGGCCGATTTCGATACTTGGCTGGATCCCGAGACACCCAGGGAAGAATTGCAGGATCTGCTTCGACCCGTTCCCGACGACGAACTTCAGGCGGAAGAGCTGGAACCACTTTCGTAGCTCCGTCACTGCGTAGGGGCCGGGTGCCGTCCCATCGGCAGCGCATCCCAATCGAAAGAGTTTCGCTAGACATTGAAGCGAAACAGGATGACGTCGCCGTCGCGGACAACGTAGTCGCGGCCCTCGCTGCGGAGCTGGCCTGCCGCGCGGGCCCCTTGTTCGCCACCTGCGTCCACGAACGTGTCGAAGCCCGCAGTCTCCGCAGCGATAAACCCGCGCTCGAAATCACTGTGGACCACCCCGGCCGCGCTCGCGGCCACCGTCCCGGCGCTGATCGTCCAGGCACGCGTCTCTTTCGGGTTGGCAGTGAAGAACGTGATCAATCCCAGTAGCGTGTAGCCGGCGCGTGCCACCCGGAGGAGCCCCGACTCGGAGAGCCCAACGCTTGCAAGGAATGCCTTGCGGTCTTCCGCAGCTTCGAGCTCGATGAGTTCGGCTTCCAGTTGCGCCGACACCAGCAGCAAGTCCGAATCGTGCGTGGCGGCGTGAGCTGCCGCAGCTTGGGTCAGCCCGTTGCCGCGGTGAACATCTGACTCTGCGACGTTGGCGACGAACAGCACTGGCTTGTTCGTCAGCAGGCCCAGCTCCCGAAACAAGGCCGCATTGCTCTCGTCGGCCAGCTCTCGTGCCGATCGACCGTCACCCAGCTGCTGGATGCTGCGTTCCACGATCTCAAGCCGCTGACGGCTGCTTCGGTCGCCGCTCCGGGCCGACTTGATCAAGCGATCTCGGGACCTCTCCAGAGTTCCGAGATCGGCGAGCAGGAGTTCCGTTTCGACGACTTCCGCGTCCGCCACGGGGTCCGGTCGTCCTGTCACGTGAGTGACGCGTTCGTCGTTGAAGCACCGAAGTACGTGAACAATCGCATCAACTTCCCGGATGCGCGCGAGAAATCGGTTGCCGAGGCCCTCGCCTTGGCTGGCGCCCTTCACCAGGCCGGCGATGTCCACGAAGTCGATCATGGCGGGAGTGCGGACAGCGGACCCGGAAATGTCAGCCAGGCGATCAAGGCGTGGATCGGGCACCGGTACACGACCAACATTGGGTTCGATGGTGCAGAAGGGGTAGTTGGCTGCCTCCGCGGTAGCAGCTCCGCTTAAAGCATTGAACAGGGTGGACTTCCCGACGTTGGGCAGCCCCACAATGCCGCACCGGAAGCCCATGGCGGTTGCCTCAGTCTGCCTCTGCCACGGGCGGCGGTGCATCCAGCACCACACGATTCATAAAGCGATCGTCCTCGCCGCTGACCAGCAGCGGCGCCGCGACCGCCATCGCGGCCAGCAGCGGTTGCAGCCAGACAAGTTCGGCCCGACCAAAATCCCTGAGGACATACCGCTCGGCCACTTCGCCATGGGGAGGACGGCCGATCCCGATCCGGACCCTTCGATAGTCGCGTCCGAGACAGCGGTCGATGCTGTCAATGCCCCGGTGCCCGCCACTGCCGCCGCCGCGGCGAACCCGGATTTTTCCTGCCGCGAGATCAAGATCGTCGTAGAACACCGTTACCCGCGCCGGGGGTACCTTGTAGAACCGGCAGGCCAAACTCACTGCCTCGCCCGAGCGGTTCATCCAGGTAAGGGGACACAGCGCCAACACGGAGGCGCCGTCAATCCGGCCTGATCGGATGGCGCCGCGGAATCGCTGTCTGGTACGCCCAAAACGGTGTTCGGCGGCGATTGAGGAAAGCGCCATGAATCCGGCGTTGTGTCGCTGGCGTGCGTGCGCTGCTCCCGGGTTGCCGAGCCCGACGAAAACCTGGTCCACGCGATCGGCCTCGCGACCGGATGGCTACTCTTCCGTTGGTGCTTCTTCCAGTTCGGGAGTCTCCTCGAGCTCCTCCTCTTCCTCTACTTCTTCTTCCTCTTCGGCAGTTGCGGCAGAGACCAGCGCGGAAGGTGCGACGATACTTGCGACCGTGAAATCCCGATCCCCGATGGTGGGGTGCACGGCGGGATCCAGCTCGGTGTGGCTGATATGAAGGCTGTCACCGATTTCCAGGTCCGCGACGTCGAATTCGATTGCTTCCGGGATCAGGCTGGCCGGGCAGTTCACGTTGATGGTGCGTCTGACGATGTTGAGCACACCGCCGCGCTTGAGGCCAGGGCAGACCTCCTGATTGAGGAACGCCACCGGCACGTCGACGGTGACCCGGGTGTCCGGTCCAACACGCAGGAAATCCAGATGGACCGGATCATCCGTGACCGGATGGTAGGCGACGGCCTGCGGCAACACCCGGATCGCGGAGTCCTGGTTCAGATCGATATCGTACAGCCTGGTCCGAAAACCCGGTCGCCGGATTTCGCGACGGCTGAAATCGAGATCAATGTCGATGGCGACGGGTTCGAAGTCCTTGCCGTAGATGATGGCCGGCAGCCGGCCCTTTCGGCGGAGCTCCCGTGCCCCTCCCTTGCCGCGAGGTGTGCGCACCTCGGCTTTGATGGTCGACGTGTTTTCCATAGATCCGTCCCGGGGCGAACGGTGCCCCCGCCTCAGTCGAAGAGGTTGGATACCGAGCGATGATCGCTGATCCGCCGGATCGCCTCGGCGACCAGCGGGACGACCGAGAGTGTCTGGATTTTCGGCGAATTTGCAACCTCGGCACGCGCGGGGATGCTGTCCGTCACCAGCAACATGTCCAGCGTGGAACCATTGATCCGCTCAACTGCCGGGCCTGACAGCACACCGTGGGTCGCATAGCATGCAACGCGGCTGGCTCCGGCCGTCGTCAAAGCCTGCGCTGCGTTGCACAGAGTCCCCGCGGTGTCGACGATGTCGTCCACAATGATGCAAACCCGCCCGCGGACTTCTCCGATGATGTTGACGACTTCGGAGACGTTCTCGCGGTCGCGCCGCTTGTCAACGATGGCCAGGCTGCTGTCCACCCGAGCTGCCAGATACCTAGCGCGCGCGACGCCGCCGACGTCGGGGGAGACCAGCACGTAGGAATCGTTCTGGAACCGCTCCCGGATATCGGCAGCAATTACGGGCGCGGCGTACAGGTTGTCGACCGGGATATCGAAGAATCCTTGGATCTGGTTCGCGTGCAAATCAATTGTCAGCACGCGACTGGCGCCGGCCGTGGTGATCAGGTTCGCGACGAGCTTGGCCGAGATCGGTGCGCGGGGCGCCGCCTTTCGGTCCTGGCGCGCATAGCCAAAGTAAGGGATGACCGCCGTAACGCTGGCCGCAGAGGCGCGTCTCAAGGCGTCGATGCAGACCAGTAGCTCCATGATGTGATCGTTGGCGGGAGGTGACGTGGACTGCAGCACGAACACGTCCTGGCCTCGGACGTTTTCGCGCACCTCGACGAACACTTCGCCGTCCGAAAATCGCCGCACATCGGCAGCTGTCAGCCTAAGGCCCAGCTCATCGGCAACCGCGCTAGCGAATTGCTCATTGCTGTTTCCAGCCAGTAGGCGCATGGGCCGCGGCATCCCCGGTGTACCCGCGCCCGTCGTCATCGACCTGCGCAACAAAAAATTTACTCATGCGCTGCATCGGGGTAAAGGGACGGGGCGATCAGGACGTCCCGCCGGCCCGCGCCGCAGTCCCGGTACTGCCCGTCGGGCGCCAACGCCCCCGCACCGGTGCGGCATTCCGGGAACCTGCCGGAAGGGACGCGTTGCCACCTCCTGCCGGCGCTGAATCCGAGTCCCCTGGCTGCAGGCCCACCGTCGCCGGCCCACCAAGACCTCACGTAAGGGACAATCCGGCCGAACGTCGTGTTGAGGGAAGTTTCGGTGAACGCGCAGCAACCGGCGGCGGGTTCAGTGGGCCCCATGCCCTCTCTGGTCTCGAGGACCGGTCTACGCCATCGCTCTCGCCGATCCAGGCTTGGATGCCGGTACGGCTCGCCCACGATCTTCAGGGTCAATCAACGCGACCACGGGTGTCCACCAGCCGGATTCCACGAGCTTGGCGCGGCTTGACCGGGCCTCCATTCTGATCGACGTCTCATTTTCACCGATTCGGTCCCGTGGTTCGGGTTCCAGATCGGAATGTCGAGCCGCCAGCCGTCCGGAAGACGCGCTATGCGCTGCAATTTCCTGCCCGAGGACGCGCGCCGTCCAAAGCCCGAACACGACCACAAGCGCGCAAGGAATTGACTGGCTTCGCTTGTTGCCGCGATCTTCTGCCGTCACGGTCATTCGGGCCTGCGAACGCGGACAGCGCACGTGGGTTGCCGCCTGCCTTCCCTCCCTATGCCGCTATCTATTGTCTATCGATATCGGGGCCGCTGTCCGGGATGGCAAGAGATGATACATTGGGTTTATCGTCCTTGACTTAACGCATAAAGGGAACCGACCCATGTCGTCCACGGAAGCCCGCCTTAGCACCCTCATCAGGGAGAATCTCGACTTGGATCATGAACCCGATTTCGATCGGGAGTTCAGCGAAGTCGGGGTTTCTTCCGTCGATGCGGTGGCATTCTATAAGCTGGTCAACGAGGAATTTCAGCTAAACATGGTGGCGGAGGACTGCTTGCAATTTCGGACCCTGCGGGATTTGGTCGCACATATTGATTCGGGCGCTGGCTAAAGCTTCCTCGTCGGTCGTGTACGTCTGTTCGATATCGTACTTGCTGCAGCCTGAGCCAGGTTGATCGCCCCCTGGTTTGGCGGCAACCACCGCCTGCACGGAAAGCCGGATTGTCGCCCGGCGTGGCGGCCGTAGCGGCTAAGTGATGGTATCGAAAAGCCAATATCGAACCCATGCGGGCAGAAGCAGCGTGGGAAATACCGGAGCCGATTTCAATTTGCCGGGTTGATACAGACGAGCAGACAACGCCGACCGTACGACAGCACGGCAGTCGTGATGCGGACGCCCGGATGGTCTTGAGCCACGGAAGCGGGGCCGCAGCTGACCTCTATCGTCCCTTGGGGACGCTGCTGGCGGACGATTTCGACCTGTTCGTATACGACCTCGGAAACCACAACCTCGCGCGGCCGTCTTTGAGGGGATGTAGCCGAACGCCGGGCGCGTCGGCGCTGCCCGGATGCGTCCCCGCCTGCAGGCGGAACAGGATCCGCGCCAGCCGTGGCCCGAGACCGGCGGGAAGCCACGCCGCGTCGTCGCGGCCGTGCAGCGCCAACAGTCCCTTGTGCCTGATCTCATGATTCACTGCAGCGCGCCACGTTACACGCTGCGATCCATCGTCATGCGGCCACGAGCAGCGGCAACCCAACTGTCCGGTCACGTGTGCACGGTTCGCTGCGGGAACATTGGCGGCGATCGCATCGGCTCGTCCCGTTCGGAGCGCAGGATCAGTGGCCAGCCCCTGCGAGCGCAACAGAGGCACAGCTCGGGTCGAACCCTGACGAGGCGGTGCATTCGGACACAGCACGGTTTCTCACTGGCTGGTCCCGGTCGCTCCATGGATTTGGTGTTGTCGTTGCCCTATTCGAAAACTATCCTCCCGGAAGTTTGGCGGCGACGCCCCGAACACCCCACACTCTCGGTTCGTTCATTTCATGGAGGGTTTTCGCCCATGATTCGAGTTCTCACGGTCGCGGCCGTTCTTGGCGCCTTGGCCATTTCCAGCATGGCTTCGGCAGGCGACGCCGCGAATGGCGAGAAAGTCTTCCAGAAGTGCAAGGCATGTCATACCGTTGACGAAGGGGGCAAGGATCGCGTCGGTCCTAACCTCTGGGGCGTGTTTGACACGGCCCTGGGGACCAACCGGCCTGACTACAAGTACTCCAAGGGCCTGAAGGCGCTGGGCGAGGAAGGCAAGACCTGGACCGACGAGTTGATGGACACCTGGATTACCAATCCGAAACAGGTTGTTGCCCGCTCCAAGATGATCTTCCCGGGCCTGAGGAAGCCTGACGATCGCGCAGACGTCATCGCGTACCTCAGGCAGTTCGGCGGCTAGGCGGGCACCAGACTAGGGGCCCACGACCATCGACTTCAGCGGGCAATTCCAGATCCCGGCGCCGCGGGTCCGGGTCTGGGATGCCCTGAACGATCCGGATGTTCTGAAGCGGTGCATTCCCGGATGCGAGCATCTGGCCTCGGTGGGTCCTGACGCGTTTGAAGCCCGAGTCCGGGCCCGGGTGGGTCCGGTATCGGCAGTGTTCTCCGGATCCGTCAGGCTGTCGGAAGTACAGCCTCCCGAGAGCTATGTCCTGGTCGGCGAAGGCAAGGGTGGGGCCGCCGGCTTCGCGAAGGGATCGGCGCGGGTAGCGTTGGCCGAAAGTGACGACGGCGGCACGGTACTGAGTTACACGGTGGAGGTCGGTGTCGGCGGCCGTCTGGCCCAACTGGGTTCCCGCCTGATTGGGGGCGCGATGGACCAGTACTCCACCTCGTTCTTCAATTCCTTCGCCGACATCGTTGCGACGGAATCGGCGGCGGCGGCGGGCCCCCCCCTGGACGCGCCGGCGGAGGATTCGGTCGCCCTGCGGGAAGAGCCTCCAGCCCGTGGCTCACGTCCAGGCTGGCAAATTCCGCTGCTCGTGGCCTTGGGGATACTGGCGGTACTCTTGGTGCTGGCGTCGTTCAGCTGATCGACGACTCCGATTAGAGCTGCTGAGCCCTCAACAACTGCGCCGCTTTGCCAGGGCCTCGGGGGTATCGAGGTCGACCAGAGGGGCGCTCGTGCCGCACTCGACCTCACAGACCGCCTCGTCGTTGGAGTCCACGACGTGACGGGCACCCGTGTCGCCGGTCACCCGCAGGATTTCCGCGAAGTACTGTCGTGCGAACAGCACCGGATTGCCGCGGGTCCCGTTGTGCGTGGCGACCACGATGGCCCGCCCCTCGATCGGGTCAAACGCAGCCATCAGCTGGTCGACCAACCCGGCGTCCACATCCGGCATGTCGGCCAGCATCAGGATGGCCCCATCGTGGCCTGCGGGAACCGCCGCAAGGCCGGCATGCACGCTCGTCGAGAGCCCTACCCGGAAATCGCTGTTGTGGACGAGCGTGACATCCAGCCCGTCCAGGACCGCGGCGACTTTGTCCGGTTGATGGCCCGTCACGACGATGACCGGAGCGGCTTCGGAGGCGATGGCGGCGCTGGCAGCCTTGGCAACCAGAGGCTGGCCGTCGACTGACTCCAGAAGCTTGTTGCCGCCTCGCATGCGCTGCGATCGGCCAGCGGCCATGATCACGGCCGCGATTCGCGGGGCACGGCTCTGACGCCGGCGCGCGGCCGTTTTCTTCAGCAGGCCGCCCGCCCCCATGGCAACGACGACGGCCGAATCCACATCGAGATCAGCCGCAAACCGTTCGAGAACCATGTCCAGCCCGTTGCGGGCGGGAGCTCTCGCGCAGCCGGGCAGACCGATGACACGGGTGGACTGCAGGGTGCCCAGCAGGAGCAGGTTGCCCGGGTCCACCGGCATGCCGAAGTGATCGACCCGTCCGCCGGCCCGTTCGATGGCCGCCGGGATCACGTCTCGCCGGTCGACGATCGCCGAGGCGCCGCTCACGAGTACCAGATCCGGCTTGCCACGGAGTGCTTCTGTCAGGGCGTCGGCAAGCCGTGCTGTCTCGTGCGGGACCGTGCGTTCCTCGGCCACCGTGCCACCGAGTTCCACGATCCGGTTGCCGACACCGGTCCGGGACAGCTTCAAGAGCTTGGGCGTCGTGTCGGAAAGGGTCGTCAGCACATGCTCGACGGAGAGGGGCCGGAACGGCGCCACGGAGAGCAGGCCCTCAGCGGACGTGCAGGCCGTCTCAACGTCGCCCCTGGGCACGGCAAAGGGAATGATCTTGATCGTTGCGACGAGATCGCCGGTACGGACTCGTGCCCCATCGGCCAGCGTCGCGATCGTGATGGCTTCCGAAACCAGATTGCAGCGTTGCATGGCGCCGGCATCGACCTGGACGAGGCCGTCGGCCGTTGCCATGACATTGACACGCCCGCCGAACGGCTTGCGAATTTGGGTGGCTGCGCTGGCTGCCGCCGTTGCGAGCGCGGTGGCTGCCGTGTCTTCATCGACGTCGTCGGGACCGAGCCGGGCCACCGTCACCTGGTCGATGCCTGCCTGGCACAAGGCGTCGATATCGGCAGCGCTCAGTACGCGACCCTTGCGGAACTTGGTGCCGGCCACTCGAAGCGAATGGGCCAGTATGGCCCCTTCGCAGTTGGAGGCTGGCTGCAGGCCGAAATCCACCGTCAACTCGCCGCCGCGCCGCCGCGGCGCACGCTCACGACCTGGGCGAGAATGGCAGCGGCAATCTCGGCCGGAGCCCGTGCGCCGATGGCAAGTCCGACCGGCCCATGGATACGGGCGATCTCGGAATCCGAGAAACCTTCCCGGCGGAGGCGCTTGCAGCGGGCCGCATGCGTGCGCGTGCTGCCGAGCGAACCAATGAAAAAGGCAGGACTTCGAAGCGCAACGCCGAGGGCAGCGTCGTCGAGCTTCGGGTCGTGGGTGAGCGTGATCACGGCAGTACGGGAGTCCGGCCGGAGCGATTCCATCGCCTCGTCAGGCCACAGATCGACAACCTGGACGCCCGGGAACCGCGCGGTAGTGGCGAACGCACTCCGGGGATCGATCACGATGGTGTCAAATCCGGCCAGAACCGCCATCTTCACCAGCGGCTGGGCAATGTGGACGGCCCCGACGACGACCATCCGGTACGGCGGGGTGTGGACATGGACGAACCACGCCTCCCCGTCGGCCTCGACGGTCCCGCTCTCGTCGTCCGCGATCCGCCGCGATGCATCCGCCGCCGCCTCCTCGGGGAGGGAGGGGTCCGCGCCGTCGAACGACACGACCCCCTGCGCGCCATCACTTACTCTGGTGACAACGGCGAGCGGTGTGCGGGCGGCACGCGCCTCGAGAATCCGTGCCAGCGTGGCGTCCTTCACGGGGAGTCGCCGACCCGTTCGACAAGTACCTTGATCCGGCCGCCGCACGCGAGTCCGACTTCCCAGGCGCGTTCGTTCGTCACGCCGAACTCGAGGAGGCGGGCCTTGCCGTCGGCCATGGCCGCCTGGGCTTCACCGATCACGGCCCCTTCGATGCATCCGCCCGACACCGAGCCGACGATTTCGAGATCGGCATTGACGGCGAGCTGACTTCCCGGCTGACGGGGACTGGACCCCCACGTGGCGACGACGGTGGCCAGCGCGACAGGGTGCCCCGCCTCCCGCCAACGCTGCGCTTGGGCGAGTACTTCGTCCGTCGGGGCTGCCCGGGTGGCGGTATCTTCCCGTGGCGGCGGTGCGGATTCCGTCATGATGGTTCCCGTAAAGATCAGGCGTGGCGGACAGGCGTGGCGGCCAGAGAATCCGCCAGGGCACGCAGGCTGTCGAGAGTATGGACTGTCCGGGACTCGTCAACGTGAGCTGCGATCGCGGCCATTCCGCCGGCGCGCGGTTCGAAGGCAGCGTAGCGCATGAGCGGATTGAGCCACACGAGGCGACGGCACGAGCGCCGCAGAAGCGCGGCCTCGGCCCCGACATCCACGCCCGGGTCGCGCTCGAGGCCGTCGGTCACCAGCAAGACCACCCCGCCATCGGTGAGAACCCGGCGGGACCAATGCCGATTGAATGACCGCAACGCCGCTCCGATACGGGTACCGCCGGACCAGTCATGCACCTGACTCACGGCGCGCCGCACTGCGCGGTCAGGGTCACCCTGGCGGAGTGCCCGGGTAACGTCGGTCAGGCGTGTACCGAAGACGAAACTGAACACTCGACGACGGGTCTGGCCCAACGCGTGCATGAAGTGCAGGAGCATGCGGGTATAGGCGGACATGGAGCCGGAGATGTCGCACAGCACGACCACGGTGACCGGGCGGGTGCGACGCTGGCGAAGCTGCAGGCGCAGCGGAATGCCGCCGGTTCGCGACGCCAGCCGAAGGGTGCCGCGAAAGTCGATGCCGTCCCGTCCTGCCCGCGTGGTCCGGAAGCGTCGCGTCGGCAGGTCACCCAGCGGCCGGACCAGCTTCTGGACCGCGTCCTGAGCCGCCTGCATCTCTTCCACACTCATGTCGGCGACGTCGATGGAACCCAGCCGTTCCAGTCGGGACGCACTGAGGGCAGTCGTCGTCGGAGATGATTCCCGACCATCGCTTGACGGGGGCAGCGCGCCAAGAGCCTCGGCGACCCGCCGCCGGGCCGGAGCAGGGCGACGACGCTTCCCGAAGACGTTCGACTGGCCGACCGGTTCAAGGGCGATCCCCTGCCACAGGGCTCGAAATGCGTCATCAAACACGTCGACGTCGGCGGCGCGCCGCACCAGGGTGGCACGAAGGCCCCAGTAGACGTCGTCACGCTGGCGGAGGCCAACCGTTTGGAGCGCGGTCGCCGCCGCGATGCCGTCGGCGGGTCCCAGTGTCATGCCGGCACGACGGAGCAGTCGAATGAACGTGAGCAGATTGGCCGCAATGTGTCCGCCTCGACGCCCGTTTGCGGGGTCGGGGGTTACCATGATCAGGCTGCTTTCCGGTGTGCCTCGGCCAGGAGGCGCGCGGCCTCCGGCCCCCGGACCTGGTCGATGTCGTCCTGGTACTTCAGGAGCACGCCGAGAGTCTGATCGACGGAGTCGTCCTCGAGTCGCGTGCAGTCCAGCGCGATCAATGCATGCGCCCAGTCCAGCGTTTCGGCGGTACCCGGAGGTTTGAACAGATCGGTCGAGCGCAACTCTCGGACGAAGGCGACAACTTCGCGGGCCAGCGCGGGCGATGCCTCGGGCTGACGAACTCGGAGAATCTCGAACTCGCGGGCGGCGTCCGGGTATCCCACCCAGTGGTAAAGGCAGCGCCGTTTGAGGGCGTCGTGGACCTCGCGAGTCCGATTGGACGTCAGAACAACCGGCGGCGGAGTGGCTGCAACGACGGTGCCGAACTCCGGAATGGTGACTCGAAAATCGGAGAGCAATTCAAGCAAGAGCGCTTCGAACGGGGCGTCGGCGCGATCGACCTCATCGATCAGCAGTACCGGCGGGCCGCCCTCGTGCGATTCCATGGCCTCCAGCAGGGGGCGGCGCACCAGGAATTGGTCGGTATACAAATCGGGTGGATCGTCGTCGTTCTTCACCGACTGGAGGGCCAGCATCTGCGCCGGGTAGTTCCACTCGTAGACGGCGCTCGCGAGATCAAGACCGTCGTGACAGGAGAGCCGCACCAGCTTGCGTCCGAGTCCGGTCGCAAGCACGTTGGCGATTTCCGTCTTGCCCACGCCGGTTTCCCCCTCGAGAAGCAGGGGGCGTTCCATGCGCAAGGCCAAATAGACGACCGTGGCCAAAGCCCGGTCGGCGACGTAGTGCCCCGCCTGCAGCAGTTCCAGCGTGGCGTCGACCGAAGCCAGCACGGGGTGTGGCATTGTCAGGGCGTCCCGCGCTAGCAGGCTGCGACGGCCCGCTTCGCCATGATGCCGATGAGGTGTGCGCGGTAGGCGGCGCTTGCGTGCAGGTCGCTGGTGAGACCGGCGTCGTCCACCGGTACGCTGGCCGCCGCTTCGGGGGTGAACGATGCGTCGAGGGCGGCCTCGAACGCCGGGTAACGGGTGGCATACGGCCCGGCGCCGGTCACCGCCACGCGCACCCCGTCTGCGTGTCGGGCGACGAACACGCCGACCAGCGCAAATCGTGAAGCCGGATTGGGAGCCTTTTGGTAGGCCGCCTGGGCTGGCGTGGCGAAGCGGACGGCAGTGACGAGCTCGCCGGGCGCCAGCGCGGTCGAGAAAAAGCCCGTGAAGAAATCCGCTGCGGCGATGGTGCGTTGGTTGGTGATCACTTCGGCGTCAAGCGCCAACAATGCCGCCGGATAGTCGGCCGCAGGGTCTGCATTCGCGATGGATCCGCCGATGGTTCCCCGGTTCCGGACGGCCGGGTCACCGATGCGGCTGGCGAGCTCCGCCAGCGCCGGCATGCGGTCCGCAACCAGCGCGGAGGCGGCAACTTCGGCGTGGGTAGAGGACGCTCCGATTCGGAGGCGTCCATCCCCCTCGGAGATGCCGCGCAATTCCTCGACGCCGCCGAGGTCGATCAGGTCGCTGGGGTTGGCGAGGCGAAATTTCATCGTAGGCAGCAGCGTCATGCCGCCGGCGAGATAGCTGCCGTCTTCCGTGGAGGAGGCGAGCTGAACCGCAGCGTCCAGCGTGACCGGCTGATGGTAGGTGAAGCGATACACGGGGCGGCCCTCTACTGACGCATGGCGGCGGCACCGGCCAGCACCGCCTGCACGATGTTGTGGTAGCCGGTACACCGGCAAATGTTGCCTTCAAGGCCCTCGCGCACCCGCTCCGGAGTCAACGGTTCGGCCAACTGCGCGAGTTCGATTGCCGTCATCACCATGCCGGGGGTGCAGAAGCCGCACTGCAGGCCATGATGTTGGCGGAACGCCTCCTGCATGGGGTGGAGCGGCCCGTCGGCGTCGGCCAGCCCCTCGATGGTGCGGACCTCTCGGCCGGCTGCCTGCACCGCCAGCACGCTGCAGGACTTTACGGCGATGCCGTCGAGGTGCACCACGCACGCCCCGCACTGGCTCGTGTCGCAGCCGATATGCGTGCCGGTAAGCCGGAGGGTGTCACGCAGAAAGTCCACGAGCAGCGTGCGCGGTTCCACATGGCCTTCAACGTCCTTGCCGTTCACACGGAAGGTAATGGGAGCGGACTGGTCGGTTGCCACGGGTTTCCTCCGGACCGGGCTGGGCGGGCGCCGGCCATGCCGGCACCGAACCGTGAAGATGAAGTGAAAAGGCCGATGGGTCAATTCGCGGGAACCGGGAGCGGGACCGCTGTCCCGCACTGTGTGACCCCCGCTGGCCGGGACGCAGCCCCCCGAAGCCGGCGCTTCACGGCGTCGTCCATTCCCGCATGCCCCTACGTACCTGGTCCCGGCCGTGGCAGGATCACCGCGTGACCCGGACGGAGGCAGGGGAACGGCGTCCCGCCGCCGTTCGGGAGTACGGCAAGGAGACCTGATCGTGGATTCGGACACCTTCCGCGCCCATGCGCACGCATTTGTCGATTGGATGGCGGATTACCTGGCTGGTATCGAGCAGCGGCCGGTTCGCGCGCAAGTTCAGCCAGGTGACGTCCTGCGCTTGCTGCCTGCGGAGCCTCCCGCGAAGGGCGAACCCATGGAGGAGATCTTTGCCGCCTTCGAAAGGGACATTCTGCCGGGCGTGACCCACTGGCAGCATCCTCGGTTCTTCGCCTATTTCCCGGCGAATGCCAGCCCGCCGTCCGTGCTGGCGGAAATGCTGACCGCGGTTCTCGGGGTCAACTGCATGGCTTGGGAGACGTCGCCCGCGGGGACCGAACTCGAAATGCGGGTACTCGAATGGCTCCGGCAGATGCTGGATCTGCCGGAGAGCTTCGAAGGCGTGATTCAGGACTCCGCTTCAAGCGCAACGCTGGTGGCTCTCCTTGCCGCGTGCGAGCGGGCGACAGACGGCGCGGCCGCGGTTCACGGTCTTGCGGGGCAACGCGCCCATACCGTCTACGCCTCCGCCGAGACGCACTCCTCCATCGACAAGGGAATGATGATCGCGGGGCTGGGCCGGGAGAATCTGCGGAAAATCCCGACGGATTCGTCGTTCGCGCTGCGACCCGAGGCACTCGCCAACATGATCCGGCAGGACCGGGAAGCCGGACTTATCCCCACGTGCGTGGTGGCCACCCTGGGTACGACGGCCGTCGGCGGAATCGATCCGCTCGCGGCCATCGCCGCGATCACGCGCCGGGAAGGCCTGTATCTCCACGTGGATGCCGCATGGGCCGGCAGCGCCCTTGTGTGCGAGGAGTTCCGGCACCTGCTCGCCGGGATCGACGACGTGGACAGCTTCGTGTTCAACCCGCACAAATGGCTGCTCACAAACTTCGACTGTTCTGCCCAGTTTTTCCGCGACATGGGCGAAGTCGAAAGAGCTCTCACGGTATCGCCGGCGTACCTCCGAACCGCGGCAGGTGACCAGATCATCGACTATCGCAACCGGAGCGTTCCGCTGGGCAGGCGGTTCCGGGCGCTGAAGCTCTGGTTCGTGATCCGGCACTACGGCATCGCGGGGCTGCAGGCGCATGTGCGTCGCCACATCGAACTGGCCCGGGAGCTCGAGGCGCGGATCCGACACGCGCCTGGTTTCACCTTGGCTGCACCGCGGTCGCTGTCCCTCGTCACCTTCCGGTATTGCCCGGAGGGCCTGGCAGACGAAGCGGCGGTGGACCGGGTCAATCGGGACCTGCTGGCCCGGGTGAACGAAGGCGGACTGGCGTATCTCAGCCCGTGCGAGGTCCGAGGCCGGGTTGCCTTGCGACTCGCGATTGGGGCACCGGCAACGGAATCCCGACACGTCGCCGAGGCTTGGGATTACATCGCGCGCATGGCCGGCCGTTGCGTCCCGCCAGCGGCGGCGCGCGATCCCGGCGCGCCTTGACGGCGGCCGTGGAGAGCGGCGGCGCGAGACCGTGGGTTTCCGGCTCGACGGGTGTTCCCGGATCGGCACTGGCAGCGCCGACGCCCCGGTGCGCGGGGCCGTGGAAACCGGTGTCCGCGGGGGTCGGCTCGTTCAGCGGGCACCGCGGACACGAGCCCACAAACGGCTGACGAACTCCTGCACCTCCGGAGGGTACGGGCTTGCGACGTAGAGGCTTGCCCGTACCTCGTCGGACGGATGAACACCCGGTTCCGCGATCAGCTCGGCGTCGAGGTACGGCCATGCCGCGGCATTGGCGTTGGCGTAGAACACGTGATTGGAGAGCTCTGCGATCACATCCGGCCGCATGACGTAGTTGATGAAACGGTGCGCGTGTTCCGGGTTAGGGGAGTCTGCCGGGATCGCCATCATGTCGATCCACATGAGGGCTCCTTCTTCCGGGATCACGTAGCGGATCTCGGCATCGTTGCCGGCTTCCAGGCTGCGCGCGCGCGCCTGCAGCATGTCGCCTGACCACCCCATGGCCAGGCAGATGTCGCCGTTCGCCAGCGCCTGGATTTGCTCGGAGTTGTGAAAGCCGCGGATATGGGGCCGAACGGCCATCAGGACGGGTTCCGCCCTTGCGATCACGTCGGGATCCTGGCTGTCCGGGTTCTCGCCGATAAAGCTGAGAACGGCCGGAATGACTTCATCCGGCTCATCCAGCACATACACCCCGCAGTCGGCGAACCTGGAGACGACCGCCGGGTCGAACAGCATCTGCCATGAATTGGTGGGAGCGGCCGCATCGCGCTCGGCGATCTGTCGAACGTCGTAGCCAAGCCCGGTCGTTCCCCACAGGTAGGGCACCCCGTGGCGGTTGCCGGGATCCCACCGACGGATTTGCGTCATGAATTCGGCGCTCATGTGCCGGAGGTTCGGCAGCAGGCGCTTATCCAGCGCCCGAAACACGCCGGCCAGGCGCTGCCGGGCGAGGAACGAGCCGCTCGGCACCACGACGTCATGTCCACTATTCCCCGCGAGCAATTCAGCTTCGAGGGTGTGGTTGGAATCGAAGACGTCGTAGATGACCCGGATGCCGGTTTCGGCCTCGAAGCCCGACACGATGTCCGGATCAATGTAGTCGGACCAGTTGTACACCTTGACGACGGCGGTCTCGGCGGCGGGTGCCGAGACCGTGAGAAGCGCCACTGCACAGGTCAGCAAGAGGGTCCGTCTGATGACTGCCTCGCGGGATGGGACTGCGCGCCAGCGCGTGGACCAGGTGACCAGACGGACACCCGCTGCCGCGACCATGGTACATATCAAGGTCCGCCTTCGAGCAAGGATCCCGGCCCGCCATGTACAGGTTGTCCCTCTACATCGCCCGCCAGCTTGCTGCTCCCTATGCGTTCGTCCTGCTCGCATTGATCAGCCTGATCATCGTGATTCCTTCCCTGCGCCTGATCGACGTCGTGCTGTCGAAAGGCCTCTCGCCGGAGGCCTTTGTCGGCTTGCTCATCGCCTACGCACCGCGGGATCTGGCCTTTGCGCTGCCGTTCCTGGTCTTTCTCGCGACGGCGAGCGCATATGGACGGCTCAGCCTGGACTCGGAACTCGTGGCGCTCCAGGCGACCGGCCGGAGCAACCTGCAGCTGATGACGCCGGCGCTCGTCTTCGGCCTGCTCGCAGGGATCGCGGCCCTGGTCCTGGAGACCTGGCTGGCGCCCGTGGGGTACCAGCGCTATCGCGACCAAATCCAGGAAATCCGCAGCAGTTACGCCAATCTGCTGCCGCAGGAGGCGACGTTCCTGTCGCCGGTCCAGGGGCTCACGGTGTTCGTACGCGAACGGGAGCCCGATGGGACGCTCAGGGGCCTGCTGATCCACGATGGCCGCGATCCCGGCCGCTCGATCTCGATCGTGGCACGGGAAGGACGGAGTCAGTTCAGCGGCGGGTTGCCGCGGTTCGTGGTGCATGAGGGCAGCCGGCACGAGATGGGACCGAATCGCGATCAGATCCATACGCTGAGCTTCGACCGGTACGTTTTTGAGGTTGCCGCAGGGGACCGTTCGTCCGGCAAGCGAAGAACGCGCTCCGTGGCCGAGCGTTCGCTTTGGGAGCTTCTCGATGCGCCCCCGGATACAGCGACGTCCGTCCGCCGGCAGTTCGAGGCCGAGGCTCAACGCCGGTTGCAGGCGCCGCTGTTTCTGCTGCTGATGGCGCTCGCGGGCGTGACGCCGTTTCTTCTTAAACACCGGATGCGGGAGCACCCCCTGCGCCCGCTGCTGTCGGCGAGCATCGCGGCCGTGACACTGGAGGTCCTCTTTATCGCCGCACCTTGGGCATACGCTTCGTTTCCGGTCCTCATCCCCGTTTCCTACGGCGCCCTGCTCACGGCGATCGCGCTGACCCTTGCTTGGGCACACGTGCACGACGTACGCCGCCGCTCGCTGCGGGTCTCAAGGAGCGGCGCATGACGACGTCGATCCGAATCTGGGCCTATCTGGCCCGACGCCATGTCGCGGGCATCGCAATCGGTCTGGCAGTGATTTCCGCGCTGGTTCTGGCCGGAAACTTCGTTGAGTTCTGGCGCCGGGCGGTGGCGCGGGACATCGGTGACCTCGGCCTCGTCGGCGGGATGTCGCTGCTGCACTTTCCCTTCCTGATCGAGCACTTCCTGCCCGCGGTCGTGTTGATCGGCGCGATGCTGTCCTACCGCCACCTGGGCCGTCATGGCGAGTTGGTGGCTGTGCGCGCCACGGGAATTTCGTGGACGCATCTCGTCATGCCGGGCATCGCGATTGCCGCCGTTATCGGGGCTGGCTGGCTGGTCGTGGGAAATCCCGTCAGCGCGGCTACGCAAACGCGCCTGGACAGCCTGGAGGCCAGTCACTTCGGTCGTGACACGGGCCGGCTGACGTTGCTGGGTTCCGGCTTTTGGATCCGCGAGACCGGTCCCGCGGGGGAGACGATCGTCCACGCGCGGACGATCGATCCGGCCACCCTGCGGCTGGCCGACGTCGTGGTCTTTCGGTTCGGGCAGGGCGATCACCTGGACGAATGGATCAATGCCGACACGGCGCTGCTGGACGGCCGGGGAAACTGGCACCTGCGGGACGGCGTGGTCGTCGACCGCGACCGCGAAGTCAAGCGCGTGACCACCTATTCGATTGCCAGCACGCTGGATCGCCACGCGATCAACGAGGGTTTCACGCCGGCGGGGATGATCCCGTTGTGGAAACTGCCGCAGTATGTCGCAACGCTGGAACAGTTCGGTTTTTCGGCCCGCGTGCACGCGATGCAGTTCCATACGCTGCTGTCCCTGCCGGCCACGCTCATCAGCATGATGCTGCTGGGAGCTGCGTTCATGGTTCCGAGCCTGGGCCGTTCGGCTCCGTGGCTCCGGTATTCGGGAACACTGCTCGGCGGCGTGTTGTTCTACGCAGTACGCGATTTCTGCCGCAGCTATGGGGAAACCACGGATATTCCGGTGGCGCTCGCCGCTTGGCTGCCGGCGCTGCTGCCGGCGGTGTTCGGTGTGGCGGCCATCCTGCACCACGAGGATGGATGACGATGCCGGGCGGTCGCGTCCGCTTGGCCGGCTGCATGGTGCTGCTCGCGCTGTGCCTGCCGCGTGCCGCCGCCGCCGAATCCGACATCGAGGCCGATCGGTTTACCGTTTGGGAAGAGACATCGGTCGTCGAGGCGAGCGGCAATGTCCGGCTGCGTTCGGGAGATCGCACGTTGACCGCCGACCGTATCGAGTACCGGTATGCGGAGGCCCGGATCTTCGCCGAGGGGCAGGTGCGCCTGACCGATGCCGACGGGACGGTCCACGCAGTGGACCGGGTCGAGCTGACGGAGGACCTGCGTAGCGGCGCGTTCAAGGCACTGCGTTCGCAGTTTGCGGCCGGCGGCGTGCTCTCCGCCGGGTCGGCGCGGCGAACCCGGGGCGTTCGGACCGATTTCAGGGAAGTCACGTACACGCGGTGCGAGTCGTGCCCCGACTCCCGCGACCCCCCGCCCTGGCGCGTACGCGCGACGGCGGCGACCCATGAAACCCAGCAGCAGACCATCACCTATCGAGACGTCTTGCTGGAGGCCTTCGGCGTCCCGGTCATGTATCTGCCGTGGGCGCGATTCAAGGACTTTTCGGTCCGCCGGGCCAAGGGGTTCCTGCTGCCTGCGGTCCGGTCGGACCGTGCTCTGGGCTTGGTGGTGGAAACTCCCTACTTCCTGCCGCTCGGGGCGTCCCAGGACCTGCTGCTGCGCACGGGCTACGCCACGCGGGAGGGGCTGCTGCTGGGTGGAGCGTGGCGCCGCGCCGGGATCAGTTCCGACTATCGCGTCGAGGCCTCGGCGACCCGCGGCAGCCGGACGCGGCCCGACGGCACCCGTGCCCGGGAACTACGGGGTCACCTTTCCGCCAAAGGGGCCATCGGTCTAGCCAAGGGCTGGTCCGTCGGCTGGGACGCGACGCGAGCCAGCGACGCGTCGTACCTGGCCCGTTACGGTCTCGGCAGGGGAATCAATGTCTTGTCCCAGTACGGGTACCTGCGCAAGCGAGGTGACCGGCTCAACGCGGACCTCGAAATCTACGGGTTCCAGAACCTCTCCATTCTGTCCGAGGATGATCGGGTACCGTTCATCTTTCCGCGCGCGCGGCTGCGCTGGGACAGCGGCCCCGCTGTGTTCGGGGGCCGAATCGTTGCCGTTGGTGACGCCCTGGCGCTGGCGCAGGCTGACGGCCGACGCAACCGCAGGCTGTCGGTCGAGGGCAGATGGGAGCGCAGCTTTCCGCGCGACGCCGGATACGTGTTCGACACCGTCGTGCGCCTTCGGGCGGATGCCTTTGACGTGCGGGCCGGTGAGAGCGACGCGCCCATCAGCGATCGTCGCATTACGCGCTTCGCGCCTTCGGCGGAACTCGGCTGGCGGTTTCCCCTGGTGCGCCCGTTCGCGGACGGGCAGGTCGTGGTCGAGCCCGTGCTCCAGGCGCTGGCCGCTCCCGAAGGGCTCAACCGGGATCCGGTTCCCAATACGGATTCGGTCGATGTCGAACTCAGCCATGCCAGTTTGTTTGAGCCCAACCGGTTCCCTGGCCTTGATCGGGTAGAAGGCGGCGTCCGTGTCAACATGGGGGTGCGAGGGACGTACCAGGAGACGGGAGGCATCGTGGCCCGTGGCACCATCGGCCGCGTGCTGCGCCTGACGGAAGAGAGCGACTTCGACCCTCATACCGGCTTGGCGGACCAGTCCTCGGATCTCGTGGGAGAGGTCGCCCTGGGGATCGAAGGGGTGGGGGCGGCGTACTGGAACTTCCGGCGGTCTCCGGCGGTCTCCGGCGTCCGGCACGACCAGGTGGGCGCGGAGATACGTCTGGGCCCGGTGGAGACGGCGTTCACGTACGTCCGGCTGCACGACGATCCGACATCACTGTCCACGGCGAGCTCGGAACAGGTGGGAAACCATGTCGCCTGGCAGATCACGCCGGAATGGAAGCTGACGGGTTATCATCTTCGGGATTTGGGCCGTGCGGCGTATTCTTCGACGCTGAAGGCCGGGCTCGGCCTGAGTTTCCGGAACGAGTGCCTGGATCTGTCTTTGAATTTTCAACGGGAGCCCACGCGCGCGTCGGATATTCCTCCCTCGTCCTCGGTGGGTTTGACAATCACCCTGCTCGGATTCTGAACGTCCATGCCCCGATTCTCTGAATCTCCGACGCCACTCCGCACGCCCCGTACACGGCCCATCCCGTTCGGCTTGGTGGTGCTGTGCAGTGCGTTGCTGACGTCTTCGACAGGCCCGGCCCTGGCACAGGAGCAGGAGATCACCCGCGTCGTGGCGGTTGTCAACGACGAACCGATTTCGGTCCTCGACCTGGCGGCTCGGGTCCGCCTCACCGTCGCCACGCTTGGCGCCCCTCAAGACGAGGGCGAACGGGAGCTGATGGTGCAGGAAGTGCTGGAGACGCTGATCGACGAGCGCCTCAAGGTGCAGGCCGCCGAGCGCCTCTCCGTCGAGATTCGAGGCAGTGAAGCTGAAGCCGCGTACGTGCGATACGCGGGGACGTTCGGGATGGAACCGGACGCGTTCACCCAGACCCTGAGGCAGCAGGGCATCTCGGAGGTCACCGTCTGGTCGAAGATCGACGCGGACTTGCGATGGGGCCGGATCATCCGGGGTCAGGTGGTCGTGGCGCCGGATGCGGTAGAAGCGGAGATCGCCAGCATTCGTGCCGCCGAGGGGCAGCCGGAGTACCGGATCCGTCGGATCGTGCTCCTGGCCGACGGCGACAGCGATCGGGCCCGCGTCCGGGAGGATGCGGCCCGGTTACGCGAAGAACTGGAAGCGGGTGCGGACTTTCAGCTGCTGGCGCTCCGCCACTCGCAGGGACTACCGGATTCGCCAGGCGGCGACTGGGTGCGCGGTGATGCCGTTGATCCGTTCTTGGCGGAGGTGCTCGCCCGGCTGGACGAGGGCGCGGTGTCGGACCCGGTGGAAACAGCCGGAGCCATCTATCTCGTTCTGTTGCTGGATCGTCGAGCGGTGACCGTGCCAGATGATGAGTCCGCCCTTCGCCGCCAGGCAGAAGAGCTTGTGTTCAGGCGCAACGCCCTGACGACCAATCGCACGTTGGTGCGGCAACTGCGCGCGAGCGCCCTGATCGACCGCCGCCTCTGACGCATGGGCGGCGCCGACGCCACGATTTCGGCTCTGCCACCAATTCGTGATGTCGTGGCAGCTGCCGGCATCGCGCCGCGCAAGTCCTTCGGTCAGCATTTTCTGTTCGATCTGAACGTGGCAGCTCGCATTGCGCGGGCGGCGGGCGACCTGTCGTCTGGGACCGTGGTGGAGGTCGGGCCCGGACCCGGTGCCCTGACGCGGGCACTGCTGCTCGCCGGCGCTCGGCGTGTGGTTGCGATCGAACGGGATGCCCGCTGCGTCGCTGCGCTGCAGGGCCTGATCGAGGCCGCTCCGGGGCGGCTGTCGGTGATCGAGGCGGACGCCCGCGGCCGGCGGCTCGAAGATTGCGGTGAGCCTCCCGTGCGTGTGGTCGCCAACCTCCCGTACGGCATCGCATCCCGGCTCCTGGTTGACTGGCTTCCTGCGGCTGCCGGGGTCGAGGGGTTCACGTTGATGTTCCAGCGCGAGGTCGCGCAACGCATCACCGCCACTGCCGGCACGTCGGCCTACGGCCGGTTGTCGGTTCTCGTGCAATGGGCGGCGACGGCGCGGATCTCGTTTTCGATTCCACCTGGCGTGTTCGTGCCGCCGCCGCAGGTGCATTCGGCCGTCGTGGAGATCGTTCCGCGCAGTTCCGCCGAAACGGACGGGCCCGCGGTGGAGGATCTTCGTGCGGTTGTACGACTGGCTTTCGGGCAACGACGGAAGATGCTGCGGTCGTCTCTCGCGGCGCTTGGCGACCCTGAAGCGTTGCTGGCGCGGGCCGGGATTGCAGCCGATCGTCGTGCCGCCGAGCTTTCCGTTGCCGAGTTCGCCCGGCTAGCGAAGGCGGTGGGGCAGCGGGGGGTCAGGTACGCAGCATCGTCTCAATGAAGCCGCCGATGCTCTTGCCTCGCCGGCGGATCTGCTCCACCCGGACGACGGACCGGATTTCCTCGACGCAGGTATCAAGGTCGTGGTTCACGATGACGTAGTCGAACTCGCGCCAGTGCGAAATCTCTTCCTCGGCCTTGGCCAGGCGGCGTTTGATCGTGGTGTCGGAGTCCTGGGCGCGGGTGCGGATTCGTCGCTCCAGTTCCGTCATGGAAGGCGGCAACATGAACACCGAGACACATCGATTGCCCAATGCCAGCCGCATGCTTTCGGCGCCTTGCCAGTCGAGGTCGGCGACCATGTCCAGGCCCTGCGCCAGACGCGCTTCGACGGGACCGCGCGGGGTTCCGTACCGGCTGCCGAATACTTCGGCGTGCTCCAGGAGTTCACCCGACCGGGCGAGTCGGTCGAATTCAGCGTCGCCAACAAACCGATAGTGGTGGCCGCGCCGTTCCGTCGCCCGCGGTGTTCTCGTGGTCACCGACACCGACATTGCCAGGCGTGGTTCGGTCTCGAGCAGCCGGCGAAGGACCGTCGTCTTGCCGGATCCCGAGGCGGCCGACAGCACCAGCACCAGGCCGTCGCGCGTGGCGTCCAGCCGAGCATTGGACGGCTGGGTGGCGTTCGATTCGGGCGCATTCATCCGTCGAAGTCGCGCGCAAGGCCGCAGGTCACGTCGGTTCCAGGAGCATCGCCGTAGTATAGGCGGCGCGTGAATCATCATCGTCACTGGCCGCGCCAGCCACAGGCCATGGTGCCGCGTCAAACCGCGGACAGATGCCCTCGGGTGGCCATAAGGGTTGGGAGCTTCACGAATGCGCGCGTCCAGCGCGTGACGCTGGGTCAGCCGCCTGGGCCCCGACGCTGCCACGCTCGTGTGATCCCACGCAATACCGGACGGGAGGGGCGGGGAAGCAATGGAAAACGACGCATACCGGCGGCTGGTTCAGCATTTCGCGGCCATCCAGGACCTGAATTCCGCGGCGAATACCCTTGACTGGTACGCAAGGACCAAGGCTCCGGAAGCCGCGCAGCCGGGCCTTGGAAGCCAGATCGCGACGCTCAGAAAGCAGGCGCATGAATTGCTTGTGAGCCCCAAGAGCGCCGACGACCTCGCAGCGGCCAAGGCGTGCGAGCCCTGGGAAGCCGCCAATCTGCGTGAAATGCGTCGCCGCCACCGCCTTGCCACCGCCCTTCCGTCCGACTTCGTGGAGGCCCAGACGCTGGCGGCCTCCCGAGCGCAGTTGGTCTGGGAGAAGGCGAGGCCGGAAGGGGACTTCGCGGCGTTCCTGCCGGCCCTGCGGGAGTTTCTCGGGCACGTTCGCGACCGCGCTCGGATACAGGGCAAGGCCCTCGGGCTGTCACCCTACGATGCGTTGTTGGAGGCGCACGATCCGGGCCGGCGGAACGGCGACATAGCGAGGATGTTCGGAGAATTGGAAACGGTCTTGCCGGGCATCGTTGACCAAGTCCGCGGCGGACCGAAGCCGGCCGGGCCGACCGGGAGGAAAAGGAAGCTCAAGCGGGTCGCCCGTCGGATGATGACGATGATCGGCCTGCCGGCAACCCATGCTCGCCTGGATACATCATCCCATCCGTTCACCGCCGGCGAGCCCGAGGACATTCGCATTACGACCCGCTACTCCGGAGCCCCGGGCGAAGCGCTGATGGGGGTGCTCCACGAGTGCGGACACGCGCTGTACGTCGCGGGCTTGCCGGCGGCCCATCGCCGGCAGCCGGTCGGGGCAGCCCGGGGCATGACCGCCCACGAGAGCCAGAGCCTGTTGATCGAGATGCTCGCCTGCCGGTCGCGCGGCTTCGCCGTCCACTACGCACGGCTGCTCCGGGATGAGTTCGGCGACGAGGGCGCGTGGGATCCGGACCGACTGCACAAGGTGCTCACGCATGTCGAGCCAGGCGTCACGCGCGTCGAGGCGGACGAAGTCACCTACCCGCTGCATATCGTCATTCGCCACCGCTGTGAAACCGCAATGCTCGACGGCACGCTCGACCCGGCCGACTTGCCGGATGCCTTCGATGACGCCATGGCGGCGCTGCTCGGAATCCGCTCCGGGAATCCGCGTGAAGGCTGCCTTCAAGATCCGCACTGGACGCTCGTGGAGGGTTGGGCCTACTTCCCGACCTACGCGTTGGGAGCACTCATGGCTGCGCAGTTGGCCGAGACCATGTGGGCTGTCTTGCCCGACCTCGACGGTGATCTCGCGCGGGGCGATTTCGCTCCGCTTGCCCACTGGTTGCGGGAGAATGTGCACAGCCGGGGCTGCTTCGACCCGTCGGCAGATGCGCTGCTGGAGCATGCAACCGGCCGCCCGCTCGATACCGGGTCGTTCCTGCGGCATCTGGAACGCCGTTACCTGTCCGGCAGGTCATGACTCCGCCGCCTCAGTTTGGGGATTCCCCGCGGAACGCGGCCGGACGGGGCGGAAGAAACTGGGCTGACATTCGACCCCGCCCCGCGCCGGGAGACATCCGGGCTAGCGTCGGCGGTCGTCCATCTTCGCGAGGAACAGGCGGATGTGTTCAGCGACCCAGCTGGGCAGTTCCTCCGCGAGGGCAAGTTCGAAATGTCTTCTTGCCGTCTGATCGTCCTCCATCAGAAAAAAGGTCGTGGCGAGTTCGATCCGGGCGCGCACGTAATCCGGACGCGCTTCCAGGACCTCGCCAAACGCCGACACGGCCTCGTCAAGCAGCGCCTGTCGCTCCGGCGCAGGAACCTGCAGATACTGGACCTTCCCGGCCGACGCCAAGCCAAGTAGGAAGAACAGGTCCGTATCAGCCGAACCGGCTTCCCGGTGAGCGCGCAGCATGGGAAGCACCTGGTCGAAGTCGCCGATCGCAAGCAAGAGTCGCGCCTTGTCAATGGTTTCGGCGACCGACGGCAGGGGTGCCGGCCGGTCTGATGCCGGACCTTCCGCGTGTACGCGAGCACCGCCGGTGAACGTCAACAGCGCAGCGAATGCGAGCGCCTGCAGCGTGAGGCAAAGTTTCGGGAAATCCATAGCCAACTGCGGTATCGCGTGTTCTCGGCCGCCCGGCGGCAGGTTCGGTCCATCACGTGCCGGCTCACCGGCTGCCGGGACCAGCAGTCTGGAAGGCGCGGGCGGTAGATGCTAGCGACCTGACCACCGCGAATCATGCGCGGAGCAGTACTGCCAGGCGCCACCAGGCTCCATCAGCCGACGGCTGCTTCGTTGCGCCGGCCCAGGACACTGGCCCGGTCGCGCACAGCTTCCTGACGGAAAGCCCTTACGCTCGCCGGCCCCTCGGGGTGACGCGCAGTTTCGGGCGGCCCCGGCGCCGGCAAGTCCGCCCGCTACTCTGCCGCGCTCGAAGACTCTTGCGTCCGGCTGCGGAGAGCTTTCCAGCGTGCAACGTTCCGATTGTGCTGCCGTAGCGTTGTCGCGAACGCATGGCCTCCGGAGCCGTTGGCAACGAAATAGAGGTCGTCGGTTGTCGCCGGACGCGTGGCGGCGTCGATGGAGGCGCGACCCGGAATGCCGATCGGTGTCGGCGGAAGGCCCCGGATCCGGTACGTGTTCCAGCGATGCGGACGTTTCAGGTCGGCCTTCGAGAGGTTCCGCGAAGAGGCGGGATCCATGCCGTACAGCACCGTGGGATCCGACTGCAGGCGCATGCCGCGGCGTAGCCGATTGACGAATACGGCGGCAATACGGTGCCGCTCCGATTCCTGCGCGGTCTCCGCTTCGATCATCGAGGCCAACACGAGCGCTTCTTCCGGCGTGCGGTACGGGAGGTCGGGACTGCGTCGCTCCCACGCGGTCGCCAGTATTTCCGTCATTCTGGTTTGGGCCCGGTCGACGATTGCACCCCGGGGCGAGCCGCGCCGAAAGAAATAGGTGTCGGGAAACAGCGAGCCCTCCGGCGGCATCGCTGCAAGCGAGCCGGTCAGCAATTCGTTCCGTTGCAGCAGGGCCACCGCCTGGCGGACAGTGATGCCTTCGACCAACGTGATCCGATGCAGCACGGATTCGCCGCGGGCCATGGTGTCGGCAACCTGCCACATCGATGCGCGAGCCGGGTAGGCATATTCGCCGGCCTGCAGGCGACGCCCTACCCCGGTCAGGCGCAGGCCCACTTCGAACAGCACCGCCGAACGAATGACGCCGGCACTTTCCAGACGCGCCGCGATCCCGTTCAGCGAGGTGCCCGGAGCCACAACCACCGTCGTGGGTTCGGCATGTGGCCCGTCGATCTGAAAGGCCGAGTACAGCAGCGCGGCCGCGAGGACCGGGGCCAGCAATCCGGCAGCAACGAGCCGTCGGCCCGGCATGGGATCAGTCGGCGCGACCGACGATGAGTGACGCGTTGGTCCCGCCAAACCCGAACGAGTTCGACAGCGCGGCCCGCACCGGGCGGTCCCTTGCTGCATGCGGCACCAGATCAAGCCCTTCGGCTCCGGGGCACGGGCGGTCGAGATTCAGGGTGGGCGGGACGGCACCGTGCACTACCGCCAGCAGGGCGTAGATCGTTTCAACGGCGCCGGCCGCTCCCAGGAGATGCCCGATGGAAGACTTGGTCGAACTGATCGATACGTCGGCCGCGCGGTCGCCAAACAGGCGTCGGATGGCTCCGAGTTCGATCTCGTCGCCCAAGGGGGTCGACGTCCCGTGTGCGTTCAGGTAATCGATGTCCGCTGGCGTCATGTCGGCGTCCTCGAACGCCGCCTGCATGCTGCGGTATCCGCCGTCGCCGTCGGGCGCCGGCGCCGAGATGTGATGCGCGTCCCCCGACAGGCCGTAGCCCTTGATTTCACCGTAGATCCGCGCCCCGCGCGCGCGTGCGTGCCCAAGCTCCTCGAGTACCACGACGCCGGCGCCTTCTCCCATGACAAACCCGTCACGGTCCTCATCCCACGGGCGCGAGGCGCGCTCCGGCGCATCATTGAAATTGGTGGAGAGTGCCCGCATGGCGGCAAATCCGGCGATGCCCAGCCGGCAGACCGATGCTTCCGCCCCGCCCGCCACCATGACGTCTGCCATTCCCGCGCGGATGATCCCGGTGGCGTCGCCGATCGCATGCATGCCCGTCGCGCAGGCCGTCACCACCGAGTGATTGGGGCCCCGAAAACCATGGCGGATGGATACTTGCCCCGATGCCAGATTGATGAGGCTCGACGGAATAAAGAACGGGGTGATGCGGCGCGGTCCCTTTTGTTCGAGCACGACCGACGCCTCATAGATCGATTGCAGGCCGCCGATCCCGGACCCGATCATGACGCCGGTCCGGTTGCGCGCTTCGGTCGCTTCCTCGTCCGGCGACCAGCCGGAATCCTGAATCGCTTCGTCGGCCGCCGCGATGGCGTAGAGGATGAATTGGTCGACACGCCTCCGGTCCCGAGCCGGCATCAGGGCATCGAGGTCGAGGCCGTCGCTTGCGTCGGCACCTGGGACCTGCCCGGCGACCCGGCACGGGAGATCGTCGGTGTCGAAACCGGTCATCGGGCCGAGCCCCGATTCACCCGCCAGCAACCGCCGCCAATTGGCTTCGGTTCCAACAGCCAGTGGCGTGACCAGGCCAACCCCGGTGACGGCGACTCGTTTCATGCAGGTGTCCCGCGAGAGCGGTCAGCTCACCTGTTGTTCGATGTACTGGATTGCGTCCTGAACGGTCACGATCTTCTCTGCTGCATCGTCGGGGATTTCGCAGCCGAATTTCTCTTCGAATGCCATGACCAGCTCGACCGTGTCGAGACTGTCAGCACCCAGGTCATCGACAAAACTTGCATTCTCGGTGACTTGCTCCAATTCGACGCCGAGATTTTCAACGACGATGTCTTTGACGCGCTGCGCGATATCGCTCATAGCAAAAATCCGTCAGGTGGGTTGAGGTTGGGGACAAGAGGACATAGCGCGACTGGCGCATCCGCGCCAGCCCACTGAGCCCGAGCCCAGCATCGCCTCGTTACCATACTTCCGCCGGGATGCAAGCACCGGGGCTGACAGGGCCCGAACCGGGCGGCCCCGGTACGGCGGCCGACCCCGCGAATCCCGCTGGCGCCGGTCCTGCGGCCCGGCTGCGCCCGGCCCGGCCCGGCCGGTCACCCGTGATCATCCCAGGCCACCGGCGATCGTCAGCGTTTGACCAGTCACATAGCCGGCTTCATCGGATGCCAGATAGACCGCCGCGGCGCCGATGTCCTCCGGCGAACCGAACCGGCCCATGGGTATTCTCGCCAGGGCGTCATCGCGGACCGCTTCCGGCAAGGCATCGGTCATGGCGGTCTCGATAAATCCCGGCGCGAGACAGTTCACCGTGATGCCGCGAGTCGCCACCTCAAGGGCCAACGCCTTCGACATCCCGATCAAACCTGCCTTTGACGCCGCGTAGTTGGCCTGGCCCGGATTACCCAGCAGGCCGGAAACCGACGAAATATTGATGATTCGCCCGGAGCGCCGGCGCATCATGCCGCGGAGCGCGGCCCGGGTGAGTCTGAATGCTGCCGTCAGGTTCACGTCGAGAACAGCCTGCCAGTCATCATCCTTCATCCGCAGTGCCAACCCGTCGCGGGTGATCCCGGCATTGTTCACCAGCACGTCGATGGGACCGAGCGCGGCTTCAGTTTCCTTCACCAGTGCGCCGGCGTCGCCGCCGCCCGCGAGGTTTGCCACGACGACGTGTGCACGCTCCTCGAGGCGCTCGGCCAGCTGGCGAAGGACGGTCTCGCGGGTACCGCTCAGCGCAACCGCCGCACCGGCGCGATGGAGGGCCTGGGCGATGGCGGTACCGATGCCGCCAGAAGCACCGGTCACCAACGCGACCCGATTGTGGAGATCGAACATCTGCGGTTCCTCCGCTCCGTTACCGTTACAGGACGCGCAACAGGGCTTCCAGGTCCTCTGGCTCGGCCACGTTCATCGTTTCGAAACTGCGGTCGATTCGTCGGGCCAATCCGGCGAGTACCGCTCCTGGCCCGACTTCGACCAGCGTCCCGACCTCGGCCTGACGCAGCCGCTCCATGGATTCCCGCCACCGCACCCGGCCGGTGACCTGGGCGATCAGGAGTTCGCGGATGGATGCAGGATCGTCCATCAGTTCGCCGCTGACGTTGGCGATGACCGGGACGGCCGGCGGTCGGATCGTCTGGTCGCCCAGCGCCGTTCGCATCTCCTGCGCTGCTGGCTCCATCAGGGCGCAGTGGAACGGGGCGCTGACCGTCAGGCGGATGGCGCGCCGAAACCCGTGCTCACGGGCCAGTGCCGCGGCCCGGTCAACGGCGGCCGCGGCGCCGGACACGACGACCTGGCCAGGCGCGTTGTCGTTACCGATTTCCAGCACGTCGCCTTCGGCGGCGGCGGCGATGAGTGCATCGGCGGCCGCGAGGTCGCCGCCGACGAGAGCCGCCATCCCGCCTTCGCCGACAGGGACTGCCGCCTGCATGGCTCGTCCGCGCCGCCGGACCAGCCGCACGGCGTCCGCCAGGGGAAACGCGCCTGCAGCGGTAAGCGCGGTGTACTCCCCCAACGAATGACCGGCCACGTACTTGGCGGCGCTGGCGATGCTCACGCCGCCGTCCCGCTCCATCACGCGCAGCAGGGCCAGGGAATGGGTCAGCAGCGCCGGCTGCGCGAATTCGGTTCGCGTGAGGTCGGCGCCAGGTCCCTCGAAAGCGAGTCGCGACAGCGCGAACGACAATGCGTCATCGACCTCTTCCCAGGTCTCAGCGGCGGTCCGGAAGGCGTCCCGCACCGCACGCCCCATGCCGGGTGATTGCGATCCTTGGCCGGGAAAAATGAACGCGCGTGCGGTTGACATGGCTTCGGCTTCGGTTCCGATCGAGCTGGCGGGGTCGCGAGGATACAGGGGGAAAGTTGTTCCGGTGACCCGGTGGCAAAGCGGCTGACCGACAGCTGGACTGCGGGCGGTCCGACCTGCCGCATCAGCACGGCCGGCGGCGCGCCGGAGGGATCATTCGGAACGCGGTCGGGCCGATCCGTTGCACGCGGCTGCGAGCAATGTACACTCGCCGCAAATCGAGGAACCCGGTCATCGGCAGTAGAAGGACGGTCAGGTAGTCGCGTTACAAGTGGTCACAACACGTCAAGTACCGACGATGCATAGGTCAGTTTTCGGTTGAAGGTTACGATTTGGTTTCGAAAGGTGCGTCCCGCACGCAATGGATACGATTGATGCTTTGAAGGCCCGGATTTCGCCGGGCGACCCCGTAGATTTCTCTTACAGAAACAGTCAGATCGCCGGGCGCGTCGTGTCGCTCGGACAGAAGTGCGCCGTGGTCCGCTGCGATCGCGGCAACCAGTACCGGGTCCCGTACGGCCGCGTCCGGCTGCGTGGTCCGGGCAAGGACCATTCCGCGGCGGAGGGGCGTGCCCTGCGGCGCTGCCGGGCGCTCTTGGACCTGCACGGCCTCAGCGCGAGCGGGTGGACAGCAGGGCTTGACGAATCGCGTTCCCGAGCAGGCGCCTGCAACTTCACGAAGAAGCGCATCTTGCTGTCCAGGCTCTACGTGCGGGTGGCGGGCGAGCCGGAGCTGGATGACACGATCCTCCACGAGATCGCCCACGCGCTGGTGGGCCCGCACCACCACCATGATGCGACCTGGCGAGCCAAGGCCCGTTCCATCGGATGTTCGGGGGACCGCTGTCACACCCTGCAGTTCAGCCCGCCGCGGTGGATCGTGGCCTGCGCCGCCGGGTGCTTTACACGCTCGGCGCATCGCCGCCGCCGGCGCGCCGTCTGCCGTCGTTGCGGCGGCCCGATCACCTGGCGCGCCTGGGACGGGGAACCGGACGGCGCACCGGCCATTTCCCGCCCCCGGGAGGCTGTGGCGAAGGGGTTCGTTTCGCGCGAGCCGGAACGGGCGCCGAGTGTCCCGTGCGGCGGGTTCCCGGAGCAAGGCGAGTTCGACTTCGCGACACGTTGACATTGAGGCGATGCGCTTCCTGACATACCGGCGTCGGTGCGGCGGAGTTGATGGGTTGATGGATGCGGCGCGGGCCGCGGACGCGCTCCTCGCGCCCCGGCCGATGCCGCGAACCGCTTCGGTCCGGTCTGCGCAGGGGATGGTCCGGCGTTTGCCAGCAGCTATGGGTCTGTCTATGGTCGGGCGGCGCACCCTCGGGTTGCGGTGGACATGTTTTCGACTCCGCCTCTACGGGCGGGGGGCGTGCCCGGTGGTTGGCAGATGCCGTATTACGAATCCGTTCTGATTGCTCGGCAGGAAATTGGCGGCGGCGACGCCGAGCGGCTTGGCGAACATTACGAAGAACTCCTGAGCAAGGAAGGCGCCAGCGTCGTCCGGCGCGAGTACTGGGGACTGCGGCGGCTGGCCTACCGCGTCCGCAAGAACCGCAAGGGCCACTACCTGATGTTCCACGTGGACGGGCCGGGGCCCGTGATTCAGGAATTCGAGCGTCAGCTCCGAATCGATGAGAACGTCGTGCGCTACCTGACGATGCGGCTTGACCGGCTGCCCGACGGCCCGTCGATCATCATGAAGGCGCGGGCTGAGCGCGAGGAACGGCGGGACCAGGAAAGCACGCGCAGAGAAGCCGAACGGCAGGTCGCGGACGCGGCCGCGGGCGACACCGATGCGGCGGAAGCCGAGGCGGGCGGGGCAGCCGGCAAGCCGGAGGAGGCTGAACCGGTTCCGGAGGCTGGTGCTGCCGGCTCAGAGCCGGAGGCCAGCGCCGAGACTGACGGCGAAGCGGAAGGAGAGGAGCAGTGAGCGAGGACCAGTCGACCGCCGTGCGGCCGGCCAGCGGCCCTCGTCGGACGTTCTCCCGGCGACGCAAGAGTTGCCCGTTCTCGGGGCCCAACGCCCTGGAGATCGACTACAAGGACGTCAAGACGCTCCAGCGTTTCCTCTCCGAGCGCGGCAAGATCGTGCCGAGCCGGATCAGTGCCGTGTCGGCCCCCAAACAGCGGCAGCTGGCACGCGCTATCAAGCGGGCGCGCATCCTGGCGCTGCTCCCGTTCGTGATTCGATAAGGACATTTGGCTTCTGAGCCGCTTGGGCAAGCCGGAGCACCTCGCGCTCGGTGTGGTAGCGGGCGCGCTCAGCGCGGCCCTGTTCGCCAGCGCCCTGGCTGATTCAGGAGGCCTGGCCGCCGTCTTTCCGGTGCATTTCACGTCGTTGCCGATCCTGTTTGCAAGCGTGAGCCTGGGCGCTGCGCCATTTGCCGCAGCTTGTGCGACCGGGGTGCTCGGGGTTGCCGTCGGGTCGGGTGCCGGGTTCTACGGCGGACTGATCTACATGGGCATTCATCTGGTGCCGGTTGGCCTGATCTACCTCCGGCTCCACTTCGCCAAGCAAAGCCCGGACACGCCGGGCTTCATCGGCCGGCTGGTGTGCGAACTCACGGTCCTCGCGGCGGTCGCGCTGCTGATCATCCTGGCGGGCGCAGCCTTTGACATTTCCCGGTTGACCGAAGATGTCGCGGTCGCCTTCGGCAAGCTGCTCGGGGCAGCGGCCCCGGACGTGCCGACCGATGCCCGCGAGGCGTTCGTCACGGAGCTGGTCCGTTATTTCCCCGGCTTCGTGGCGGTCTGGTGGCTGCTCTCGCTCGTTGTCTGCGCCGTGCTGGCGCAGGCGGCTGCCCGCCGGTTCGGTATGGCCCGTTTTCCGACTCCCCCGTACCGGGCGTTCGAGGTTCCGGTGTGGCTGGTGGGGCTTTTCCTGGTGACGCTGCTCCCTGCCGCGTTACTGCGCGGCAACGTCGCCTCCGTGGCAGGATCATTTGCATTGCTCTTCGGGACCCCGTTACTCTTGCAGGGATTGGCCGTCATCCACACGGTCAGCCGCTCATGGCCGGGCCGCAGGCTTCTGCTGTTCGCCTGCTACGGATCCTTAATCTGGCCGTTTGCCCCCCTGGCCTGGGCCCTCGTCACAGCGCTCGGAGTGATCGAGCACTTCGGTCGGTTTCGTCGACCGCATCTTGTTTGAGAGTGAACCATGCAGGTCATACTGCTCGAAAGAATTGGCAACCTGGGCAACCTCGGTGACACCGTGGATGTTCGGCCTGGCTACGCGCGGAACTATCTGTTGCCACAGGGTAAGGTGCTGCGTGCGACCCCCGAGAACGTCCGCCGCTTCGCGGAGCAACGCGAAGAGATCCTGGCCGCCAACGCCGCCCGCCGCGAAAGTGCCGAGGCGACGGCCAAGACGTTGCAAGACCTGTCGATTGTCGTGATCCGGCAGGCAAGCGAGCGGGGCGTCCTATACGGTTCCGTCAACGCACGGGACATTGCACTGGAAGTTGGTCGACAGGCCGGCAAGATCGACCGGCACATGGTGCGGTCCGAGGGCACCATCAAGATGCTGGGTGTCCACATTGTGGAAATTGTCCCGCATCCCGAAATTGCGGTTCCAATCACCGTCAACGTCGCCAGAAGCCAGGAAGAGGCCGTTCTTCAGGCGGAGCGCTATGCACGGGGTGAGGACGTCCTGGCTCTGGGTTCCGACGCCGAAGCCGGCGACGAGGCAAGCGTGGACGAAATGTTCAACGATCCGACCCAGTTCCGTCCGCGGGTGCAGGAAGAGATACCCGACGAGCCGGACCCGGCGGAAGCCGAGGCCGACCGGGTCGACCGGCTACTGGACGGCGACAGGCCCTCGGAGTCTCCGGACCCGGAGGCGGTTCCGGAACCGGCTTCTGGCGACGAAGCCTGAGCCCACGTAGCTAGCCACATTCGGGCAGACGACGTGTTCGCCGAACGCGTGCTCCATCGACTGGTCGGTTTCGGCGGTGTCGAAGTGGTCCTGCCCGATGGCCGGGAGATTGCCGCCTCGGGGCGTGACGAGGCACGCTTTCGTATCCGTTTCCGGAGCTGGATGGACCTGTTTCGGCTGCCGTTCCAGCCGACGCTGGCGTTCGCGGAGGCCTACATGGCCGGCCGCCTCACGGTCGAGAACGGGTCCCTCCACGAATTGGTCGATTTCCTGTATGCGAATCAGGTCGATGCGGAGGCCACGGGGCCGGCGCGGCTGCTGCGGAGGATCATCTTTCCGGTCCGACGGTTCTGGCAACACAACACGGCGTTCCGCGCCCGGCGAAACGTCAAGTATCACTACGACATTCCCGGCGAAATTTACGAGCTCTTTCTGGATTCGGACCGTCAGTACAGCTGCGCCTACTTTGCGCGGGCGGACATGACGCTGGACGAGGCACAGGAGGCGAAGAAGCGGCGCATTGCCAGCAAGCTCCAGTTGCAGGAAAACCAGCAGGTGCTGGATATCGGTAGTGGCTGGGGCGGCCTCGCACTTCATCTCGCCAAGTTTCACGGAGTTGCCGTGAAGGGGCTCACGCTCTCGTCCAACCAGTTCGAGATCGCCTCAAGGCGGGCTGCCGACGACGGCCTTTCCAAGCAGGTGGCATTTGAACTCGGCGATTACCGAAACGAGTCGGGCCGGTTCGACCGAATCGTTTCGGTCGGGATGTTCGAGCACGTGGGACTTTCCTACTATCGCGCGTTCTTCGAGACCATCCGGCGCTGCCTGGTGGACGACGGCGTTGCGCTGCTCCACACCATCGGCCGGTCCGCGGGGCCGGGCGTGACGGATCCATTCATTCGCCGATACATCTTTCCCGGCGGGTACATTCCGGCGCTCTCGGAAGTTCTACCCGTCATCGAGCGGACGGGTCTGCAGGTGACAGACGTCGAGGTGCTGCGGCTGCACTACGCCTACACGTTGAGCCATTGGCGGCAAAGGGTGCTGGCAGCCCGCGACAAAGTGCTCGAACTTGCCGACGAGCGGTTCTTGCGGATTTGGGAACTCTACCTCTCAGGCAGCGAGGCCGCATTTCGCCATGGCGGGATGGTCGTGTTCCAGATCCAGATGGCCAAGAAGGTGGACGCGCTGCCGCTGTCGCGGAACTACATGTCCGACTGAGGGGTGACCTGTCCCGCCTCTGCAGGGGAAACTGATCGGGAGAGCGGCCGTCAGGGGCGCCCCTTGAGTACCCGGCACCATGCATTTTGTGCATGTGCCGCATGCGTGACCTCGATCCCCGGATCGCCGCATACGCTGTTGGTTTGGTATAAGCGGCCCGCCGCCGGTTTCTTCACCCTGAATCTTCCTGCCGCGTATCCAGCCTCATGATTCCTGCAGAGCGCCCGCATAATCCGTGCTTCTCGTCAGGGCCGTGCGCCAAGCGGCCTGGTTGGACGCCCGACGTTCTCCGTGACGCCCGTCTCGGCAGGTCGCATCGGGCGCCCATCGCCTTGGATCGGATCCGCGAGGTGCTGAACCGTACGCGGGAGCTGCTGTCGCTCCCCGCGGATTACCGGATTGCGCTGGTTCCTGCTTCCGACACGGGCGCGATGGAAATGGCGCTGTGGTCACTCCTGGGGGCTCGCGGCGTCGATGTACTGGCTTGGGAAAGCTTCGGCAAAGGGTGGGCCACCGACATCACTTCCCAGTTGCAGCTGACAGATGCGCGCATCTTCGACGCCCCGTACGGCGAACTGCCCGATCTCGATCAGGTCGATTTCGACCGCGACGTGGTGTTCACCTGGAACGGCACGACGTCGGGCGTGTGCGTTCCGGACGCGGCCTGGATTGGCAGTGGCGAGGGGCTGGTGATCTGTGACGCGACATCGGCGGCGTGGGCGATGCCGGTTCCCTGGAGCCGTCTCGATGTCGCCACGTTTTCCTGGCAGAAGGCAATGGGTGGGGAAGCCCAGCACGGCATACTGATTCTGTCGCCGCGCGCCGTCGAACGCCTGGAGTCGTACCGACCGCCATGGCCGCTCCCCAAGATCTTTCGCATGGTCAAGCGGGGCCGCGTCGACGAGGTGCTGTTCCGAGGCGGTACCATCAACACCCCGTCGCTCCTCTGCGTGGAGGACGCCCTTGACTCGCTGCGTTGGATCGCCGCCATTGGCGGGGAAGTCGAAACGAGAGCCAGAAGCCGGGCAAATCTGGAAGCAGCGAGCCGATGGGTCGCCGGTTCCCGGTGGGTCGATTTCCTTGCCGTCCGGCCCGAGATCCGCTCCTCCACATCGATGTGTTTCCGGATCACCGATGAATGGTTTGCGGGACTCGATACCGGCGATCAGCGTGCGCGCGTCGAGGAGTTGGTGCAGTTGCTGGAAGACGAGGGAGTCGCCTATGACATCGCTTCCTATCGCGAGGCGCCGCCGGGACTGCGCGTGTGGGGCGGCGCCACGGTCGAAACGGCCGATCTCGATCGGTTGTTTCCGTGGCTGGACTACGCGTTCTCGGAAATCAAGCGAAAGGCCGGGGCGTGACTGACCGGGTCCTGATTGCCGATCGCCTGAGCCCGCGCGCCGAAGAGGTGTTTGCTGGCCATGGTCTCGAGGCCATCGTTGAGACGGGCCTTGATGAGGCGGGGCTGATCCGCCGCATCCCTGAATTCGCGGGTCTTGCTGTGCGCTCGTCGACCCGAGTCACCGAGGCGGTGCTGGAGGCGGCGCCACGCCTTCGGGTGATCGGCCGCGCCGGGATCGGGGTCGACAACATCGACGTGGCCGCCGCCACCCGCCGTGGCGTCGTGGTGATGAACACGCCGTTTGGCAACTCGATCACTACCGCTGAACACACGATCGCCCTGATGTTGTCGCTCGCTCGCAACATTCCGGCCGCGAGTGCATCAACGCATGCGGGCCGCTGGGAGAAGTCGAAGTTCGGAGGGGTTGAGCTCTATCGCAAGACCCTGGGACTCGTGGGCTGCGGTAACATCGGTGCGATCGTCGCGAATCGGGCTCTCGGGCTAGGAATGCGCGTGATCGTTGCCGACCCGTTCCTCGCCGAGGAGCGAGCCACCGAGTTGGGCGTCGAGGTGGTCCAGTACGATGAATTGCTCGACCAGGCGGATTTCATCAGTTTCCATGTGCCGCTGAACGACTCGACCCGGAACATGATGAACGCGGCAGCGCTCGACCGTTGCCGACCGGGCGTGCGGATCGTCAACTGCGCTCGCGGGGGCTTGGTGGACGAAGAAGCCCTCCGGGCGGCGATCGAGTCTGGCCGTGTCGCGGGGGCGGCCGTCGACGTATTCCAGGACGAGCCAGCCCGCGAGAATCCCCTGTTTGGTCTGGAACAGGTGGTGGCGACACCACATCTTGGCGCGTCGACCGAGGAGGCTCAGGAGAACGTGTCGGTCCAGGTGGCCGAGCAGATGTCGGACTTCCTGCGGACGGGCGCTGTCGCCAATGCGCTCAACATTCCTTCGGTCACCGCCGAGGAAGCGAAGAAGTTGGCGCCGTACATGCGCCTCGCGGACCAGCTTGGCCGGCTCGCGGGCCAAGTGGCCGCCACGGGGTTTCGCAGTGTCCACATCGAGTTCGGTGGCCAGGCCAGCACCCTGAACGTTCGCGCCCTGACGTCCGTGGCGCTGGCGGGGTTGCTCAGCCCCCAGCTTGATTCCGTGAACATGATCAACGCCCCGCTGATTGCCGAGAGCCGCAATATCCGAGTGACGACCGCGACCAGCGAATCGCCGGGCGACTACGCGACGGAGATTCGGCTCACCGTGCAGACACAGCGGCAGCGGCGCGAGGTCGCCGGGACGCTGCTGGGGCGCGAACCCCGCATCATTGGCATCATGGGAATCGACATCGAGGCCCAGCTTGGACCGAACATGCTCTTCATCACCAATGCCGACGAGCCTGGACTCATAGGGGCGCTCGGTACCGCCCTGGGCAACAACGGAGTCAACATCGCGACGTTCCATCTCGGGCGCAGCGCGCCCGGAGCAGACGCCCTGGCCCTGGTGGAGGTGGACCAGCCGGTTTCGCCTGAGCTCACCGAGGAATTGGCCAAGTTGCCGCACGTGCGGAGCGTCCGCGTCCTCCATTTCTGAGGAAACTGCGCGCGGTTGCCGACCCTGCCGCGTGCTAGATTGAAGCGAGATGAACTCCAACGACCAAGTCCTGTTGCCGGCGGGGCTGGCGGACCTGCTGCCGCCAGACGCGGAACGAGAGGAAGCCGCATCACGCACCCTGGTCGATGTCTTCCGCAGTCACGGTTACGAATCGGTGCGTCCGCCGCTGCTGGAGTTTGAGGACACATTGACCGCCGGTCTGGGCGCCGCGGGCGCGGGGTCTACGTTTCGCCTGATGGATCCGCATTCGCAGCGGATGTTGGGAGTCCGGGCCGACATCACGCCGCAGGTCGCCCGGATCGCTTCCACCAGACTGGCCTCGGCAGGCCGCCCGCTCCGGCTTTGCTACGCCGGGGATGTGCTGCGGGTCAACGCCAGCGCCAATGGCGGGGAACGCCAGGTCCGACAGATCGGCGCCGAATTGATCGGCTGCCCGGGCGCAGACGCGGACGTGGAGATCCTGCTCCTGACCATCGAAGCGCTGGGGACGCTGGGTGTTGAGTACTTCACGATCGACCTGACGAGCCCGAACCTGGTGCCGGCGGTCATGGAGTCGTTCGCGCTCGGCCCCGCGTTGCAGTCGGAACTCCTGGACGCGCTTCGCCGGAAGAACGCCTCCGCGCTCGAGAACCTGTCGGGCGATGCGCCGCGGATCCTTGCCGAACTGGCTGCTGCTGCCGGTCCGGTCGAGGAGTCGGAAGGCCGGCTTCGATCGATTGAGCTGCCGGCGGAGGCGGCTGCGGTCCGCGATCGCACGCTAGATGTACTGGGTCGGCTGCGCGCCCAGGCAGCCGGGGTCGCGCTTACGCTGGACCCGGTCGAGAACCGGGGCTTCGGCTATTACGCAGGCGTCGGGTTCGCGGTGTTTGCGCCGGGCGCCCGCCGGGAGATCGCATTCGGCGGCCGCTACCGGATCAGCGAGGAAGAAACGGCGTTCGGCGTCTCATTCTTCACGGATGCGCTGCTCAGGGTGGCGTCCGATCCCGCATCGGCACGCAAGGTTCTCGTGCCACGCGGAGAGAATCCGGAAACCGCCGCCGCATTGCGTCGCGACGGTTGGATTGCCGTCGTGGATCTCCTGGGGCCGGGCGACGCCGAGGCGGCACGGAGGGCCCGGTGCAGCCACGTGCTGCAAGGCGGCACGCCGGTCCCGCTGGCATCGGATAACAACTGATGGCGAACGTCACCGTCGTAGGTGCGCAGTGGGGTGACGAAGGCAAGGGCAAGATCGTCGACTGGCTGTCCCACCGGGCCGACGTGGTCGTCCGGTTTCAGGGCGGTCACAACGCCGGTCACACGCTGGTGGTGGACGGCAGGACCTACAAGCTGAGCCTGCTGCCTTCAGGCGTCGTGCGGGGCAAGCTCTCCATCATCGGTGACGGGGTGGTGATCAATCCGTGGGCGCTTCGCGACGAGATCGCGACCGTCCGTGAGCAGGGGCTGCACATCACGCCGGACGTGTTGCGCGTGGCGGAAGGCGCGAGCCTGATCCTGCCCTACCACTGGGAACTGGATCGCTTTCGGGAGGACGATGCGTCGGACCGTGCAATCGGCACAACCCGACGCGGCATCGGTCCCGCTTACGAGGACCGGGTCGGGCGGCGCGCGGTCCGCGTGTGCGACCTGTACGACCAGCCGGGCCTGCACCGCCGGATCGAGACCGCGCTCGACTACCACAACACGTTGCGTCGCGGTCTCGGTCGGACCCTTCTCGACGGGAGTGAGCTGCTTGATTCGTTGACGGATGTCGCGGGGGAGCTGCGTCCGTTTGTCACGAACACAGCGGCGTTGCTGGACCAGGCTCGCAGGGACCGGCAGACAGTCCTGTTCGAAGGGGCGCAAGGGATCATGCTGGACGTGCATCACGGCACGTACCCGTATGTCACTTCGTCCAACACCGTTCCGGGACAGGCTGCCGGCGGGGCCGGCACGGGACCCGCGAGCGTGGGCTACGTGCTCGGAATCACGAAGGCATACACAACTCGGGTCGGGGAGGGGCCGTTTCCGACGGAGCAGGCAAACGACATCGGCCGAACCCTAGGACAACGAGGGCGCGAATTCGGGACTGTCACGGGCCGACAGCGGCGCTGCGGCTGGTTCGACTCCGTCATGGTGCGTCAGGCGGTGCGGGTGGCCGGCATCGATGGCATTGCCCTGACCAAGCTCGATGTGCTTGACGGATTTGAGACGCTCCGTGTCTGCGTCCGCTACCGGGCCGGAAACGAAACCTTCGACTATTTCCCGCCCGGGGAGACTGCGCGCGCATCCGTCGAGCCGGAGTACGAGGAGCTCGAGGGCTGGACAGACAGCACGCACGGGGCCCGTTCATGGGCGGATTTGCCCGCGACGGCTGTCAAGTACATCCGCCGAATCGAGGAATTGATCGGGGTGCCGGTCACGTTGCTTTCCACCAGTCCTGAGCGCGAGGACACGATTCTGGTTCGCGACCCGTTCGCCGAGTGAGGCTGGCGTCCGGCGGGTGGCCGTTGCTCAGCCGGCCGCATTGCTGGACGGCTCGCCAGCGTGATGAGCGCAAGATTGACACCAACGACATTTGACTGCGGAGGAAACGTAGCAATGGATCTGGATCTACAAGGGCGGACAGCGCTGGTCACTGGTTCCACCCGGGGAATTGGGTTTGCCACGGTGTTGGGGCTTGCCCGTATGGGGGCCCGCGTCGTCCTGCACGGGCGCACCGAGGAATCGGTGGCCAAGGGACTTCAGCGCTTTCAGGATGCGCTCGGTACGGCTGGCGAGGGCGTAGCCGGTGACCTTGGCAATGCCAAAGGCTGTTCGAGCGTGTTCGCGGCAGTTCCGGAAGCCGACATACTGGTCAACAACATGGGCATTTACGAGATGCGCCCGTTTGACGAGATCGACGACGCTACGTGGCTCGACTACTTCCAGGTCAACGTGATGAGCGGGATCCGGCTGGCGCGCCACTACCTTCCCGCCATGCGTCGAAAAGACTGGGGCCGCGTGGTGTTCATCTCGAGCGAGTCCGGGGTGTTCATCCCGCCCGAGATGATTCATTACGGCTTCACCAAGGCGGCCCAGCTGGCCATCGGACGCGGACTTGCCGAGACCACGGCAGGGACAGGAGTGACCGTCAACTCCGTGCTGCCTGGTCCGACCTGGGTCGAGACCCAGGAGGAGCGCCTCGGCAAGCGGGCGAAGGACGAGAACCGCACCATCGAGGATGTGCAGGGTGACACGTTCCGCCTGCGGCGCACGTCGTCGCTGCTGCGGCGCTACGCGACGGTCGACGAAGTGGCGAACCTGATCTGCTACGTGTGCAGCAAGGCTTCGTCGGCGACGAACGGCGCTTCCCTGCGCGTCGACGGCGGTGTCGTGCGGACGTATATCTGAGCGACGAACTGCGTGTTCAATCCGTCGCCCCCCCGGGTCGCCCGCGCCAAGGGACCCACGTGGCGGCCGCCGGGTGCCCGGACCCGCGGCAAGGCATCATCGCCGTTTCAGCCCCGGAAGGTCCGCCTGCCGCCACAGTACCTGCCCGCGCTGGAGGCCCGCGCGGGCCCGCACGGGCCCCCCATCGCTGTCGGCCTGCACCCGGGCGGCTGATCCCGAAACTGGCTGGGTCGGTGGTTCCCGGTGTCCGACCCTGCCCGAGCCCGTCGAGCCGATCGCGTGCGGCTGGCCGGTTGGACGGCCAACCGCCTGAAGCCGACTAGAAGCTGTACCGTATCGAAACGACGGTTTCGGTTTCTTCCACCTGCAGGAACGTCGCGCCATCCACGGTGACATCGGCTTCCCTGTGATTCAGGCCCAGGTTTGCAGACAGACCGCGAGCAAGGTCGTATTGAAGTCCCAGTGCGGCCGACTGCTCGTCCTGTCCCTCGATGCGTCCGAAGTGTGCTCCTATGGAGAACCCAACCACGCCGGCCTTGGTACGCACGCCTGCCGACACGAACCTGCGGTCAGCCTTCCGGCCGGTTGACGCCAGGCGTTCGAGGCCGACACCGGCATCGAGAGTGGTGCTGCCATAGATCATCTCGGCGACCGCTGCAGCGGCCCGGGTATCGAATCGTTCCGAGCCAGTGCGATAGACGCCGTCTGTGGCGCGGAAGGTAATTCGGTAGTCGCGATTGCCGGCCGGACGCTGGAACATGGCGCCGGCATCCAGATTCCCGTCTCCGTCCGCCGCGACGCTCACCACCCAAGGCCCGAACCGGCCCAGGTAGGCGCCTCCGAACTCATCGAGCTGGCCCATGGCGTCGTCGAAGGCCAGGACGCTGTTGCCGGCGCCCCGATGCCGTCGAGTCTGTTCGCGAACGATCCCCGAGACGTCACCACCCAGTATCGTTCCCCACGCACTCCCGATGGAAACTGCGCCGTTACCGATGGTTCGTTGGTCGGAACGGAACCCGGCGGTGCCCGCCGACGCATATTGGCCGAAGTAGGTCAGGGAAACCCGCCAGCTGTTCGACAACTGCGTCAGGATTGCCAATTGGGCGTTGCCGATCAGGCCGGTGTCGGAAGCGCTGTCGTCCTCCGCGCCATCGGATAGGGAGGCATCGAGAAGACCGGTCAACACGAGGGTGACGTCGCCGACTTCCGTCGCGAGCGGCTCCTCCAGCGATGACAGGCTCTCGTAGTTGAGGGAAACATCTTGGGCAGCCGCAGACTCGCATGCTGCGGCAAGGGTGATCGAGGCAACGCCAAGACCAAGAAACGATCGGTGCAGGCAATGCAACGCCATTGCCCTAGACCTTGGCCGGAAAGGTGGTGCGGAAGGCCTGCCGGGCAATCGCGCGGCCGGCCTTCATGGCGGCGGTGTGGTCCATCTCCCAGTGCACGCCGCCGTAGAGCCGGCTCATCCCGTTCTCTTCCGCCATGTGAGACAGGCTGGTCCATCGCCGCGTGACGCCGTTCAACTGAGGCCACAGGACCGCGTCCGGCGACTGGCCGGAAAACACAACGTCATCTCGGCCGTAGACCAACGCGATCAGTTCTGCGGCAGCGGCGCCGAACGTGGAATGGCCCGATGTGTAGGACGGAAACTCCGGGGTCGGGATATAGCTGCGCCAACCTGGTTCCTGCGCGATTCGTGGGTCCGGATTCTCGAACTCGGGCGCGCGTACGCGTATCGCGCTCTCCGGACGGACGATGTCGTAGTGGTACTTGCAGTCCCACGCGCAGATGGACGCGTCACACTGTGTCATGCCGATCAGGGCGAACGCACGTGCGAGCTCGATGAAGCTGAGATCACGTTCCTGCAGGATCTGCATCGCGACACAGACGAAATGTCCCGGCGGGGTGACACCCCAGGGGCCGTCCTCCCAGAACAGCGCGATTTCCGACTCGTCGGCGGTTCGAATGGTGCTGTCCACACCTCCGAGCCGGCGAGTCATGTCGAACGCCTCAGCGAACTCGGGGCTCGCCGGGTCGTAGAAACTGGCCGGCCGGAACTGTGATCCGCTGGTCATCGTCCACGGTTTGATCTGACCCTGTCCCGGGTAAAGACCCCGATCAAACGAAGAAAATGCCGGTCCGGGCTGGGCTCCGTAGAACGGACCCGTCGGCAGCCATCGCAGCGCGTCCGACCGTTTTTCGTAACGGTCCAGGTAATAGTTGACTTCGCTCGGCTCGGATCCGTCGTCGACCCTCATCTTGATCACGTGGCGCCCGACGGCTTGACCCCATTCGGCTCCCAGGGTCTTGGCTTCGCTCGCCGGATAGCGGCTCAGGAAGGCCATTCGCTCGAAGAAGAACGGCTGCTGAAAGGCTTCCGCGGCTGCGGTGGCGAAAGCCGTTCCGTACGCGACCTCGGGGTCGGCGCCACGAGGGCCGGCGCCGACTCCGAAGGGTTCGTCGTACGCCTGGACAATGCCGTTTGCCGCCAGGAAACCGGCGGACATCGCCAGTCCGAAGTTGTAAGCGGCCCGCGGCACCAGGACCCGCTGATCCCGCACCTGCTGGAGCGCCACGTCCACCCAATGGAAGACCGTGTTCCAGTTCCGCGGCTGTACGACCTGGGTGGCGTAGGACGACGGATGGCCGAATGTGGCCACCCGGGGCGCGACACAGGCCGAGAGTGTGCCTACCGATGCTGCTGCCGCTCCGGCGGCCAGAAATTGCCTTCTTGATGTACGCATGATGATCCTGTTTTCCTGAGGCAGGGGACGTGACCCCCCGTTTCCGGGTTCAGCCGGATCAGATCGGACGAAGCTGGAAAGGAAACGGGCGGCGCGATTACCGACCGCTAGAGCCGGTGTGAATATCCGCTTGTATGAGGCAGATAGCCCGAAGGGCAAGAAGTTATCAACAGTGGCTGGGGGCGGGGTTTCTGTGGACAACTCGCTGCTGAAGAGCGCGCCTGATCTCCGTAGATTTTGTGCAATTCCGCGCCCCTGCGCCGTTGGCGCAGGGGCGGGAACGCGGGGCGTTCATGACGTCCCGTGCCGGCGGGTCGGACCGAAGTCCTCTCGGATCAGAACCGTAAGAGAGCCTGGTCGGCCCGCCGGCGTCATCCCCTTGCGTCCTGCATGGATGCCTGGGCTTTGAGACCCGCATCACCGCAAGAACAGGAGCACGGGGAGATGGCAACGGTAGTGGCAGGGATCGACGTCAGCAAGGAGCAGCTGGACGTCCACGTGGCCGGGGAGAGCCGGCAGTTCGCCAACCAGCGCGCAGGCTACCGGTCGCTGGGGGCGTGGCTGGAGCACCACGGGAGCGGGCGTGTGGTGATGGAATCCACCGGGCGCTACCACCGCGCGGTGCATCAGTCCCTGCACGCCCGGGGGGTCGAGGTGGTGCTCGCCAACCCGCTGCGCACGCACCGCTTCGCCGAGGCGCTCGGCCTGCTGGCGAAGACCGACACGATCGACGCCACCGCACTGGCCGCCTACGGCTCGGCCTTCCTCGACCTGCCGGCCACGCCGCCGCGGAGCGCGTTCCTGGACCAGCTCGCCGATCTGCTCGTCCTGCGCGAGAAGCATCGCGATGCCCAGGTGTCGCTCCGCCAGACGGCCGCCGAGGTGCAGGATCCCGCCCTGCGCGAAGAGGCGCAGCGCAGCGTCGACCAGCTCGGCCGGCAAGTGACGGCGTTCGACGGCAAGATCCACGAACTGATCGCCAGCGACCCCGACACCGACCGGCGCTACCGGATCCTCACCTCGATCCCGGGCATCGGCCCCGTCAGCGCCGCCGCCCTGTGCTGCTGGATGCCCGAGCTCGGGAGCATCGGCAACCGCCAGGCGGCCGCCCTCCTCGGCGTTGCCCCCTTCGCCCGCGACAGCGGGCGCCAGCGCGGCGCCCGGCACATCCGCGGCGGCCGGCAACGGCCACGCAACGTGCTCTATATGGCCGCCCTCAGCGCCGCAAGGCACAACCCCGACCTGCAGCGCGTCTTCCAGCGGCTCAAGGCCGCCGGCAAGAGCCACAAGGTCGCGATCGTCGCCATCATGCGCAAGCTGATCACCCTCGCCAACGTCCTCCTGCGCGACGCACGGCCCTGGGCCGAAACCCCACCGCCATGCACGGCATCAACACGACCGGCTTGTGGATAACCTGCGGAGCTTCTGTGCAGAACCGCCGTCAGCACCGAATCACAGGCGAATCACCGCTTGACGCGAGACATGGATGCT